>CAZOLV010000045.1:0-40321 GCA_964580725.1 uncultured Anaerolineae bacterium | reverse complement strand
GCGGCCGCAACCCGGATGTGCTGACGTGCATCGCCAACCTCTCCAACGACGAGGTTTTCACGCCGCCGGAGCTGGCGAACCGGATGCTGGACGCGCTGGCCGCGGCGTGGGCCGCGGATCACGGCGGCGCCAACCTCTGGGCGGACAAGACGGTGCGCTTCCTGGACCCCTGCACCAAGTCGGGTGTCTTCCTGCGCGAGATCACCAGCCGCCTGACCCAGGGGCTGGCGGACGAGATGCCAGACCTGGCAGCGCGCGTCAACCACATCCTGACGCGGCAGGTGTACGGCATCGGCATCACACATCTCACCAGCCTGCTGGCGCGGCGCAGCGTCTATTGCTCGAAGCACGCCCAGGGCAGCCACTCCATCGCCAAAGGCTTCGCCAGCGACGCCGGCAACATCTGGTTCGAGCGGATGGAGCATACGTGGCACAACGGCAGGTGCTCGTATTGCGGCGCCAGCCAGGCTACCCTTGACCGGGGCGAGGGGCTTGAAACGCACGCCTATGCGTTGATCCACACTGACGACATCAGGACTCGCGTAGCCGAGTTGTTTGGAGGCGATATGCAGTTCGACGTGATCATTGGCAATCCGCCGTATCAACTAAACACGGATGGATTCGGCACGCAGGCGCGCCCCATCTACCAGCAGTTCGTCCAGCAGGCCAAGGCGCTCGACCCCCGATTCCTTTGCATGATTATCCCGGCACGCTGGTTCTCGGGTGGCATGGGCCTGGACGAGTTTCGCGAGTCGATGCTTACCGATGACCGCCTGCGTTCAATCGACGACTACCTCACCGCTTCGGACGTCTTCCCAGGGATCGGCCTCAAAGGCGGCGTCTGCTACTTCCTCTGGGACCGCGACAATCCCGGGACATGTCGCGTCACCACGTACTACAAGGACGAGCCACCCTCGACCGCAACCCGCCTACTCCTCGAAGAGGGCGCTGATGTCTTCATCCGCTTCAATGAAGGGTTGTCGATTCTCAAAAAGGTTGTTGCTGTCGAAACGGGTAGCGACAAGTCCCTGGAACTTCCTGAGGCGAAGAAATTCACGAAGCTGGTCAGCTCGATCGGCGCTTTTGGGCTCGACAGCACCTTCAGGGGCAAGGATACAAAGTCAGACAATGACCTCAAGGTCTACAGGAACGGTGGGGTTGGATACGTCGCAAGATCAGAGATTGAGAAGGAACAGGCCGTCTTCGACAAGTGGAAAGTTTTCATTGGCCGGGCTGCTCCGGGTACCGGCAACAGAGACACCTACCCGCACAAGATCATCAGCACACCATTCATCGGAGAGCCCGGAAGTATCTCGTCGTGGACGTACATGTACATTGGACCGTTCGACTCGAAGACTGAAGCCGAGAGTGCCTTGTCCTACCTCTCCTGTCGTCTGACTCGCTTCCTGATCCTTCTGCATAAGCCATCCCAAGACACCACGCGCAAGGTCTATACCTTCGTGCCAATCCAAGATTGGACGAGGCGGTGGACAGACGAGGACCTCTACGCCAAATACGGTATCTCCGCCGATGAGATCGCGTTCATTGAGAAAGTCGTCCGCCCGATGGATCTCAGCGGAGATGACTCTGATGAGTAAAACCATCGAAGAAATCCTCGCGCCGACGCCAGAGGCCCGCCCATGACGCCGCTGGAGAAGTTCTACACGGACGACCCCTGCTGGTACGAAAAGATCGGCGACATCCACGCCCTGCTGGAGCGCGTCAAGATCAGCGAGGAACAGTCCGGCGACGTGCTGCACCTGCGCAAGCTGAGCCGCATCCTCTCGATTCATGCCTCCACCGCCATCGAAGGCAACCGGCTCACCCTGGGCCAGGTCGCCGATGTAATCAACGGCAAACCCGTCTGGGGACCGCCCAAGGACATCAAAGAGGTGCAGAACGCGTGGCGCGCCTACAACGAGATGACCCACTATGACCCCTGGTCGGTGGACGACTTGCTGCTGGCCCACGCGCATCTGACCGACGCGCTCATCGGGGAGTCTGGCCAGTTCCGCACGGTCGGCGTGGCCGTCGTGCGCGGCGACGGCGTGGTGATGCACCGCGGCTCCCCAGCGGAACAGGTCCCCGCCCTGGTCGAGCAGCTCCTGCACTGGGGGAAAACTACCGATGCGCACCCGCTCATCAAAAGCTCCGCCGTCCACTACATGCTGGAACACATCCACCCCTTCCGCGATGGCAACGGCAGAATCGGGCGGCTGTGGCAGACGCTGGTTCTTTCCCGCTGGAATCCGCTGTTCGCCTGGATGCCGATTGAAACCCTGGTGCACCACAACCAGGCGCTGTACTACAAGGCGCTGCAGGAGTCGCATGCCGGCGCGGTGGATTGCCGCCCGTTCATCAGCTTCATGCTCGATGCGATCGGCAATTCGCTGTACAGATACATCGACATCGCGACCGAGACAATAGCAGACGCCGGTGTAAATGATACTGTAAATGACACTGTAAATGACACTGTATATGGATTGTCAAGGCGGATGTTGGCTATGTTGCGGGACAATCCGAGAGCGACCGCAAGCGTGATGGCCAGCGCACTGCAAGTTTCCGAGAGCACCATCAAGCGCCACCTCAAGAAGCTGCGCGAACAGGGCTTGCTGAGACGTGTCGGTTCTGACAAGACCGGCCATTGGGAAGTCATCGAGGGGTCGCAATGAGCAAACCCACCATCGAGGATGAGGCGCATCAGGGCCTCCTCAAGGTGGGCCAGGTTTTTCGTCCAGAAGAGGTGAGCTATGACGCAGACTGACGAAGCTCAGAATAGCATCCTTGGCAAAGCACAGGACTATCTGGGCTTGTTGACCGAGATTAAGAAACGCATCCACTCAGCCCAGTACGAAGCCCTCAAAGCGGTCAACCGGGAGCTGGTCGGCCTCTACTGGGACATTGGTCGCATGATCGTGGAACGCCAGAATAGCGAGGGCTGGGGAAAATCCGTGGTGGAGAAACTCTCGGCCGATCTGCGGCGCGAATTCCCCGGCGTGAGTGGTTTTTCGGTCCAGAACCTCTGGTATATGCGCCAGTTCTATTCGGAATACCACGACAACGAAAGACTCCAACCACTGGTTGGAGAAATAGCCTGGGCGCACAACCTTGGCGCTGAAAGGCCAACTGCCGTCGCCAAAGGCCATCGCTCAGTTGCTGGAGGATCTATGACAGCGATTGATAAAGGCGCTTGGGGGAAACGCATTGAAGGGCTGTCTCTATGAGGCAGACCATCGAGGAAATCCTCGCCCCCAAGCCCGCCGCCCGGCCGCGCATCTACGCCTACGCGATTGACGACGCCGCGCACCAGGGCCTGCTCAAGGTGGGCCAGACCACGCGCGACGTGAAGCAGCGCGTGGCCGAGCAGCTCAAGACCGCCGCAATCAAGAACTATCGCATCGAACTGGACGAACCCGCTGAGCGCGACGACGGCACGGCCTTTACGGATCGCGACGTGCATGAGGCGCTCAGGAGAAGAGGCTTCGAGAAGAGTACGGGGGAGTGGATGCGCTGCACGGTGGCGGACGTGCAGACCGTGCTGGCCGAGCTGCGCACGGGCCAGCGCTTCAGCGGCGCGCATCACGAGACCTTCGCCCTGCGCCGCGAGCAGGCCGAGGCCGTCAACAAGACGCACGCCTACTTCCACTCCATCTGGCAGGAGGACATGCACGCCGTCCCGCGCTTCCTCTGGAACGCCAAGATGCGCTTCGGCAAGACCTTCGCCGCCTACCAGCTCGCCAAGAAGCTCGGCGCCAAGCGCGTGCTGGTGGCCACCTTCAAGCCGGCCGTCGAAGATGCGTGGCAGACCGACCTGGAGTCCCACGTAGACTTCGACGGTTGGCTCTACCTCTCCCGCAACTCCGACGGCGACCCGCGCAGGATCAGCCGCCGCAAGCCGGTGGTCTATTTTGGCTCCTTCCAGGACCTGCTGGGCCGCGATGCGGCGGGCAACATCAAGCCCAAGAACGAGTGGATTCACACGATCAACTGGGACCTGGTGGTCTTCGACGAATACCACTTCGGCGCGTGGCGCGAGACGGCCAGGGAGCTGTTCGAGGGCGAAGAGGAGGCGGTCGCCAAGAAGGAGGCCAGGCTGGAGTACGCTGCCGGCCTGGCGGAGGTGAACGAGGACCTCAGCCAGCTCTCGACCGAGTTCCTGCCCATCACGACCAAGGCCTACCTCTACCTGTCGGGCACGCCGTTCCGGGCGCTGGCCACCGGCGAGTTCATCGAGGAGCAGATCTTCAACTGGACCTACACCGACGAGCAGCGGGCCAAGGCGCAGTTCGCGGCGCAGCACCCGGCCGCATGGAACCCCTACGCCAGCCTGCCCCAGTTGCGCCTGCTGACCTACCAGATGCCGGATGAGCTGCTGGCGGTCGCCAGCGCCGGGGAGTTCGACGAGTTCGATCTCAACGCGTTCTTTGAAGCATCGGGCACGGGCGTGTGGGCGCAGTTCAAGCACAAAGACGACGTGCAGAAGTGGCTGGACATCATCCGCGGCGGCTACCTGCCCAAGGCGGTGGAGTATCTGAAGACGGGCACGCGACCGCCGTTTCCGTACTCCGATGTGCGCCTGCTCCCCTACCTGCAACACTCCTTCTGGTTCCTGCCCAACGTTGCAGCCTGCCACGCCATGGCCAACTTGCTGGCCGAGAAACACAACACCTTCTGGCACGACTATGCGGTGGTCGTCGCGGCCGGCGCTGCGGCGGGCATCGGGCTGAATGCGTTGCCGCCCGTGCGCAAGGCCATCGGCAGCGGATTCGAGACCAAGACCATCACGCTCTCCTGCGGCAAGCTCACCACCGGCGTGACCGTGCCGCAGTGGTCCTCGATCTTGATGCTGCGCAACCTCAAGTCGCCGGAGACCTACTTTCAGGCCGCATTCCGCGTGCAGTCGCCGTGGGCCATCAAGAACCCGGACGGCGACGACCCCAACGCGGAGGAGATCCTCAAGCCCGTCTGCTTTGTCTTCGACTTTGCGCCCACGCGTGCGCTGCGCCAGCTCTCGGAGTACGGGATCGGCTTGTCGCCCAGCGAGCCGAACCCGGAGAACGCGGTCAGGGATCTGGTGTCGTTCCTGCCCGTGCTGGCCTACGACGGCGCCAACATGACGCAGATTGATGCGGGCGGCATCCTCGACATCGCCATGGCGGGCACCTCGGCCACGCTGCTGGCCCGCAAGTGGGAAAGCGCGCTGCTGGTGAATGTGGACAACGACACCCTGCGCCGTATCCTGGACAATAGCGAGGCGATGGCCGCGGTTGAGCGCATCGAAGGCTGGCGCGCCCTGGGCGACAACATCATCGAGACGATCATCAACAAGAGCGAGCAGGTGAAGGATCTCAAGAACAAGGCCAAGGACAAAGATCTGTCAGAAAAGGAAAAGAAGGAGCTCAGCGACAAGGAAAAGGAGTACAAGTCCAAGCGCAAACTCGTCCAGGAAAAGCTAATCAAGTTTGCGACGCGCATTCCCGCCTTCATGTATCTGACCGACTTCCGTGAGAACACGCTGCAGGATGTCATCGCCAGGCTGGAGCCGGATCTGTTCCTGGCCGTCACCGGCCTGACGGTGGCGGATTTCCATCTGCTGGTGCAGCTCAAGGTGTTCAACACCGAGCAGATGAACCAGGCCGTGTTCGCCTTCCGGCGCTACGAAGATGCGTCGCTGCGCTACACCGGCATCGAGAGCCACCCCGGACTGACTCACTACGGGCTATACGACACCGTGGTGGCCAGGGAATGAGGAGCAGTCGAACGGGCCGCTGTGCCGGGGCGTTGGCTGGCTTCATCGGTCAATTCAGTTTGATGAAGTTGGTCATCTGCGGTATGATATCGCCATCGGTTGATTCGATTGGAGAAAACTCTGACCGAGATACAGTTCAACCATCGAAACCGCATCTTGTAGGGGGAGGCACGCATGAAGTTCGATTGGAGGAAGACGTTCGTTCTTGGCTTTGGCTTTCTGGGTATCAGTGTGATCTGGCCTTTGTTCAACAGCCTGATCCCGCCCTTCCTGGAAGACCTGAAGCTGCCCAGCCTGGTCGTTGGTTTCATCCTGACCTGGGACAACCTGATCAACATGTTCTTTCAGCCCTGGGTAGGCGCACGCAGCGACCAGACGCGCAGCCGCTGGGGCCGGCGCAAGCCGTGGCTAATGGTGGGCGCACCCCTGGCCGCCCTGTTCTTCATTCTTGTGCCCTTTGTGCGCGAGAATTTCATCCTGATCGGCCTGGCCATCCTGGGCACCAACATCGGCATGGCCCTCTTCCGCTCGCCCACCGTCGCCTATCTGGGCGATCTTTATCCCGCCGAGCAGCGCAGCAAGGCCAACGGCGTCATCAACCTGATGGGCGGCGTTGGCGGCGCCATTGCCCTGTTCGGCGGCGGCGCGCTCTACAAGATGGGAGTGCCCCTGCCCTTCATCGCCGGCGCTTTCTTGATGCTGATCGCCACCGGCGTCGTCCTGGCCTTCGTGCGCGAGCCAGCGACGGTTGCAGCGCCGAGCGCCGCAGCAGCGCCCCGCGTCTGGGACAGTTTGAGCGAGGTAGTGCGCGGCGACAACGTCAACGGCCGCCAAATCCTGCTCGCCATCTTCAGTTGGTTCGTGGCCTGGAACGCCGTCGAAGCCTTCTTCACCGTCTACGTGCGCAGCGTGCTCGGCATCCAGGTGGGTACCGGCACGCAAATGCTGACCGCCTTCGCCGCCGCGCTGATCGTATTCGCCATTCCAAGCGGCCTGCTCGCTACTCGCATCGGGCGCAAACCGACAATCATGATCGGTTTGAGCGGAATGACCGCCGGGCTGATCCTGGCGCCATTTCTCACCAATCCCATGCTGTTGCTCATCCTGCTGGCGCTGATGGGCGCGTTTTGGGCGCTGGTCAACATCAACTCGCTGCCGCTTGTGTACGATGTGGGCGGCAACCACTCGATCGGCGCATTGACCGGCCTCTACTACTTCGCCTCCTCGCTGGCCGCCGTCGCCGGCCCCATCATCGCCGGCGGCCTGATTGATCTCACCTCGCACCGGGCCATCTGGCCCTTTGCGGCGCTCTTCATGCTCCTGGCCGTGCTAATGATGAGCCGCATCCGCATCCAGCCGGCCTCCTGACCGCTGCAATCTACCCAAAACCAGCAGGCGCCGGCGGTAGCCGCCCAGACCCACGGGGCGACTGCTGGCCGGCGCTGCCAACGAACGCGTTTTCACATCGGGTCTTGATCTTGCCGCGACGGGTGAATGCGTGTAAAATAGGCGGCGCACACCAACCAGTGAGGTATTAGCCACCGTATGCCAGCAGTCGTACCGGCCGGTTTTACCCGGGGCGCCCTCGTTGCCACCGGCGGCCAGGAGTCGCTCGACGACGCCAGCTTCATTTTGCAGTATTTCTGGCAACTGGCCGGCAGTTTCGGCGCACGTATTGCCATCATCCCCACCGCCAGCCGTGATTTCAGCGCGGCCGAGGCGGTGCGCTCCCTCTTTGCGCGCTGGGGCGTCAGCCAGGTCGAACTGCTGCCGATCCGCACCCGTCAGGATGCACGCAGCGCCGAGGCCCAGGCCGTCATCCAACACGCCACCGCCTACTTCTTCACCGACGGCAACCCCTTGCGCCTCTCCACCGTCTTGGGCGGCACGCCGGTAGCCCAGGCCATCCGCCGCGGTCACGCCCGCGGCAAGGTTGTTGCGGGCAGCGGGCACGCCGGGGCCTTCCTGGCCGAACACATGATCGCCTACGCCGAACGACGGGCCTGGCCGGAACGCGGCCTGGTGCGCTTTGCCCCTGGCCTGGGGCTGACCAACCGCGTCATCTTCGTGGCCGACTATCGCCAAGAGACCTGGTACGGTCCGCTCTGCGTGGCCGTGGCCGCCAACCCCTTCCTGCTCGGCGTCGGCATCCACGCCAGCGGGGCGGTCGTTTTGCATCCCGGCAATCTGTTGGAAGGCGTGGGGCAGACGCCCGCCACCCTGGCCGACGGCAGCCGCATCACCCGCACCAATCTCTACGAAGTTCCATTTGGCCAGCCGGTCGTCATCGAAGGTATGGAGTTCAGAGAGTTGCCGCACGATCATTACTACGACATTGACAAGCGCGGTCAGTACGCCGAAGAAAACCTGCTGGCCGATCCGGCGCGCAGCTCGTTCTAGGAGAAGATGGCATGAGTCCAGCACCTGTACCGAGCGGCGCTCAGCGTGGCCCCTTGCTGGCCATTGGCGGCGCCGAAGACAAGGCCGGCGCCCGCCGCATCCTGCGTCATTTCTATCAACTGGCCGGCGGCGATCAGGCCCGTCTGGTTCTCATCCCCACCGCTTCGGAGGATCGTCAGGCCGCCGGGCAGATGCACGTGGAGCTGTTCAAGAGCATCGGCGCGGCGCAGGTGGAACTGCTGCCGGTGTTCGAACGGCGGGACGCCTTCGATGCAGCGCACCTGGCGCCCATCCAGCAGGCCACCGGCATCTTTCTGGTTGGCGGCAACCAGCTACGCTTCTCCGCCCTATTGGGCGGCGCGCCGCTGGCGCAGGCGATTCGACGCGCCAACGCCCGCGGCGTGTTGGTGGGCGGCACCAGCGCTGGCGCCGCCGTCCTCTGCGAACACATGATCGCCTTTGGCGAGCAGGGCAGCACGCCCATCCAACGCATGGTCAACTTTGCGCCGGGCTTGGGGCTGACCAACCGCCTGATCATTGACCAGCACTTCAGCCAGCGGCTGCGCACCGGCCGCCTGATGGCCGCCGCCGCTTACAACCCTTTCCTGTTGGGCGTCGGCATAGACGAAGATACCGCAGTTGTCATCGAACCCGACAATCGGCTGCGCGTCATCGGACAGCACAGCGTGGTGATCGTTGACTGCAACTCGATGGACTATACCGACATCCACAAGATCGAAGAGGTCAAGCCGGTGGCCATGCTGGGCGTCACCATGCACATCCTGGTGGACGGCTACGGTTACGACATCGAAAAGCGTCGCCCCTTGCAGCCGCAGTGAGAAGCGAGGAGAGAAGAGAAGGGAAGGATGGGAACGCTCAACCCAAGCATCCTGGCGCCGGAAATGGGCAAGGCGCTCAACGCAACGCGACCGCTGTTGCGCCGTTTCAACAAGGCGGTGTTGACGCCCGAAATCCTGCTCTACCTGTTCGCCGCCGCGCCAGAGTACGATGCGCACCGGATTTTGCAGAAATTGGCCAGCGAGCGCGCCTTCAAGCTCGACGAGATGGCGCGCACGGCGCAGACGATGGCCGAGATGCGCGAAGGGCGCAATGCCAACCTCGATTTCATGGGCGATGACGAGCGCCCCCTGCCCCTCTCCGATGAGATGATCGTCGTTCTGGACGAAGGGCGCGCCATTGCGCAGGCCGCCGGCGAAATCTACGTCGGCGCGGCGCATGCGCTGGCCGCCATGAGCCAGAAAGGGGTCTCGACCGCCGCCATGTTGCAGCGTTACGGCGTCACCCCGGCGGCGATGACGACCCTGCTGGCCGACGCCGCTGTGGCCCGTCGCCTCACCAGCCCCGATTGGATGGGCCTGGCCAAAGCCGGCGAACTGGCGCCGGTCTTCCAACGCCAGGACCTGATGCGCGATCTGCTCAGCCTGCTGGCGCTGGTAGAAAATCGCCATGTAATCCTCGTCGGGCCGGCGGGCGTCGGCAAACGCTCGCTGGTACAGGGCCTGGCGCTGCTGATGGCCGAGGGCAAGGGGCCGGCCGATCTGAAATCGCTCGTCACCATCGCCGAAACGGCGCTGCTGGACGACGCCGCCAAGGCAGTGCAGGCGGCGGCCAAACAGGCGACAGGCGGCGTGCTTTTTCTGCCCAATATCCAGCGTTTTCTGGGCAATTCGCTTGACGCCGAGTTTCCAAAAGCGACGACGGCGGTGCGCCGCGTCTTCCTCGAAAGCAGCGCCGTGATCATCGCCACGACGACCGACGCCGATTACACGGCGCGCATCGCCAACGATGCGTTGATCACCGAACGCAGCCATGTCCTGCGCGTGAATGAAGCCAGTGTGGCCGAAACGGTCAGCATTTTGACGCTGCACCGGCCCACCATCGAGCGTGAATATGGCGTCGTCATGACCGAAAAGGCGCTGAGCCGCGCCGCGGCCCTGGCCAAACGCTACCTGGGTCAAAACCCGCTGCCGGCGGCGGCCCTGCAACTGCTGCATCGCGCCGCGGCAGTCGTGCGCATGGGCAGTCAGCCGCATCTTGCCTTTCATCCCAAGCCAACCGCCGCCGGGCAGACGGCTGACAATGCGCTGGATGAGGAAGATATTCTGGTCGCCGCCAGCCTGATGAGCGGTGTACCGGTGGCCAAGCTGGGCGCCGATGACCGCGCCCGCTTTGCCAACATGGTCGAGTTCCTGCATCAACGCATCATCGGGCAAGAAGAGGCGGTGCTGGCGCTCAGCCGGGCAGTCAAGACGGCGCGCGTTGGACTCAAGGACGCCAACCGGCCGATTGGCTCGTTCCTCTTTCTCGGCCCCACGGGTGTCGGCAAGACGGAATTGGCCAAGGCGCTGGCCGAATTTCTCTTTAGCGATGAAAACGCGATGGTCACGCTCGACATGAGCGAGTATCAGCAGGAACACACCGTCAATCGGCTGATCGGCGCGCCTCCCGGCTATGTCGGTTACGAAAGCGGCGGTCAACTGACCGATCGCGTGCGCCAGCGCCCCTACACCGTCGTACTGTTCGACGAGGTGGAAAAGGCGCATCCGCGCGTGCTCGACGTGCTCCTGCAGGTGATGGACGAGGGGCGCCTGACCGATGGGCAGGGCCGCGTCGCTTCGTTCAGCGAGGCGGTCATCATCATGACCAGCAATCTCGGCTCCGAATTTCTGGAACGAACCACGTTGAGCGATGAGACGCGCGAATTGGTGATGCTGCGGGTCAAGCAGTTCTTCCGGCCAGAATTCCTCAACCGCTTGGACGAGATCATCATGTTCCTGCCGTTGACGCCCGACGAGCTGCGCAAGATTCTGGTCTTGATGATCAAGAAGGAAAACAAGCTGCTAGCCGAACGGGGCCTGACGCTGGAGTTGTCGGTCGAGGCGATCACCTGGCTGCTGGCGCAAAACGATCACCCCGAATGGGGCGCCCGTCCGCTGCGGCGCATCATCCGCAAGTTCGTGCGCGAACCGCTGGCCGACTATCTGTTGGCGCACGATGCGCCGCCTGGCGTGACGTTGCGGCTCGATGTAAGCGAGGCAGGGTTGGTCTTCAGCGCCAATGGCTGAGCCGGGCGGCGGCGGCGCCGGCTGGCCGCCGCTGCTGGCGGCCGCGTCAGGGCGTCGGAGCGCCGGGCTGCGGCGCATCTTCTTTGCAGGGGCCTCGGCGCTGGCCTATGGGCGGCTGGCCTGGCTGTACGAAGCGGTCGCCTGGCTCTTCTCGAACGGTGAGTGGCACTTGTGGCGCCGGCAGGCGCTGGTCGTCCTGCGCGCCGTGCGGGATGCGACGGCGGCACGTATTTTGGAGGTGGGGTGCGGCAGCGGGGCGCTGCTGGTGGAACTGGCGGCGGTGGGGAGCGGCGGCGTCATCGGCCTCGATCCATCACGCCCGCTGCTGCGGGCGGCGCAGCGGCGTTTGCGCCGGGCCGGTCTGGCGCGGGCCTGGTGTGTGTGCGGGGAGGCGCAGTCAGCGCCCCTGGCAGACGCCAGCCTGGACGCCATCATCCTGACCTTTCCCACGGCCTATGTCTTCGATCTGCGCGTCTGGCAGGAGTTTGCCCGGCTGCTGGCGCCCGATGGCTGCGTCATTTGGGTGGATAGTGGCGAGGTTTTCCGGCCCAACCCGATCGCCCGTGCGCTGCAAGCGGTGCTATCGCCCGATCCTGCGGTCCAGCGCCTGATGGAAGCGATGCCCGCACATCTGCACCCTCTCGGCCTGGACGCCGCCTGGCAGACGCACACCCTGGCTCACAGCCGCATCGCCGTCCTCCTCGCACGCCGCACCGGCTGATCCTGCCTATTCTCTGCAGGAACTTCAGCGCCCGACGCTCAGGCGCCGGGCGCGGTTGCGGGTCACATATTCAGCAGGGCGATACGCCCCATCGCACCCGGCGACGCCGCAAACCTGCACACGGATTCTTGTCCCTGGATTGTCGCGAAGTCAGGTTACAGTCCGCTCTGCCGTGACAAGCCAAAATACGGGTCGTTCTCGACCGCTGCCAGGCACCCTTCAAGCGATTGATTGACTTCTACCTGTTCGTTGCCAGAATACCAGGGGCTGAGCGGTGGACGTTCGAGCGCCGTGAGGCGGCATCACTGCTCTGGCGGCACCCGCAGTGCAGCCGATAGATAGATCTGGCGCCAGGCCTCGAGCGAACCAGCGGTGCGCAGGGCGCGCTGCAACAGGCGCAGGACAATCACATCCTTGATCCCACGCACCTCCGGCATGACGCCCAGTCCTTCCTCGCCAAAGCGCAACTCCAGGCCCAGTTCGATGCCGCTGAGCACACCCTCGCGTTCACCCTGTTCCAGGCCGATCCGAACGCCTTGCTGAACGCCTTGCTGAATTCCTTCCTGAACGCCATGCTGGAAACCCTCTTGAATGCCTTCCTGCCGACCTTCTTGCCGACCTTCTTGCCGACCTTCTTGCCGACCTTCTTGCAGACCCTCCTGCAGACCCTGCTCCCTGCCGCGCTGAATCACCGTGCGTTCCCAACTGGTGATGTATTCCATTTTCCCTGTCGCCTCCTCGCTCTCCAATACCTCGTTCCATACCTCATTTTGGAGGTCCTCCGGCAGCTTCATGACCCAGTCAATGAAGCGCAGCATGTCAACGATCTCCTGCCGTTCGACGCCGCGACGCAGCATGTCGCGCATCAGACGGGCCTTCCACACCTTACGGTTGTCAACGTCCGCTCGCGTTTCCAGCGCCTTGAGATGCGCCATCACCACCATAGCGAATGGGTTGCGGCTCGTTTCCAACTCGGCCCAACGCTCGCCATGATCCAGCAGTTTCACCATCGGAAACTCGAACAATACCTTGCAGCCCCATATCTCATCCTCGAACCGGCTCGGTCGCCAGCCCGAATTCGCATCCCCCAAAATCGCCAGGCTGACTACCTTCTTCTTGTAGCGATCAAAGATGCGATAGTTGTAAACGTACATGCGCAGACCAAACCCACCCTCGCGGAAACTCTGCACCTCGACATGGATCAGAACCCACGTCTCCTCCCCACCGAGACGAAAAACCTTGACCAGCTTGTCGCAGGTGCGTTTGCCCTGGCGGGCGTTGGGTGTCACGCTGGCCAGTTCCTTGTCCAGAAACTCGAAACCCTTACTCCAGTCAATGTCGGCGGCAATTGCCGGGAAGAAGTACTCCAGAAACTCAGGAAAGTGCGCCCCCAGAATCTCTTTCCAGGGCGTGTCGAAATCGGTACGCGGCGCTTTCACGGGATCAACCTCCAATCCGTTGTCGAAACCTCGTCAGACATGGGAGGAGCTTTCGCAGTTGTCACGACGCAGACGCCGGCAGCGATTCGAAACCGTTCAGATGAAAAAGACGCAGCCGCCCATCCTGCCCTGAGCATTGCTGATGCGAAGAAAGAGCAGACGGCACAACCTCCGCCTGATCGCCGACGAGTGGAATGCTGTCGAACTGCTCGCCCGCAATTCGGTTCTATCTGACCCCCTGACAGATGTCAAGCGCCAGTCGTCGCCTACCGGTTCTCCTGCGGCGGCTCGACGAGCGCGGGATCGGGCGCAGGCGACGGGTTGATGACAGCGGCGGCGCGGTCTTGTGGCTGGATCACGGCTGTACCTGGCGCAGGAATCATCTCGCCCGGCTCCGGCAGCGGCGGCAGCGTCAGGTCGGCGGACGGCAGCGGCGCGCCGCTGGCCAGCGTCAGGCCGCGTACCAGCAGCGCCACGCCAAGCAGTAACAGCAACACCGGCCACCAAACCACCAAAATCGCCGAGAAACCGCTCGTCGCCTCGGTGAAGACGAAGGTGAAGAGTCCAAACGCAATCAGCGCCGTCGCCGGCGCCAGCGCCCACCACACCTCACGCTTGAGTGGGCCAAGCAGATAGACCAACAGGAAAACAGCGCCCATGCCGATGAACAGAGTTGCGCTGAGTGTGCGTGCGCTCACCTGCCAGGCGCTCATGGCCGTCGTACCACTGACCAGCAGGAGCACCCCCATCGGAATGATCGCCCACCAGCGCTGGCGGTCGAGCAGGTAGATCACCGCAAAGGCCAGAGCGATGCCGAAGAAGAGGATCGAACCAAGCATCTCGCTGACGATCGTGGTTTGCGTGGTCAAGAAAATGATGACGCCGGTGGTGATGAGGGTAAACGCCGGGATGATCGGCCACCAGCGGGTGACATCGCGCAGGAAATAGACCAGAAACGCAACGCCGGCGACGGCAAGGAGGCCGGCGACCACATACTGCCAATAGGGCGACACCGAGTCGAGCACGCCGTTGTTGACGAGCAGCAGAAAGAGGCCAATCAGAAAGAAAACTCCGCCCCAAATCAGCGAATTGCGCTTGCGACGACCAGCAACGTCGTTGGCTGCCATGACTCAACGCTCCTCGCGTGAACCGAGGCTGCCGCGTAGCAGCACCAGCAGCCCGATCAGGATCAGCGCCAGCGGCCACAAGCGCCCAATCCAGGCGAGCTGTTCGACCGAGTCGGCCAGCAGAAACAGGCCGATGACCGACAGGATGCCGCCAGGAATCAACGCCCACCAGAACTGCTGGTGCAGGCCGCGCAGGACGCCCTGCAAATAGACCAGGCCAAAGGTGAAGCCGAGACCAAGCATGATGGCCGCGCCGCCCAACTCACCGGAAACGACCGTCAAGGCCAGGCTGGCCATGACACCGCCTGGAATGATGGCCCACCAGTTTTCGTCCGGCTGCGTCAGGTAGATCACCAGGAACGCCGCCCCGATCGCCAAAAAGATGATCGCCGGCAGCCAGGCGCCCTCGAAGCCAAAGGTCGAAAGCAAGACCAGCAGCCCGACGCCGATCAAAGCAGCGCCGGGGATGAGCGGCCACCACTGTTGGCGGTTGCTCAGATAGACCGACACGAACGCCAGCCCGCCTGCCGTCAGCAGCAGGCCCCAGGTTTGTCCGGTCAAATCGCCCAACACCTCGAAGTTGACCAGGAGCAAGAGGAATCCTCCTACCAGCAGCAGGAGGCCGAGCAACAGATTGGCTCGTTTGTTCAACATGTTCAGACTCCTTCTTTCGTTTCTGGGGGTGAGGGAGATTCGGCGGCCGGCCGCCGGCCGGCGCGCCAGGCGACGAAGGTCTGCCAGGCGAACAGGACACTCAGCACGCTCCAGGCGCCGATTTCCCACCAGGCGCTGCTCGTGCTGGCCAGGCCAGCGGCGAAGATGGTCAACCCCAGGTTGAACGGCGTCTGAAAGCGCGGCGCGCCGAGTGCGCTGCGCAGGCGCTCCTGATGGGTCGCGGCCCACCAATCGGTGTAGCTGAACGCCGCCAGCATCACCGCCAGGCCCATGATCCAAAGCGCGTTCTTGGCCACGCCCACCCAATCAATCAGTTCCATCTTTTTTCACCCGCTCCTCTGTACGCGGCCACAGACTTCACTCTGGCGCCGATGGAAACAGGCGCAATTCACGCCCGCCTGCAATGTACCAATACGCAAGATGTGCACCGGGGTTGCGCAATTGTCCGACCCTACATCATGTTCCCCGCACCTGACGTGCACGGGCAAGCGCCTGCAACTCTGTCAACAAAACTCCTGGCCTGACCGGCGTCCAGGGTCTTCCTGAACGAAGCGCCAGCGGGCCTGATGGGAGTACGACCGTGTGAACTCCCCCAGCCAGATTGTAACACGCCTGCAGAAATGCGTCAACGGCGCCAAAGATTGAGCCACAGAGATACGGAGATACAGAAGAAACGAAGAGCAGGAGATATCTGCGGTGGGCGTAGCAGAGATGGAACCACGGAGATACGGAGGTCACGGAGAACAGAAGACCTCCGCGACCTCCGCGGTCAATCTGTTTAGAATGACTGAGAGCGCCGTTCGCTAGATGAGCAAGACGCCCAGAATCAGAAACGCAAAGAAGAGCGGCGCCGCAAAGATGATGGCGTAGACGCGTGGATCGAACTTCAGGTGCATGTAGTACATGACGACGAGCGCCAGCTTGGCCAGAGCAAAGGCAAGCAGAATCGCTGCCTGACCGCCCTTGGGAATCGGCAGGAAAATCACGCCAAGCTCCATCAAGGTCAATACAACCAGCGCCACGTAGACAGCGACGTAGTTGGGTTGCGCATGGGCGGCCGACGCGGCCGGCAGGGTGTTGTCACGCATGGTCTGGCTCCCCTCTCTTTCAGATCAAGTAGACGATGACAAACAGCAAAATCCACACAATATCAACGAAGTGCCAGTAGAGGCCAAAGATCTCCAAACCCATGCTGTAATGGGCGTCGAAGCGTCCCCGGAAGGCCTGTACGATGACCCCGGCCAGCCAAAGCAGCCCCACGAAGACGTGAGTGCCATGAAAACCGGTCAGCGTGAAGAAGATCGTGCCGAACATGCTGCTGCTGATCGTCAACCCTTCTTCGATGAGCTTGCCGTACTCGTAAATCTGAACGCCCAGAAATGTTCCGCCCAACAGCAGCGAGAGCAACAGCCACAAACGCAGGCGAGGCTGGTCGTTACGCTGCGCCGCGGCCAGCGCCAACACAACCGTCATGCTGCTAGTGAGCAGGATAAAGGTGTTGATTGCCGTCAGCGGGATGTTCAAGACATGATTGGCGTCAGCGGGCATGCGCAGGCGAAACATCAGGAAGGTGGCGATCAACGCGCCGAAGAACATCACTTCCGAGGCCAGAAAAATCCACATGCCGAGCTTGGGCGCGTTGAGCGCCTGCTTGGGGGCAGTCGTCTGGACAGGTGCAGTCGAGGCGTGGGCCATAGGTTGGACTCCTTGAAACACAAATCGGGTTCGGCAAACGTAACCGTTCTTCCATTGTCTGCCGCAACACCAGGCCAACGCCGAATCGGCCATGACCGGCTGAAGACAACGGAAAGTGACGTCTGCAGGTTGGCGCTAATCATAATCATTCTTGCCCGACTTGTCAAACGGCTCATTCGGTTCGATTCCCATGCGCACCGGCGACAGATTCTTGACAAGGCGCGGCCCCTATGTTAGGATGTAGCGCCCATAGCAAAGGCTCGCACCGAGTGTGATCGTACGCATGACCCGTATTAGTCAATTTCGTGAGAAACCTCACAATGTTAGGAGTCGCAGCAATGAGCACGAGCTATCGTTTGCGTGCAGCGTACCTCTATTTTGCGCGCCCTACTCCGATCGTACCGGATCAGTGGTCGCGCCTGGTGTTGAAAGAGCTGTACCCCACGATGAACCTGGATGCAGTGCGCATCGTGGGACGCACCATCAGCACCCTCCCAACCGCCGAACAGGTGGATGCCGACATGGCCGAGGCCGGTTACGAAGCCCCGACCTACCGCTGGCAGATGCGCCAGATGACAGACGCCAATGGTCAACCAGTCACGGTGGTCGAAGTGGCAGAAGCGCCGCCGCCCGTCATCGCCGCGGCCGCGGCGGGCGATTTGCGCACACCCCCCTTCACCCGTCATGACCTGATTGCAGGCGCACTGGCGGGCATCGGCGGCGGCCTGGCCATGGGCCTCCTGGCGCAGTTGGTCAGCATCTTCGACCGCAGCGGCGCCTTGAGCGTCTGGGCGCCGCTGAATCAGGTGTCCAGCGCCATCCTGGGGTCTGGCGTCGCCGGACCGCAGTTCAACTTCGCCGCGGCGCTGATCGGCCTCATCTTTCATTTTGGCCTCTCCGCCCTGCTCGGCATGGTCTTTGCCCTCATCTATCATGGCATCCTGCGGCTGCCGCGCCTCTTCGGCGCCCCCATCGCCGCCGGCCTGATCTACAGCTTGATCGTCTATCTCATCGCCAGCGTGGCCTTGCCAATCATCGCCCCGACCGTGGCCTTTGCGGCCAAACCCGGCTTCGTCGCCGGGCACCTGGTCTTCGGCATCGTGATCGGCCTCATCTATGCACGTCTGCGCCCAACCTTCGCCGGCATCCTGATCGTGCTCGCCTCCCTGGTCTTCGTCGGCGCCGGCGTCGTCGTCACGTCGCTCAACCTCTTCATGCCGGTGCAAGCGTCGGAACAGGCCGTGGCCGTGGACTCGCTCTTCAATTTGATGCTCGGCATCGCCACTGTCATCTTCCTGCTGGTGCAGTCCGGCCTCGTCTACGCCGTCGTGCAGTTCCGTCGTCGGCCAGGTGAAACCGGCGATGGCGCGCCCATTCATGGCAACAACTCGCTGGAGGTCATCTGGACTGCAATCCCCGCTGTAATCGTCGTCGTCATCAGCTTCCTGAGCTATCAAACCTTCGCCAGCGAGCGCGCCTATGCCAACACCGACATGGTCATTGATGTCACTGCACAGCAGTTCTTCTGGACGTTCTACTACCCAGAGCACGACATCACCACTCAACAAGAACTGGTCGTCCCCGTAGGGCGCCCGGTGCAGTACAGGCTGCATTCCAAAGATGTTCTGCACGCCTTCTGGGTGCCGCAATTCCGCATCAAGCGCGACGTGATGCCCGATCGCATCACCGACACGCGCGCCACGGCGACGCTGGTCGGCGAATATCCCATCGTCTGCGCCGAGTTGTGCGGCGCCGCTCATGCTCAGATGCGCGCCGTCGTCAAAGTCGTGTCACAGTCCGATTTCGACGCCTGGGTCGAAGCGCAGAAGAATCAAACGGTTGACACCAGTGACCCCATCGCCTACGGGCGCAGCATCTTCGTCGAAGCCGGCTGCGGCGCCTGCCACACCTTGCCAGACGCCGGCGGCGTCGGCAACACAGGGCCAGAACTGACCCAGATCGGCGCCACGGCAGCCACACGCGTCGCCGGTCAGTCGGTCGAAGAGTACTTGCGAACGGCGATCGTCAATCCTAACGCCTTCATCGTCGCACAATGCCCCACCGGCGCCTGTCCGCCCAACGTGATGACGCAGACGTTCGGCGAAACCCTGACCGAGGCCGAGTTGAATGCGCTCGTCGCCTATCTCAGCAACCAAAAATAACGGGGGAAATCAGCACAATGGCACACTCTCCGGCTCTCGGACATGGCGCTGACCATGCCGCTCACCGCGAAGGCTTCGTGATGCACGGCGCCTGGAAATGGTGGCACTATCTGACCTTCAACACCGATCACAAAGTGATCGGCATCCAATACCTGGCCGTCACGTTCTTCTTCTTCCTGTTCGGGGGCATCCTGGCGCTGCTCGTGCGCACCGAACTGGCAGCACCGGGGCAAATCTACTCCGGTACCGACTACAACCGCCTCTTCACGATGCACGCCACCATCATGATCTTCCTATGGGTAATCCCCGTGCTGGCCGGCTTTGCGAATTATGTCGTGCCGCTGCAAATCGGCGCCCACGACATGGCCTTCCCCAAGCTCAACGCCGTCAGCCTGTGGATGCTCGTCATCGGCGGGCTGCTGCTCTGCTCCTCGTTTCTGGTGGGCGCACCCGAAGCCGGTTGGACCGCCTATCCGCCGCTCTCCCTCCTGGGCGGAGATGGGCAGACGATCTGGGCCATCTCGATCATTATTCTGGGCTTCTCCTCGATCTTTGGCGCCGTCAACTTCCTGACAACCATCGCCGCCTTGCGCGTCCCCAAGATGGGCTGGTTCGAAATTCCGCTCTTTTCCTGGAGCATCGTCGCCACCTCGATCATCCAGTTGCTTGGCGTGCCGGTCATCGCCGCGGCGCTCTTCCTGCTCGCCATCGAGGGCATCTTCGGCAGTAACTTCTTCCGCGTCGCACAGGGTGGCGATCCGCTCATGTGGCAGCACCTCTTCTGGTTCTACTCGCACCCCGCCGTCTACGTGATGGTTCTGCCGGCCATGGGCATGGTCTCCGAAATTCTACCAGTCTTCAGCCGCAAACCGGTCTTCGGCTACAAGGCCATCGCCTTCTCCAGCCTGGCCATCTGCTTCCTCGGTTTCACGGTCTGGGCGCACCACATGTTCACCAGCGGCATGAACCCCTGGATGACCGTCCCCTTCATGATTACTTCGATGATCATCGCAGTGCCGACCGGCGTCAAAATCTTTAGCTGGCTCGGCACGATCTGGCAGGGCAAGCTGGAGTTCAGCAGCGCCATGCTCTTTGCGCTTGGCTTCATCTCGCTCTTCGTGATCGGCGGCATCAGCGGCGTCTTCCTGGCCTCCGTCCCGGTTGACATCCACGTCCACGACACCTACTTCGTCGTCGCCCATCTGCACTATGTGCTCTTCGGCGGCAGCGTCACCGCCATCTACGGCGGCTTCTACTTCTGGTTCCCCAAGATCAGCGGGCGCAAACTGAACGAAACCTGGGGCAAGATCCACTTCTGGTCGCACTTCATCGGCTTCCACCTCACCTTCCTGGTAATGCACGTCACCGGCCTGCTCGGCATGCCCCGGCGCGTGGTAGATTACGACCCACAGTTTACCCTTTTGAATCTGATCGCGACCATTGGCTCCTACCTGTTGGCCGCCTCCACACTGCCCTTCATCTGGAACGTCCTGGTGAGTCTGCGCAAGGGCGAGGTGGCCGGCGACAACCCCTGGGGCGCCAAGACACTGGACTGGCAAACCTCCTCCCCGCCCTCGCTCTTCAACTGGGACGAGTCGCACCAACCGGAAGTGGGCGGCGGCCCCTACGACTACGGTCATGGGCTGCTTGCCAGCTCGACGGCGGCCGCGTCGCATTGACGGCTCTGCCGATCGTCTCCTCCGTCGCCTGCCGGCTTGCAACCGGCCTGTCCATCGAACTTCACCCAGGCCATTTGGCCTGGGTTTGTCTTTGTGTTACTTGTCACACGAAGTGCACCGTAGTACAATGCGATAATCCGACTCGTAGGGAGATTCTGCCGTGCCCATTCGCACGCTTCATGTAGAAACCGGCGCCATGCGCCGCTTCCGTCAACTCTCGCTTCTGATCACAGCCGGAGCCTGGCTCGTCATCGTGCTCGGCGGGCTGATCCGCGCCACGAACAACGCGGCCTGGACGCGCCTTTCCTGGCCCTCTGTCACTGCGGCGGCGCGCTGGCCCCAGATCGCCCATCTGGGCGCAGGGATCGTACTGGCGGGCGGGACGCTGCTGCTATGGCGCCTGGCCTATGCGCAGCGCGCCTATCTGCGTTCGCTTTCGCTGCGGCTGGCCCAATGGGGATTCGTCGCCCTACTGTTGCAGATCGCCACGGGCTTCTGGGCCGCCGCCGCCCCCGGCCCGTCGCCGCTCGACTGGGCGCATGGCACCCTGAGCGCCGTCAGCCTGGCGCTGCTGGCCGCCATCGGCTTGACCGCCTGGCCAAGCGCCCGCAACCGCGGCGTCCAACTGGCACAGATCGTGCGTGCGCAGGATGAGTTTAGCGGGTTTGGCTTCTGGCTGACGCTGGCCGCCGCGGCGGCCTTCGCCATGACGCTGACTGGCGTCGCCGCGGCGCAGAGTCAGGCCGCCGGCGCCTGTCCCGCCTTTCCTCATTGCGGCGCCAGCGCCGCCCCATCCAGCCTGCGCTTCCTCGCCATGCTGCACCGCGGCCTGGAATTGACCGCCCTCGTCAGCTTCCTGTGGCTCTCCTGGCGCTTCATCGGCCTGATGGGCCGCAGCAGCATCGGGCTGCGACGTTGGAACCGGGTCATGCTCCTCCTCTTTGCGGCGCAAGTGGGGCTTGGTCTGGGCGTCTCCTTTCTGGAGAGTCGCCCGGTCTGGCTTGACGCCGTCCATCTGGGGCTGGCCGCCGCCATTTGGGCTAGTCTTGCGGCGCTCCTGACGATCTTCCGCGATGGAATGACAGCGGTCGTCACATCGGGCGAACAGATCACGCCGGCGCCCCTCGAACAGTCACAGCGGCGCCTGGCCGCCCGTTTTTTCGATTTCTTCTGGCTGACCAAGCCGTACATCACCGTGCTGCTGCTCATCACCACCCTGGCGGCGATGCTGGTGGCAACGGCAGGTCAACCGCCCTGGGGGCTGGCGCTGTGGACGCTGCTCGGCGGCGCGCTGTCGGCCTCATCGGCCAACACCATCAACGCCTACATCGAGCGCGAAAAAGACAAGATCATGCCGCGCACGCAGCGCCGCCCGCTGGCCAAAGAACGCATCGTCCCCCGCCAGGCGCTCATCTACGGCGTTGCGTTGGGTATCCTTTCGGTCGCCGTCTTCCTGGCCTTCGTCAATCCGCTCAGCGCGCTGCTCTCGACGCTTGCGCTCTTCTACTATGTCGTGATCTACACCCTGTGGCTGAAACCCCGTACCCCCTACAACATCGTCATCGGCGGCGCGGCGGGCGCTTTCCCGCCGCTCATCGGCTGGACCGCCGTCACCGGGCAGATCGAGCCGCTGGCCCTGCTGCTATTTGCCGTCGTCTTCACCTGGACGCCGCCGCACACCTGGGCGCTGACGCTGTTGGCGCAGCGTGACTATGCGCTGGTCAACATCCCCATGTGGCCGGTGATCTTCGGTGAGCAGGCCACTCGCAAGCAGATCGTTGTCTACACCTGGCCAATGCTGATCGTCACCCTGCTGCCGGCGGCACTGCGCATGCTTGGCCCGGTCTACCTGGCGGCAGCCCTGGCATTAGGCGGCGTTTTCATCTACCTCGCCCTGCGTTTGCAGCAGACCGGCGCCAAGACGTCGGCTTTGAGCCTTTACAAGTATTCCACGCTCTACCTGGCCCTGCTCTTTGCGGCCATGGTGGTAGATCGCGTGGTGTGAACGGAGGATCGGATGTTCGACACATTCGTCAAAACCGACTCCTCGTGCTATCATTCCATCATTCGCAGGTCAATTCCTGCTGAAAAACGAGGTGCAATATGACACTTGCCCTGAATCAAGTCGCTCAAACACTCCAATTATCACCCGAAAAGCTCTGGCGCGAGAGTTTGCGTGCGTATTTATCGCGCCAGCAGCGCGCCCTCCAGATTGACATCGCCGATCTGCAGGACCGCTATGGGGTCGTCACTGTCAACGAACTCGCACGGCGCATCGAGCAGGGAGAAATTCACAGTCATCCCGCCTGGGAAGACCTGATCGAGTGGGAGAATCTCCTGGCTCACATGCAGCGGCTAGAGCAATTGGAGGCGACGGTTGTCTGAATGTACGCGCAACTGGAGCACATTGCCCATACTGAATTCACCGATATCGTGAGTGAAACGCGACTGATAAGCCGCCGATCTGACACGACAGTCAAACTCCGATTACATATCCGTGACGGCAGCTATATTGATATTCGAGTCAATCCGACCGGTCAGCGCTATTCGTATCACTGGGAACGCCGTGCTCAGGAAGGCGAAATTCACCGGCACGATAATGCTCCCGATCACCCTGAGATACCAACCTACCCAAAGCACTACCACAATCAAACCGAAGAGAAAGTTGAGGAGAGCCACATTCCCGATGACGCCCTCTCGGCGCTGCGTTTTTTCTTGACCTTCTTGCGCAATCGCTTAGGGATCGTCACAGGATAAGTGTCATGGAATCAGCATTTGCAGATTCCACGCTCTATCTGGCCCTGCTCTTTGCGGCCATGGTGGTAGATCGCGTGGTGTGACCGGAGGATCGGATGTTCGACAAGCGAACTGTGGGAGCACAGCGGGCAGCGTTGCTGGTAATGCTCCTGCTGGCCTTGACCGGCTGCGGGCGGGGCAAGGCGCAGATGACCGATCTGCGCATCGTTCTGCGCACCGGTGAGGGCAATGTACAGGTCGGTGTTGCTGCGTTGACCGTATCGGTGACCGACGCCGGCGGACAGCCGGTGGAAGATGCGGCGGTCAGGCTGGAGGGCAACATGACACACGCTGGCATGGTTCCCGTCATGGCGACAGCCAGCGGTGGCCAGGGTGGCGAGTATCAGGCCCAGTTCGACTGGTCAATGAGCGGCGATTGGATTGTGACGGTCACGGCCACGCTGGCGGACGGGCGGCAGGCGCAGGCCGATTTTCCGGTGCGGGTCATGGAGCCATGAAGCGGCGCCGGCCCGCCCGCCGTCAGGGCGATTGCACATGAACGTCACAGATACGCCTGGCGCCCGCCGGCCGCTGCAGGACGTCCTGCGCTGGCCGCTGGTGGGGCGCTTCCTGCGCTGGCGTCACAGCCGCAGCACGGCGCAAGGCGTCCTGCTGATCCTGGCGGCGCTGATGCTGGTGGACGGGTTCACCGGGCCGAGCCTGGCGCCCAAGAATCTGGCAGCGGTGATCGGGTGGGTACACTACCGGGGTTTCCTCGTGCTGGCGCTGCTGCTGGCGGGCAATCTGTTCTGTTTTGCCTGCCCGTTGATGCTGCCGCGACGGTTGGGCAAGCTGCTGCAAAGCCGCCTGTGGGACGGCGGCCGGCCATGGCCGCGCCTGTTGCGCCGCAAATGGCTGGCGCTGGCGCTGCTGGCCGCTTTCTTCTTCATTTATGAACGGTGGGATCTGTGGGCCAGCCCCCTCCTGACCGCCTGGGTCATTCTGGTCTATTTCGTTTTGGCCTTCGCCACCGACGCCATTTTCCAGGGCGCAACCTTCTGCAAATACCTCTGCCCGGTGGGACAGTTCAACTTCTTCGGCGCGCTCATCAGCCCAAGCGAAATCAAGGTGCGTGCGGCGGCAGTCTGTGCAACCTGCACGACGAAAGACTGCATTCGCGGACGGCCGCTGCGGCCGGCGGTGGATGGTCAACCCGCTATGCGCGGCGCCGTGGGCGGCACACCGATCCCGTTGTTCGATGGGGTGCAGGCGGGCTGCGAGCTCAACCTGTTCCAGCCGGCGAAGGTGGGCAATCAGGATTGCACTTTCTGCCTGGATTGCGTCCATGCCTGCCCACACCACAACGTAGGCTGGCTGCTGCGCCTGCCCACGGCGGAACTATGGGCCGACGGCTGGCGGTCGGGCGTGGGCCGTTTCAGCCAGCGGTTCGACCTGGCGGCGCTGCTCGTCTTGCTGACCTTTGGCGGTTTCATGAACGCTTTCGGCATGATCCGGCCGGTGTACGGGCTGCTCGACCAGATGATGCACCTGCCACTGTTGCAAAGCCCCACAGCGGCGCTGCTGGCGCTCTTCGGCGTCGGATTGTTAGCGTTGCCGGCGCTGTTGGTCGCCCTGACGGGATGGGCCAGCCGCACCTGGAGCCGTGACGCGGCCCCCCTGCGCACAGTCATCGCATACTTCACGCCCACGCTGGCGCCGACCGGCTTTGCCATGTGGCTGGCGCACTATCTCTTCCACTTCCTGACCGGCGGCTTGACCCTGATCCCAGTGGCACAGAATCTGCTCTGGCGTTGGGGTTGGCCCATCCTGGGCGAGCCGCTGTGGCAGTTGGGGCCGCTGGCGCCGCTAGACTGGCTCTTTCCGCTAGAGGTGGTGCTGCTCTACAGCGGCTTGACCGCTTCGCTGGTGGTGGGCATGCAGCGGTCGCAGGCCCGTTTCAGTGATCGCCGGCGTGCACTGGCCGCTTTCGCACCCTGGGCGCTGCTCTGCCTGCTGCTGGTGGCGGCGGGCGTTTGGATTTTGGCGCAGCCGATGGAGATGCGAGGCATCTTGGGCGTGAGAAATCCGTGATTGATCGAGCGGGAGACGCAACGAACATGCGAATGACCATCCGATTGACGCCAGCGGCGTTGTTGGCGCTGCTGTTGTTGGTGAGTGTAGGAACGGCATGGGCGGTAGGGCCGGGAACAGGCGGCAGCCGCATCTTCGTGTCGGACAAGGCCGTGGGCAGCTATGTCCTGCTGGTTTGGGCGGGGCCGTCGCCGCCGCGCGTGGGGTTGTACACCGTCTATGTGCGGGTGAGCGATGCGGCGGGTCGCCAGTTGCGCGAGGGCTTGCAGATCAATGTGCGCGCCGTGGAAGAGGCGAACGGCGAGACGATGACGCGCGAGGCCAATCACGCCAATGCGGGCAATGCGCTGGACTATGCGGCCCATTTCGACCTGCCGCGCAAGGGGCAGTTCGAGTTTACGGTGACTGTGACGGGAGCGCCGGGCGAGGCCGAGGTCTCCTTCCGCGACCGGGTGGTGGCGACGCTGAGCGTCGGGGTGATCATTGCGGCGGCAGCGCCCTTCGTCGTGC
This sequence comes from uncultured Anaerolineae bacterium, assembly GCA_964580725.1. Classification (GTDB taxonomy): domain Bacteria; phylum Chloroflexota; class Anaerolineae; order SSC4; family Amarolineaceae; genus Amarolinea. Next base: position 14,251 of record CAZOLV010000045.1, on the reverse strand, counting down.
TGATCGGGGCGATCTTCTGGTTCATGTGGGCGCGGCGCAGTCAGGTTCAGCGCCCATGAGACTCTACTTCGTGCGGCACGGCGAGAGCCAGGCCAACCTGTTGCATGAAATCAGCAATCGAGGGCTGCGGCATGGCCTGACGCGACGCGGGCGGGTGCAAGCGACGGCGCTGGCCGATCGTTTGCGCCCAGCGCGGCTGGCGCGCATCTATTCCAGCCCAGTGCTGCGCGCCATCGAAACAAGCGTCATCCTGGCGCAGCAGCTCGATCTCGATTACGAGGTGGTGGACGCTCTGCGCGAGTACGACTGCGGAGCATTGGAGGGCCGTGCAGACGAGGCCGCCTGGCAGGGCTGGCGCGCACTGTTCGAGGCGTGGACGGTGCATGGGCAGTGGGACAGCCGCAGCGCCGGGGGCGAGAGCCTGATCGAGATCCGGGATCGGTTCCTGCCATTCACGGCGCGGCTTGTTGCCGAGTTTGGCGAGAGCGACGCAGGCCTCGTCTGCGTTTCGCACGGCGGATTGCTGCGCCTGATGCTGCCTCTGCTGATCGGCGATGCGCGGTTCGATCTGGATTACACCGCTTGCGTGGCGGTCGAGTGGCGGGCAGCGGGGTTTTCGCTGATGTCAGACTGATGGCCGGGCCGTCATCCGACCGCTCCAGGGGGCGGTGACCCTCACAGAACGCCAGAAATAGCTGCTTGTGTACTCAGCGCGGCGCTTGACAAGGCGGCAAAACGGCGATATGATGATGTTGTTGTTGGCAACGTTTTGTCCCCGTTCGGTCACTTCGCATCAGAGGAGCGCAGCATGAGCATCATCGAGGTCAGTCAGTTGACCAAGTTCTACGGCAAGGCGCGGGGCATCGTGGATGTGTCGTTTGGCGTGAAGGAAGGCGAGATCTTTGGCTTCATCGGGCCAAACGGCGCCGGCAAATCTACCACCATCCGCCTGCTCCTTTCATTAATCCACCCTACCAGCGGCAGCGCAACGGTGTTCGGCCAGAATGTCAGAACTCATGGCCCGGCCATCCGTCGCGATATCGGCTATTTACCCTCGGAAGTCTTCTACTACGAAGGCATGAAGGTCATTGACCTGCTCAAGTATTCGGCCAGTTTCTATGCGGGCGATTTCAGCAAGCGCCTGCGCGAACTGTCCGACCTCATGGAGTTGGAACTGAACCGCCGCATCAGCGATCTCTCCTACGGCAACAAGAAAAAAGTCGGCATCGTGCAGGGTCTCCTGCACAGCCCCAAGCTGCTCTTCCTGGACGAGCCAACCGCCGGCCTCGATCCGCTCATGCAGCGCAAATTCTTCGATCTGATCCGCGCTGAAAACGCCCGCGGCGTCACCGTCTTCTTCTCCTCGCACATCCTGGGCGAGGTGCAGCGCCTCTGCAACCGCGTCGCCATCATCCGCGAGGGCAAGATCGTGGAGATCTCCGACATCCGCACACTGCAACAGAACAACTACAAGAAGGTCAGCGTCAGTGCAGCCGGGCTGAAACCGGCCGATTTTGCGCTGCCAGGCGTAACCGAAGTGCAGAGCGAGGATGGCGCCGTGCGTTTCTTCTTCAAGGGCGACATCAACGCCCTGCTGCGCAAGGTCAGCGAGCGGCAGGTGACCGATGTCACCATCGAAGAACCGACCCTGGAAGAGATCTTCATGCACTACTACGAATAGGCGGGGACCATGAACGCAAATATCTTCAGACACGAAATACGCATGCGCAAGGGTTCGTTGGTCTCCTGGGCGCTGTCCGTGGCCTTTCTCATTCTGTTCTACTTCGCCATGTTCCCGGTCTTTGCCGACCAGGCGGCGCTGATGAACGAACTGCTGGCCCGCTACCCGGCCGAACTGCGGGCCGCCTTTGGCCTCGACCGCATGGACCTGGCCGCTGTGCTCGGTTTCTACAGTTTCATTTTCATCTTCGTCCAACTCTGTCTGGCGATTCAGGCCAGCAACTACGGCTTTGGGTTGGTGTCGGTGGAAGAAAGCGAACTGACGGCCGACTTCCTGTTGACCAGACCGGTCAGCCGCAGCCGGGTGCTGACGAGCAAGCTATTGGCCGCCGCGGCTTGTCTGACCATCATCAATCTGGTGGTGTGGGTCAGCACATTTCTCGCCATCCAGCTCTTCAGCGACGGGCGTCCATATGACCGGGGCGTGCTGCTCCTGTTGCTGCTCAGCATCGTGCCCTTCCAGGTCTTCTTCCTGAGCCTGGGGCTGGTCATTTCGCTGTTGGTGAAGCGAGTGCGCAGCGTGACCCCATATGGCCTGGGGCTGAGCTTTGGAACGTATGTGGTCAACGCCTTCAGCGGGGTGTTCGGCGACATCAAGCTGGAGATGCTGACGCCGTTCAGGCATTTCGATCCGACCCGTATCGTTGCCAACGCTGCCTTCGACGCGCCGCTCCTGCTGCTCAACCTGGCCGTGTCGCTGTTGGCGCTGGCGGCAAGCTATTGGCTATACATCCACCGCGACATTGCGGCGGTCTCTTGAGGAGGCGTGCGATGAATATCTTCCTGCGTGAGCTGAGGGCCAATCTCAAATCTCTGCTGATCTGGAGCGCCGTCATCCTGTTCTTGGTCATGATCGCGACGGCCAAGTATTCTGGCTTTGCCGGCGACCCCGAAATGCTCAAGATGCTCGATGCGATGCCGCCCGCGCTGCTGGACGCCTTGAGTATGCGCGCCTTCAACCTGACGACGCTGAGCGGGTTCTACGGCCTGATGTTCATCTACTTCGGCCTGATGGGCGCTATCGCCGCGGCAATGTGGGGCAGCGACATCATCTCCAAAGAGGAGCGCGACAAGACGGTCGAGTTTTCGCTGGTGCTGCCGGTTTCGCGCAATCGGGTCGTCACGGCCAAGACGCTGGCCGCGCTGGTCAACTGCATCGCCTTCGTGCTGATCACCTGGGGCATCTCGCGCATTGCCGTGCGGCCTTACAACCCTGACGCGGCCTTCCACGCCTTCCTGGAGCTGGAAATGCGAGCGATGTTCATGATCGAGCTGGTCTTCCTCGCCATCGGGCTGTTGTTGGGTTGCGCCATGAAACACTACAAACGCTCCGGCTCGACCGCCGTCGCCATCATTCTGGCGACCTACTTCATTTCCATCGTGTCGGGGATGCAGAAGAATCTCGATTTTCTCAAGTATTTCACACCATTCAAATACTTCGATGCCGGGGAGCTGTTCCGCACTGGGGCGTTCGACAGCACCTATCTGGCGCTTTCCGCCGCGATCATCGTGGTCAGCGTGGCCGCGGCGTATTGGGTTTACAATAAGCGCGATCTTTATATCTAGCTGCAAAGGACGGTACCCATGCGAGTTCTGGAGCGCAAAGTCTATCGTGGCCCCAACTACTACTCCTACAAGCCGGTCATTCGCCTGACGCTCGATCTGGAGGAGTTGGAGGAGTTCCCAAGTACGAAGCTGTCCGGTTTCAACGAGGCGCTGCTGGCACAAGTCCCAACGCTGCACGAACACGGCTGTTCCTATGGAACGCCCGGCGGTTTCGTACGTCGCCTGCAAGAAGGGACCTGGTTCGGACACATCCTCGAACATGTCGCCATCGAGTTGCAGTGCCTGGCGGGAACGCCTGTCACCCACGGTAAGACGCGCGGCGCCGGTGAACCTGGCGTCTACTACGTGGTCTATTCGTTTCAACAGGAAGAAGTGGCGCTGGAGGCCGGCCGCCTGGCCGAACGCCTGCTGCGCTCGCTGCTCTCCCCCGAACTGCCCAGCGCTATGCCGGCCGCAGAACGCGCGACTTTCAACTTCGTCCTGGAACTGGAAGACCTGGCCGCACTCGCCGATCGTGTCGCCCTCGGCCCCTCCACCGGCAGCCTGGTCAACGCCGCTGAGGTGCGCGATATTCCCTGGATTCGCCTCAACGAGGGCAGCCTGATCCAGTTCGGCCACGGCAAGTATCAGAAGCGCATTCAAGCCACGGTCACCAGCGAGACCCGGCACATCGCAGTGGACATTGCCCAGGACAAGGAACTGACCGCCCGCCTGCTCGACGATGTCGGCATCCCCGTCCCACGCCAGCGCGTGGTACAAGATGAAGACGCCGCCGCCCAAGCTGCCGCCGACATCGGCTACCCGGTGGTGGTCAAACCGCTGGACGCCAGTCACGGGCGCGGCGTCTCGCTCGACCTGCAAAATGAGGCCGATGTGCGCGTCGCCTTCCAGAAAGCGACGCAACACCGCAGTTATGTCATCGTGGAGAAGTTTATCCCAGGGCGCGATCATCGCGTGCTCGTCGTCAATGGCCAGGTCGTGGCAGTGGCCGAACGGGTGCCAGGCCATGTCGTAGGCGACGGCGTTCACACAATTCAGGAGTTGGTCGAAATCGTCAACAGCGATCCGCGCCGCGGCGTTGGGCACGAAAAGGTGCTCACCCGTCTGCAGGTGGATCATCAGGCCTTGCGCTTGATGGAACAGGCGCGCGTCACGCTGGATACCGTGCTGCCCGCCGGGCGCGTGCTCTACCTGCGCTCCACCGGCAACCTCAGCACAGGCGGCACTTCCATTGACCGCACCGACGAAATCTGCTACGAGAACAAGGAAATTGCCATTCGGGCGGCGCAGATCGTGGGGCTGGACGTGGCCGGCATTGACTTCATCACGCCCGACATCGGCCGGCCGGCCGGCGAGGTGGGCGGCGGCATCGTCGAGATCAACGCGGCGCCTGGCTTCCGCATGCACGTCGCGCCCAGCGAAGGCACCGCGCGTGACGTGGCTGGGCCGGTCATGGATATGCTCTTTCCAGAAGGCGCACGCAGCCGCATCCCCCTGGCCGCCATCACCGGCACCAACGGCAAGACGACCACTTCGCGCATGGTGGCGCACATCCTGAAAATGTCAGGCCATCACGTCGGCCTGACGACGACCGATGGCATCTACATAGACGGCGAACGTTACCTGCGCGGCGATATGACCGGCCCCTGGTCGGCGCGCGTCGTGCTCAAACATCCGCTGGTGGATGCGGCCGTGCTCGAAACGGCGCGTGGCGGCATCCTGCGCGAAGGTCTCGGCTACGACAAGGTGGATGTGGGCGCGGTGCTCAACGTGGCGGGCGATCACCTGGGCCTCAAAGGGGTCGAAACGCTGGACGATTTGGCAGCGGTCAAGGCGCTGGTCGTCGAAGTGGTCAGGCCGGGCGGTTTTGCCGTGCTGAATGCCGACGACCCGTTGACCGCCGCCATGGCGGAGCGCAGCGACGGCGAGCCATTCTACTTCACCTTCGACCCGCGCAACCCGGTGGTGCAGGAGCATGTGCGCAAGGGCGGGCGCGCCATCGTGTTGGAAGATGGCCTCAACGGCAAGATGCTGACTCTCTACGAGCGCAATCAGCACATCCCGCTCCTTTGGTCGCACCTGATCCCGGCGACGCTCGAAGGGTTGGCGCGCTTCAATGTGGCCAATGCTCTGGCCGCGGCGGCGGTGGCACGTGCACTCGGCGTCAAAGTGGAAAACATCCGCCAGGGATTGCGCACCTTCGACAGCAGTCACTATCAAGTGCCGGGTCGGCTCAACGTCTACGATCAGCACCCCTTCCGAGTGATCGTGGACTATGGTCACAACCCTCCGGCCGTGCAGGCCATGGCCGAGCTGGTGCAGGCGCTGCCGCGTGAAGGCCGCGCCATCGGGGTCATCTCCGCGCCGGGCGATCGGCGCGATCAGGACATTGACGCCATTGGCGAGATTGCGGGACGCGTCTTCGATCTGCTGATCTGCCGTGAGGACTACAGCCGGCGCGGGCGTGCGCCAGGCGAGGTGGCGGGCATCATTCGTCGCGCCGCCGAAGCGGCTGGCCTGCCGGCGGCCCGCATCGTCGAGATTTGGGACGAGTCGGAAGCGATTGCCTCTGCACTGGCAACGGCGCAACGCGGCGACCTGCTGGTCATCTTCGCCGACGATGTGCAGGCGGCCTGGAAGCAGGTGATCTACTGGGGCCAGGGGCGGCCAGAATCGCCAACGCCCGCCGCGCCGCCAGACTTTGCACAGCCGCCACGCGACGCCGCTGCGTCCAGCCAGACGATTCTGGGCGAAGCGCCGGCGCCGGAGAGCCGCGTGCGCTCCCTGCACACCGCGGAGACGGGCGACCGTTACCGCCTGCCACCCGCCGAGCGTCAAACGCCCGCCGAGCGCGCCGGCGTACGCGGTGTGGGGCATGACGACTGAGAAGCGATGTGCCTGGCTCCCCTGCCCCCCAATTTGGGGGATAGGCGCGGCGGCTCAACTGAGCCAGCGTTTGCGGCGCTTGTAGTGCTTGACGTCTCGATAGCTCTTGCGTTGGCCAACTTCGGTCAGGCCGAGGTAGAACTCGCGCACATCGGCGTTATCGCGCAGGGCGGTGGGGTCGCCTTCCAGCACGATACGGCCGTTTTCCATGATATAGGCGTAATCGGCGATGCTGAGCGCCAGGCGCGCATTCTGCTCCACCAGCAGGATCGTCGTCTTCTGCTCCTGGTTGATGCGCTTGATGATGTCGAAGATTTCGGCCACCAGCAGCGGCGCCAGGCCCAGGCTTGGCTCGTCCAGCAGCATCAGACGCGGGCGGGCCATCAGCGCCCGCCCAATGGCCAGCATCTGCTGTTCGCCGCCGGAGAGGTAGCCGGAGATGCGGGCGCGGCGCTCCTTCAGGCGCGGGAAATAGGCGTAGACCACCTCGATGTCGCCCGGCACCTGATGGCGATCGCGCCGGGTGTAGGCGCCGGCAATCAGATTTTCTTCGACCGTCAGATGCGGAAAGACGCGCCGCCCTTCCATCACCTGGAAGATGCCGCGCTGCACGATGTCGGCCGCGTCGCGTTTGTCAATGCGCTCGGACATGAACTCGATGCTGCCGTCGGTCACTGCGCCGTTCTCCGGCTTGAGCAGCCCTGAGATCGCCTTGAGCGTCGTCGTCTTGCCCGCGCCATTCGAGCCGAGCAGCGCCACGATGCGCCCTTCCGGCGCCTGCAACGACATGCCCTTCAGCACCAAAATCACATCGTTGTAGATGACCTCGATATTGTTCAGCACCAGCATGTTTGCTCGCCTCGTTTCCTGTGCTGCGGCCGTGCGTCGCCGCAGCGCAATCGGGGCCTGCCTGCGCAGATTCGCAACGAACCGGCGCAGACAGGCCCGCACGTCCTTACTTGGCGCTGATGAAGTCGCTGATCGGCTCCCACTTGCCGTTCTTGACTTCATACAGCCGCAACGCCTTGTTGCCGGCGTGATCGGTCGCCGTGAAGGTCAACGGTGAGGTGACGCCGCCGGTATCGAAGTTGCTGATCGTTTCCAGCGCCGCCTTGAGATTTTCGCCGGTCACCGGCTTGTTGCTCTCGATGACCCGCTTGATCCCTTCGGTCATCACCGACATCGTCCACCAGCCTTGCACATAGTGCAGGCCCTTCGCCTCCAGGTCAATGCCCTTCTCTTTGGTGTAGGCGGCAATGTCCTTGACGCCCGCTGCGCCCGCGCCAGGCGGCGCAAAGGGGATCGTGCCAACCACGCCCGCCGCGGCGTCGCCCGCCAGCGTGATCAGGTTTTCGTCGGCGCACCAGTTCAGACAGATGATGCGCGCGGTCAGGCCCAGGCTCTTGGCGTTCTTGGCGGCCAGAGCGCCGGGGCCAGAGGTGTTCTGGATGACGATATAGTTGGCGCCAAAGCTCTGCACCTGCGACAACTGCGGCGTCAAATCGGTGGCGCCGCGGGGCATGGCCACTTCCAGCACCTCCATGTTGTTGGCGGCGGCAAACTCATTGCCAGCCGGCAGCGGCGACTTGCCAAACGGGCTGTCGTTGTAGAAGAAGGCGACCTTCGCCTTGCCGCTGCTGCCAGACGCCTTCCAGTTGTCCGCCGCCCAGCGCAGGGCGATGATCATCTGATCGGAATAGGTCGTGCCGATCAGGAAGTTGTACGGCGCATCGGCCATCACCGTCAGGTTGGCCGAGTAGGACGCTGACATGAACGGCAGCTTGTCGGTTGCGATCTTGGTGCGCAACGCTTCCGTGTCGCCGGTGCCCCAACCCTGGATGGCCACGACCTTGTCCTGCGTCACATATTGCGAATAGAGCTGCTCCGCATTGGGCACTTTGTAGGCGTAGTCGTTGGCAATCAGCTCGATCTTGCGGCCCTTGACGCCGCCCTTGCTGTTGAGCCAATCCACGTAGCCCTTGACGCCATCCGCATAGGGCACGCCAACGTCGGCCGTGGCGCCAGTCAGATCGAAAATGCCGCCTACCTTGATCGGTTCGGTCGGCTGCGCCGCTCCACCGCAGGCGCTCAGCAACAGAGACATGGCCAGTATGATCAAAAGGCCAAAGGCGCGTGTCTTCATGGTTTCATCTCCTCCACTGATTCTTTCGCTTCTAGGTTCGTGCGTACGTTCGTGCGTACGCTTGCGCATTCGTTCGATTGGGCATGGTTGTGCGCCTGCCCAGATGGGCGACGGGCTGCGTCGCCCAGGCCAAACAAGCGACCTGATCGTTTTTCTGCCGTGACACCTCCAAATCAACCTGCCGACGGCAGGCGCAGTTTTTCATGGGGGCAGCCGGCGGCGGCTCAAGCGCCGAATGGGCGGGCTTTAACGGCTCGCTCGACGGTGCGCAGGTCGGCCACGTCGAGGTCGGCGTCAGCAGCCAGCGCCGCCTGAAGTTGGTCGGGCTGTGCGCCCATCACCTTGAGGGTGACGCGCTTGTGTTCGCCGTCCGGCTCGTTGAGCGTCAGAAGGCTGGTGATCGAACCGCCGGCGGCGGCCACATGACCGGTGAGCTGGTGCAGCATGCCGCGATGCCGCTGCGCCCGCACTGTCAGGCGCAGACCGGGCTGACCGGCGCCCAACGCTTCGGCCAGCGTCTTGAAAATATCAGTCTCGGTGATGACTCCTACCAGCACCTCCTCGTGCATGACCGGCAGACAACCGATGCGATGGGCGATCATGATGCGCGCTGCCTCTTCCACCGGGCAGTCAGCGGCGACAGTGAGCACCGGGGTCGTCATGATGTCGGCCAGGCGTAGTTTGCTCAGCAGGGCGTGAACTTCGTAGATGCTCAGGGTCGTCGCCGGCGAGGGGGCCGTGGAGAGCAGGTCTTTTTCGACCACGATCCCCACCAGCCGCCCATGGGCGTCGAGCACCGGCAGACGACGGATGCGATGCTGGCGCATCGACGCCACCGCTTCGCTGTGCGTCGTCTTGACCGTGGCTGTGATCGGGTTGGCGGTCATGCGTTCGGAAACCAACATTGTCGTTGCTCCTGTTTCAGAGGTGTTTCAGTAGCTAAACGGCCAGAGGCGGAAGTAGTCTTTGACATCGCGCCAGAGCTTGGCGATGCCCTCTGGCTCGTAGATCAGGAAAAGGATGATCGTCAGGCCGAAGGTGGCCTGCTGGATGAAAGGCAGGATTTGCCCGACGATGGGCAAAGCGCTGCTGAGGGCGCGCCCTAAATTAGAAATGACGGCGGGCAGCAGCGTCATGAAGGCGGCGCCGTAGATCGAACCGGAGACCGAGCCGAGCCCGCCAATGATGATCATCGCCAGGTAGAGGATCGAAGTCTCGATGGTGAAGCGTTCCCAGGAGATGATGGTGGTGTAGTGGGCGGTGAGCGCACCCGCCATGCCGACGAAGAACGAGGAGACGGCGAAGGCCAGCACCTTGAAGCGGAAGATGTCCACTCCCATCACCTCGGCGGCGATGTCCTGGTCACGAATGGCGACGAAGGCGCGGCCCACGCGTGTGCGAAAGAGATTGACGGCGAAGAGGGTCGTGATGGCGGCCGCCGCCACCGAAACCCAGTAGAAACGGAACTGCGTGCTGAGCGCCAGGCCGAACAACGTCGGCGCAGGAATGACGATCGCCTCGACGCCGCCGGTCACGGCGTCCCAGTGCGTGATGACCCATTCGATGATCTGCTGCGCCGCCAGGGTGGCGATGGCCAGATAGAGGCCCTTGAGCCGCAACGACGGTATGCCGAAGAGTGCACCGATGGCGGCTGTGACGAGCGCGGCCAGGGGGATGGTCAGCCAGAAGGGCAGGCCCAGGCGCAGGGTGAGGATGCTGGCGGCGTAGGCGCCCACGGCCATGAAAGCGCCCTGGCCAAGCGAAATCTGGCCGGTGAAGCCGACCAGGATGTTCAAGCCGATGGCACCCACGGCGGCGATGGCGATCTGATTGGCGATCGTCAGGTAGTAGTTGTCGGCGAAGAAGGGGAAGATCAGGACGAAAGCGATGAAGAGCGCCAGGCGCGTCTTTTGCGCCGGGGTGCGGCGCAGGGTCATGTCTTGTTGGTAGGTCGAGTGAAAAATGCCCGATTCCACGTGCGGTTCCCTTTCTCGCCAGGATCAAACGCGCTCGATGCGGGTTTCGCCAAACAGCCCGTAGGGGCGCACCATCAGGATGAGGACGAGCACGACGAACGGGACAACCTCGCCCAGGCCGGAGGGGAGATAGCCGCCGGCAAACGCTTCGAGCAGGCCGATGATGGCGCCGCCGACGATGGCGCCGGGGATGCTGTCCAACCCGCCCAGGATGACGACGGGGAAGACGCGCAGGCCGATGCCGCCCACCGCCCCGCTGACGCCGACGATGTTGGCAACCAGGATGCCCGCAATGGCGGCGGTGGCGGCGGCGATAGACCAGGCGATGGCGAAGATGCGCTTGACGCTGATGCCCATGCTGAGCGCCGCCTGCTGGTCATCGGCGACGGCGCGCATGGCGATGCCGTCGCTGGAACGGCGGAAGAAGAGCGTAAAGACGATGAGCAGCAGCGCCGCCATGCCGATGGCGGCCAGGCGATCGCCAGGCACCACCGCGCCCAGGATGTTGATGGGGGCGCTTGGGATGAAGGCCGGGAAGCTGCGCGGCGCCGTGCCCCACACCATGTTGACGAAGGCGCGCAGCAGGCTGGAAAGCCCAATCGTCACCATGATGACGGAGATGATCGGTTCGCCAATCAGCGGGCGCAGCACCATGCGCTCGATCAGCACACCCAAGACAACGGCCAGCGCCAGCGTGATCAAAACGCCCACCGGCCAAACCAGCCCTAGGTCGGCCACCAGACCGTAGGTCAGGTACGCGCCGACCAGGAGCAGCTCGCCTTGGGCAAAGTTGATCACCTCGGTTGATTTATAGATCAAGACGAAGCCAAGCGCCACCAGCGCATAGATGGCGCCGTTGGTCAGACCGGTGAAGAGGAGCTGAATGAATTGATCCATGCACATCTCCAGGCGCGGGGGTTCGCCGTGCGTTCATTGTTGTTGCGACACCGCCAGGGTTTCGATACGCAGGCGGGTGCGCAGGCGCGCCGTGCGCCCATCCTGATAGGTGATGGTCGTTTCCACGTCGAGGTGATCGTTCTGGCTGTACAGGGCGCTGATGATTTCATCGTAGCGTTGGGCGACGTAGGAACGGCGCACCTTGCGCGTACGCGTCAGCTCGGCGTCGTCGGCGTCCAGTTCCTTGTGCAGCAGCAAGAAACGCCGGATGCGTGCGGCAGGGGGCAGATCGGCGTTGGCCAGTTCGACATGTTGGCGGATCAGTTGATAGACTTCTGGCTTCTGCGCCAGGTCGGTATAGGTGGTGTAGGACAGGGCGCGCTTTTCCGCCCACTTGCCTACGTTGCCGAAGTCAATGTTGAGCATGGCGGTGATGTAGGGCCAGTCGCCGCCAAACACCACCGCCTCTTTGATGTACTGGCTGAACTTGAGCTTGTTCTCGATGAACTGCGGGCTGAATTTGGTGCCGTCGTGCAGGGTCATCACATCTTTGGCGCGGTCAATGACGATCAGATGGCCATCTTCGTCGAAGTAGCCGGCGTCGCCGGTGTGCAGCCAGCCGTCGCGGAAGGTCTCAGCGGTGGCGTTGGGGTTGCGGAAGTAGCCGCTGGCCACCGCCGGGCTGCGCGCCAGGATTTCGCCGCTGGCTTCGATGCGCACTTCGGTTTCGGGGATCGGATGGCCCACTGTCTGGAACTTGATGTCGCCATCGCGGTGCACCACGGCAATGCCGTTGATCTCGGTCTGGCCGTAGATTTGCTTGAGGTTGACGCCCAGGGCATGGAAGAAGCGAAAGACGTCAGGCCCCAGGGCGGCGCCGCCGGTGTAGCAGCGGCGGGTGCGGCGCAGGCCGAGCTTGTCGGTAATCATCTTGAAAACCAGCAGATCGGCCAGCCGGTAGCGCAGGCGCAGGGCGGCGGTGGGCGCTTGTTTGCGAAAACGCAAGTCGGCCATCTGATAGCCCACCGCCAGCGCCCAGCGGTAGATGGCCTGTTTGAGCCGCGTGCTGTCTTCGATCTTGACTTGCACCTGGCTGAGCATATTTTCCCAGATGCGCGGCGGCGAGAAGATGACGCGCGGGCCAATCTCGCGAATGTTCTCCTGCACCGTTTCCGGTTCTTCCGGGAAGTTGACGGTGAAACCGATGGTCAGGGCGCAGCTCAGCGTCATCATCTGCTCGCCAATCCAGGCCAGCGGCAGGAAGCTGACGAATTCATCGCCGGGATGGAGCGGGTCAACCGCCATCAGGTTGCGCCCCATGCTCACCATGCTACGGTGACTGAGCATGGCCAGCTTGGGTTTGCTGGTGGTGCCAGAGGTCGAACAGAGAATGGCGAGTTCTTCCTCGTTGCCGGCGGCGACCATCTGCTCGAACAGGCCGGGATGCTGCTGCTCGTAGGCGGCGCCCATCTTCTCGACTTCGGGAAAGGGGAGCAGAAATGGCTCGGTGTAGTTGCGCAGGCCGCGCGGGTCGTAGTAGATCACCCACTGCACATGGTCTTTGATCTGATCCCACATCTCCAGCAGCTTGTCAACCTGCTCCTGGTCTTCGACCACGATGAAGCGCGTCTGGGCGAAGGTGATGATGTACTCCATCTCTTCGACGATGGCGTCCTGGTAGATGCCGATGCTGCAACCGCCGGCGGCCTGGGCGGCCAGTTCGGCGTAGAGCCATTCGGGGCGGTTGTCGCCAATGACGGCTACCACATCCTCTTTCTGCAGCCCCAGGCTGAGCAGCCCCAGGCAGAACTGCCGGACATGCTGCGCATACTGCGCCCAGGTGACGGAGCGCCAGATGCCAAACTCTTTTTCGCGCAAGGCGACCTTGTGCTGGCCGTACTGGGCGGCGCGCGCCAGCAGGAGTTGGGGAAAGGTGCGAGAGGTCGAGGCGTTGGGTGCAGGCGTTGGATCGGTCATAGTCGAACTTCACCGATGCGGGCCGGGCGCAGGGCGTGATCTTCGCCCAGGTAGGCGCGGATGACTTCTGGATTGGCTTTGACGGCGTCCGGGCTGCCTTCGGCCAGCTTCATGCCGAACTCCAGCACAGCCACGCGGTCGCTGATGTCCATCACCACGCCCATGTCGTGTTCGATCAGGATGGTGGTGATGCCCCGTTCTTCGTTGATGTCGAGGATGAAGCGGGCCATGTCTTCTTTTTCTTCGATGTTCATGCCGGCCATTGGCTCGTCCAGCAACAGCAGGCGCGGCTCGATGGCCAGGGCGCGTCCCAGTTCGACCCGTTTTTGCAGGCCGTAGGAGAGGGCGCCGACCATCTTTTTGCGGATGTGTTCGATTTCGAGGAAGTCAATGATGTCTTCGATGACTTGGCGGTGCTGGATTTCTTCTTTTTGGGCAAAACCCCAGAAAAGGCCGCCTGCTAGTACGCCACTGCGCAGGTGGATGTGACGGCCGAGCATCAGGTTGTCGAGTACGGTCATGTGGCGGAACAGTTCGATGTTCTGGAAGGAACGAGCAATGCCCAGACGGGCGATTTGGGCGGGACGCAGACGTGTGATCTCATGCTGGCGACCGTCCGGCGCAAAGAAGCAGATGGCGCCTTCCTGCGGATGATAGAGGCCGCTGATGCAGTTGAGCAGCGAGGTCTTGCCGGCGCCGTTGGGGCCGATGATGGCGAGGATTTCGCCTTCGAAGACATCGAGGCTGACGGCGGAGATGGCGCGCACGCCGCCAAAGTTCAGGCTGACCTGATCTACTTGCATGACGCGCCGCGCCGCGGCGTTGGGCGTATGATCGTTGCCAGTCACACGAACCGTCCTTGCGCTTGCGAGAGTTGTCAATCGTCCGACGGCGCTGCGCGTGTGCAGCACGTGCGGGGAGCATATCACCCTGGCGTTAATGAATCGGCGACGCGCGCGTTAATGGGGGCGTTAATGGGGAGTAGGAAGGAGGAAGGAGGAAGGAGGAAGGAGGAAGTAGGAAGTAGGAAGTAGGGAGTAGGGAGTAGGGAGTAGGGAGTAGGGAG
>CAZOLV010000044.1:30962-40657 GCA_964580725.1 uncultured Anaerolineae bacterium | reverse complement strand
TGCCAGTGGTAGGCGTCGAAGAAGTCGAAAAGCCGCTCGAACGCCGCGTCAGCGATCTGGATGGCCGCGCCGCAGGCTTGCTCGATGAGATGCTCCTGGAAGATCCCGCCGTTCAGGTAGGGCACCTGGCCCAGGAGCCGATTGGTCTCCAGGGAACGGTCGGCTTCCCGCCTGGCAAAGCCTTGGAAGAAGAGCGGCCGGAGGAAGTCGGCATAGTAGCGTCCCGGCGCGGTCGCTGCGCTGGAGGCCAGCCGCGTGCGCAGGTAGTTGGGATCGCCGTCGAGAAAGCCCTTCTTTTGGATGAAGTAGATGAACATCAGTCGGTTGATCATCACCGACGCGTACCAGCGCTGGGCCGCCTCATCGGGGATGCCACGCAGGAACTTGAGGAAGCCGCCATGCTCGGCTTTGAAGCGCTCGTAGAACCGCTTGGTGACCCGCTCGACATCGAAGCCGGCCCTGACGCGTCCCGCCACATCCACCAGCGTCAGGCGTTCCTCTTCCTCCAGGCTGAACGCAACCGCCTGCAGCTTCTGAAGCAACGCCTCGCCGGTCTGATCGCGGTAGAAGGTCTGCTCGCGGGCCGCAGTCGGACGGCCTGCCTCGCGCTTCACCCACTGCCACACTTGCTGAGTCTGCCCGGCGTCTGCATAGACGATCAGGTGCTGGTTGACCGACTTCGCTACTTGCGTCTCGATCTTGCGGCGCAGCGCGTAGGGTGGAATGCGGCCGTCAGGCGCGGGGGCGCAGCGGAACGCCACCAGGCCGCGCTTGTGCGCCACGGCCTGCAGGCGAAATTCCTGGCCGTCCATGGGGATCACCAATTCCTGCCGGTGCTGATCCCAGCCCATCTCTTCGATGAAGAGGGTGCGGAGGTCGAAGTCCTTCAGGTAACGGCGTGCGTGTGAGATGTCGAGCTGCATCAGAACCTCGCGGAAGTTAGCATGGGCAGGCGCAGGGCCGGTCAATCCAACCGCGCCCCCGCTTGCCGTATCAGTGACGACCTGTCAGGAGCGCGCATCAGCCAGGATGGCTGCTACGAGATGCTGCAGATCGGCAGGCGGGTGGGGACAGTGAAACAGATACGCACTGAGCATGTCATCCCTGCTCCGTTCGCCGGAAAGCTTGAGCGGGAACTGCTCGAAGAGCAGCTTGTGGACAAACTTGCCCGACACCACTTCCTCGAGTTGGTCATGAGACAGGCTTTGCAGATGGGCCAGCCGTTCATCATACACCTGACCAAGGTTGACCGCCAGGCCCAAGCGAGCGTCGAGATGGCGCAGATAGCCGGATACATCCCCTAGCCCCGCCAGAGCTTTGGGATGCTCGCGATACTCCCCCTCTTTGTCGGGCAGCGTGGCAAAACCCATCGGAGCGGCTGAGCGCGCCTGTTTCAACGTCCAGTTAAAGGCGGATAGCGGGATACACTGCCGATGAAGGTCGCGGATCGTGGTTTGAACCTCTGCAGGAGTCTGCCAACCGGGTTTGGCCGCGCGCAGGGTGTACGGTTGAATACACTTAAACCAACACTCCGCTTCCAGGAGGTAATTCTCGAGGGTGTACTTCGGCGTGCGCAGGACGCCTGAATGGGAAAAAGGTTCGGTCCCGACTACCGTCTCGAAATCGCGGTCTATGATGCCATAGACCGCCTTGCCGCCCAGCCGGAGGCGCAATTCGGCTACGGCGTTCATCACATGCTGCCACCCATCCTGAGCAAAGAAGGTGATCTCGCGCGCCCGATCGCCAAACCAGCGACCGTAGAACCAGGCATCGTCTTGCTCGGTCTGCCCCTCCACGATCACGCACACGCCGCTGCCGGACGCCCGCCACCGCATCTCAATGTCGCTGATGGTGGGATAGCTGCTCATGCCCCCTCCCCACCGTTTGTCGGCGCCGGCAGGTTGAAATGATCCTCTGGAAAGTCCAGATTGATAAAGGCGCTTCCCCGGACCGAGTGAATCACCTCCAACGAATGCGTCGCGACAATAACTTGCGCGTCCCATTCGCGAGCGATCCGGTGTAGATTCCACATCACCAGGCGCTGCAGCGTGGGATGCAAACTGTTCTCAGCCTCATCAACACCGATCATCGCACCAAGCCGGCGTCGTCGGGCCAGCTCGCCGAATAGCAGTAGCACCTGTTGCTCGCCGGAGGGAAGTTGATCCAGGCGTACATGGGTCGGATTCCCTGTCTCGTCGCGCCACCCGGTCGGCACGAGCGCGCGGCCCTCTTTGATGGTGATACTCCTTCCAGCACCCAGCACCGCCTCAACCGTTGTCACAAACGGCGCAAGATTGGCGTGATCTGCTTTGCCCTGCTCCAAATCGAGGTAGTTCTGCCAGACCCAGAACTGCTCTAGACTCCCCTGCCAGCGATCAGTTTCCGAGAAACGGAAACGCCATTGGTAGGTTTCTGGCGGCGGCTCAATTGGGCCGCCCTTACTTACGCCGAGCCGGCGATCGTGTGGAAAGTAGATAAACCCGCCGTGAAGCTCAGCCTGATTCTGGTGCATCGCAGAGACCGCCTTGCGCAGGCGCTCGGCCAGTGGGGACTTTCGCAAGAGAGGCTTTCCCTGCACGCCGCGCTGAACGAGTGTACAATGGAGATTCGGCCACGATCGCTCAGGAGAAATCGGCGCCAGATTTCGTCTGCCGACCGCGATATGCAAGGTGCGCATCTGGCGATCATCCATCAACGTGCGCTGCCCGTTGGGGGCCTCCTCTGGGGAGAGTTCCACTTCCAGATGGATCAATCCTGTTTCAAAGGCCTCCTCCACCAGCCGATTGGGACGGTCTGGTTCCAGGATAAACCCCAGGAGGCCCTCGATGGCATCCAGGATGGTCGTCTTGCCACTGCCATTCGAACCGGCCAGCACCGAAACCGGGCGCACTTCCCCGGTGGCTTCATCCACAAAGGAGATCCGTCGCTCGCCGCGGAAAGCTCGGAAGTCGGTGAAAACGATCTCGCGTATGCGCATGGTTGCCTCCGTTCAGAGTCACATCATCTGATTCATCGCTGCGCCACCAGGTTCTCTATCTGGCGGTCAAATTATAGCATAAGATCGTGGCTCATGCAGGGAGATGCACCAGCCCCAGCGAACAAATAATCTGCGGCTCCTGGGCCTGACGTTCATCTTCGACCAGGCACAGGCGGTCCTCTTCACGCAGCGCCACGACCAACTCGGCTAGATCTTCATCGCTGATACCGGCGCGCAGTTGGCGGTTCAGCGTATCCGTAGCCGTCTGGCGCAGCGGGTAGCGGTAGATGTCGTCAATCGCTTTGAGCAGCTCAGGGTTGTCGAAGAGCGTGCCCTTGATCCGCTCCGCATACCCCTTGAGTCGCGTGAAGGTCCGAAAACGCGCGCCGGATGGCCGGCCCAACTGCCCGCCGACCGAGCGTTCTTCAGTGAGGATCAGCTCGGCCCCCCGTTTCACCAGGTCATGGTGCGCTTCATCACGCGGCAGGGCTGGCGTATCGGGCGCACAGGCAGCCGCCTGCAAGATGGCGAACTGCGATTCGGTGACGCTGCCTCCGTTCCGATCCACCCACACCAACGCGTCGTTGCCTTCGCCGGTGCGCATGTAAACCAGGACGCCGGCCGGCGCATTCGGGGCCGCGATGTGCGCACGCGCCGAGTAAGCGACTGCCGGCAACGCGGGGATGACCCGCAGCAGGCTCGGATCGGCCGCCACCGCGTTCTTCCAGATCTGGTACGCATAGGAGGCCAGGTCCACCTCGCCCTCGTCATCGCCATCCAGGATGCCGGCCTTCTCGCTGTAGAGGTCAACGATGGCCTGGTCGTTGCGGTCATCCTCGAAGAACGCCTCATCCGTGCCGACCACCTCGGCGTTCTCGGTCAACCGCTGCCGCACGCGGGCGCGCAGCCGGATGATGCGTTCCACGCCGTCGGCGGGCAGGAAGGAA
The DNA here is from genome assembly GCA_964580725.1 of uncultured Anaerolineae bacterium. Lineage (GTDB taxonomy): Bacteria > Chloroflexota > Anaerolineae > SSC4 > Amarolineaceae > Amarolinea. The sequence goes on along the minus strand of CAZOLV010000044.1, from coordinate 36,733 downwards.
TAGCACCGGATGGTCTCGGCCCGTTGGCCGATGCGGTCGACGCGGCCCGCGCGCTGGATCAACCGGATGATGGCCCACGGCAGGTCGTAGTTGACCACGATGGCGGCGTCCTGCAGGTTCTGGCCTTCGCTCAAGACATCGGTGGCGATGACGACCCGCAACTCGTCCGCTGGAAGAACCTGGTCGCGCCTTTCGTTGCTCTCAGGGCTGAAACGCCAGGCCGCGCCGGTGGGATCGGGCGAGTCGCCGGTGACGCCCGCCAGCGCGGTCAAGCCCCGCGCCCGCAATTGGGCCTCCAAATAGCGCACGGTGTCGGCGAACTGCGTGAAAACCAGGACCTTGTCGCGTGGGTGGTCTACGGTGAGCAACCGGTGGAGGGCGTTCAGCTTGGCATCGCGGGCCGGGTCCCAATCGGCGCACGCGCCCTGCTGCATCACGTCCAGCAGGGCTTTGGCGTCGGCCGCCAGGTCGCGCTTCAGGTGTGCGTTGAAAAGGTTGGGGCGCAGCCACTTGAAGCGGCGCTTGTAGAGTGTGGCGTACTCGTGGTAGACCTGAGCGGCGCGGTTGCGAAACTGCGCCTCGGTGCGCAGCTCAGCCGTCCCGACGTCGGAGCTGCTGCCCTCTTCCTCTCCTTCGTAGTCAAAGGCGTCCATCACGTCACCGATGTCCTCGTCCTCATCGTGGACTCGACTGTCCAACAGCGCGGCGTCCTGCGTGCCGATGGGGAGCGGGAGGCCCTGCTCGATGGCGTGGAGGAAGATGTGATTGCGCAGGATGTGGCGCTCGACCGATTGGATGAAAATCTGTCCGCTGCTTTCCAATCGCTTGAACAGGTTGGTGCGGCAGAACCCCATCAGGCGTTTCCCTGCGCGCGAGAGGTCGTCCAACTGCTTCTTTTCGGCCGCCGTGGGCGGCGCGCTGGGTCGGGTGGCCGCATAGTTGCCCAGCCCATAGCGCGGCAGGCGCAGGCTGTTGATCGTGTCCACCACGGGCGGGGCATAGAGCCGGGCGTACTGATCGTTCGGATCGTCGTCCGAGATGGCGAACCTGACCGTCCTGGGCTGGCGGACGGGGAAGTAGGAGCGCGAGCCGTCCTCAAAGGTCAGATACTTGCGTCCCGTTTCCGGGTCGGTCTGCGCGTAGTTCTGCTGGATGAAGCCGCGCGTGCGCCGCACCATGTACAGGCGCATCAGCTCGCGCCAATCGTCGGGATAGAGGCTCTTCTCGAAGCCGGCCAGCGAGCGGGGCGAACACTGGTGCCGGCGGACGAACTCCGTCTCGCCGATCTCGCCCAGCAGCCGCTCGGGCCGGATGCCCAGGTTCCTGTCCTCGGGCACGAACAGGCGCAACTGGCTGCCCAGGTCTTGGTAGGTCTTGTTGTACGGCGTGGCGGTCAGCAGGATGCAGCGGCTCTCGTTCTTCTGGATGTACTCCTGGATGGCCCGGAAGCGCTTGCCCTCGCGGTTGCGGAGATTGTGGCTCTCGTCCAATACCACCAGGCGATAGCGGCGTAGATCGGGCAGCTCCTGCAACACCCGACTGATCGAAAGCACCCTGGCCCGCAGGCGATACTGGTTGCGGTACCCCTCCCACATCTTGACCAGGTTTTTCGGGCAGATGATCAGGGTTTCCAGGCTGTAGTCATCCTCGAAGATGCGCGCCACCGCGGTCGCCATCAGGGTCTTGCCCAGGCCGACCACGTCGCCGATCAGCACACCCCCGCGCTTGTTCAGGTGATGCGCCGCGATCTTCACCGCCGCGGTCTGGAAATCGAACAGGCGGTTGCCGAAATCGGCCGGGATGCGGAACTCCGACAGGCCGGCGCGCGCTTCCTGGGCCAGATGGTAGGCCATCTTGACGTAGATGTGATACGGCGGGATCAGCCGCTCCGCGGCCCAGCTTTCCTCGACGATCTCCGCCAGCTCGTCGGAGATATCCAGGCACCAGCGATCGGTCCAGCGGTCCTCGAACCAGCGGCTCAGCTTGTGCGCTGCGTCAGTTTCGAGCACATCCACGTTCAGCTCGCCCTGCTTCGACAGCCCGGCCAATGTCAGGTTGCTGCTGCCCAGGTAGCCAATGATCGGGTTGATCGGGTCGGGACGATACAAGAGGTAGAGCTTGGCGTGCAGCGGGTGTCGCAGGAACAGCTTGACAGTCAGCTTCCTGGCCCGAATTTGAGCCGCCAGCCGGCGCAGCGCGGCCTCGTCCTGGTTGGTGGGCGCGCCGATCACTAACTGCCGGCGGAATTCCTCGGCCAGCTTCTTCTTGAGGCGGAGGGCCGTCTGGTTGTCCATTGCCTCGGCGCCATCGGTCAGGCTCAGCGTGCTGCGCAGCTCGTCCTCGGGCAGCCGTTGCATGCCCACCAACAGGCGGCAGCTATGACCAGGGCCGCCCGGCCAGGGTTCCACCAGCGGCGCCAGCTCGCGCCAGCCACGCAGGTTGAAGTAGCCCACGCAGAAATCGGCGTGCGTGGCAAGCTCTACCGTCTGCTGGAGCGCCGCGAGAAGTTGGTGCTCGATGTTGTCGAAGATGCGCGGCATGATCCTATTCCTAGCCTATGCTGACCGGCATCTCCATCGCCTGCAACAGCTCATCGGCCCGGTAGACCCGGTTGCGCGCCTTGCCGGTGATCTCGCGCAGCAATCCGGTCTCGACCAGTTGATTGACATACCGCAGCGCGGTGGGAAAGTCCACGACAAGTGATGCCTCCACTTGCCGGGCAGTGACCACCGGTTGAGCAAAGAGCAAGTCCACCAGTTGCAGCAGACGCGCCGCCATGCGTCCTGATTGAAGCTGTCCCCGATAGCGTTCTCTCAACGCCTGCAAGCAACGCGCGCGCGCCACGGCATCACGCGCCTGTTCGGTCACGCCGCGCAAGAAGAAGCCCAGCCAGCGATCCCACGCCCCGGTCTGGCTGACACCGGACAGGCTCTCGTAGTACTCAGCCCGGTGGGCCTCGAAGAAGACGCTCAGGTAGAGCAAGGGCTCGGGCAGCAGGTCCCAGGCGCGGAGCAGCAGAGTCACCAGCAGACGGCCGATGCGGCCGTTGCCGTCCAGGAAGGGGTGAATGGCTTCGAACTGGTAATGGATCAGCGCAAGACGCAGCAGCGGCGGCAGGTGGGAGGGCGCGTGCAGGAACTTCTCCAGGGCATCGAGACCTTCGGCCATCTCGACGACCGGAGGCGGCACGTAGGTCGCCTCATTCAGGGTGCAGCCTGGCGGGCCGATCCAGTTCTGGCTGCGCCGAAACTCGCCCGGCGTCTCGCCCCGCACCCCCTGCATGAGGTGACCATGCATCTCCCGAATCAGGCGCAGACTCAACGGCAAAGCGGACAACCGTTCCAGGCCATACTCCAAGGCCCGCACGTAGTTGGCGACCTCGCGCACATCAGCCGGTAGCTCGCCCGGCATCGAAGCCGAATCGGAGTCCGCGGCTCCCTGGCGACCTCCCAGTGGCTGAGCTGCCTCGTAAACGTAAAGATCGGACAGGGAAGCCCGCGTCCCTTCGATGCGCGAGGAAAGCACCGCCTCCCGGCGTACAAAGGGACGAATCAACAGATGAGGGTTGGGCAGCGACCGGCCCAGGCCAGCCAATTCACCGAGCGCGCGGTCGGCCTCGGACAAGTCAGTCACCAAATCGGCCGTCCACTCGATGGACGGTGGCAGCGGATCGGGTGCGAAAGCCCAATAACCGACGGCTTGCGCACCGCTTCCGATGCCAGTCACCTGGATCAGGCGGCCAGCCGGACTATTGCGAAAGGATTCGGGATCCATGATTTCCCCATGATGCAGGAAGCGAGGCGTATTTGCATCAACGCAAATAGCGTGACAGCATATTAGCACTTTGTGGCAGAAATGCAAATTGTGGGGCAACAGCAGTTCCAAATGTCACTGATAATGCCAATCATATAGTACAATAGCGCCGTTTGCAGGACATGGTTGGCAGGGTGACACGTGAGTACGAATTACCTCTTCTTCAGCAACTGGAGCCATCTCATGACCTTCATGTTTACCAACCTCGAACTCGACACCGATTGATCTGCACGTGCGCGCCGCTCAGCAAGACGCACCTAGGCCGTACCGCGCCCTTCGCACGACTGTTCGCACGCGCCTACCCATCGCCCTAATCTCCTCCCTCCCTCTTTTGTGCTGGCGCAAGCCCTGCATCAACCGATCCTGGCCGATGCTCTCATCTGTTCTTCGCTCCCCCTCCAGTCACCCCCATTGGCCCAGACCCGACCCCACATTTGGAATTGCTGGCGGCACGCCTTCTTGCGTTTCGGCGCACTATCCGTTATAATAGGCGGCACCCACCAAAGAGGAGATGTCGCAACGAAGGATGGAAAATCTCGAATTGTCGCCCACAGTGAATGTCGAAGGGGAGGTGCCACAGGTCGAAGCCGTAAATCCAATGGCTGAATTGATGATGGAAAGTTCGTTTGGGTTCGAACCGATCTCGACCGGTTCGGTGCGCAAGGGAATGATCGTCCGTATCACGCCAACCGAGATTCTGGTAGACATTGGCGCCAAGTCCGAAGGAGTCATTTCGGACCGTGAACTTGAGCGCGTTGGCAAAGAAGCGCTTGCCAGGCTCAATGTTGGCGATGAGATCCTGGTGTACGTCGTGCGTCCCGAAGACGAAGACGGCCACGTGGTCTTGTCATTCAGCCGTGCCCAACAAGAACGCGACTGGCTCAAAGCCGAAGAGCTGATGAAGAGCCAGGAAGTGTTCGAAGGAGTGGTCGCAGGTTTCAACCGGGGTGGCGTGACCGTCAAGATTGGGCGGTTACGCGGTTTCGTCCCCACATCGCAGTTGGTTTCCGTACCGGCGCAAGCCCAGGCGCAGGCGCCGGATGGCGCTAATGATAGCCTGGAAGCTCGTCTGGCCGAACTGGTCGGCAAAAAACTGCGGCTGAAGGTGTTGGAACTGGATCAGCAACGCAATCGGCTGATCCTGTCAGAACGCCAGGCCAACCGCGATTGGCGCAAACAGGCCAAAGAACGACTGCTGACCGAGCTGAAGAAAGGCGACAAATGCTCAGGCATCGTCACCAGCATGTCAGATTTCGGCGCATTCATTGACCTGGGCGGAGCCGATGGGTTGGTCCATCTCTCCGAAATCACCTGGGGACACATCAATCACCCCAGCGAGGTCTTGAAGGTGGGTCAGCGGGTCGAAGCATGTGTGCTCAACGTTGACATGGAGCGCCGCCGCATCGGCCTGAGTCTGCGACGTCTGCAGCCAGAACCGTGGAGCGTGGTGCACGAGCGTTACGCCGTTGGGCAATTGGTGGATGCAACCATCACCAAGCTGACCAACTTTGGCGCTTTTGCCCGGCTCGACGACGGCATCGAGGGGTTGATTCATCTCTCGGAAATCTCCGACCGGCGGGTAGGCCATGCGCGTGACATGCTGCGCGAAGGCCAGCGCATGAGATTGCGCATCATTCGCATTGATCCACAGCGCCGCCGTATTGGGTTGAGCCTCAAACAGGCGCCGGAAGAAGAATACACCGAGACCGATTGGCGAGTGCAGTTGGCAGCAGCCGACGACGATGCGTTCGAGGACGCCGATTTCCAGCGCACTGATTCTGCCGATTGATCCAGAACCTTGAAATGGAACCTGTCAGGATCACCCCTGGCAGGTTCTTTTCTTTTCAGCACAAAGAGTACGACGTATCACCGAACCGTCTGCGCTGCATCGCTACATTAGAAGCGCAAGCAGAATCGCAAGCAGAATCGCAAGCAGAATCGCAAGCAGAATCGCAAGC
>CAZOLV010000044.1:0-30862 GCA_964580725.1 uncultured Anaerolineae bacterium | reverse complement strand
CGCAAGCAGAATCGCAAGCAGAATCGCAAGCAGAATCGCAAGCAGAATCGCAAGCGACGAATGGTCGCAGACAGTCATCGCCTCCCGCTGACCCGGGAATCGCTCTTTCTGCCGCCTCTTTCGTCTCGACGCATCAAGAACACGCATAGGATGGCCAAAGGAATTGGCGTCATGACAGACAAGTTCGAACGATTTACCAAACGAGCGCGCCGCGTGCTCCAGTTGGCGCAAGAAGAGGCAAACCGCCTGAACCATAACTACATCGGCACCGAACACCTGCTGCTCGGCCTGGTGCGCGAGGAAAATGGCGTGGCTGTCAAAGTGCTGCAGGAATTGGGCGTAGAAGCCAACCACGTGGTGCGCGCCATCGAGCGAACCGTCGGGCGCGGCGAGCGCATGCCAACCAGCAAGCCGAACCTGGCCCCGCGCACCAAGCGCGTCATCGAGCTGGCCATCGATGAAGCGCGGCTGATGGGCCATCACTACATCGGCACCGAACACATTCTCCTCGGCCTGGTACGCGAGGGCGACGGAATCGCCGTCAATGTTCTGCGCAGCCTGGGCGTCAGCCTGGACAAGGTGCGCACGCAGACGGCCCGCAGCATTCTGCAAAGCCAGACGCAACTCGTCAAAGAGAAACAAAAAACCGAACGCAAGACGCCGATGCTCGATCAGCTCGGCGCTGACCTGACGGCGTTGGCGGAACAGGGCAAGCTCGACCGTGTGATTGGCCGCGAAAAAGAGATCGAGCGCGTGATCCAGATCTTGTGCCGGCGCACCAAGAACAACCCAGCGCTGATTGGCGAACCGGGCGTCGGTAAAACCGCCATCGTCGAAGGACTGGCGCAGCGCATCGTGCAGGGTAACGTGCCAGAACCGCTGCTCAACAAACGGCTGCTGACGCTCGATGTCGGCTCGCTGGTGGCCGGAACGATGTATCGAGGTCAGTTCGAGGAGCGGCTGAAAAAGGTCATCGAAGAGATCAAACATTCGGCCAGCATCCTCTTCATTGACGAGGTGCACATGCTCGTCGGCGCCGGTTCGGCCGGCAGCGCCGTGGATGCGGCCAACATCCTCAAACCGGCGTTGTCGCGTGGCGAAGTACAGTGCATCGGCGCAACGACGCTGGACGAGTACCGGCGCTATATCGAAGGCGACGCTGCGCTGGAACGTCGTTTCCAACCGGTGCAGGTCTTCGAGCCGACCATCGAAGAAACGATACAAATCCTGCGCGGCATCAAGGGCGCCTACGAAGCGCACCACAAGCTCCAGATCACCGATGACGCCATTCACGCCGCCGCCACCCTGGCCGCACGCTACGTCGTAGACCGTTATCTGCCCGACAAGGCCATTGACGTCATTGACGAAGCGGCCAGCCGCGTGCGCATGTACAAGGCGCCCTACGCCCGCAATCTGCGCGAAACGTTCGTCTCTCTGCGTTCGCTGCAAAGAGAGCGCGAGGATGCTCTCAACACTCAACGCATCGAAGATGCCATTGACCTGCGCTACCGCGAGGTGGAGCTGGAACACGAACTCGATCAACTGCGCCTGGGTTGGCAAGATGTGGGCAATCAGCCCCAGGTCGTAGCCGAAGACATTGCCGAAGTTGTCTCGATGTGGACCGGCATCCCCCTGACGCGCATCGCCGGCGAAGAGTCGGCGCGTCTGTTGGAAATGGAACGTGAGCTGCACCGCCGCGTCGTGGGTCAGCATGAGGCCATAGATGCCGTCAGCAAGGCGGTGCGCCGCGCCCGCGCCGGCTTGAAAGACCCCAAACGCCCCATCGCGACCCTCATCTTCCTCGGCCCCACCGGCGTCGGTAAGACGTTGCTGGCCAAGACCCTGGCCGAATTCCTGTTTGGCAGCGAAGAAGCCCTCATCAAGATTGACATGAGCGAGTTCATGGAACGCCACAATGTCAGTCGCCTGGTTGGGGCGCCGCCGGGCTATGTCGGCTATGAAGAAGGCGGTCAGTTGACCGAAGCAGTGCGCCGCCGCCCCTACTGCGTCATCCTGCTCGACGAGATCGAAAAGGCGCATCCCGAAGTCTTCAATATGCTCCTTCAGATCATGGAAGATGGGCACCTGAGCGACGCCAAGGGCCGCCGCGTTGACTTCCGTAACACCATCATCATCATGACCTCCAATGTCGGCGCACAACTGATCAAACGCGTGACTAGCCTGGGTTTCGTGAGCAATCGGGACGAGGGGCAGAAACAAGAAGACGAATACCAGGCGATGCGCGAACGGGTCACCGAGGCGCTCAAGAAGACTTTCCGGCCCGAATTTCTGAATCGCATCGACGGGGTGATGGTTTTCCGGGCGCTGAGCAGACAACAGATTACTGACATCGTCGAGTTGGAACTGAAACGGGTACATTTGCAGCTCAGCGAGCACAACATCATCCTGGAAGTGAGCGATGCGGTCAGAGAACACATCGCCAACATCGGCTATGACCCGGATTACGGCGCACGCCCCTTGCGCCGCGCCATCCAGAATCTGCTCGACGATCCGCTCAGCGAAGGCGTGCTCGCCGGGCGCTTCAAGCCCGGCGACAGTGTGTTGGCCACGCTCGATACGCAGTCCAAACAGATCGAATTTCACGTCATCGCCTCGACGCCTGTGGAAACAAGCGTCCTGGACGACGTGATGACCCTCGATCAACTGCTGGAGCCTGTTCTGGAATAGACCAAAGACAGACATTACCAATCAACCTGTGGGGAGCTGGGAGTCAACCCGGTTGAGAGGAAGTCTCTGGCCATCTGGCCGCTGACTTCGACCCTTCGAACCTGACCTGGATAATGCCGGCGTAGGGAATTCTGACGTTCCGTCTCAAGCCGCCTCATCCTGGTGAGGCGGCTTTTTTGCGTCATTGGAGAAGAACCTGTGCGAGCCATCGTTGTTGCGGGCAGCCCGCAAGTCGAACGACCGTCTGAACTACACCCGGCGGCCGGGGATCTGATCATCGCCGCCGATCTAGGCGCGGCGCACTGCCTTCGTTGGGGCTGGCGCCCCGATCTGGTCGTCGGCGATATGGATTCACTGCCCATAAAGGCGCAGCAATCGCTCCAGGCACTGGAAAGTTCCTTCATCATCATGCCGGCGCGCAAGGACGAGACCGATCTCGAGCTGGCCCTCGATCAGGCCGTGCGGCGCGGCGCCGACGTCATCGTCATCCTCGGCGTGTTTGGCGGGCGCATTGACCACACTCTGGCCAACTTTCTGCTCCTCACACGCCCCGCACTGGCCGCGCTCGACGTGTGCATGGTCGAAGGCCCACAAACGGTGCGCCTGCTGCGCCCCGGGCCGTCGCTCATCGTCGCCGGTCAACCCGGCGACATCTTGTCCCTCATTCCAGTCGGCGGCGACGCCAACGGCGTCACGGCGCGTCAGGTCGAATGGCCGTTGACCGCCGCCCACCTGCCCCTCGGCATTGCCCGTGGGGTCAGCAATGTCATGCTCGATCACGCAGCTACACTCAGTTTGCAGGAGGGTTTGCTCCTGGTCATACACATTCGGCGAGAATCATCATGCGCAAGTACATCCTGAACGTCAAAACCGTCGCCCTGATGGCAATGATCCTGGTCGCCGCCGCCGCCGGCTGCACGCCCGCAGCCTCCACACCGCGCACGCTGACCATCATGACACACGACAGCTTCGCCATCAGCGAGGCTGTCATCGCACAGTTCGAGGCGGCCAACAACGCCAAAGTTCAACTACTCAAGGCCAATGACGCCGGCAGTGCGCTCAACCAGGCCATTTTGAGCAAGGACAACCCCGTGGCCGATGTTTTCTTCGGCGTTGACAACACCTTCCTCAGCCGCGCCCTCGACAGCGGCATCTTCGAGCCGTACCGCTCGCCGCGTCTGGCCGACATTCCAGCCGACTTGCAGCTTGACCCCGAATCCCGTCTGCTGCCCGTTGATTTCGGCTATGTCTGCATCAATTATGACAAGCAGTGGTTCGCCAACAACGGGCTGGCCCTGCCGGACGCCCTGACCGACCTGGCCCAACCGGACTACAAGGGGCTGTTGGTCGTCGAAAATCCGGCCACATCATCGCCGGGGCTCAGCTTCCTGCTGGCCACCATCGCCTTCTTTGGCCCGGAGCGAGCGTTAGCCTGGTGGCAAGCAATGCGCGCCAACGATCTGCTGGTGGCCGACGGCTGGACCGACGCCTACTACACACACTTTAGCGGCAGCAGCGGCAAAGGGCCGCGCCCGCTGGTGGTCAGCTATTGCACCAGCCCGGCCGCCGAGGTCTACTTCAGCGAAGGCGAGCTAACGGCGCCGCCAACGGGCAACTGGACGCCCCAGGGCGCAGCCTTCCGTCAAATGGAATTCGTCGGCATTCTCAAGGGTACAAAGCAGCGCGCCCTGGCCGAACGCTGGACTGACTTCATGCTCAGCCCTGCCTTCCAGGAAGACATCCCCCTGCAAATGTTCGTCTATCCGGCCAGCCGGGTCGCCCGCCTGCCCGATCTCTTCATTCAGTTTGCCGAACAGCCCACAGCCGTGGCCGATCTCTCAGCCCAGATCATCAGCGAACAGCGAGAAGCCTGGATCGAGGCCTGGACGACGGCAGTCTTGAGGTAAACGGGTGAACAAAACCACCGAACAAGGGTGCTGGGCCATCGCTCTCTGGGCGCCGGTCGTGTTCCTGCTGATCTTCTTCTTCTACCCGCTGTTGGAAATTGTGCGTTCGAGCCTGGCGCCCGCAGGCCAGCTCGACCTGACGCCGCTGCGCGCACTGATCGAACAGCCGCACTACGGGCGCGTCCTCTGGTTCACGACTTGGCAGGCGGCTCTCTCCACCCTGTTGACGCTGGCGGCCGGGCTGCCGACCGCCTACATCTTTGCCCGCTTCGCCTTTCCCGGCAAGTCGGCGCTGCGGGCGCTCAGCACAATCCCCTTCGTCATGCCGACCGTGGTCGTGGCCGCCGCCTTCAGCGCCCTGCTCGGCGCCAACGGTCTCGTCAATCGCTGGCTCATGCAAACCCTCGACCTGAGCCAGCCGCCGCTCCAAATCCAGCAGACGATCTGGATGATTCTGCTGGCGCACGTTTTTTACAACGCCACCATCGTCCTGCGCATGGTCGGCGGTTTCTGGGCCAATCTTGATCCCCGTTTGGAGCAAGCGGCCGCCGTGCTCGGCGCCAACCGCTGGCGCACCTGGCGAGAAATCACCCTGCCCTTGCTGGCGCCGGCGTTGGGCGCGGCGGCCCTGCTGATCTTCCTGTTTTGCTTCACCAGCTTCGGCGTCGTGCTGATCTTGGGCGGGGCGCGCTTCGCCACTCTGGAAGTCGAAATCTACCGCCAAACCGTCAGCTATCTGCGCCTGCCGATGGCTGCCGCTCTCTCGCTGCTGCAGATGATCCTGACCTTCGCTATCATGGCGTTCTACACGCGCCTGCAAGCCCGCAGCGCCGTTCCGCTCAACTTCAAGCCGCAGCAGGCAACACAGCGCCCCCTGGCCGGCTGGCGCCAATTGGCAATCGCCGGCGCCAGCATCGGCGGCCTCTTCTGCTTGCTGCTGGCGCCGCTGGCCGCCCTGGCGCTACGCTCCTTCAGCACTCCCAACGGTGCAGGCCTGGACTACTACGTTGCCCTCTTCAGCAACCGGCGCCAATCCATCCTCTTCGTTCCGCCTGGCGAAGCAATGCGCAACTCGATCGTTTTTGCGTTGCTCACGCTCGTCCTGGCGCTGATGATGGGCCTGCTTGGCGCTTACCTGCTGGCGCGGCCGCGCCGCGGCCTCAGCGCCTGGCTCGACCCGCTCTTCATGCTGCCCCTGGGCGCTTCGGCCATCACTCTCGGCCTGGGCTTCCTGGTGGCTTTCGACACGCCCCCCCTCAACCTGCGCGCCTCGCCACTGCTCACGCCGCTGGCGCACAGTTTGATCGCCCTGCCCTTCGTTCTGCGCAGCGTGTTGCCCGTTCTGCGCGGCCTCAACCCCCATGTACGCGAAGCCGCGGCGGTGCAAGGCGCCGCGCCGCGCCGCGTCTGGCGCGAGATTGACCTGCCGATCCTGGCGCCCGCCATCATCGCCGGCGCTGTCTTTGCCGTCACCGTTTCGCTTGGCGAATTCGGCGCCACCGCCCTCATCGCCCGCCCCGAAGCGCCAACCTTGCCGCTCATCATCTACCGCTTTCTTGGCCAGCCGGGCGCCGAGAACTACGGTCAAGCCCTGGCCGCCAGCAGCTTGCTCATGCTCGTGTGCGTCATCGCCTTCGTCCTGCTCGAACGGGTGAGATACGGCGAAATCGGCGAGTTCTGACATCCGCCCCGCCGCAGATTCGAGGAATCGAACCGCATGTTGACAATCAGCGATATCTGGAAACGCTTCGGCCTCACACCAGTGCTGCAAGGCATCCGTTTTACGGTAGCGGCCGGTGAAATCGCCTGTTTGCTTGGGCCGAGTGGCTGCGGCAAAACCACGCTGTTGCGCATCATCGCAGGGCTGGAGCAGCCAGAACGCGGTCGCGTGCAGTTTGCGGGTCAAGACATTACCCACGAACCGCCGCACCGGCGCGGCTTTGGGCTGATGTTTCAAGACTACGCCCTCTTTCCGCATCGCAATGTGGCCGAAAACATTGCCTTTGGCCTGCGGATGCAAGGCGCTGCGCCCAAAGACATCGAGCGACGCGTCGGCGAGATGTTGGCGCTGGTCAATCTGACCGGTTTCGACCGGCGCCGCATGCACGAACTTTCTGGCGGCGAACAGCAACGCGTCGCCCTTGCGCGCAGCCTGGCGCCGCGGCCGCGCCTGCTGCTGCTCGACGAACCGCTCGGCGCGCTCGATCACACCCTGCGCGCTGGTCTTTTGAGCGAACTGCGCGCCATCCTCAAAGAGCTTGGCCTGACCTCCGTTTACGTGACGCACGACCAGCAAGAGGCCTTCGCCGTGGCCGATCAGGTCATCATCATGCAGCAGGGGCGCATCGTGCAGCAGGGTGCGCCCGAGGCAGTCTACCAGCAGCCGGCCACCCTGGACGTGGCGCAGTTTCTGGGCCTTCACAACCTGATCCCAGGGCGCTGGCAGATGGGCGCGCAAGGCGCGCGCGTCGTTACTGCGCTCGGCGCGCTGCGCTTGCCATTGGCCTTCGACAACGCGGCGCAGGCGGGTCAACCTGTTACGTTGCTCATTCGCCCCGAAGCGGCGCAACTCATCGGCGGCGAGACCACACCGGACAATCAGATCGAAGGGCAAGTCGTGCGGCGTGTCTTCCAGGGTGACCAGATCGCCGTCGAATTGCAGATCGAAGGGATGGCGCAACCCTTGCAACTGAAGCTGCCCGCCACCGCTACGGCGGTCAGCGGCGCGCGCCTGCGCCTGGCTCTGGCGCCCGCAGCCCTCAGCCTGCTGCCAGTCTGATGATGCGAAGTTGCACCCCCCTCCCCCAAAAGAACGCTTGTTCTATTTTGACAACTAAAGTCATTTCCGGTACAATGATCGTGCTGCCACAGCGCCAGCCAGACCGTTGCGAGATCACCCACGACTCCTCATCCTCGCAAAGCCGGCGGGCTGAGCCGCTTTGGATCGAGCACAGCACATTTGGAAAGGACACAGAACGATGTGGCAGAAAATTGTGATCGTTGGTAACCTCGGTTCGGATCCGGACATGCGCTACACCCCAAGTGGCGTTCCCGTCACCAGTTTCAGCGTCGCCGTCAATCGTAAAGTCAAGCTGCAGGATGGTACACTGCAAGACAAGACCACCTGGTTTCGCGTCACCGCCTGGCGGCAGTTGGCCGAAAACTGCAGCCAGTATCTGGCCAAAGGGCGGCAGGTGTTGATCGAGGGTGAAGTCGAAGGTTCAGCCTACATGGCGCAGGATGGCACGCCGCGTGCATCGCTGGAGTTGACTGCGCGCGATGTGCGCTTCCTCGGCACACGCGCCGATGCCCAGGCGGCGGGGGTTGGCGCAGGCGCGGGTGCAGGCGGCGGCGCACAGCGATCGCCGGCCCGTCCGCCGACGACAAGCGGCGGCGCACCAGGCGGCAACTTCGGCCCGCCGCCCCCAGAGATTCAGGACGAAGACATCCCGTTCTAGGCGGCGTGGGCCTGAGCGCCCAAACCCTCTCTTGGTCGTATGGGAGCGATTCAGTATGGCGAACAACCGCCCCCCTGGTTCACCGCAGCCAGGACATCATCTGAGCATCGAGGTGCCGAACAACCTGGAGTTGGTCTATTCGAACTTTGCCATCATCAATCATTCGCCGTCCGAAGTCATGCTGGACTTCGGACAGTTGACACCCAATGCGCCGCAGCAAGTGCGTGTGCGGGCGCGTTTGATGATGACACCGATGAACGCCAGGCTGCTGCTGCGTGCGCTGAGCGAGAATCTGGCCAACTACGAACGGCGCTTCGGCGAAATCAAGACGCCGCAAGACTACGATCCGGGCAAGGGTTTTCTGGGCGGCGTACAGTGGAAAGTCAGCGATTCGGCTAATGACGAAGAAGCGGGTTGAGACGCGTGGACGAGACCCCAGAAAGTCGCGCCTACGACAGCGCCAGCAAACTTCTACAAACGGCAGCCTGGACCGAGGCCCTGTTGCGTCGTGTGTTGGCGCCCACGATCGTGGTCGAAAGTGTGCGTCCGTTGCCGCAATCGGCGCTGCTGCCCGCGATCCCGCTGGCCGAGAAACGCATGGACAACCTGGTGGAAGTGACGCTGACCGTGCGCGGCCGGCGGACGCAAATCATCGTTGACTTCGAGAATCAGGCGCAGCCGCCGCGTGATATGGACTGGCGCAGTCTGTTCTATACCGTGGCTGCGCTCGATGATCAACGCCGCCAGCACAAACCGGGATTTCCGGTCATCCCGTATTTGTTCGTCTTGAACCTGTATCGAACGGGCAAGTCACAGCCGATCACGCTGGAACGCTTGCAGTTACAGGAATCGGCGCCAATTCTGGCAACGATCATCGGCGGCCAAGAACCGATGGAGATCATTCGCTATCAGTACCTGGCGTTCAATCTCGATGCGTTCGATCCAGAATGGTTCGAGAGTGAAATCGAACTGCTGCCGCTACAGGTTCTGGCGCGCGGCGACGCACGCAAGCTTCTGGTCGGTGTGTTGCGCAGACTCATCGCAGAAATCAGCGACCGGCCGCAACGCAGACTGCTGATCGAAGAAACGCTGACGCTGGCTTCTCTGCGCATTCGCCAGATCGAGCAGTTGCGCGCAGAGGTTTACAAGGAGATACACATGCTGAACCTACGTGATTTTCCATTGCTGGATCAAATGTGGCAAGACGGCCGCCTGGAAGGTCAGCAACAGGGACACCTGGAAGGTCAGAGAGAGGGCCGCCAGGAAGGCCGCCAGGAAGGCCGCCAGGAAGGCCGCCAGGAAGGCCGCCAAGAAGGTCAGCAGGAGGGCCGCGCCGAAGGCGCCCGTGTAATGATTCGGCGAGTTCTCGTGCATCGCTTCGGCGAAGTTCCTGAATCGCTGGAAAATGCGCTGGCGAGCAAGCCGTACACCGAGCTGAGCCGCCTGATTGACCTGGCATTGGATGCGACCAGCCTGGGTGAGTTTTTCGAGAAGATCAATCGCCCGGATTGACAACGATAGCCGCCGGGCATTTCCCGTGCACAGACGCCCCATGAATAACAGAAGTTGTTGGTGAACAAAGGAGAACACCATGTCTGAGAGTGTTTACAAAGTCATCGAGATCATCGGTACAAGCGCCGAGTCGTGGGAAAAGGCTGCGGCCAATGCCATCGAAACGGCCGCCAAGAGCCTGCGTGAACTGCGCATCGCCGAGGTGGTTCAACTGGATATGCACCTGGACGATGGCAAACTGGTGGCTTACCGCGTCAAGCTGAAGGTTTCGTTCAAGTACGAAGGTTAACAACACGCCCGACGCAGTCGTGGCGTTCCGTCGCTGCGTCAAGCGTCAGGATGCTCCGCATACGGCGCACCCGTTTTGGGTGCGCCGTTGTCTTTGGAGACGTTCTTCACTGCAAAGGGATCGGGCGGGCTTGCACCCCGACGGCGTCAGGTCTGATGAATGGCCCACACCGTCGCCTCGGTGCGGGTGTGAACGCCAACCTTGTCATAAATATTGCGCAAGTGAAAGCGCACGGTGCGCTCGCTGATGTGAAGCTCGGCGGCAATCCGTTGGTTGGTCCAACCTTTGGCCAGCAGATGCAACACTGCACGCTCGCGCTCGGTCAGATCGCCGGCCGTTTCGCTGACCGCAGGCCGCACGGCCCAGGCCGCCAATCTGGAGGCAACGGCAGCGCTCCAGCGCCCTTCGCCGCGCGCCGCGGCGCGTACCGCTTCGACGATCGTCGCCGGGGCTTCATCTTTCAGGATATAGCCAATGGCCCCTGCCTCCAACATCCCCTGGATGATGTCATCGTCGCTATAGGCGCTCAAGGCCAGGATGCGCCCCGGCAGGCCGCGCTGGCGCGCCTCGGTCGCCACCTCCATGCCGCTGATGCCAGGCAACTGGCAGTCCAGAACCACCACGTCGGGCTGCAATCTTTCGATGTGCGCCAGCGCCTCGCCAGCCGCGCCGGTCTCAGCAACCACCTCGATGTCGGGCGCCTGTTCCAACATGATGCGCAGGCCTACACGCAGGGCCGGGTGATCGTCAACCAACAGAACGCGAATCATGATTGTAGATTCAACCTCGCTTGCTGTGATGAACGGCGCCCGGTTTTCATGGCGCCGGGTTGGAGGAAGGCTCGCTGCGCAACAACGCGTCGAACTCGGCGGCGGCGGCGGTCAACCGGCCGGGCTGCTGCGTCAGGCTGAACTCGTCCCACCGCCTGTCGCCAGACCGGTCTTCATCCAGAAACCAGCAGAGGGCTTGCACCTGCGGCTGGCGGTTGATTTCGCTCAGCGCAGCGGTGAGCCAGCCTGCCGGATAGTTGGCGGCCGGTGTGATCCCCCCCGCCGCGTCGAAGGTGTTGGCCGCAGTGATATAAACCGGCAGCCCGCGGGTGTTTGGATAGGCGTTGATGATCGCCAGCCAGTCCTGATAGATGCGAAAGCCGGCCTGTGCGCCGCCCCAATCGGCGCGGCGCTGATCGGTTTGCGGCTCGTTGGCGCCCCACTCGTTGATGCGTCCGGGCGCATCGAGGGCAAAGCCATCGGGCGCGGCCAGCGCATACCCGGCCTCCTGCTTGCGTTGGGCGCTTTCATCCAGCGCGGCGGTCAAAGCGGCCATCGCCTCCAGCCACGGCGCAGGTTGGCCGCCGGCAACATCGCCCACCCAGGGACGCACCGGGCCGACCAGAATGCGCGCTTTTGGGTTTTGGGCGCGGATGACCTGCACAGCGTTGTCGGCGCGTTCAGGATCGAGGTCAAAACCGTTGACAAGGCGGGCGTACCAGGCGGGTGTCAAGGTGTCGCCGGCCAGGGACAAAGGGTTGCTGCTGGCTTCATCGGAGCCGCTGCCAAGCACGAAACCGTAGACGTTGGCCAGGCGCGCATCATGCGCCAGGCGGGCCAGGTAGGTCAGGTAGTGCGCCAACGACGCTTCGTCATTCGTGGGCGGAATGGTTTGCCCCTGGGCAAAATCAACCCGCACCAACACGCGCAGGCCGGCAGCAGAGGCCTGCTGCACGCGCTGCGCCAGATCGTCAATGCCCCAATAGCGTTCGCCGGCCAGACGCGCGTAGGTCAGTTCGACATCCCATCCGCTGCGTCCATGCCAGTTACGAGTGGGGCTGGCAGAGACGGCACACAGTTTGGTGGGCAAGAGCGGAGCCGGAGCGTCATCCCAGGTTCCCAGGCGCAGCGTGCTGCGCAGTTGGCAGCCGGCGTCGCAGTGACTGTAGAAAGCGATTTCGGTGGGTTCGTCTGGCGCCGGTGCGGGGAAAACGAAGGCCCAAGTGTACAACCCTGCACGCCCTTCTCCCCAGGGCTGAACCGGAAAAGGACGGCCATTGACCGTCGCCAGGACGTTGGGCCAGCGCACACGGTCGGTCAGTTGCACCGTCACCGTTTCGCCGGCGGCGGGGGCGGCCGGGTGTAAGCGCCAGTGGGGCCAGGGTTCGCTCCAGTCGCCTTGCTGCGGCGCCACGGTGATCTCGCCGTGTAACGGCAGGAGCCAGTAGCCGATGAGCAGAGCCAGCGCCGCCAGCGCCAGGCCGAAGCGGCGTCGCCCGCCAGGCTGCACTGCATTCATGTCGCATCTCCTCCACCAACCGTCTCGCGCACCATCGGCGCGGCAGGCAGCGCAAAACTCACACAGACCCCAGTCGAACTCTCAAGTTCAGTCTCCAAACCAGCGCGCGGCGCGGCCGCTTGTTCGCCGGCCTGTACGCGACTTTCGATGTGCAAAGCGCTGTGATGACGGCGCAGGATTTCCTCGACCAGGGCCAAACCCAAGCCGCTGCCAGCTTCGGCTGAGGAGCCGGCGCGGTAGAAACGGTGCGTGAGGAAGGGGATGTGTTGCGGCGCAATGCCGGGGCCTGTATCGCACACGGCGCACCGCACCATCTGGCCCTCGTTGCGCAGCGTCGCGAGGATGCGATCGCCGGGCCGGCAGAACTTGACCGCATTTTCGAGCAAGTTGAGGAACACCCGCAACAGTTGATCGGCGTCGCCCAGGATCGGCAGCAAGGGAGAGTCAGCATCCAGCGACAAGTGCATGCGGCGAGCATCGGCCTGAGGCATCATCTGTTGCACGGCGCTGGCGGCCGTTGGCAGCAGATCCATCAAACGCAGGTTGGCCTCGGCGCTCGTCTCGACACGGCCCAGCTCCAGCATCCCATTGACCAGCCGTGCGGCGCGCTGCGCCTCGTCGCGCAGCAAACGCCGCGATTCCTGGCGTGTCTCTGCGGGCAAATTGGCCAGCCCCTGCACCTCGACATGCGTCAGAATCGTCGCCAGAGGCGTGCGTAGTTCGTGCGACAGATCGCTAAGCAGTTGGCGAGCCGCCTGCTCGGCGCGCAGTTGATCGGTGGTGTCGAACAAGAAGATCAGTTCGCCGCCGGCGCTGGCCCACCAGCGCGCCTGGCGATCGGGCGGCAGCGGCATGATGCGATAGCGGCCGGTCGCCGTGCGGTCATTACGCGCCGCGCTGGCGTCCGACAGTAGCTGATCGGCCCAGGCGATGTCCGGCAGAGCGCCGGCGGCGGTGTTCAGGCCAAGCAGGCGTTGCGCCGCCAGGTTGGCAAAGGAGATGGCGCCGCTGCTTTGCAGCCAGAGCACCCCGAATGGCGCTTCGTTCAAGGCCAGGAGTGACAGATGCAGATCAGCCTGCGGCTGGCGTCGCTGGCGCCGGTCGAGCCAGATTGCCCCGCCGGCGACAAGCGCCAGCAGGGCGAGCCAGATGAACAGGATCGTTTTCAGATCGAACGTGTACATTTCGTGACAACGCCTTGCCTGTGGCGGCGCACAGGCCAGGCGATCCGCTCCCAAAACTGGTATTAGAGCAGCAGTTCGGCCTTGACCGTCGGCGCGCCGGGCGTTTCCGTCAAGTCGAAGCCGAGACGCTGGCAAATGCTACGCATCAGATAGTTGTTGGGCGCAAAATCGGCCTGGATGCGCCCCAGACCTTCGGCGCGCCCCACAGCGAGCAGCCGGCGCAGCAGTTCCTTGCCCAGCCCCTGCCCCTGATAGCGATCGTTGATGAGCAAATTGAAGCGCCCGGCGTTGGAGCCGTAGACCTTTTGCAGGCGCGCAACGCCAAAGATCGCACGTTCGCCGTTGTCCGGGTCTTCGCCGCGCGCCACCAGGGCCATTTCCCGGTCGTAGTCAATGAAACAGAGGCGCGAGAGGCGTTCATGCGCCACGCGCTCGCCCAGAAGCAGCGGGCTGAGATAGCGCATGTTGACGCTGCGCTCCGACAGAGTTTGATGAAAACGTACAAGCATCGGCTCATCCTCCGGGCGGATGGGGCGAATGATCACCTTCTGACCGTTCTTCGTCGTCCACCAGCCCGCGTACTGACTGGGGTAGGGACGCACGGCCAGGCGAGGTAGTTCCGCCACCGTCGCTTCGGCGCCGTAGACGACCACGCGCGCATCCAGAGCGATCAGCGAGGGGCGGCCATCCGTGCGTGGTTCCATGGCCAGCAGTGGGTTGATGTCCAACTCCTTGATCCACGGCTGCTCTACGATCAACTGGCTGAAGTTGACCAGAATCTGCTCCAGCGCCGCCATGTCAACCGCCTGGCGTCCGCGCACTCCCTTGAGCGCCGTGAAGATGCGCGTCTGTTCCATCATGCGGCGCGCCAGCGTGGTGTTGAGGGGAGGCAGGGCCAGCGAGCGATCCTTGAAGACTTCGACTAGCTGGCCGCCCGCACCGAAAAGCAGCACCGGCCCAAACTGGGCATCTACGCTAGAACCGACGATCAACTCGTAGGCGCCATCCAACTTGATCATGGGCTGCACGGTGACTCCCTGAAAATGCTCGGCGCCCACCCGCTCGCGCACGGCGCGTTCGATGGCATGATAGGCATAGCCCACATCATCGGCGTTTTGCAGATTGAGCCGCACACCCCCCACATCGGTCTTGTGCGTGATCGTCTCCGAGTAGATTTTCAAGACGACGGGGTAGCCAAACTTCTCGGCCCAGGCGACCGCCGCCTCGGCGCTCGTTGCGATTTCGGTGGGAACTGTGGGTATGTCGTACAGTGCCAGCAGTTGCTTGGACTCGGTTTCGGTCATGATGGTGCGGCCAGAGGTGCGCACGGCATCTACCAGCCGGGCGGCGCGGATACGATTCTGACCGCCGGCCTCGGCGTCACCGGGCAAAATCGGCGTTTCGTAGAGGCCGCGCAGGTTGTAGCTGTAGCGCCACATGTAGTTGAACATGCGCGTGGCGGTGTCGGGATAGGCAAACGTCGGAATGTCACCCTTGTTCAGGATGGTTTCACCCTTCTCGACATCGGCGCCGCCCATCCAACTGGCCAGCACGGGTTTGCCGGTCGAATGGGCGAAGGGAATCAGCGCCTCCGCCGTACGCGTGGGATCAGTCATGGCCTGCGGCGTCAGGATGACCAGCAGCCCGTCGCTGTTGGGGTCCTGGGCGGCAATGTCGAGCGCTTGGGCGTAGCGTTCGGCGCTGGCATCGCCCAGCACATCCACCGGGTTGTTGTGACTCCAGGCCGGCGGCAGAATCCCGTTCAACTTGTCGAGCGTGGCAGATGACAGCTCGGTCAGTTCGCCGCCGCCCATGATGAGAGAGTCTGTGGCCAGGACGCCAGGGCCGCCCGCATTGGTGACGATGGTCAAGCGCCGGCCGGCGGGGCGCGGCTGCTTGGACAGCAGCTCCGACATGTAGAAAAGATCGGAAATGCTGTTGACGCGCAAGACGCCGCTGCGCCGGAATGCCGCTTCCAGCACCTCATCGCTGCCGGTCAGCGAACCGGTGTGCGAGGCGGCGGCTTTGGCTGCCCCTTCGGTACGCCCCGGCTTGATAACGATGATCGGTTTGGTCTGCGCAATCTCACGTGCGGCGGAGAGGAACGAACGGGCATCACCAATCGTTTCCATGTAGATCACGATGCTTTCGGTGTGCGGGTCGTCGCCCAGATAGTGGATCAGATCGCCCCACCCCACATCGAGCATGGAGCCGACGGAGACGAACGCCGTAAAGCCGACATTCTGCTTGAAACTCCAGTCGAGCACGGCGGTGCAAAGCGCGCCGCTTTGGCTGATGAAGCCGACTTTGCCGGGCCGCGCCAGGGCGTTGGCAAAAGTGGCGTTCATGCCGGTCAGGCAGTTCATCACACCCAGGCAGTTGGGGCCGATGATGCGCATGCGATTGCGCGCCGCCGCCATGATCTGTGTTTCCAGCGCCGCGCCCGCCGGCCCGGTCTCCTTGAAACCGGCCGAGATGATGATCGCCCCGCGCACCCCCGCTTCGACACATTGGCCGATCAAATCGGGCACGGTGGGCGCCGGGGTGACGATGATCGCCAGGTCAACCTGATCCGGCACGTCGCGCACGCTTGGATGGGTTTTGATGCCGAGGACGTTGGGGCGATTGGGGTTGATGGGAAAGATCGTGCCGCCAAACGGGCTGCTGATCAGATTCCACAAAATGGTGCGACCGACGCTGCTCATCTTGTCGGTGGCGCCGATCAGCGCGACGGTTCGAGGATCGAAGATGGCTTTGAGAGGCTGTTCTTCGTAACGTAAATAGTCGTGCGCCGGATCAATGGCTGGCGCGGGCATCGCAGGTGTGTGTGGTGTCATCGTTGTTCTCAGTTCTCCTCACTTCTCCTTAGCCTAAGTTTTGTGCAATCAGATGCGATTCGATAAAAAACGGCTACGGGCTCAAAGATTGCTACTTGTCAGATTCGGGCTGGCCTTGGGCAGGCAGTTGCAGCATCAAGCCAGCGAAACAACTTTGCTCACTAGGCGTTTGGCCATGACCCCCGCACGCTTGCGTGCTTGCGCCAGGCGGCCGGTCGGGCGTTCTGGGCGCTGCCGCAGCGGTCATCGGAAACTCGAACGATACCTTGCAGCCCCACATCTCATCCTCGAAACCCTTACTCCAGTCAATGTCGGCGGCAATTCCCGGAAAGAAGAACTCCAGAAACTCGGGAAAGCACACCCCCCAGGATCTCTTTCCAGGGCGTGTCGAAATCGGTACGCGGCGCTTTCACGGGATCAACCTCCAATCCGTTGTCGAAACCTCGTCAGGCATGGGAGGGGCTTCCGCAGTTGTCACGGTTCAGGCGTCTGGAGCGGTTCGGGACCATTCAGGTGAAGAAGGCGCAGCCGCCAATCCTACCCTGAGCATTGCTGATGCGAAGAAAGAGCAGACGGCACAACCCCCGCCTGATCGCCGATGGGTGGAATGCTGTCGAACTGCCCACCCGCAATTCGATTCTATCTGACCTCCTGACAGATGTCAAGCGCCGACTGACGACAGCTCTTCTTCTACTACGACCGCAGATGTTGGCGCAGTCGGGCAGTTCAAGCACAACCATCAACCGATTCCTTGCCGCATTTGGGGAACCGCTTGAGCGCCTGACGCGCTAGGCGATGTGCGCAATGGGGCTTGTGCTCGATGCCTGCTTTCGCAACTGCTCGGCGCATTGCAGTTGTCGAGATGCGAAACAACAGGTGCGGATTTCCAACTGACTCCAAGGGATCATGTGCCCCAGCGTGCGGCGATCCATTGCACCTCGCCGGCGCTGATACGCTGATTGCCGTCGCGGTCCAGTCGTGGATCCCAGGTAGGATCGCCTGGCCGGCTCTCCCAGGCGTAGCCGGCCAGACTGATGTCGGCAACCGTCACCTGGCCGTCACCGTTTAGATCACCTGGCACAGGCTGACCGCTGTTGGTGACGATGATCGTCAAGTGCGCGGTGTCGGTGGCGCCGCGAGGATCCCAAACGGTCATGGTCACGTCGTAGACACCCGGTTGTTGGTAGGTGTTCCCGTTTGACGCGCCCCAATAGACGTTGCCATCGCCAAAATCCCACTGCACGTTGCCGATGCTGCCGTCCGGATCATAACTACCGCGGGCGAAAACAATCACATCGAGCGGCGCTGGCCCGCCATAGGAATTGGCCCAGGCTATCGCCATCGGTAGCTGGTTGGGCGCTGTGGCATCGATCTGGACAGTGTTGCTTGTTTTTGCGCCCTTATTGTCGGTGACGGTCAACAGGGCGACGTACTGTCCTGGTACAGTGTAGGTGTGACTGGGGTTGGCCATCGTGGAGGTGGCGCCATCCCCGAACTCCCACAGGTAAGACGCGATGCTGCCGTCGGGGTCGCTCGATCCGGCGGAGCTGAAGGTGACGGCGAGCGGCACGTCGCCTGAAGCGGGGCCGCCAGTAGCCACTGTCACCGGCCAGTTGTTTCCCTCAACGCCCATCTGCTCATATCCGATCCGGTAGTTGGCGAACGGCGCTTCGTTGCGCATCAGCGACGCCATCATCAAGCTGACGCCGTTGGCCGCGGCGACACTCGGCGCAGTCTCGGCCAAAGGCGAGTTGGAAAAGAGGAAGCCCTTGGGATCGACCACCGTTCCGTTGGCGTCGATGCGCATGCCAAAGATGTCGCTGCGCGCGTCGATCTGATCCATGGTCCACGGTGCAAAGCGGTTGCGCTGATCCTGATACACAACGACGAAGGTAGCGCCGTCCCAAGCGACGCGCGGGCGGTATTGGTTGCCGATCCACGGCGTCAGGTTGATCATCGGGCCTACCGCACCGTCGGTGTCGATCGTGCGCGCCAGCAGATCGGTCTCGACGCCGGAGGTCAGCTCCTGGGATTGCACCATCAACGCGGTGGCGCCGTTCGAGGCCAGGCCCAGCTCGAAGATGCCATTGCCGCCGGCGGTCGAGAAGGGGCCATGCAACCAGAACGACGAGGTCAGGGTCCCATTCGTGTTCATGAAGACGCCGCCGGTGTCGGCGTTGCTGTTGTCGTGCGACCAGTTGCTATGCCAGGCGATCAGCCAGCGCCCACCCAACTCGACGACTGCGGGAGGCCTGCTGACGTATCCGCCACCTAACCAAATCGGCGTCGGATCGAGCACCACGCCATCGCTGCCGCGCACACGGGCGCCGACGGCAGAAATATACTGGGGCTGGCTGCCGTACCTGCGGCCTACCACGAGAAAGGTATCGCCGACTGCGGCCGCGTCCGGCGGGCCGAAGCCTTGCGCCATCACGACGAAGGGCGATGCGTCAACCTTGACGCCGTTTGCCTGTAAGCGCTGGGCAACGATACCGCTGGATGTTCCCCACGTCACCAGGAAGAGTGATCCGTTCCAGGCGACAGCCGGCGATTTCGGCCCGTTCAAGACAGGCCCCGTTTGCAACTCGACCGGTTCCGCGGTCAGCGGATTGCCGGCCGCATCCAGCGGCTGGGCCAAAATGCGTGTCTGGTTGGCAATGCTGCTTTGATAGACGACCATGCGTCCGTTGCTGCCCATCGCGATATCGGGTCGTAACTGCATGGGCGCGCCGGTAGACGCCGTCCGATTCGGCCCGGCCACGTTGACCACAGAAACTGTGGCGGTCGTCACGTCGTTGTTACCGTTGATGTCACTTGTCCAGGCAATCTGCAAGCCACCGGCAGAGGTCGCCGCCGTTGCTCCTGTGGATGGGCCTGACACGGCAACGCCGCCCGGATCCAGCACTTGGCCGGCCGAGTTGATGCGGGCAATCCGCACCGCGCCGCTGAAACCCCAGGTAACCTTCCACTGGCTGCCGTCCCAAACCAGGTCAGTTTTCGTGTTGGCTTCGGGATAGGAAGCGCCCGAAATGTTGACGCCGTTTCCGTCCAGCTTCTGACCCGCGGTGTTCACCCGCGAACCCATGACGACCATGCTGAAGTCGGGTTGCTGTTGTTCCCAGACGATGTAGAACTCGCTGCCGTTGGAGACCAGGCTGGCTGCGGGGACAGGCGCCAATGTGAACAGTCCGTCGCCGAGCACGTTGAGGTTGCGATCGAAGACCACGGCGCCGGTGGCAGGCGATTCGTTGAACGTCGCCAGACAGACGCCGGCCGCGCAGGCCAGTTGGAGGTTGAACCGCATGTAGTAGGTTTCAGGTATAAGCGCATGCGTGGGCGGATCGAGAACGACGCCGTCGGGTGAGATGCGGATGGCCACCAGATCGCCACTCGCCGCTGTGCCCCACGATGCAAGGATCCACGTGTTGCCATCGTTGGCCACGGCCCATTGGGTCGTCATCGGGATCAGGTTGTAGACGCGAACTGGTTTGGGGTCGAGCAGTTGACCCGACGGGCTGACGCGTACGAAGGCCAGAGACTTTTCGTAATAACCGCCGGTGCCGCTGAGGGTGAAGCTCTCGAACATGACCAACCAATTCACACCGTTCCAGACGACCTGCGGGTTGATCTGGTCGGCAGGAACAGCGGCGATTGAAATGGGCGCGGCGTCGAGCGGCGTGCCCGTCGCATCGAAACGCATGCCATAGATATCGTAGGCGGTTTCAAGCCCAGAGGTGTCGTTGGTGTTGGCGCGGCTATCGGACCAGACGACGAGCTGAACCGCTTCGCCCTGAGCGATGGCCGGCGACACCTGCACACCGGCGGCCGCGCTCACAGTTGCATCGCCGGGTACGAAGTGGGACGGAAAAACGAACGAATCGGGTGCTGATGGGAACTGTGCCTCGGTTGGGTCTTGTGCCTGGACGGGATACACTGTCAGCAGCAGTACGACGACCGCGACCAGCGGAAGAAGTGACTGTCGATGGGATGACATGCTTGATCTGCCTTTCGTTTCGGTTTGATGGCGCTTGCTCGATGCACGATTTTCCAGCCGCAAGCGCCCGGTAGACGCGGCGTCAGACCGCCGCCTATGACGATGAACCGGGCGGCCGCTGCTGTCGTGACAGAGAGCCATGCCGGGTGGACAATTGCTCAGCGCAGAGGAGGCGCAGACTGGCGAACAGGTGATGTCTGCTATCGCTCAGAATCACAGACCGGCTCGCACCAAAGGAAGTTCATCTTGCGGCCAGCAGTGCGATCGTGGCGGCGACGACCTGCTGCTGCTGTTCTTGGCGGCTGATGGCGGCGGGATGATCGCCAGACTGCTCGCCGTACCATCCGAACTGCGCATGATTGCCGCCCTCGATGACAACGAAGCGTGTGTTGGCCGGCAGCAAGGCGTGCGAGGCCTCGATCTTGGCCGGAGTGGCCAGGCCGTCGAGCGCGCCAGAGATCGAAACGACGGGCAACGTGCGATCGGCCAGACTGGTGTTATCGGCGGGATAGGCGGCCCAGAGAACCAAACCGGCGATCTGTTCCGGGTGACGGAAGGCGTATTGCGCCGCCATCGCGCCGCCCAGGGAATGGCCGCCAATGACCCAACGCTGCACCGCAGGAAAGGCCTGCATGACCTCACTGGCGCGTTCGGCGTCGAGAAAGGCTAACTTGAGCGGCATGGGCACGATCACCACCAGATAGCCGGCGTCGGCAACCTGGCGGGCAGCGGGCGCATAGGCGCGCGCATCCACCAGGCCGCCGGGATAGAAGATCAGGCCGGTCGTGGGGTCGCCGCCTGACGGGGTGAATACGAGCCAGTCATGATCCGGCGCCGGCGAGACAGTGGGTATCTCGGCCAGCGCCGCGGCCATGGGCGCGGCGGAGAAAAACGTCGCCCAGGCAACGAAGACGGCGACGAAGACGATCAGCAGGGCCAAGGGGGTCAACCAAAGCAGGCGTTTCTTGTTCATCGGGTTCTCTTTCTTGATCCAGAGTCTTTCTTGATCGGGAGTCTTGCTTGAAAAATGGCGCCCCGGCGCGGGAGCCGTGCACCTGACCTGCTTTCAAGCGCCCGGCGCCTGCAGGCTGCGGCGGCCGATGGCGTGCAACATGCCGCCAAAGACGATGCTGTGCAGGGGGAAGAAGAAGTACCAGTAGAGAACGCCAGACAATCCTTTCGGGGCAAAGAAGGCGGTCTGCACCAGGCGCGTGCGGCCGGCTGACAGCGGTTGCGCTTCGATCTGCAGCCAGGCGCGGCCGGGCAGCTTCATCTCTGAGCGCAGCCGCACCATGCGCGGCGCATCTATCGCCTCGACGCGCCAGCAGTCGAGCGCATCGCCCACGCGTAGATCGTCCGGGTGACGGCGGCCGCGCCGCATGCCGACGCCGCCGAGCAGGCGGTCGAGCCAGCCGCGCAGCGTCCAGGTCCAGTTGGCGTAGTACCAGCCGCGTTCGCCGCCGATGCCGCTGAAGACGCGGAAGAGGGTCTCTGGCGCAACGACCAGCGTTTTCTGGCGCTGGTCAATGAAGATGCCCTCCTGCACCGTGAAGGCGGCGGGCGGCGCTTCTTCCTGACTGCTGACGAGCGCATCTTTCCAGGACGTTTGCACCTGCGCCGCATCAAGCTGCGCCAACGCCATTTGCAGCGCAGTGGCATAGCCGAGCGGCTGAATATGCGGGAAGAGGCGACGGGCGCTGTCGTCGCGCACAATCACCTCGTTGCGCAGACCCTGGATCAGCGGGCGCGCAATCGTGGCGGGCACCGGCGTCACCCAGTGCACCCAGTAGGAGGAGAGGCGCGGCGTCAAAACCGGAACCGGCAGCAGCCAGCGGCGCAGACCGCGCGCCTGCGCATAGCCGGTCATCATTGCGCCATAGGTCAGTACATCGGCGCCGCCAATCTCCACAATCCGGCCGGTGCTCTGCGGTGCGTCGAGTGCAGCGACCAGATAGCTGAGCACGTCTACGATGGCAATCGGCTGGATGCGGGTGAAGACCCAACGCGGGCAGATCATCACCGGCACACGTTCGGTCAGATAGCGGATCATCTCGAACGAGAGAGAGCCTGAACCAACGATGACGGCGGCGCGCAGTTCGGTCACTGCGCAAACGGCGGGCGATCCGTCGGGTGCGGCGCAGGCCGCACGCAGGGCGTCGCCGGTGGCATGGCGTGAACGCAGATGCGGCGAGAGATCGGCCTGCTCGTCACCCAGGCCGCCCAGGTAGATGATGCGCCGCACGCCGGCCTGGCGCGCCGCCGCGCCAAAATTGCCGGCGGCGATCAGGTCACGCTGATGAAAATCGTGACTGTTGCCCATGCTGTGCACCAGGTAGTAGGCCGCCTCGACGCCGGCCAGGGCGGCAGGCAACGTGTCTGGCTGCAAAACATCGCCGCGCACAACCTCGACCTGGCTCAGCCAGGGGCGACCTTCGAGACGCGCCGGGTCACGCGCCAGCACGCGTACGTGATGTCCGGCGGCCAGCAAAAGAGGAATCAAGCGCCCACCGACGTAGCCGGTTGCGCCTGTCACGAGAACGTGTTGCGGTCTTGTCGTTTTCATCGCACTCTTTCCTCCAGGCCCGGCTAAGCCAAGCCAAGCCAGGTCATCCACGGGGGTCAGGTTCGTTTTACTTTGCCTGTAGACGGCAGCGGCGGGCGAACGTCACGTACAGGTTTGCCGTGGGGTCTCTTTGCGTTTAGAATGGCGCTCCGCAACGGACAGCGACGCCCGTTGGCGACGAAAAACAGGTGAGGTCAGGAGTGCGTGTAATGAACAGAAAGACAGCCGATTCGATCGCGGTGCGCGGGTATGCGCTGGTGTTGACGGCGGCGGCGTTGTGGGGCACGTTGGGGTTGTTCTACAAGGTCTTGATCGTGCGTTTCGGCTTCACCCCGCTGGCGGTGGCGTCGTACCGCAGTCTGTTGGGCGGCCTGTTGCTGCTGCTGTTCCTGCTGGCACGCCAACGCCAGATTCTGGCGGTGCGCTGGCGTGACCTGCCGCTGCTGCTGGCCTACGGCGTCTTCGGCGTGGCCGGGTTCTTCGTCGCCTACGCCTACGCCATCGCCCTGGCGGGCGTGGCGGTGGCCGCCGTGCTGCTCTACACCGCCCCGGTGTGGGTCGGATTGATCGCCTGGCGCTGGTTGGGCGAAACGCTCAGCCGCCGCCTCCTCATCGCCCTGGCGCTGACCGTCGTTGGCTCGGCGCTCGTCGCCAGGGTGTACGATGTCGGCAGTTTGCGCCTGGATGGCCTGGGCATCCTGGCCGGGTTGGCCGCCGGTCTTGGCTATGCGCTGTGGAGCATCTTCAACAAGATCGCCGTCGCTCGCTATCCCGCCTGGACGGTGCAAACCTATGCGCTGTTGATCGGGGCCATCTGCT
This sequence comes from uncultured Anaerolineae bacterium, assembly GCA_964580725.1. Taxonomy (GTDB): domain Bacteria; phylum Chloroflexota; class Anaerolineae; order SSC4; family Amarolineaceae; genus Amarolinea. Next base: position 7,322 of record CAZOLV010000044.1, on the reverse strand, counting down.
TCGTATTGCTGGCGCCGCCTGCACATCTGAGCGCGCCGCTCAGCCTGCCAGCCAGTTGGCCCTGGCTGCTGGCGATGGCGATCATCCCCACGCTCGGCGGCGCGCTGACCTATTCGCTGGGCGTGCGCTGGGTGCCGGTCAGCATTGCCAGCGTCGTCGCCACGCTCGAACCGGTCATCGCCAGCGCGCTGGCCTACCTGCTGTTGGGCGAACGGCTGACTCTTCTGCAGGGGTTGGGCGGGCTGGCCATCATCAGCGCCGTGCTGCTGCTGCGCCCCAGGATGACGGCGCCCGCCGCCGCCGGGCGTCAACCGGCCGCATAGCGGATGGCCTGCCTGAACAGCGCCAGACCATCCTGTCCCTGCTCGCCCCGCGCCGCCCGTGGGTGTTGCCAGGCGAAAATGTGATTCTCCGGGTGCGGCATCAGCCCCAGGATCGTGCCGGTGGCGTCGCAAACGCCCGCAATATCGGCCAGCGAACCATTGGGATTGAGCGGATAGGCGCCCCCTGCCGGCCGGCCGGCCTCATCGGCGTAGGTCAGCGCCGCCTGCCCACTCGTCTGCAGGCGCGCCAGCTCGCCCGGATCGGCCAGTTCGAACCGCCCCTCGCCATGCGCCACCGGGCAGTAGATCGGCTCCGTCAGCTCATGCGTGAAGACGCAGGGGCCATGCCGGGCGGCCTGCAGATAGACCCAACGACACTCGAAACGGCCGCCGGCGTTGCGCGCCAGCGTGGCAGTCTGCGCCGGGGCGGCGTTGGCGCCCACGCCCGGCAGGAAGCCGGTCTTGACCAACGCCTGGAAGCCGTTGCAAATTCCCAGGATCGGGCGGCGGGCGCCGTGAAAGCGCGCCAGCACATCGCCCAGGCGGTAGCGCATTTCCAGCGCCCACAGCTTGCCCGCGCCCAGGTCATCGCCAAAGGAAAAGCCACCGGGTAGCAGCAGCATCTGGAAATCGAGCAGGCGCGACGGCGCGGCGCTCAGCGTTTCGATGGGAACAACCTGCGCCGCGCCGCCGGCGGCTTCGCAGGCCAGGGCCGCTTCACGTTCACGGTTGACGCCCGGCGCAAACAGGATCAAGACGCGTGGTTTCAGGGCCATCTTCAGTGTCCTTTCTCGTGATCAGGCGGCTCGTCTTATGCACAGCGCAACTGCGTGATGCGCTGCGGGGAGGTCGCCGACGCCAGGCGCATCGGCAGGCCGCCGCGGGCGTCGAGCCAAAACAAGCTGCCTTCGTCGGTCACGTAGACGAGGGCGCTACTATCGCGCAGCCAGCAGACTTCCAACACCGTCTGTTCGGGGGGCGTCAGCGGCAGCCAGGCGTCCGACGCCAACGGGCGTCCCCACAAGAAACGGCGCCCGTCAAGGCTGTGCAACAGCGCGGTGACGTTGGCGCCGTCCGGCGAGTAGAGCAGGTGTGTACCTTCGTCAGACAGTGCGCCGGCCGCGGCCAGCAGTTCGGCCGGCAAACCACCATCCTTGCGCGCCAGTGTCACGTTGACTGTCGCTGCACCCGCCTCGGCCGTATAACTGCTCCAGGTGAAGGCAACGGCGCTGCTGTCGGGCAGCCAGGTCAGCCAACGCACGCCGAATGGCTGTGCGGGCGCGGGGCGCGGGCGGTCTTCGAAGTATTCGGTGCGGTTGAGCGCCTCGACGCCATCGGCGCCGGCGATGAAGAGGTCCTGGCGCTGGTTTCCGCCGTTGGGATGATCGAGGCCGCGCTGCGCAAAAGCGAGTTGCTGCCCATCGGGCGACCAATCTACGAAGCCGATCCAGTCGCCGGCCGCCAGTTGGCGCGGCTCGGCCTCGCGCGTCGAATCGAGCAGGTAGAGGTTGGCGCTGCCGGCGGTGCGGGTGATGAAGGCCAGGCGATTGCTGTCGGCGGCCCAGGCCAGTTCGGCCAGGCCCGGCAGGCCGACGACCGAAACGGCCAGCGTTGGTTCGTTCAGGTCGAGAATGTCGAGATCATCGGTGAAGACCAGGCCGAGGCGCAGCCCGTCCGGCGCCAGGTCGAGACGGGCCGGCGGCAGGCCCGGTTCGGCCAGCAGCGGTTCGGCGGGCGTGGTCAGGGTGGTCGTCCAGACCTGGCCGGCCTGATCGGTGAAGGCGCAACGTGGCGCGGCGGCGGCCGGGCCGCTGCAATCCCACCCGGTATCCAACAGACGGTCGGTCACGGTGAACAGCCCGCGGCTGGACAACTGCCACAGCAGCGTGTCTCCCTGCTGCGCCTGTGTGCTGAAGAGGATGACGCCGGCGGTGGTGGTAGGCGGCAGGGCCGAGGCGTTGACTAGCGTCAGGTAGGGCGGCGGCGTGGGGGTGGGGGTCGCCGTGGGCGTTGGAGACGCGGTGGGGGTCGGCGTTAGGGTGGGGCAGGGACAGCCGAACAGGCAGAAAGAGCGTTCCGACGATGGCACGGTGACGCTGCCCGTCACTGGGTCTGTACAAGGGGGCGGCGCCTGGCAGGCGGTCAGGGTGAAGAGCCAAAGCAGCAGCAGCGCCAGCGCGGCAGCCAGCGAGAGGGAGCGAAAAGCCGTTTTCATCGAATGGCGCCATCCTTCCAGGCCGTGAGCAGATCGGTCACGGCGAGCGCGCAGAGCGTCGTCTCGCCCGTGCGCAGGACGAGATGGGGCGTTGCCACCACGGCGCCGGCGCAGGCGACAGGGGTCGAGTCGGGGAACAGGGCGAGGAAGGCGCCGGCGTCGGCCGGGCGCACTTCGACGAGGAAACGGCCCAATGATTCGGCAAAGAGCGCCGCGGCGGGCGGCATAGGGCCGGTCAGCGGCAGGCGCGCCAGATCGAGTTCGATGCCCAGGCGGCCGGCCAGCGCCATCTCAGCGGCGGCGACTGCCAGCCCGCCCTCCGCACAGTCGTGACAGGCGCGCACCAGCCCCTGACGCATGGCGCGATGCAGGGCGCGCAGGCGCAGCACGGGGTCGGTCAGCGGCGCGGGCACGACGCCGGCCAGTGGCTGCATTGCGCCCTGGTCGGCGGCCAGCAGTTGGTAGAACAGAGAGCCGCCCAGTTCCTGCGCCGTTGCGCCAACGACGAAGAGCAGGTTGCCCGCCTCCTTGCAGTCCATCGTCGCCGTGTGGGCGATGTCGGGAACCAGGCCAAGCGCCGAGATGAGCAGCGTGCCGGGGATGGCGTGCTTTTGCCCGTCGGCGCCCACATATTCGTTGTTCAGGCTGTCCTTGCCGGAGATGAAGGGCGCGCCATAGGCCAGCGCCGCATCGTGGCAGCCCTGGGCGCAGCGCACCAGGCTGCCCAGGCGGTCAGGCAGGGCAGGGTTTCCCCAACAGAAGTTGTCCAGAATGGCGACCTGCTCCGGGTCGGCGCCGACGGCGACCAGGTTACGCAGCGCCTCGTCCACTGCGGCAAAGGCCATACGGTAGGGGTCGAGCTGCCCGAAGGCGGGGGCGATGCCGTTGGCAAGCGCCACGCCAGGCAGGAAATTGGCATGCGAGGCAGATGCGGCAGCGCCATGCTCCAGCAAGACCTCGACGGGCAGCAGCACGGCGGCGTCGCCAGGCCCGTCCAGGGCGGCGCCGACCAGGGGTGCGATGACCGTCGCGCCTTGCACTTCGTGATCGTAGCGGCGGATGACCGCTTCTTTGCTGGCGACGTTGGGGTGACTCAAGAGGCGCAGCAACCAGCCGGGCAGATCGGCGGGCGCCAGGGACGCCAGGGCGGGCGGTTCGACGGTCGCGGGCGGCGCCCAGACGGCGCGCAGGCGGCGCCGCGGGATGCCGTGATGGAGAAAATCGCCGTCCAGGCTGAGGACGGGCCGGCCGTGGAAGCGGACGGTTAGCTTCCCATCGCCGGTGAAGCGCCCCAGCGCCGTCGCCTCAGCGCCGAATTGGGCGCACAGGGCCTGCAAATGGGGCCAGCCGGCCGGCGGCACGGCGAGGACCATGCGTTCCTGTGCTTCGCTGAGCCAGATTTCCCAGGGGCGCAGGCCGCTGTATTTCAGGGGCGCCAGCGCCAGTTCGATATCGGCGCCCAATTCGGCGGCCATTTCGCCGATGGCCGACGAAAGCCCACCCGCGCCGCAGTCGGTGATGGCGTGATACGGCAGGGAGGTAGGAGGCGCAGCAGGGGCATCCTGCCAATGCGCCCCATGCCCGTGCCCGTGCAAGGCCGCGAGCAGCGCATCCAGCAAGCGCTTCTGGTGGATGGGATGGCCGATCTGCACGGCCGATCCCGCCGTCTGGCTGGTTTCGTGCGACATTTCGAGCGAAGAAAATGTCGCGCCGCGCAGGCCATCGCGGCCGGTGCGCCCGCCGATGACGACTACGAGATCACCAATGGTCGGCTGGCGCAGGCGGGCGTGCAGCCCATGCGGCACAATGCCGAGACAGCCGCAGAAGACAAGGGGATTGGCGGTGTAGGCGGGATCGTACAGAATCGCGCCGTTGACGGTGGGGATGCCCATCTTGTTGCCGTAGTCTTCGATGCCGTGCACGACGCCGACGGCAACGCGCCGCGGATGCAGCACACCCGCCGGCAGCGCGTCGGGAGCGGTGTCGGGCAGACCGAAGCAGAGCACGTCGGTGTTGGCGATGGGGCGCGCCGAGACGCCGATCACGTCACGGATGACGCCGCCGGCGCCGGTGTTGGCGCCGCCAAACGGTTCTAGCGCCGAGGGGTGGTTGTGCGTTTCGACCTTGAAGGCCAGATCGAACCCGGCGCTGAAACGGACGATGCCCGCGTTGTCTTCGAACGCCGAGACCACCCAGGGCCTGGCCAGGGCGTCGGTGGCCGCCTTGATGTAGGTCTGCAGCAGTCCTTCGATCATCGAGCGTTGCGGCGGGGCGTCCGGGCGGCTGGCATCGCTGAACTCGATCAGCGCCTTGAAAGTCTTGTGCACGCAGTGTTCCGACCAGGTTTGCGCCAGCGTTTCCAGTTCGACATCGGTTGGGTCGCGGTCGAGCCGGCGGAAATAGGCCTGGATCGCTGTCATTTCGTCCAGATCGAGCGCCAGCCGCCGCGCCTGGCTGACGGCGAGCAGGTCAGCGGCGTCAGCGGCGCGCAGCGGGATCAACTCTACCGTATCGTCGGCGCTGGCGCGGACGAAGGCCGGAGTGATGGGGCGCCCGACGGTGTAGAACTGGATCGTTGGGTTGGCCAGCAGTTCACGGGCGATACGGTCGGCGCTGTTTGCCGTCACTGCGCCAGCCAGCACGATCTGCTGGCCGGTGGCGGCGCCTCGGCTAACGCCTCGGCTAACGCCTCGGCTAACGCCGTGCAAGGCGGGCAGCGGCTGCGATGACTGCCCCTCGTCCCCATAGCGGCGGGCGGCGTCGAGTAGACTTTCGGCCACGCTGTCGGTGACGCCGGGATGGAAGGTGACCTCGACGATCTGCTCGCCGGGCGCGGCGCGGTAGGGGGTCAGATGCGCCGTTTCGACGACCGGATCGTACAGCAGGAGATGCGCCAGGCGCTCGCATGCGGCCGCGTCCAGGTCGCCGGTCAGGAAGAAGAGGTCGGCGACGCGCGTCACGGTGACGCCGGGCAGGCCGAGGTCGGCGATGGCGTGCGTCAGCGCCTGGCAGCGGGCATCGGCGAAGGGCGAACGGACGCTCACTTCGATGCGAACGTGGTCGAGCGCGGGTTGAGTCATCAGCGTGGCTGCGCCTGGTAGTTTGGCGCCTCCTTGGTCATCATGATGGTGTGGGGATGGCTTTCGATGTAGCCGGCGTTGGTGATGCGCACGAAGCGCGCTCGCGCCCGCAGTTCGGCCAGATTGGCAGCGCCGACATAGCCCATGCCACTGCGCAAGCCGCCGAGCAGTTGGAAGAGATAGTCGGCCAGACGGCCCTTGTAGGGCACTTGCCCTTCGATACCCTCCGGCGCCAGTTTGCCAGCCATATCGGGAGAGGCGTCGCCGGTCGTTTGACCGGACTGGTAGCGGTCGGCGCTGCGCCCTTTGAGCGCGCCAAGCGACCCCATGCCGCGGTATTCCTTGAAACGGCGCCCCTCCCAGGTGATCGTCTCGCCGGGCGATTCTTCCAGGCCGGCCAGCAGGCCGCCCAACATCACCACCGCGGCGCCCACAGCCAGCGCCTTGACGATGTCGCCGCTGTAGCGGATGCCGCCGTCGGCGATGACGGGGATGCCCCGCGCCGAAGCGGCAGCGGCGCATTCGCTGATGGCGCTGATTTGGGGTACGCCGGCGCCAGCCACGATACGGGTGGTACAGATCGAACCGGCGCCCACTCCCACCTTGACCACATCGGCGCCGGCGTCAATCAAGGCCAGCGTACCTTCGGCGGTCACGACGTTGCCCGCCATGATGACGGCGTTGGGCCAGCGTTGTTTGACGACCCGCAGTGTTTCGAGCACGTTGCGGGTGTGACCGTGCGCCGTGTCAATGGCCAGGGCGTCGGCGCCGGCGGCCAGCAGCAGTTCGGCCCGGCGCAGCGCATTGTCGCCCACGCCGATGGCGGCAGCGACGAGCAGCCGACCCTGGGAATCGGCGGCAGCGTTGGGGAAGTCCTCGCGCTTGAGAATGTCCTTGTAGGTGATCAGCCCCTTCAGTCGGAACTGTTCATCCACCAACGGCAGCTTTTCGATGCGGTAGCGGTGCAAGATGATCTTGGCTTCATCCAACGTGGTGCCAAGCGGGGCGGTGATGAGGTTTTCGTACGTCATGTATTCGCTGATGGGCCGCTCGAAGTCGGAGGCAAAGCGGATGTCGCGATTGCTCAGGATGCCGGCCAGACGGCCGCTGCCGTCGTTGGCCACGATCGGCACGCCGCTGATGTGATAACGGCGCATGAGAGCCTCGGCGTCGGCCAGGGGCCGGTCGGGGGTCAGGGTGATCGGGTTGACGATCATGCCCGATTCGGAGCGTTTGACCCGATCAACTTCTTCGGCCTGCTGTTCGGGGGTCAGGTTGCGGTGAATGACGCCCAGGCCACCCTGGCGCGCCAGGGCGATGGCGAGCGGCGCTTCGGTCACGGTGTCCATGGCGGCGGAAACGATCGGCGCACGCAGCCGTAGGCGAGGATGCAGCGTCACACTGACGTCCACCTGGGACGGCAGCACTTCGGAATAGCCGGGCGCCAGCAGAATGTCGTCGAAGGTCAGCGCTTCGGCGATGCGGGTTGCGCCGTCGAGACCGAAACGCGCCGGGATCAACGCCTGCGCCGGCAGGGTTGGCCTCATCTCAGCGCCGTCCCAAGCGGGCGACGCTGCCAGTGCACTCTGGTTGTTCATCGTTCGTTCTCCATTTTATTCGGTATCATCTCAGTAATTCGGAAAACCAGGTCTCGGAAAACCTGACAGGTCTCGGAAAACCTGACAGGTCTCGAAGACCTGTCAG
>CAZOLV010000043.1:39675-41211 GCA_964580725.1 uncultured Anaerolineae bacterium | reverse complement strand
TATTTTCCTCGAAAATACCTGAATGTAACCATGTTACTCGCCTTAAGCGCCTAACTATTACTTAGACGGACTCCATCCGCCTAATACCCGATCTGAGCTTGTTAGACAGAAAATATCCACCTAATACCCCTGATACTTGCATTAGATGGATTACTTCCGTATAATACGCCGTGAAGAAAGATTAGACGGCAAAAATTCCGCCTAATCGCCAAAAAGTGGATTGCTGCCAGCCCCGAACTGCTCGCCGGCAATTTCATTGTATATCAATGCTCGATCTATGTCAAAAGCCATGAGGCGCCCATGCCAACAAATCCGCCCACTCCCACTCCGCCAAAACCACCCGCCAAAAAGCTCCTCGACATCGTTCGAGATACCATTCGCCTCAAACACTACTCCATCCGCACCGAAGAAGCCTACCTCAACTGGATCAAACGCTTCATCCTGTTCCACGGCAAACGCCACCCCAAAGACATGGGCGCACAAGAGATCGAGACCTTCCTGCGGTTGGCAGAGGTGCAGGGCTTCAATCACGAAGCCGCAAAGTGATTGCGAAACACCGTGGCAGCCCTTCGGCAGGGTGCTGAAATACAGGACAGAAAGGAGGGCCGTGGTGCAGAATGCGAAAAATGACAACGAATCCACGGGATGGATCGAATCTGTCTCGCCGGCGCCGGGATTCGGCCAATCCGGCAGATTCGCTGTCATTTTCCCGATGTCGGCAGATGAAGCCCGGTCTGCACCCAGATCGAACACGCCACCACGATCAGAGGATGGTTCAGATGCCGCGCCCCGATGGTCGCACGGCCGCACGGCGTCAGACCGATGATCTGGACGCCATCCTGGCTCCATGTCAAGTGGTCGCGCCACACCTGACGGCGGGGATGGGACAAGGGGACTTCCGTGCCGGTTGCCGGGCTACACCGCGAAACCGGGCTTGCTTATAACCGTTGCACGAGGAACAGGCGAAACACAGGTTGTCCGCATCCGTCGAGCCGCCCAGAGCGGCGAGAGGCTAGATCACGAAGCCACGAAGCGGCACGAAGGGCGTTGCCGATCATACGAGCAATCCAAATAGCGAAGGGCTTGCTATGCTTACGTTGACTTTTGCCGGTGATGAAGCGGGGGATGTCAGCTTCGCCTTTGACAAGGACGCCTGCCGCCATTTCATTGCAGCATTGACATGACCTCCGCTCGATCTGACATAGGCTGACCCGTGGCTGGCGATGGCTCATTCTGGCACACCGGCCGCGGGCTGGCAAAAGCAAATTGCAACCCACGGCAGTTTTTTCTTTTCATGTTAGGATGAGCAACAGGCTCGTCGCCGCCAGAACGCAGCGCGAGAGCCACCGCCCGCCCGCCCGTCCGGTTGACTTTCCTCTCGCGGCAACGTGATCCGCACCCCTTTTACCCCTCGGCTTGTCGGTCTTTTCGCTCAATGCTACAATGCTACAATGCTGCAATGCTGCAATGCTGCAATGCTGCAATGCTACAATGCTACAATGCTACAATGCTACAATGCTACAATGCTACAATGCT
>CAZOLV010000043.1:0-39575 GCA_964580725.1 uncultured Anaerolineae bacterium | reverse complement strand
CAATGCTACAATGCTACAATGCTACAATGCTACAATGCTACAATGCTACAATGCTGCAATGCTACAATGCTACAATGCTACAATGCTGCAATGCTGCAATGCTGCAATGCTCGCAGTAGCACTCTGGAAGCGCATTTGCCGTCCCAGACAATACGGAGGCGAACCATGTCTCAAACAGCCACAACAACCATCGACGCGTCCCATTCCAGTCCGGCGGCGATGGCCGCCTATCGTGCGACCGCACGGCGGCGCGCGGCAGAAACGACACGCGCCCTGGCGCTGCGGCGTGACCGCGCCCAGGAGGTGGCGCGACAGGCCGCAGCGTTGTTGAAAGAAGATTTTGGCGCGACGCAGGTGGTCCTGTTCGGCTCGCTCGTCCACGGTCATTGGTTCACCGTTACGTCGGATATTGATCTTGCCGCCAGTGGCCTGGCGCCCGATGACTATTTTACGGCCGTCGCCAGACTGCAGGATTTATCGCCTGAGTTCAAGGTGGATCTTGTTGCAGTGGACCACTGCAACGCTGCGTTGCGTGAAACCATCGCACGCGAGGGAGTGATCTTATGAATAGCATCTATCGCACGATTGCGGGGCGGATTCGGGCAGAGTCGCTCGAACTGGCGCACGTGGTCGAACGCACCAATCGAATCTGGGTACCTGCTCAATGACTTGGAGTGGCAACCCCAAACCCAAAAGGTTTCTGAAGCCTTTACGGTGTTTCCCCGGACGATTGAGCACATACTATTCCGGTTGACCTCGATGGCGCAAGAAATTGGGCGGTATGGCTCATTTGAGGGTATAATCGCGTGGGGCGAGACCGCTATATTGCTGATGTGCGTGAATCAGGGATACAACGGAGTTAGGATGCATGAAAGAGACGGGGAAGATCGTTGGCGATATTGTGTCTCCGGTCGAGAGCATGGAAGTCTGGGAGGTCTTGTCATGATGAAATACTTGCTCGACACACACATCTGGCTGCGGAGCTTGATGGAACCTGACCGCATCAGCGTAGATGCCTCGGCGTTACTGCAGGATAGCGACAACGAGTTTCTCACCTCTCCGCTCACATTCTGGGAGACAATAATCTTAGCGGAGCGGGGCAGAATCGAGCTTCATCAGATTCAGACGCTATAGTCCACTCGAGTGTCACAATGCGTGTCAGTTGGATCGCACATGCAAGTGGATCTCAACCTGCAAAACGCCAATTCCCCCACCTCGCCTGCTCATGCTGCGCTTTGTTTTTCATCCCATCATCCCATCATCCCATCGCACTGACGGAGACGACCAGCATGACCCAACTCGAACAGCTCCAACCCAACGCAGCCTTGCGCGGCATCCTGCCTGACGCACTGGTCACGGTCGTCAACGTCCAGTGGTACGGCTCGGACGCGCTGGAGCTGACCTACAAGACCGCGACCGGCAAGGTGGCCAACGAGCTGCTCTATCGCCACGACGAGCCGCGGCTGGAGATCGTGCAGCAGGGGCGGCCGTGGAGCTTCGACGGCGATGGCGCGCTCTTTCGCCTGACCTCCGAGGCGCAGCGCATCCGCCTGGCGCACCTGTTCGATCCCGTCCTGGCGGTGCACACCTCGGTGGTGGAGCCGCTGCCCCACCAGATCACCGCCGTCTACGAGGCCATGCTGCCGCGCCAGCCCTTGCGCTTCCTGCTGGCCGACGACCCCGGCGCAGGCAAGACGATCATGGCCGGCCTGCTGATGAAGGAGCTGATCGCGCGCGGCGACCTGCAACGCTGCCTGGTGGTCTGCCCCGGCAGCCTGGCCGAGCAGTGGCAGGACGAGCTCTACCAGCGCTTCCACCTGCCCTTCGACATCCTGACCAACGACAAGCTGGAGTCCGCGCGCACGGGCAACTGGTTTCTGGAGAGCAACCTGGTGATCGCCCGCCTGGACAAGCTGGCGCGCGACGAGGCGGTGCAGGGCAAGCTGCACGCGCCCGATTGCCGCTGGGACCTGATCGTGTGCGACGAGGCGCACAAGATGTCGGCCACGGTGTTCGGCGGGGAGATCAAGTACACCAAACGCTACCGCCTGGGCCAGATGCTCTCGACGCTGACCCGGCACCTGCTGCTGATGACGGCCACGCCCCACAACGGCAAGGAGGCGGATTTCCAGCTTTTCATGGCGCTCCTGGACGGCGATCGCTTCGAGGGCCGCTTCCGCGACGGCGCGCACGTCAGCGACGTCTCCGACCTGATGCGGCGCATGGACAAAGAGAGCCTGCTCAAGTTCGACGGCACGCCGCTCTTCCCCGAACGCATCGCCTACACCGTCCCCTACCAGTTGTCGCCGGCCGAAGCTGCGCTCTACAAAGCGGTCACCGACTATGTGCGCGCCGAGTTCAACCGCGCCGATGCCCTGCAGAACGAAAAACGCGCAGGCACGGTGGGCTTTGCCCTGACCGTCTTGCAACGGCGGCTGGCCTCGTCGCCGGAGGCCATCTACCAGTCGCTGCGCCGACGGCGCCAGCGGCTGGAGCGGCGCCTGAGCGAGCTGAAGCTGTTGCAGCGCGGCGCGTTCGCCACGGCGATCATGGCCGAAGCGCCGCTCTTGGACGCCGACGACCTGGAAGACCTGGAGGACGCGCCGGACGACGAGGTGGCCCAGGTGGAGGAGGCGATCCTCGACCAGGCCACGGCCGCCCGCTCCATCAGCGAGCTGCAGGCCGAGATCGAAACGCTTACTGAGCTGGAGACGGCTGCTCTGGCCGTGCGGCGCAGCGGCCAGGACACCAAGTGGCGCGAGCTGGCCAGCCTCTTGGGCGAGATCTTCACAGCGGGGGCCATCGCCAACCGGCTGGCCGAGGAACGGGTTCCCTACGTCGCCGGCCCCATCACCCAGCCCACGCCCTCGCCGCGGCAGAAGCTGGTGATCTTCACCGAGCACCGCGACACGCTGAACTACCTGGATGACCGCATCACCCGGCTCTTGGGGCGCAGCGAGGCGGTAGTGACGATCCACGGCGGCCTGGGCCGCGAGGAGCGCGCCAAGGCGCAGGAGGCCTTCCGGCACGATCCGCTGGTGCAGGTGCTGCTGGCCACCGACGCGGCCGGCGAAGGCATCAACTTGCAGCGCGCCCATCTGATGGTCAACTACGACCTGCCCTGGAACCCCAACCGGCTGGAGCAGCGCTTTGGCCGCATCCACCGCATCGGCCAGACCGAGGTCTGCCACCTGTGGAACCTGGTGGCCGACGAGACCAGGGAGGGCGACGTCTATCGCCGGCTGCTGGACAAACTGGATCAGGCGCGCCTGTCGCTGGGCGGCCAGGTCTTCGACGTGCTGGGCAAGCTGCAGTTCGAGGGCAAGCCGCTGCGCGAGCTGTTGATCGAGGCCATCCGCTACGGCGACCAGCCGGAGGTGCGCGCCCGGCTGACCACCGTGCTCGACCGGGCATTGGACCACCAGCGGCTGCAAGACCTGTTGGAAGACCGCGCGCTGGCCCACGACGCCATGGACGCCAGCCGCGTCTACCGCATCCGCGAGGAGATGGAGCGGGCCGAGGCGCGGCGCTTGCAGCCGCACTACATCGAGGAGTTCTTCCACGAGGCCTTCCGGCGGCTGGGCGGGACGGTCAGGCAGCGGGAGCATCGCCGCTACGAGGTGACCCACGTGCCGGCGCCGGTGCGCAACCGTGACCGTGCGATCGGCATCGGCGACCCTTCGGCTTTGCTCAGGGCAGGGTCGGTGCTGGTGCGCTACGAGCGCATCGCCTTCGAGAAGAACCTGATGACGCCTGTGGGGCAGCCGCTGGCCGCCTTTGTCTGCCCCGGCCATCCCCTACTGGACGCGGTGATCAACCTGACGTTGGAGCGCAACCGCGATTTATTACGGCGCGGCACGGTGTTGGTGGACGAGCGCGATCCGGGTACCGAGCCGAGGGTGCTTTTCTACCTGGAGCACGCCATCCAGGACGCCGGCCTGACCCGGTCGGGCGAGCGCCGCGTCATCTCCAAGCGCATGCTCTACGTGGAGCTGAACGCGGCCGGCCAGGCGCGGCACATGCACTACGCCCCCTACCTGGACTACCGGCCGCTGAGGGAGGGCGAGCCAGGCGTCGGCGACATCCTGGAGCGGCCTGAGTGCGCCTGGGTCACGCGCAACTTGGAACAACAAGCGCAAGGCTACGCCGTGGCGCGCGTCGTGCCTGAGCATCTGAAGGAAGTGCGCGACCACAAGCTGGCGCTGCTGGCCAAGACCGAGGCGGCCGTCAAGGATCGGCTGGTCAAGGAGATTACCTATTGGGACCACCGCGCCGAGCAGCTCAAGCTGCAAGAGCAGGCCGGCAAGCCTAACGCCCGGCTCAACTCAGGCGAGGCCAGGAAGCGGGCCGACGCGCTGCAAGCGCGCCTGCACAAGCGGCTGGATGAGTTGAAGCTGGAGGCGCAGATCTCGCCGCTGCCGCCGGTGGTGTTAGGCGGCCTGCTGGTGGTGCCGCTGGGGCTGCTGCGCGCGATGGGCGGGCAGTTGACGCCCGAGGAGCAGGCCGAGCTGCGGCGCGCGGCCGACACCCAGGCTGCGGCCGCCCGGGCGCGGGCCATCGTCATGGAGGTGGAGCGCAGCCTGGGCTTCGAGCCGGCCGATCGCGAGTTCGAGCACCTGGGCTACGACATCGAGAGCCGCGTGCCGGGCACAGGCAAGCTGCGCTTCATCGAGGTCAAGGGCCGGGTCAGCGGCGCAGACACGGTGACGGTGACCAAGAACGAGATACTCTACTCGCTCAACAAGCCGGAGGACTTCATTCTGGCAATGGTTGAGTTCCTGGGTGATAATGCGCATCGGGTCTGCTATTTGCGCCGGCCGTTCCAGCGTGAGCCAGACTTCGGCGTCACCAGCGTGAACTACGATTTTGCCAAGCTTCTGGCACGAGCCGATGAGCCAAGATGAAAGGACAGTCGTGATGACCTATACCGACCAGGATCTCCAACAAATGCTGGCCGACGTGGAGTCGGACCTTGCGGAACGCAAGGAGACGTTCAAAGGAGATGCACCGACGACGGTGCGTGAAACTGTTTGTGCGTTTGCCAATGACCTGCCCGATCACCGCCGACCCGGCGTTGTCTTCATCGGTGCACGGAACGATGGGACGCCATCTGGACTGGTTGTCACTGATCAACTGCTGCTGCAGCTTGCAGACATCAAGACCGACGGCAACATCCTGCCGCCACCGAGCCTGAATGTGGAGAAGCGCTTGTTACTTGGAGCAGAGATGGCGGTCATCACGGTATTGCCTGCGGATTCGACCCCTGTGAGGTATAGGGGACGTATCTGCATTCGCATCGGCCCGCGTCGAGGCATTGCGTCAGCACAGGACGAGCGCATCCTGAACGAAAAGCGGCGCTATCGCGACAGACCGTTTGATGTCCAGCCAATGATGTCGGCCATGCTTGAGGACCTCGACCAGGTCAGATTTGAGTCAGAATACCTCCTTGCTGCCGTTCCCTTGGATGTTTTGGAAGCAAACGACCGCAACTCTGCGCAACGGCTCGCAGCGACAAAGATGATCGTGTCGGTAGACTCACCGATACCAACCGTGCTTGGTCTTTTGGTAATTGGCAAGACGACACGGAGCTTTCTCGCCGGCGCCTACGTGCAGTTCCTCCGCATAGAAGGGACAGAGCTGGACCAACCCATTGTGGACGAGGAACTCATCGATGGCACGGTGGCAGACGTAGTGCGGAAGTTGGAGGAGAAACTCGTCGCCCACAATCGGACGCGTGTGGACTTTACCAGCGGGCCGCTTGAACAACGTGCGCCGTTATACCCACTCGTTGCACTTCAACAGCTTGCGCGAAACGCCATTCTCCACAGGACGTACGAGGGCACGAATGCACCGGTGCGCGTGTACTGGTACGACGACCGCATCGAGATCCTCAGTCCTGGTGGTCCGTACGGCGAAGTTACCCTAGAGAACTTTGGCACTCCAGGGCTGACTGACTACCGCAATCCAAATCTGGCCGAGGCTATGCGCGTGCTTGGCTACGTTCAGAAGTTCGGCGGTGGGATCGCAGCAGCTCGAAATGCACTCCAGCGCAACGGCAACCCTCCCCCCGAGTTTCGCGTGGATCAAGGCTACGTTCTGGTCGTCGTGAGGCCCACCTTATGAAAACCATCGCCTTCTTCAACAACAAAGGCGGCGTCGGCAAGACCTCGCTCGTGTATCACCTTGCATGGATGTACGCTGATTTGGGTCTGCAGGTGGTCGCTGCAGACCTCGACCCACAGGCCAACCTGACCAGCATGTTCGTGGACGACGAGCGGCTAGAGGCGCTGTGGCCGGACGGTTCTCATGTCGAAACCGTCTTTGGCGCGCTTCAGCCACTGCTGGACGGTACGGGCGACATTGCGGCGCCACACGTAGAATCTATCACCGAGAACATCGGTTTACTGGTGGGAGACCTGGCCCTGTCGGCGTCGGAAGATGAGTTGACCAGCCAGTGGCCGGATTGTCTAGACCGAAAGCCCCGAGCGTTTCGCGTACTTTCTGCCATGTGGCGCATCATCGAGCAGGCCGCTCAGGAGCGTGAAGCCAGCGTGGTGTTGATCGATGTGGGACCGAATCTCGGTGCGATCAACCGTGCTGCCTTGATAACCGCCGAACATGTGGTCATACCGCTGGCGGCCGACCTCTATTCCTTACAAGGCCTAAGGAACCTCGGGCCAACCCTCCGCCGCTGGCGCGCCGAATGGTCCGAACGGCGGGAGCGGAATCCAGTTGCTGGTCTTTCGATCCCGCACGGCAACATGACACCAGCAGGTTATGTCTTGATGCAGCATGCCGTGCGCCTTGATCGGCCGGTCAAAGCTTATGATCGCTGGATGGCGCGTATTCCTGCGGTATATCGGGAATCCGTGCTTGACCAAATGGCGACCGCTGCTCCGACTGTGGAAGATGATCCGTACTGCCTGGCGGCGCTGAAGCACTACCGCAGCCTCATGCCACTCGCTCAGGAAGCGCGCAAGCCGATGTTCTTCCTTAGGCCAGCCGATGGCGCGCTCGGCGGGCATGCCAAAGCTGTTCAGGATTGTTACGGTGATTTCCGCAACCTTGCACGCGCGGTTGCAGACCGTTGTGGAGTGCAGATACCTTGACCTACAAAAAGAAACTGATCGAAGTCGCCCTCCCCCTCGACGCCATCAACGCAGCGTCGGCGCGCGAGAAGTCCATCCGCCACGGCCACCCCTCGACATTGCACCTGTGGTGGGCGCGGCGACCGCTGGCGGCCGCGCGGGCGGTGATCTTCGCCCAGATGGTGGATGACCCATCGGAGCACACCGACGTGCTGCTCAGCGACCCCGCCCAGAAGCGGGCGGCCACGCGCGAGCTTCACAAGCGGCTGGAGGCGTGGAACCGGCGCAAGGCTGCCTACGAAGCGGCGCGCGGCGGGGGCAACGGCAGCGTGCCCGACCCCGGGCCTGAACCCACCCTGGAGGGCTGTGTGGCCGACCTGGAGCGGGAGCGGCTGTTCGGCATCATCGAGGAGCTGGTCAAGTGGGAGAACACCACCAACGAGCAGGTCTTGCAGCAGGCGCGCGACGAGATCTGGCAGAGCTGGCGCTACACCTGCGCCGAGAACGCCGATCACCCGCGCGCCAGGGAGTTGTTCGACCGCCACAAGCTGCCGGCCTTTCACGACCCCTTTGCCGGCGGCGGCGCGTTGCCCCTGGAGGCGCAGCGGCTGGGGCTGGAGGCCTACGCCAGCGACCTGAACCCGGTGGCGGTGCTGATCAACAAGGCCATGATCGAGATTCCACCCAGGTTCGCCAACCGGCCGCCGGTGAATCCAGAAAGTAGGAAAGAGCAAATAGGAAATAGGGAGGTGAGCGATGGCGCCACACTACAAAGACCTGATCGTATGGCAGAAGGCGATGGCGGCGGCACGCGAGGTCTACCGGCTGGCGCCGAGGTTGCCGCGGGAGGAGACTTATGGGATGCGGTCGCAGATCACACGCGCAGCGGTCTCGATTCCGGCGAATATCGCCGAGGGGTGGGCGAGGGAATCGGACAGGGAGAAGGCGCAGTTTTTGGCGATCGCGCATGGCTCGCTGGCGGAAAGCGAGACGTTGTTGACCCTTTGCGAACAGGTGGGGTGGTTCCCGGGGTCAGAGACGAAGACGTTGCGGGGGCTCTGGGACGAAGTGGGACGGATGCTGACGACGATGAGGCGGAATCTGAGGAAGGAAATAGAGGAGAGAAAGTAGGAAATAGGGGAGAGGACACGCTACTTCCTATTTCCTATCGCCTATTTTCTCCCTCCTATCGCGGCGCACAAGGGCTGGCTGAAGATGTGCGCTACTATGGCAAGTGGATGCGGGATGAGGCTGAGAAGCGCATCGGGCACCTGTATCCCAAGGTTGAGATCACGGCTGAGATGGCACAGGAACGGCCTGACCTGAAGCCGTATGTGGGGCAGAAGCTGACAGTGATTGCTTGGATATGGGCAAGGACGGTGAAGAGCCCAAATCCGGCCTTTGCGGATGTGGATGTGCCGTTGGCATCGACTTTCATGCTTTCGACCAAGCCGGGCAAGGAAGCGTATGTCGAGCCAATGATCGAGGATGGTGGGTACCGCTTTACGGTGAAGGTGGGAAGGCCGAAAGATGCTGAGACCGCTAATAGAGGGACAAAGCTTTCTCGCGGGGCGAACTTCCAGTGCCTGATGTCAGGCACGCCCATGTCGGGGGACCACATCAAAGCCGAAGGTAGGTCAGGTCGTATGGGCGCGAAATTGATGGCGATCGTGGCCGAGGGCGAGCGCGGGCGACTCTATCTGTCACCGACACCGGAGCACGAAATGGTGTCGCGCAAGGCAAAGCCGGACTGGAAGCCGGAAGGAGCGTTTGTCGAAGACGCACGTGCCTTTACGCCATGCATCTACGGCATCACTGAGTGGCAGCATCTCTTCACCGCCCGCCAGCTCGTGGCGCTAGCGACCTTCTCCGACCTGGTGCAGGAAGCGCGCGAGTGGGTTAAGCGCGATGCCTTGGTTGCAGGGTTCCACGACGATGCCAAGTCCTTTCGCGACGGAGGCATTGGTGCGACGGCCTATGCCGAAGCGATCGACGTGTATCTTGCATTTGTCGTGAGCCGACTTGCCGACTATTGGACAACCCTCAACGCCTGGCAGCCGTTCGGACAAAAGCTCAGCCATACATTTGGTCGCCAAGCAATACCGATGTTGTGGGACTATGCCGAGGCGAATCCGCATAGTGGCAAGGGAGGCAGTTTTACGAACCTCTTTGATTGGACAACACAGTCGATTGCTGACCTCTTGACTCACCCAGGCGGCTCTGCAATTCAAGCAAACGCGGCCACACAACTGATTTCGAGCTGTCGAATCGTGTCCACCGATCCGCCCTACTACGACAACGTGCCGTACGCTGACCTGTCAGACTTCTTTTACGTCTGGCTACGCCGGTCGCTTAAACCCGTTTTTCCCGACCTATTCGCCACACTTGCCGTTCCCAAGGCTGAGGAGCTGGTCGCATTCGCCTACCGCCATGAGGGCGGCAAGCTGGGCGCAGAAAACTTCTTCCTCGACGGCATGACGCAAGCGATACACCGCCTTGCCGAGCAAGCTCATCCCGCCTTCCCAGTCACCATTTTCTACGCCTTCAAACAGGTTGAGAGCGACAGCGACGAGGGAACCACCAGCACCGGCTGGGAGACCTTCCTCGACGCAGTGATACGCGCTGGCTTCGCCACTAGCGGCACCTGGCCGATGCGCACGGAGCTCAGCAACCGCATGCGCGGCATGGATTCCAATGCCCTCGCGTCCAGCATCATCCTCGTCTGCCGCAAGCACGCGGCCGATACTCCCACCGCAACCCGCCGCGAGTTCGTCAGCGCGCTCAAGACCGAACTCCCCATCGCCCTCGCCCACCTACAGCGAGCCAACATCGCCCCGGTCGACCTGGCGCAAGCCGCCATCGGCCCCGGCATGGCAGTGTACACCCGCTACGCCAAAGTGCTGGACGCGGCTGGGAACCCGGTTCCAGTGCGCGAGGCGCTGGCGCTGATCAACCAGACGCTGGACGAGGCGCTGGCCGAGCAGGAGGGCGATTTCGATGCCGACAGCCGCTGGGCGCTGGCCTGGTTCGAGCAGTCCGGCTTTGCCGAGGGCGAGTACGGCGTGGCCGAGACGCTCTCCAAGGCCAAGAACACCAGCGTCGCCGGCATGGTGGACGCCGGCATCCTGGTCTCCAGCCGCGGCAAGGTCAGGCTGTTACGACCCAACGAGATGCAGGCCAACTGGGACCCCGCCAAAGACCGCCGCCTGACGGCCTGGGAGAGCGTGCATCAACTGATCCGCGCCCTGGAAACAGGCGGCGAAGCCGGCGCGGCCGATCTGGCCGCCAGGCTGGGCAGCCAGGCCGAGACCGCGCGCGAGCTGGCCTACCGCCTCTACACCATCTGCGAGCGCAAGAAGCGCGCGGCCGAGGCGCTGTGGTATAATGGGCTGGTGCAAAGTTGGCCGGAGATCGCGCGACTGGCCGCCGACGCCAGGCAGACGATGCCAATGCAACCCGATCTGTTTGCTGCACGTGAAGGAGCTGGGCCATGATCACCGAGTGGACGATCCAAGCGCATCCAGACCATTGCAGACAGATCCCTATCACTCTACGCCAAGACGATCCGGCCAATTTCGTCGAGTTCCCGGCTGATCCTGATCTGGCCGGCTTCGATCGCTCAGATCGCAAGTTCGTAGCTGTCGCGCTGGCCAGCAACAGCACGCCGGATGTTCTGAATGCAGTTGATTCGGACTGGGCGCATGATTACTCTGCCCTCACGCGCGCTGGCGTGCATGTGACTTTTCTGTGTCTACAACATGTGTTTCCGAGGGAGTGACCCATGGCAATCACCAACTACGACCGCGTCGGCAAGGCGCTGGAGCTGCTGAAAGAGGGCTTGCGTCCCTTCGTGGCGCGCGAGCTGGAGGCCAAATACGGCAAGTACTGGATCACCAGCGTGACCGCCTCCTGGCCCAACGACCTCACCTGGCGCGAGGGAGAGGACCTGCCCCAACTGGACGCGGCCGTGCTCCTGCGCATGATGTGGGACCAGTGGAACAGCGTCTTCCGCGACACGCTGGGCTTCGCCGAGCGCAGCCTGGTCAGCGAGCTGCGCGACATCCGCAACAAGTGGGCGCACCAGGAGACCTTCTCCACCGACGACGCCTACCGCGCGCTGGACTCGTCGGCGCGGCTGCTGACGGCCATCTCCTCGCCCCAGGCCGGCGAGATCGAGAAGCTGAAGATGGAGCTCTTGCGCCTGCGCTTCGACGAACAGGTGCGCAGCGAGCGACGCAAGACAGCCGGCGTGGCCATCGAGAGCCAGGCCGCGGGCGGTCTCAAGCCCTGGCGCGAGATCGTCACGCCCCACCCTGACGTGGCCAGCGGCCGCTACCAGCAGGCCGAGTTTGCCGCCGACCTGTGGCAAGTCCACCTGGGCGAGGGCGCCGACGAATACCGCGATCCGGTGGAGTTCTACCGCCGCACCTACCTGACCGAGAGCCTGTGCACCATGCTGGTGGGCGCAGTGCGGCGCTTGGGCGGCCGCGGCGGCGATCCCGTGGTGCAACTCCAGACCAACTTCGGCGGCGGCAAGACCCACTCCATGCTGGCGCTCTACCATCTCTTCTCCGGCATTGCCCCCAACGAGCTGGCCGGCATTGACGCGGTGCTGGCGGAAGTAGGAAATAGGAAAGAGGAGAGAGGAAATAGGGGTGACTCTACTTCCTATTTCCTCTCCCCTACTTCCTCTCTCCTCCCCCCTGTCCGCCGCGTGGTGCTGGTGGGTAACAAGATCTCGCCCGGCAACCCGGTGGTCAAGCCGGACGGCACGGTGGTGCGCACGCTGTGGGGCGAGCTGGCGTGGCAGTTGGGCGGCCCGACCGCCTACGCCCGCATCCAGGCCGACGACGAGCGCGCCACCAGCCCCGGCGACGCGCTGCGCGAGCTGTTCAAGCAGTATGGGCCGTGCCTCGTCCTGATTGACGAATGGGTGGCCTACGCGCGCCAGCTCCACGACCAGGGGGATGGGAGCGTGACCTTGCCGGCCGGCCCGTTCGAGACCCAGTTCACCTTCGCCCAGGTACTGACCGAGTCGGCCAAGCTGGTGGACAACTGCCTGCTGGTGATCAGCCTGCCAGCCTCGGACACCAGCGGATCGCCGCACACCCAGGCCGACGACGTAGAGGTGGGCGGCCGGCGCGGCCGCGAGGCGTTGGACCGGCTGCGCAACGTGGTGGGCCGCGTCGAGTCCTCCTGGCGGCCGGCCAGCGCCGAGGAGGGCTTTGAGATCGTGCGTCGCCGGTTGTTCGAGCCGCTGGCCGACCCCGCCCAGTTCAAGGACCGTGATGTGGTCGCGCGCGCCTTTGCCGACCTCTACCGCACCCAACATCAGGAGTTCCCGCCCGAGTGCCGCGACGCCGATTACGAAAAGCGCATCCGCGCGGCCTTCCCCATCCACCCCGAGGTCTTCGACCGGCTCTACACCGACTGGTCAACGCTGGTCAAGTTCCAGCGCACGCGCGGCGTGCTGCGCCTGATGGCCGCGGTGATCCACAGCCTGTGGGAGAAGGGGGACCGCAACCCGCTGATCATGCCGGCCAACATCGCCATCAACGACCCGCGCGTGCAGTTCGAGCTGACGCGCTACCTGTCGGACAACTGGGTGCCGGTGATCGAGAAGGACGTGGACGGCGCCAACTCGCTGCCGCTGCGCCTGGATGCGGACGTGCCCAACCTGGGCAAGTTCGCCGCCACCCGCCGCGTGGCGCGCGCCATCTACCTGGGCTCTGCGTCCACGGCCACGGCCGCGCACCGCGGGCTGGAGGATCGGCGGGTCAAGCTGGGCTGCGTCATGCCGGGCGAGTCGCCGGCCGTCTTCGGCGACGCCCTGCGCCGGCTGGCCAGCGCGGCCACCTACCTCTACCAGGACGGCCCGCGCTACTGGTATTCGACCCAGCCCACCGTGACCAAGCTGGCCGAGGATCGGGCTGAACAGCTCAAGCGCGACCCGGACAAGGTGGTGACTGAGCTGGACAAGCGCCTGCGCGCCGACTTGCGCCAGATGGGCGACTTCAGCCGCATCCATCCCATGCCGGCCTCGGGCTATGACGTGCCGGATGACCTGGACGCGCGGTTGGTGGTGCTGGGCGTCAGCCATCCATACAGCCGGGAGCAAGAGAGCGCAGCGGAAAAAGCCGCCAAGGCCATCCTGGCCGCGCGCGGCAACGCGCCCCGCCTCTTCCGCAACACGCTGGTCTTCCTGGCCGCGGACAAGACCCGGCTGCAAGACCTGGACGAGGCGGCGCGCAAGTACCTGGCCTGGGAATCAATCCTGGCCGAACGGGTGCAGCTCGACCTGTCGCCCTTGCAGGCCAAGCAGGCGGAAGCCCAGCGCGACACAGCCGACAGCACCGTGACCGCGCGGCTGCCGGAGACCTACCAGTGGCTGCTGGTCCCGGCGCAGGAGACGCCGCAGTCGCCGGTGGGCTGGCAGGCGCTGCGGCTGACCGGCCAGGATGCGCTGGCTGTGCGCGCCGGCAAGAAGCTCAAGGGCGACGATCTGCTGATCACCGGGCTGGCTGGCACCATGTTGCGCATGTGGCTGGACAAAATCCCGCTGTGGCGGGGCGATCACGTCAGCATCCGCCAGTTGGTGGACGACTTCGCCCGCTACACCTACCTGCCGCGGCTCAGGGACACCGGGGTGCTGCTGGCCGCGATCCGCTCCGGCGTGGCGCAGTTGACCTGGGAGCAGGATGGCTTCGCCTACGCCGACAGCTACGACGAGGCAACCGGGCGCTACCGGGGACTACAGTGCGGGCAGCAGGTGATGCTGGCCGACGCCACGGCACCTGGGCTGCTGGTGAAGCCGGACGTGGCGCGCGCCCAGTTGGAGGCCGAGCGGGTGATCGAGCCGGTGCAGCCAGTAGTTGAGAAAGGTGAGCAGGTGACGGTAATCGGCGGCGGTCCGGGCGATCCCGTCAAACGCATAGAAGTGATCGATCCAGCGGCCAACAAGCCCAAGCGCTACTACGGCACGGTGACGCTGGACGCGACGCGCGCCGGCCGTGACGCCGGCTGCATCGCCGACGAGGTGATCGCGCACCTGGTCGGCCTGGTGGGCGCCAAAGTAACCGTGACGCTGGAGATCGAGGCCGAGATCCCCAACGGCGCGCCGGACCATGTGGTGCGGACAGTGACGGAGAACGGACGAACGTTGCGTTTCATGAATCAAGGATTCGAAGACGAGTAGCTGTCAGCGGAAGGCGTCATTCGAGGTGTTCAAGTAGGAAAACCTGACAGGTCTGCGAATGATTGAGATGATACCACAATGCAATGTGCGCTTCGATGCCGCATGTGCTACAATAGCGCCCTCTCGCCTGGTCGGGGAGCCGACGAGGGTGGACCTCCGGTGGCTTTGCTGGCCGGGAGGGCTGTGCGAGAGGACGCTTGCAAGCGTACACAGACCGTTGCGATTCGAGTGAAGGTGTATGACAGATCTTGTGGTGGTATTTCTGACCGGACTGACCACCGGTGGGTTGAGTTGTCTGGCGGTGCAGGGAGGGCTGTTGGCCAGCTCGGTTGCACGCCAGGTCGAAGGGGATGTGCAGAGCGCGCTGGCGGCGCGCACTGCTGCGGCGCCAGCGGCTCATAAGAAGAAGCGTCGCCTGGCGGCCGCGCCAGGCGCTGCCGCGCCTGTGGCGCGCCCCAAACAGACGGCGCGGCCGATCCTGCTCTTTCTGGCAGCCAAACTGGTCGCCTATACCTTGCTTGGCGCGCTGCTTGGACTGCTCGGTTCGGCGCTGCAACTGACGCCGGCACTGCGCGGCGCTTTGCAGATCGCCATCGGCCTCTTCATGGTCGGCAACGCTCTACGCATGTTCAACGTTCACCCCATCTTCCGCTATTTCGTCTTCGAGCCGCCGCGTCCGCTGACCCGCTTCATCCGCCGCACGGCCAAAAACAGCAACAGCGACATCATCACGCCGCTCTTCCTGGGCCTGCTGACCGTCTTCATCCCCTGCGGCGTGACCCAGGCGATGATGGCGCTGGCCGTCGGCAGCGGCAGTGCGCTGACCGGCGCCGCGATCATGGCTTCTTTCACGCTCGGCGCCAGCCCGCTGTTCTTCGCCCTCGCCTATCTGGCCACACGCCTGGGCGGGGCGCTGGAGGCGCGCGTGCTCAAGGTTGCCGCTGTGACGGTGTTGGCGCTTGGCCTGCTGGCCGTCAATACCGGCCTCAACCTGCTTGGCTCACCGCTCTCTGTCTCCAACCTGGCCAACGCCCTGCAACCGATCCCAACACCTCCGCCGGTCGCCGCCAGCGGCGGTGTGACCGACCTGAGCCAGATCCCATGCGACCCTCGACTCACGTCGTGTGCGGCTGACCAGGCCGCGGCCAATTCGACAGGCCAGGCGAACAGCGATAATGCTGTGACGATTCGGGCGCTGAACGATGGCTATTTCCCGGCTTCCTCGCGCGCCGCCGCCGGCCAGCCGGTGCGCCTCGACCTGCTGACCGACAAGACCTACAGTTGCGCCCAGGCGTTCGTCATTCCGGCGCTGAACATCGAACGACTCCTGCCACCCTCCGGCGTGACCAGCATCGAGCTGCCGGCGCAGAAAGCGGGCAGCGTGCTGCGCTTCAGTTGTTCGATGGGGATGTACACCGGGCAGATTCTGTTCGAGTAGAGCCGGCAAATTGCGTAGAGGAAGGATTGCGATGAAAACGGTCTCTTTTCGGGTTCCCAACATGCACTGCAGCGGCTGCGCCCTGACGCTGGAAGGGTTGGAAGATGAGGTGGACGGCATCCGCAGCGTCAAGGCCAGCTATCGCCAACAGACGATGGAAGTGACGTTCGACGAAAGTCGGGTGACGCCGGCGCACATCATCGCGGCCGCTAAAGAGCACGGTTACGACGCGGTGGCGATCCAATGACGATGGGCGTCTCCGCAAGAGACGCCCGTTTTTTCCACCACAGCCAGTGACGCGGCGCGTTTCCTGTTCAACTGACCCATGCGGTCAGGTCACGATCTACTTGAGTCAGGTCGAGCAGGGTCATGCCAGACGTCTGCCAGTTCTGGTCGGACGGGCGAGCATTGGTGATCTCCTGGGCAAACTGATGACTGGCGGCGGTCCAACCGGCGCGGCCAAAGCCCAGACACAAAACATGCCATTGGCCGTGTGCAGGCGCGATTTCCGCGTCTACGGCGAGGGGCCGGTCATCCCGTCGAGGATGATCGGCCCCTCTATTTGCGTGTCACGGGCTTTGCGACCGCCGGGGGTGCGGTCACCGAACTGTTCGGAATGTCAATACGAGACGCGCAGCGCCACCCAGTCCAACGAGAAGTCGCGCGCGGTCGAGGCGGCCACGGAGACGATGCGCACCCGCAAGTTGGCGTCGCTCAGATTGGCGCTCGTCCAGACGCGTCCCCAGGGATCGGTGGGGCCGCCAACGATATAGGTGGTTTCGCTGGTGGTCAGGAAAGCGGTCGTCTTGGTGGATGACCAGCTTGTGCCGCCGTCCCACGACAACTGCACGCAGAACTTGGGCGAGCCGGAGGCGCTGTCAGCTTTGGCGTCGAGCCGCACTTCGATGCCCTTGACCGTCGCGCCGCCGGGCAGGCTGACGCCGTAGGTGTAGAAGCGGTGACGATCCTTCTTGCTGTTGTTACAGTTGGTCGAGGTGCCGGTGCCGCTGTTGTTGTCCACGGCAAACAGCCCATCGTCCGCATAGGCGTTGGTTGTGTTTGTCTCGAAGCCGTTGCGATCGCCGGTCGTCTCGGCGCTGTTGGCGGCCGGACTGAGCCAGCCGGTGTTGCCAGGCGGCGGCGTGGGGGTGGCAGTCGGTGGTACGCTGGTTGGCGTCCAGGTGGCCGTGGGCGGGGCAGATGTCGGCGTGGCCGTGGGCGGGGCAGATGTCGGCGTGGCCGTGGGCGGGGCAGATGTCGGCGTGGCCGTGGGCGTCTGGTTCTGCGCCGTGCAGATCCGCAGACTCCAACCGTTCAGGCTGCCGCCGTCCAGGTTGGCGTTGTCGTGGATGATCAGCGTCCAGGTACCGTTGGCGTTTTGACCATCGAACGCCGAGAGCGGATTGCTCGGCTGATAGGTGCCGCCGCCAACCGGCGGGCAGGGCCAGGCGCCAGGCGCCGCTTCGTCGTCCAGGTTCAGATCGAAATTGTCCTGCGAACTGCACGAGCGCGCCATGATCTGCACCAGCGTACCGGTTGGGCTTTGCAGGTTGAAGTCCAGGTCGTTGATCCAGGTGTGCGTGCCATTCAGGCCGAGCACGTTCAGGTCGGTGATAGCGCCGCTGCCGCTGACGCTGAGCACCGAGCTGACCGTCGGCGTGCCGCTGGCCGAGATCGTCTTGGGCACGTCGGTGCTGGTGAAGGTGGTGCAGGTCGAAGGCGGCGGCGTCGGCGTAATGGTCGGGGTCGGCGTGGGCGTGGAGGTGGGGCCAGGCGTCGGCGTCGGGCCGGCGCTGCACTCGGTCATCTTGAAGCTGCCGATGCGTGTCTTCCAGGACGAACCAGACGTGGAGAAGTATTCGCTGGTGAACCAGAAGGTGCAATCGTCGGCGGGGTCAACCGTCATATCGGCGTAGTCACCCCACCGGTTGTGGGTGGACGTTTGCGACCCTGTTCCGGCGATCAGCGTCGCCTCGGTTTGTAGCGTGCCGAGCGGATCGGTGCCCAGGCGGGTGGCGTAGCGGATGGCCGGATACATCGAACTGCTGGAGACGCTGTAGCCCAGGGCAATGTTGCCGCTGCGATCCATGGCGATGCTGCCGACCCAACGATGCTCGCTGCCGGGGGCCTGCGTGCCTTCTTGATAGAGCGACCAGGCGCCGCCGCTGCGCCGCAGTTCGAACCAGCGGATGCCGGCGCGATCCGAGCCGACATCAACCGTGAAATTGCCGACCATCGTTTCGTAGCCGCCGAAGTTGCGATAGGCCAGGCGGAACATGGGCCATTCCGAGAGCGGGTCGAGTTTGGCTGTGGTGCCCTGCTGCGGGATACAGTTCATGACGAAGAAACCGCAGACAGTGTAGGTGTAGCTGCTGATCGGGATCGTGGCGACGAGGCTGAAGGTGGAGCTGGCGGGGGTCGTGAAGTTGGGGACCAGTTCGAACACCTCGATGCGATCCACGCCGCCGCCATGACCGCTGTAGCTGTTGTCCTTGAAGGTGTAGAAGGTGCCGCGTGCGCCGGCGGGCGGAGCCGTGGGGCCGTCCACGTCGGCCGGCAGCAGAAAGTTGGTTTGACCGGTAAACTTGATGTAGGTAGCCGACAGGCCCTGCAACATGCGGGTGCGGTCGAAGGCGTAGGCGGCATAGGTGGATTCGTTCGACGACATGTAGTAGGCGTCGGGCCAGGCGCCGAACTTGAAGTAGTCGGGCAGGGTCGTCACCGAAAAGTCGTAGGTGTAGTAGGCGCCCAACGGATCGGCGGTTTGCGAAACGGCGACGCAGACGTAGTATGGGCTGGACGATACGAACTGGCTCAACAACCAGCGGTCGGCCATCTGATCGTAGATGACGACCGGGTCGCCGTCGTTGCGGGTGCCGCAGCGGGTGCCGGAGCCGCCCCAGAGCTGGTTGATGGCGGTTGGGCCGGCCAGCAGGGCGCCGCTTTTGTTGAAGATGGCAAAGGTGCTGTTGACCATCTGCACGTAGTGGTTGGGGCCGACCTCGCCATTGGTGTCTGGCGGTGAGCCAGAACCGCCCGTGGCGTAGCTGATGCCGTCGAAACTGAGCAGCAGACCAGGAGTCTCGACATTGTCGTTCTGCGACGTGTCCAGGAGCGGATCGGGGCCGCCGTTCGGCAGTTCGACGGGGCCTTGTAGATAGGTTGACATGTTCTGGCGCGGGTTGATTTCCCGGTCGAGCTTGAGCGGCTCTGGCGCAACCGTTGGCAGGTCGCGCACGGCGCTGCTGATCCCTGGCTTGACCTCTTCGCTGACGTAGAGGGTCATGCCGCCATCTTGCGGGCGCAACGGTGTGGATGTGGCGACGCGCGCCGCACGCGCAGAGAAGAGGAGCGTCACGAGCACCAGGCTCACGACGCCAAACGATGCGAGACGACGATTCATAAGCGAAACCTCCTTGATTGGGCGCCGGCGTTGTTGGTGTCATTCATGCTGATGCGCTGCCGGCGCAAGCAAGCGCTTCTTGTGTGTGTTAGCGTTGCGTTGGATGCCGAAATCCTGTCTCGATCTCCAACGATGCCTGACCAGTCGAGCCGATTGATTTTACCAGCGCGGCGTTGGCGCCGGCTATAGGCCAAACGTCTGTTTTTGTGGGATCAACCCCATTTTACTTCATCGGGGTTGCTGTGGCAAGCCGGAAGTAGGCCTCCGTTTGTAAGATCGCTGCCGCAGTCGCCTCGGCGACACTGGCCTGGCCGTAGAAAGACCGCTCGATCTCCCGGTTGACCGTCTCTTCGATGCCCACCCAGGCCGGCAGCAGGGGAAAGCGCCGCATGGATGGAATGGCATCGAGAAAGACGCGGCTGTGGGCCGGCGCTTGCGCCGGATCGAGAAAACTGGGGGATTCGGCCACCTGGCGCAGCGAGGGCACGGTACGGCCGGTTGCGGCCATGATGCGCTGGCCGGCGACCGAATTGGCGAACTCGATGAACTGCCAGGCCGCCTCCTTGTTGGGCGCGGTAGAGGCCAGGCAGTAGCCGTCACTGTGCAGGGTCGTGGCGGCCTGGGACCCCTGCGGCAGGGGCGCCACATCCCAGATGAAACCCTGGATCGTGCGGTAGGTGGGCGCGCCGCGGCGGCTGTTGAAGAACATGGCCAGGCGCCCGTTCATGAAGCGCGTCTCGCTGTTTTCGGCTTGCTCGGCCACGGCGTCTGGCGTTACTTTGTGCTTGACCTGCAAGTCAACGAACCACTGCCAGGCGGCTTGCGCCTCTGGCGTGTCGAGCGCCAGCCGGGTGGGGCGAGCGGGGTCATCCACGATGTCGCCGCCGTTGGCCCAGACGAAGGGCGCCAGGCGGATGAGCGTGGGCGTCAGGCCGGCGCCGTACTGTTCGGGCCGGCCGTCGCCATTCTCGTCGCGTGTCAGCGCCTGTGCGGCGGCCAAAAAATCTTCCCAATGCCAATCATTGGCGGGATAAGAAAGCTGCGCGGCGTCGAACAGGTCACGGTTGTAGTAGACCACCAGGCTGGAGATGTTTTGTGGAATGCACCAGAGCTGGTTGTCGAGTCGAAAACCATCCAGCGCCTGGGCGTAGAAGTCACTTTCGCGCAGGCTTTGACCGCGCGCCAGATAGGGGCCGAGCGGTTCCAGCCCGCCCGGCGCAGCGAAGGCGGCGAAACGGCGGTAGTTCAGCAGCATGACATCGGGCGGAGAGCCGGCGGCAAAAGCGGCGGTCAACTGCCGGCGAAAATCGCTTTCGCTCGGCACGTGCCGCAGTTCGACCTGCACGGCCGAGGTTCGAGCGTGGAACGCGGCGACCAGCTTCTGGTAAGTCGCCAGTTCGATCGGGTCGCCAAAGACCATGAACGACACGGCGCCCGCCGGCGTCGTCGAGCCATTGACGCAGCTTGCCAGGCTGGCAAGCGCCAGCAGGCAGAGAAACAGACGATAGACTCGTTGCATCGAATTTTACCTCACGCTGAAGCGCCATCGGGCCGGGCGGACGGCGCCTGTCTCACTACTTCAGCCGTCGTGCAGTTCCAGCACCCCATCGCGCAGGAAGAACCGCTGCAGCAGGCCGAAGATGACCAGCACGGGGGTCACTTGCAGGACGACGCCGGCCAGGAACCAGGGCCAGTTGGTGGCATCAACTTGACGTAACAACTGAAGCGCCACCGGCAGGGTGTACCAGTCGGGGTCGAAGATGTAGAGGACGGGGCCGATGAAATCACTCCAGTACATGGCAAAGCTGAGTACGCTGACGGCGGCGACGGCGGGTTGCGCCAGCGGCAGGGCGATGCGCGCCCAAATGGCGCCGCCGTCTGCGCCTTCCAGCCGCGCCGCTTCGATCGTTTCTGCCGGAATCTGGCGAAACGTCCAGTAGAAGAGCAGGACGAAGAGCGGGCTGCTGGCGCCGAACGCGGGCAGGATCAACGCCCAGAGGGAGTCGAGCAGGCCGAACCAGCGCAGCAGTTGGAAGCGAAACATCCAGCCGGAGGCGGCGGGAACGATGAGCAGGGCGATGCTGAAAAGTAGCAGGCGGCGACGCCACGGGCCGATCAACTGCGCCAGCCCCAGGCCGGCCAGCGAGGCGGTGAGCAGCGTCAGGGGGACGGCGATGCTGACGACGATGAGCGAGTTGAGCGCATAGCGCGCAATCGGAACGACGCGCCAGATCGCCGTGTAGTTGTCCCAGGCAGGGGCGGCGGGCCACCACTGCACGGTGTTGGGCGGCGGTAGGCCCGGTGCGCGCAGTGAGCCGGTGATGACCCACCACAGCGGCATGAGGAAGATCGCCGTCACGCCGCCGGCCAGGGCATAGCGCACGATGCGCGCCGTGCTGCTAGACATCCACGCCCCCCGCCCGCGCCAGGCGCACGATGGCCAGGGTGAGCAGCCCCATCAGCAGGTACATCAGCACCAGGAGGGCCGAGGCCAGCCCGTAGTCAATGAAGTCGAAGGAGAGTTCGTAGATCAGGAGCGGGAAGAAGGTCGTGGCGTAGTAGGGGCCGCCGTAGGTCAAGATGTAGGTGGGCGTGAAGGTGGCCTGCAGGCTGGCCAGGATGTCGCGACAGGTCAGCAGGAGCAGCCAGGGCAGCAGGAGCGGCAGGGTGACGTGGCGCAAAATTTGCCAGGAGGTGGCACCTTCGACGCGCGCCGCTTCGAAGTAGATCTGTGGGGTGTTTTGCAGGCCGGCCAGCAGCACCAGAAAGCCTTCGCCCATCTGAAACGCCAGCATGATGACGATGGCCAGCCGCGCCGTCACCGGATCGGTGAGCCAGGCGGGAGCGGGTAGACCCACCAGCAGCAGCAGTTGGTTCAGCGGGCCATAGAGCGGGTTGAACAGCCAGAGCCAGATCAGCGCATAGGCGGCTTCTGGGATCAGCGTGGGCAGATAGGCGACGGCGCGCGGCAGCGCCAGCCCGCGCCAGCGTGGCTGCAGCAGGAGGGCCAACAACAGCGCGCCCAACAGGCGCAGCGGAACGGCCAGCCCGATGAAGAGCAGGGTGTTGCGCAGGGTCAGGCCGACCAGCGGCGCTGTCAACAGCTTTTGGAAATTGACCAGACCGATCCAGGTGGGAGGTTGCAGGGCGTCGTAGCGGGTGAAGGCCAGGATGAGGGTGGCGAGGGCGGGCAGGATCACCAGGACGGTCATGCCGATCAGAAACGGTGCGAGGAAGAGCCGCATTTGCGCCTGGTAGGATGGTGTGCGCATGTCGCCGTCAGGCCTCGCCAAAGATGCGGTCGAACAGCTCTGGGGCGTCGCGCTGCACCAGGGCGGGCGTCAGAGCGTTGGCGCGGCAGATGTTGGCGTAGGTTTGGGCGCTGTGGCGCGGCCGGCGCGCCTGCGTCGCCGGGTCTAGCTCGATCAGGCCGAAGCGCAGGCGCCAGCCTTCGGCCCATTCGAAGTTGTCTACCAGCGTCCAATGGAAGAAGCCGCGCACCGGGACGCCGGCCTGAATGGCCCGCTGCACGGCTGCCAGGTGGCTGATCAAAAAGCGCGGGCGTTGATCGTCGTCGGCGTCGGGCAGGCCGCATTCGGTGATGTGGATCGGTTGGCCCAGAACGGCCAGACGGCGTAGAAGCTGCTCCAGGCTGTCGGGCACGCACTCGCTATAGGGGAGACCATGTTGGGTGGTGTCGCTCATTTCGCCATCACGTGCGAAGGCGCGGCGTCCGAACAACTCGCCGGGGATGCGCGGGTCGAAGTGAACCAGTTCGCGGGTGTAGAAGTTGAGTCCCAGGAAATCGCTGGCGCCCGCCAGTCCGGTGACGGTTTGACCCAGGCCGAGCGGCGGGCGTAGCCGGCCATCGCGCAGGGCGGCCAGGAAGATGTGATTGAACAGGTAGTCTTGCATGCGCGCCGCCCAGCGGTCGAGCGGGGAGTCGGGCCTGGCGGGCAGCAGGGGGCGCAGTTGCAGCACGATCCCCACCTGGGCGCTGGCGTCCAGGCGGTGGATGGCGCGGTAGGCGCGGGCGTGGGCGCGCAGCAGGTTGCGTAGGACTCGAAAGGGGGCCACGATACTGTGTAGGCCAGGCGGATGCTCGCCCAACAGATAGCTGAGAACGGCGTGAACGTTCGGTTCGTTGATCGTACACCAGAGGTTGACCAGATCGCCCAGTTCGCCCACCACGCGCTCGACGAAGCGTTCGAACAGGCCGATGCTGCGGGGGTCGAGCCAGGCGCCCTGCGCTTCGAACCACAGAGGGTTGGTGAAGTGGTGCAGCGTCAGCATGGGGGTCAGTCCGCGCGCTCGCAGGTCGCTCAACATGACGCGGTAGCGTTGGAAGGCGGCGGCGTCAAATTCGCCCTCCGACGGTTCCAACCGGCTCCACTCGACCGAAAGGCGGTGGGCGTTTTGACCAAGCGCCTGGGCGCGCGCAAAATCGGCTTCAGCGCCGCCGGGCGCCCACCAGTTGCAGGCCAGTCCTGACGTCTGCTGCTGGTGGATGTGACCGGGCGACTGTTCCCAGGCCCACCACTGGTTGTTGTGGTTGCCGCCTTCGACCTGATGCGCGGCGGTGGCCGTTCCCCACAGGAAACCGGCCGGGAAGAGTCGGGCGGATGGCGTCTGCTGCGTGTTGAAAAACTCTGGCATGGCGTTGTCAGGATTGGCGAGGCGTACAGCGGTGACTGCATGCCTCGCAGCAAGACGGTCGCAACGGCGCTGATTCTGCGGGCCGAGGCCTAGAAGGCGCGCTTGGGGGTGGTGGGCAGGTAGAGATGGCGCGAATTGCCGATGCCGATGTCAAGACTGACGTTGTCTACGACGAAACTGGAAGTGAGCCGTTCGTTGGTGTAAACGCGAAAGAGCACGCGCACCGTCTTGCCTCGAATGGCGTCGAGATCGGCCGGCGTCAGAATGTAGGTTGCCTGCTGATACTGATTGGTCGGCGGCAGGACATCTATGGACATGGCGTTGACGTAGTGATCGCCGTTGACCGGGTTGACCAACTTCAGTGTGAAGTAGTCAACGCCGTAGGTGAATTCGTCTCCAAACGACCAGTACCACAGGTGCAGCTTGCCAAAATTGATGTTGTTGGGGATGTTGACGTTCTGAAACATTTCATCGTCGGCGTAGTTGTAGCCGCCGAGCCAGGCGGCATAGACGCCGCTGTAGGGTGGTTTGGGTAGACTGCCAACGGGGCGAATAATCCAAGTGCCGGTTTCGGTCCAGCCGGTGGCAAGCTCGAAGTCGCCGTTGACCAGCAGTTCATCGTCGGGGATGGCCGCCTGGGCGCCGGGCAGGGCCAGCAGCCAGATCAACGTGACGAGAACGAGAGCCAACGACATGCGCAGCGAGCGCAGTGAGGGAATAGGATGGTGCATCGAACCTCCAGATCATGTGCGAGCGAGTTGCTCAGATTGGCGAGCTGCGTTTGGAACTTCTGTCAGTAAAGTGTACCCAAAGACGCGACAATTGGCAAAACGACAGTGGCCCTGCGTAGTTGCCAAAGCCATCGGCCTGTGTTACAGTATCTTGACTTGAGACGGGAAGACGGGGAGACGGGGAGAGCGTGTCAGGATGCGGGTGATTGCTGGAGCGGTCAAGGGGCGAATTTTGCAGGGTGTGCCGGGCGATTCGACGCGCCCGATTAGCGATCGGGTCAAGGAATCGCTCTTCTCGATTCTGGACGCCCAGGATGCTCTGGAGGGATGCCGTATTCTCGACCTGTTTGGCGGCACCGGGGCGGTAGGCATCGAGGCGCTGAGCCGCGGCGCGGCGCATGTGACCTTCTGCGAGAAGGACCGTCGCGCCCTGGCCGTCTTGCGCCAAAATCTGACCAGCACCGGCCTGGCGGAGCGGGCAGAGGTGATCGCCGGCGACGCCTTCAGCTTTTTGCAGCGGCTGGGGATGGCGTCAGCGCCTGCTGCCTTCGATCTGATCTATCTGGCGCCGCCGCAGTATCGGCAGTTGTGGGAGCGGGCGTTGACGTTGGTGGATGCGCACCCTCGCCTGTTGGCGCCCGATGGTTGGGTCATCGTACAGATTCACCCCAAGGAAGACCGGCCGCTTGCGCTCGCGGCCCTGGTGCGCAGCGATGAGCGCAACTATGGCAGCACCCGGCTCATTTTTTACCGACACACCCCCGCAGACTGACGAGAAGGACAGACTCCATTGCTCAAGCGAACGCCGATACACATGCTGAACGATTCGTTCAACCGAGTCAAGAAGATTCTGATCGCGCTGGCAGGCATGGCCGTGTTCATCCTGGCGCTCGAACTGCTCAGAACCGGCGCACGTGAACTACAGCCGCTTTTCATGGCCCTGTCGGTGGATTCGATGTTCAACACGCTTGGCATGGGCTGGCTGATGGCCTACCTGGTGTTGAGCGGTTCGCCGGTCGCGGCTGTTTCGCTGACTCTCTTCAGCGGCAGCCTCATCACTGACGTGCAGGCCTTTGCGATGATCACCGGCTCGCGACTTGGCGCTTCGTTCATCGTATTGATCGTTGGTTTCGTCTCGTACCTGCGTGGGCAGCAGCGGGTTGCCAGCATCTCGATCGGTGTGCTCGCCTTTTTGACGACGGCCACGATCTACCTGCCGGCGATGGGCATCGGCTATCTGATCCTGACAAGAGGCTGGTTCGATGGCGTGCGCTTCGGCTCGCCGGCGGCGCTGGCCTCGTTCATTGATGTGTTGTACGACCCGATCGTGCACTGGCTGGCAAGCGTTCTGCCCGGTTGGCTCTTGTTCATGGCCGGCCTGGGCGTTTTGTTGTTGGCTTTCAGCATTTTCGACCGGGCGCTGCCCGATGTTTCGTCCGAGAGCAGCGGCTTTCAGCGTGTGGCCGATCTGGTCTATCGGCCCTGGGTGATGTTCGTCATCGGCATGGCCGTGACGGCGATTACGATGTCGGTCTCGGTCTCGTTGACCATCCTGGTGCCGCTTTCGGTGCGCGGCTATGTGCGGCGCGAAAACCTGATGCCCTACGTGATGGGCGCGAACATTACCACTTTCATTGATACGCTCCTAGCCGCCCTTCTGCTCAACGCCCCGCGCGCCTTCACTGTCGTTTTGACCGAAATGGTCAGCGTGGCTCTGCTCTCGGTGTTGGTGCTTTTCGTCGGATTCGACAGCTATCGGCGCGGCGTCGAATGGTGCCTGCAATGGATCATG
Organism: uncultured Anaerolineae bacterium; assembly: GCA_964580725.1. Classification (GTDB taxonomy): domain Bacteria; phylum Chloroflexota; class Anaerolineae; order SSC4; family Amarolineaceae; genus Amarolinea. Next base: position 13,272 of record CAZOLV010000043.1, on the reverse strand, counting down.
CGTGACAATCACCGTCTGCTGATCTTCCTGGTGGTGATTTTTGTGATCCCCGTTGTGTTGCTGCTTGTGTAGAGGTCCTGTCAATGATGATGATGAGAATCTTATTGTATGTGGATGGCTCGCGTTACAGCCAGTGGGCGCTGCAGGTTGCCCTGGTGCTGATCGCCCACTTCCAAACAGCGGTCACACTGCTGACGCCGGGAAGAGACGCCGGCGTTGACCCAGATTGGCTGGCCGAGGCGCGCCAACAGCTCATGGCCGCGACGCAGGGAACGTTGCGCGAGGCGTCGCAGCCTGGTTCGGCGGAGGAGGCGATCATGGTCGAGGCGGACGCCCATGCCTATGATTTGATCCTCTTGGCGCCGGCTGGCCGGAGCGGGTTGCGGCGCTTGTTGCATGGCTCGCGCGTGGCCCAGGTGGTGCGCACGAGTGAGACGTCGGTGCTGGTGGCGCGTGAACCGCTGACCGCCATCCAGCGGATGCTTGTCAGTGTGGGCGGCGATCGTCGCAGCCTGCAGATGGTGGAGGCGGCGGCGCAATGGGCGCGCGCGTTGGGTGCCAAGACGACCATCTTGCACATCGTGTCGCAGCTACCGCTCTTCTTCACGGGACTGGACGCCGAAGAGGGACATCAGACTGACGCGCAGATGCTGGCGATGGAACCGGAAGCGCAGGAGGTGCTGCAGGAGGCCAGGCGCATCCTGGAGGAGGCCGGCGTTTTCGACCGGCTGCTGTTGCGCGAAGGGCTGGTGGACGAACAGGTGTTGAAGGCGCTCGATACTGAAGATATCGAGCTGCTGGTGTTGGGCGCACACGCCAGCGCCGGCGTCAACCGCCTGCTGATAGACGATTTGTGTGATCGGCTGGTGCAGCGCAGCCCGGTGACGACCCTCGTCGTGCGCCAGACGTGAGGCGGCTAAAGTCGAATCTGGTTTGGTCTGGTTGGAAAAATCAAGGCAATTGCGTTATAATTCGTCATCCCCGCATGCTGCCGGTTGGAAGCGCCCCCGCTGGATCGAACAACGTCGCCAGTTTTACCCATTTGGCGCCGAGGCCCGTCTCAGCGACCGCTGGTAAAACCTTTGCCCGATGCCTTTGCCGTGCGAGCGTACATGCCTGTGTGTGCATGTGTGTGTGCATGAAGAAAGGATGGAGGATTCATGCCTTCGAGAATGTTGCGCAGCGCTCTGGCGCTGCTTTGTCTCATTGCGCTGATGACGACCGCTCCCGCGTTTGGCCAGGAGGAGAAGCGCCTCTATTGGGAGCGTTGGGACGCCGACGTGACGATTGACGCTGACGGTTCGTTCGCCGTCACCGAGACACAGGAGATTGTCTTTACCGCTGGAACCTTCCGTTTTGGCACACGCAACATCAAGACCGACCGGCTGCTGGCGGTGCATTCGGTGCAGGTGCTGGCCGACGGGCAGGCCCTGAAACGTGCGCCGGACGGCGAAACGCCGGGCACCTTTGTCCTCACCTCCAACAGCACGGGCGATTTCGTCATCAAGTGGTTCTTCCCGCGCTCCGTCGCCGACAGTCGCCATCTCTATCAACTCAGCTACATCGTGGACGGCGGTTTGCGCTACTACGATGACGGCGATCAGTTCTGGTGGAGCGTCGTGGGGCCGGAGCGCAGCTTTGCGGTGCGCTCGTCCACCGTCACGGTGCAGACGCCGGCGCCGGCCTCCGTCATGACCTACGACAATTACGGCGTGCAGGCCACGGCCACCCAACTCGATGACCGCACGGTGCGCTTCGAGTCGAGTCGAAGCATCGAACCGGGCGAGGAGATCGAGGTGCGCGTGCAGTTCACGCCCGATGTCGTGACCGGCTCGCCTGCCTCCTGGCAGGTCGAGGCCGATGTCGAGGCGGCCCAGATGGAAGAACAGGCCGCTTACGACCGTCAGGTGCGCCCCCTGGTCAACACTGCGATGCTGGCCCTGGGGTTGCTCTTCATCATTGGCGGCCCGCTCTTCGTCTATCTGCTCTGGTATCAGCGCGGGCGCGACCTGCCGGTGGCGTTGCCCACCGATTATCTGGCCGAACCGCCCGACCCCAATCTGCCGCCCGGCATCGCCGGCACCCTCGTGGACGAAACCGCCGATTTGCAGGACATCATCGCTACGATCGTTGACCTGGCGCGGCGCGGGGTGTTGAAGATCAACGAAGAAAAGGGCAGCGACTTCACCTATGTGCTGGCCGGCAGCCAGGAAGGGCTGCGCCCCTTCGAACAGACGCTGCTGGCCCGCATGTTCCGGGACGGGCGCCAGGCCGCTCGTCTCTCGCAGTTACGCAACAAGTTCTACGGCACGATTCCCAAGATCAAGAGCCAACTGTACGAGGAAGTGGTCAAGGAAGGATTCTTCATGCACAGCCCGGAGCAGACGCGCAATCGCTTTGCCGTCACCGGCGTGGTGTTGCTCGTCTTGACCGGTCTGCTCGGCTGCTGCGGCGTCGCCTTTACGCTCGACTACACCGATCTGGCGATTCTGCCGGTCATCGGCGTTGGGTTGACGGCGCTTGGTTTGGCGATCGTCGCCCGCTTCATGCCGCGTAAGACCGATGCCGGCGCTGAGACCGCGGCGCGTTGGAAGGCGTTCAAACGTTATCTGCAGGAGATCGAAAAATACACCAACCTGGAAGAGAGCAAGGCGATCTTCGAGCAGTACCTGCCGTTTGCCGTGGCGTTTGGCCTGGAGCGGAGCTGGATCAACAAGTTTGCCCGTGTTGATGCGCCGGTGCCAACCTGGTGGACGCCCTACTCGCCGAGCTACGATCGCGACCCATACACGGGACGCCGCAGCGTGGCGACGGGCCGGGGCGCGGTCATGCCGACGTCCACCGGCGACCTGGGCAGCGGCGAGGGCGCGCCGGCGCCCACATTGAGCGACATGTCGCGTGGCCTGGGCGGCGGCTTGAGCGCCATGAGCGCCGGCCTGGGCACGATGCTGTCATCCTCGGCCGCCACATTGACCAGTCGGCCGGCGCCCCAGTCCTCGTCCAGCAGTTCGGGCTGGTCGGGCGGCAGCAGCCGGGGCGGCGGTTGGTCGGGCGGCGGCGGCGGCGGTGGTGGCGGCGGTGGTGGTGGCGGTGGTGGTTTCGGTTGAGATCAATGCGCACGAATTGGAGGAGGTTTTCATGATCGGTTCTGGCCGCGTGGTGGGTCTGATTCTTGTCATCATCGGCGTCTTGACCTGCGTCATCGGCAGCGCGGTGTCGTTCACCTCGGTACAGGCCGCAGGTGAGACGGGCAATCTGGGAGGCACAGTGCTTGGCATTGCCCTCTTTTCGCTGCCGGCGATGCTCTTCGTCGGCGTTGGTGCGTATCTCTTTACGCGCGGGCGCGCCGAAGCGGCGCAAATGGCCGAGGTGGCAAAGCAAAAGAAGGTACTCAATATCGTGATGACCCGGGGCAAGGCGACGATCTCCGACATCGTTCTGGAGATGGGAACCAGCGCCGATGAGGTCAAGGCGTGGATCTACGATCTGGTTGGCAAAGGGCTTTTCAGCGGCTACGTCAACTGGAACGAAGGCGTTCTCTATTCGCAGCAGGCATCGCAGATACGCGAGGGCGGCAAGTGCCCCAACTGCGGCGGCAAGCTAGAACTGGCCGGCAAAGGGGTCATCGCCTGCCCCTACTGCGGCGCTGACATCTTCCTGGCGCGCTAGGCGCAGCCGGGGAGGCGGGCAGAGGGGTCGCACAGACGGTGCAAAATGAGTGCAAGAGGGGCGGCAGATTCGACAAGTCGAGCTGTCGTCGCAAGAAAGGATCACATCATGGATTTGATCGAGAAAGCAAAGGCCGCACAGGGCGCGCTGGAACGCACCTTTGCGGGATTGCCCGGCATCAAGGGCTACAAGGAAAAGGAACTGCGGCGCGAGGCAGACAAGACCGTGCGCACGCTGTTGGCGCGCGATCTGGACGAGCAGCGCAAACGCTTGCAGGCGTTGCAACTGGAACTGCTGACCGCCGGCGGTTTACGCTGGATTGACGGCGTCGAGCGCGCCGTCTCACGTTTGCAGACGTTGGTTGACCGTATCCGCACGGCCAGCTACGGCTATGCCCCGCTCTTCGACGATGTCAAGGTCAAGGAAGCGCAACTCGATGCCCTGGCGCAGTTCGATCAGCAGATGGTCGAGCGGGTGGGGGCGTTGCAGGCCGAAGTGGACAAGCTGGCGGAGGCGGTCAAGGCGCGTGAAGGCATTGGCGAAGCGGCGAGTGCGCTGGCCGACCATGTCGCCATGCTCAATACGGTGTGGGGGCATCGCCAGGATGCCATCCTGAACGCGTGAGACTTCCCACTGTCTGCGCAATGCTGAAAACAGGCAACACAAACAGAGATTCAGGAGGAACAGATGGCACGAATCATTGACGTCATCGAGGCGCCCAATCAGGGGCCGGCAGAGATGGTGGTGCGCGTACCGCAAACCGGTTCGGGCGATTTTCAGATCGGCTCGCAGGTCATCGTGCGCGAGAGCCAGACGGCGGTTTTCTTCCGCGATGGCAAGGCGCTCGACTCGTTCAGTGCGGGTCGTCACACGATCACGACGGCGAACATCCCGCTGATCACCAACTTGCTGGAGCGCATCTTCGCCAGCGGCAAAAACGTGTTCACCGCTGAGGTCTACTTCGTCAACATGCGCGAGTTTCTGGAGATGAAGTGGGGCACGCCAGAGCCGATCACGCTGCGCGACAAGGAGTTGGGCATGGTGCGTCTGCGCGCTTTTGGCAACTTCTCCATGCAGATCGGCGATCCGCAGCTCTTCGTCACCAAGATCGTCGGCACGCAGGGACTCTATCAAACCTCGCAGATCGAGGCCTACCTGCGCGGCGTCATCGTCAGCCGCATGACCGACATCCTGGCTTCGAGCGGCGCCAGCCTGCTCGATCTGCCAGCGCTGTTCGACGAACTGAGCGCCGCGATCAAGGCGCGCCTGGCCGATGATTTTGCGGCGCAGGGCGTCACCCTTAAGCAGATGTTCATCCAGTCGGTCAGCCCGACGGAAGAGACGCAAAAGGCGATTGACGAGCGCGCCTCGATGGGGGCCATCGGCAACATGCAGGCCTATTTGCAGTTCAAGGCGGCGCGCGCCCTGGGCGATGCCGCACAGGCGGGCGGCGGCGAAGGCGGCCTGGCGGGCGCCGGGCTTGGCCTGGGCGCTGGCGTTGGCCTGGGCGGCGTGATGGCGCAAGCCATGACGCAGGCCATGGCGGCCGGTCAGCAAGCTGCGGCGTCGGCGCCGGCCGCTGCGGCCGTCCCCGATGTGATGACGACCGCCGAGGCGGCCGCCTATCTCAAGGTGACCGAAGCCGATGTGCTGGCGGCCATCGGTGAAGGTCAGCTCAAGGCGCGTAAGATCGGCTCGCAGTACCGCATCAGTAAGGCAGCCCTCGACGACTTCCTCAAGGGCTAAACGCCCCGGCGTTGGGCGCCTGGCCGATCAGGCGCCCAACGCCAACCGTCCCCCGACGACGCCTGGTCACAGCCCACCAGGCCAGATTTTTCCCTCTCTGTGCTTCCTCCGCCGCGCCCCGATGAATGCAGGCAGTGAACAGCCACGCGACGAGACCCGCCAAATGAATTTAGCGGTACGGCGACAAGCCCCGTTCACGGGGCGCAGCTCCGTAGCCGGGCGATTCATCGCCCGGCGGTCATCGGCGAGCGCGCGTAAACCGCCCCCCAAGCTGATGCGTGCCAGGAAACAATCGAAGGAGAAGAGGTTCGGTATGTCCAAGCGATGGGTATTGGTTCCCCTGTGTCTGGCGGCCTTGGCGCTGCTGTTGGCCGCGTGCGGCGCAACGCCGACGCCGGTGACGGTGATTCAAGAACAGACCGTGGTCGTCAAAGAGACGGTCGAGGTCGTCAAAGAGGTGACGAAAGAGGTCGTCAAAGAAGTCATCGTGACCCCTACCCCTGCGCCGTTGAAACCCCAGGTTTTACGTTGGTCTATCGAGGGCATCAATGAGCTGGCTTCGATTGACCCGCCCCAGGCCAGCGATTCGCAGGGCATCCTGGCCGTGAATATGCTCTTTGCCGGTTTGGTGCGCCTGGACGGCGAACTGAACGTCGCCCCGGACGGCGCCGTCTCCTGGACGGTTGCGCCCGATGGCCTGACCTACACCTTCCAGCTACGCCCCGGCCTCTCCTTCAGCGACGGCGTTCTAGTCACCGCCGACGATGTGGTTTTCTCACTGACGCGTGCCCTCAACCCGGCGACTGGCGGTTGGACGGGGCCGTTCTACCTGAGCAACATCGTGGGCGCCGATGAAGTGACATCGGGCGCCAGCGCCACGCTGGCCGGTGTGACGTCGCTCGATTCGGCTACCGTGCAGATCAAGATCAAGCAGCCCTCCGCCTATTTCCTCAAGCAGTTGACGTTTGCCGGCGGCTTCATCGTGCCCAAGGCCAAAGTCACGGCCCATCCCGCCGACTGGACGAACGAACCGGCCGGCACCGGCCCCTTCAAGCTCAAGGAATGGAAGCACAACCAGGCGCTGGTCCTGGAGCCGAACCCGCACTACTGGAACGGACCGATTCAGGTGACGGAACTGCAGATGCCCTTCTTCCAGGACAGCGAAACCGCCTTCCAGCTCTATCGCACCGGCGGCCTGGACATCATGGGCAGCCAGCAGAACGGCGTGCCCGCAGCGCACCTGGCCGAAGTGCGTGACCTGCCCGACTTCCGCACGGCGTCGTCGTTTGCGGTGCGCTATGTCGGCTTCAACAACATGCTGCCGCCGTTCGACAACGTCAAGGTGCGCCAGGCCTTTGCCAGCGCCGTGGACAAAGAAGCGTTGGCGACCAAAGTCCTGGGCGGCAGTGTGCGCGCCACCGACCGTATCCTGCCCGGTGGTCTGCCCGGCTCCGAACTGCCGATCCAGGGGCTGAGTTTCGACGCTGCCGCGGCGAAACAGCTACTGGCGGACGCCGGTTTTGCCGATGGCAAGGGTCTACCGCCGATTGCGCTGACCTACGGCGTCGAAGGCGACAACGAACGGGTGGTCACTTTCCTGCAAGAGCAGTGGAAGCAAAACCTGGGCATCGAGGTCAGCCTGGAACCGCTGGAACTGGCGACGTTCAGCGAACAGCTTAACACTACCTTCCAGCATCCCGAACAGGGCGTCCAGATGTACTACAGCATCTGGGGCGCCGACTACCCCGACCCACAGAACTTCATCTCGCAGCAGTTGCGCACCGACGTTGGCAACAACAACGGTCACTGGTCGAACGCCGGCTTCGACAAGCTGGTGGACGAGGCCGATGTCATCACCACCGACCACGCCCGGCGCATGAAGCTGTACAACCAGGCCGAACAGATCGCCGTCAACGAAGTCGGTTGGCTGCCGTTGTTCAACCCGACGCTCAACGTCCTGATGCGCAACTATGTCTCTGGCTTCGTCTTCACGGGCCAGGGCATCACGACGCCCGACTGGAGCGCGGTGCGCGGCAAGGTGCAGTAGACCGAACGCCGCCTGGCGTCGCTTGGGGAGTCGTTGGCCGCATCCATGACGGCTCCCCAAGTGTCCCAAGCGCCCAGGCGCGTATCTCATGCACCCCGCACAATCGAGATCTCAATGGCGACCGTTGTTCTCAAACGTCTGCTCAGCCTGATCTTCGTGTTGTTCAGCGTCTCCCTGCTGACCTTCATCGCTGGCTATCTGGCGCCAGGCGATCCCATCCTGGTGATGATGGGATCGCGCCGCGATCCGGCGCTGTACGAAAGGCTGCTGCACCAGTACGGGCTTGATCTGCCCTGGTGGCAGCAGTACCTGCGCTATCTCAGCGCGCTCCTGCGGGGCGACCTGGGGCTGTCCTACCGCTATGCCGGGCGTCCGGTGATCGAGCTGCTCGGCCAGGGGCTGCCCATCTCGCTGTCGTTGGGCGGCGTGGCGCTGATGCTGAGCCTGGCCATCGGGATCCCCGCCGGCGTGTTGGCCGCCCTGCGCCAAAATAGTTGGCTCGACCGTGGGCTGATGGCGCTGATGCTGGCGTTCTACGCCATTCCGAGCTTCGTGCTCATCCCCATTCTGCGTGTGGCCAACACCTGGCTCTACCGCGCCGAACTGCCCCACTTGCCGGTGGCGGGATGGGGCACCCTGTCCCATTGGGTGCTGCCCACGTTGGTGCTGACCGCCGGTTCCACCGGCTATCTGGCGCGCCTGACCCGCGCCTCGATGCTGGAGGTGCAGCGTCAGGATTTCGTGCGCACGGCGGCGGCCAAAGGGCTGTGGCCTCGACAGATCATCTGGCGCCACATCTTTCGCAACGCTCTGCTGCCCATCGTGACGGTGGTGGGGCCGGCGCTGGCCTTTCTGGTGACCGGGGCGTTCGTGGTAGAAAATCTCTTTGCCGTGCCGGGCATCGGTTTCCTGGCCATTCAAGCCATCGGTCAGCGCGACTACCCGGTGCTGCAAGGGGCGACGATCCTGTTGGCGACAGCGGTGGTGGTGATGAGTCTGGTCACCGATCTGCTCTACACGGCGCTCGATCCACGGATTCGTATCACGTGAGCAAGATCGCTGCGACTCTGGCGGGTCAAGACGAGCCGCGCAGTGCTCTGGTCAGACGCTTTGCCGCCAATCGCCTGGCGCTGGCAAGCCTGGCGCTGATCGTGCTGTTGACGATCATGGCTACCTGGGGGCCGCGCGTCTGGACGCCCAGCGCCACGGCGCAGGATTACAACGCCATCAACGCCTGGCCATCGCCGCAGCATCCCCTGGGCGCCGACAACCTGGGGCGCGACACGCTGGCGCGGCTTCTGCGAGGCCTGCGCGTCTCCCTGCTGATGGCGGTCTACGTGGAAACGCTCAACATCCTGTTGGGTGCAACGCTTGGGCTGTTGGCCGGCTACTTTGGCGGTTGGCTCGATCAACTGCTGAGCCGCCTGGCCGATATGCTCTTTGCCTTTCCTGGCCTGCTGCTGGCGATCCTGGTCGCCGGCATCTTTGGGTCTTCCATGCCGCTGGGCGGCATCGGCCGGCTGCTGTTGGTGGCCGGAGCGCTCAGCCTGGTCAGTTGGCCGTTGATGGCGCGCACGGTGCGCAGCCTGGCCCTGACCCTGCGTCAGCGCGAGTTCGTGGAGGCGGCGCGGGCCGTGGGTGCGGGCGATGGGGCCATTTTGCGCCGTCACCTGCTGCCCAACATCATGGGGCTGGTCATCGTCAGCGCCACGCTCGACGTGGCGGGTGTGGTGGTCAACGAGGCGGTGCTGAGCTTGCTCGGTTTGGGCGTCCAGCCGCCGGCGCCGAGCATCGGCGGCATGATCGTACAGGCCATCCCGTTCCTGGAGGTGAACTGGCTGCAGGTCTTCTGGCCAAGCCTGGCGCTGCTGCTGCTCGTCCTCGCCTTCTCTTTTCTGGGGGACGGCCTGCGTGACGCTTTCGACCCCACGTAGCGGCAGACGCCCTCTGCTGACGCCCCGTGTCCATTGTATCCATTCACCGTCACCCCCACTGCGAACGAACGAACCTGGAGGCTCTGTATGCGCTTACTCGAAGAAGCGCGCAATCGTGCAGTCGAGACGCTGCAGCGATGCAGTTCACCAATCGGTTTCAAGGCATCGGGCCTGCCCCGCGGCTACCCACATGTGTGGGCGCGCGACAGCGTCATTACCGGGTTAGGCGCAGCCTGGGCCGAGCCGACGCTCTTCCTGCCAGCGTTGCGCGCCTCGCTGGAGACCCTCGGCGCTTTTCAATCGCACCACGGCCTGATCCCGCTCAACGTGGATCTGGCCAGCCGCACCATTTCGACGGAAAACGCCGGCGCCGTGGATTCCAACCTGTGGTTCATCCTGGGTCATTATCATCATTGGCTTTTGTCGCACGACGACGCCTTCCTGTGCGCCAACTGGCCGCGTCTGCTGCGGGCCGTCGAGTGGCTGCACTATCAGGACATGAACGAATGTGGCCTGCTCGAAGTGCCCGAGGCGGGCGATTGGATGGATCTGCTCTCTGTGCGCTACAATGTGCTGTACGACAACGTGTTGTACTTCGCCAGCCTGGCCGCGATGGAGCGCATGGCGACGACGGCCGCACACGTCGCCGCCGGATCGCCGCCACCTGTGTTCGAGATGGGAAGAGCGGAAGAGGGCGCACCGGTGCCAGCCGATCCGGGGCGCTATTTTCGAGAAGAGGCCGACGGCGTGCACGAGCGGTTGAATCTGCTGCTGTGGATCAACCGCTGTTGGGAACCGGAGGTGTGGGCGGAGCAGTTGGCGCGCCTGAAGAAGATGCGCCTGGAGTGGTACATGCTTTACCACAACGTCGGCACGATCTCCAGCCGCCCCTTCTTCCTGCCCTGGGTCGCTTTCCGGGAGTTTGGCGACTACTGCGACGTGTTGGGCAACACGCTCGCCGTCCTGACCGGCGTCGCCGGCAGCGAACGGCGCGAACTGATCCTGCGTCACCTGTATCAGGTCGGCGTCGGCGCGCCCTATCCGAGCAAAGCGATCCATCCGGTCATCTATCCTGGCCAGGCGGAGTGGCGTGAATACTACCGCAGTCGCAACCTGAACCTGCCGCATCAGTATCACAACGGCGGCATCTGGCCGTTCATCGGCGGCTTTCACGTGGCGGCGCTGGTGCGCCAGGGCTGGCTGGACGACGCCGAACGCTTGCTGCGCGATCTGGCGCAGGCCAACCAACGCGGCGTGTCCGAGCCGTGGGAGTTCAACGAGTGGCTGCACGGTCAAACCGGCAATCCGATGGGCTATCCCTATCAGGCCTGGTCGGCGGGAATGTACCTGTACGCCTACGAGGCGCTGCGGCAGCGCCGTTTGCCGCTGTTCGACGAGTTGAGTACGAGATGACGCCTTTTGTTTTGCCCGCCGATCTGACCGACGCCCTGAAGCGGGGCAGTCTGGCGCTCTTCTGGGGCGGTGACTTGCCCCAGGCGCTCACCGGCGTGCCCAGTCGCCGTGACCTGGCTGAAGCCCTGGCGACGCGCACGAACTATCGGGGCGTTGACCGTTCCCTCGAAGCCGTGGCCCAGGCGCAGGTTGCCCGCCAGAGCGGATTTGTCAACGAACTCAACAGCTTCATCGTGCGCATGCTGGCCGACCAGAGCCGCCAGCCGCAGCCGATCCATCGCCTGGCGGCGGAACTGCCGGTCAGGCACTACATCGTGACGGCCTACGATGCTCTGCTGGAAGATGCCCTGCGCCAGGGCGGCCGGCCGTACAATGCGCCGGTCGTGACGAACGCCAGCGTGGGCAACTTGAGCTTCCTTGATAGCAATCTGCCGACGCCAGTCTGGCTTTACGGCTGGACGCGTGCCCCGCACAGCCTGGTGGCGACGCATGACGGTCACCTGCGCCTCTTGCACGATCACACCAACGCCGATCTGCTCGATTGGGTGCGCGGCGTCCTGCGCTTTAACACCCTGCTCTTCATCGGCTACGACATGACCGATCCCGATTTCGAATTCCTCTACACCCAGATGCTGACCTCCGCCGGCCCGCTGGCGCGCCGCGCCTTTGCCGTGCAGCCCGCTTTCGACGACGATCAGCGCCTGACCTGGCAGCAGCGCAATGTGGAGTTGATCGAGGCCGACCCCGCGACGGTGCTGCGCGCCCTGTTGGGATCGCCCGCTCTCGACAGGCCCATCTTGACGCCCGTCGCGCCCGTCGCGCCGCACGCCGATGCGACTTCAGAATCGGCGGACGCTACCAAAGTCAGGCCCGACGCCTTCACTGGGGCAGATCCATTATCAGGGGAGAAACCGATGCCATCATTACCAAGCGCTCCCACACTGCGGCGGCTGCTGCTCAAGTTGACAGAAGAAGACATTGACGTGATTCTGCTCGAGCCGGAATTTGTCAATGTGCGCGGCGGGTCTGGCCCAACACTGCACAGTCGCATCATGAAGCTGATGGAAGTCGCCGATAAACAGATGCGCATCCCCCGGCTGCTGGAACTGATCTACGACGCCAATCCGGCTGGCTATTTGCAGATCATGCCCGAACCGCCGCCTGGTCGGGACAAGCCGCCGGTGCAGCCGCCGCCGGTGCGGCCGCCGCCGGTGCGGGCGATTACGTATCACAACTTCGAACTGCGCATACGGCGCGGCGGGGCGTCTGGGCAGTACGAGGTGGAAACCAACAGCGACTTGGGCGGTCAGGCCACGGGCAGCGTGACGTTCGATGTCAATGCGGTGGACTTCAGCCGCATGCTGGCGCGTTTTGGCCTGTTGCGCGGCGCCGAGCCGGAGGAACGCACAGGCGCGCCGGCGAATTCTGGTCAGCCTGCGGCCGGGCAGGAGTTGGCCGAGCTGGGCCATCGCCTCTATCAGGCCGCCTTCCCACCGCCGGTCGAACGCTGTCTGTTTACGGCGCGCGGCAAACTGGACGAAAACGACAGCCTGCGCCTGCGTTTGCGCCTGGAAGCGCCCGAACTGGCCGTGCTGCCGTGGGAACTGCTGACCGACACAGCCCCTGGCCCCGGCATCGCCCCGGAGTTTCTGACGCTGAACCTGAAATTCTCGCTGGTGCGCTTTCCACCGGTGGGCAGGCCGGTGGGCAGCGTCACCCTGCCCAAGCCGCTGCGCATTCTGCTGGCCGTGGCGGCGCCCACCGATCAGCGCCAGTTGCGCACCGCAGTCGAGATCGCACAGGTGCGCCGCGCCCTGCAACCGTTGGGCAGTCAGGTCGAGGTGCAGGAGATGGAGCATGTGATGGCCGTTGATCTGCTGCCGCGCCTGCGCGAGACTTTCCATGTCCTGCACTTCATCGGGCATGGTCTCTTCGATCCAATCGCCAATGCGGGGCAGTTGATCCTGGAAGATGAGAATCATCGCAGCGATCCTCTGGATGCGCGCATGTTGGGGCAATTGCTGGCTGGCAGCACCATTCGCCTGGTTTTCCTCAACGCCTGCGAGACGGCGCAGACCGCCAGCAACCTCGATGCGTATGGCATCGCCGATACGCTCGTCAAGGCGGGCGTTCCGGCCGTGACGGCGATGCAGACGGCGGTGCGCGACGACTACGCCGTGCTCTTTGCTGAGCATTTCTACCGCGGCCTGACGCAAGGTCTGATGCTGGATGACTGCGTGGGCGAGGGGCGCCGCGCCGTTTACCTGCGGGCGGGCCTGCAGCAGCGCGCCGGTCAGCAGAAGTTCGATTGGGCCGTGCCAGTGCTGACGACGCGCGTGTCGGATGGCAGGCTGTTCGAGGGGTGAAGAAGTAGGGAGTAGGGAGTAGGGAGTAGGGAGTAGGGAGTAGGAAGTAGGAAGTAGGGAGTAGGGAGTAGGGAGTAGGGAGTAGGGAGTAGGGAGT
>CAZOLV010000042.1:0-41383 GCA_964580725.1 uncultured Anaerolineae bacterium | reverse complement strand
CTCCTATCTCCTATCTCCTATCTCCTATCTCCTATCTCCTATCTCCTATCTCCTAGTAAACCGTTTTCCGAAACTGACACTTGACCTGAACCGCGGTTTGTCTTATAATGTCCTCATTGCAGACCATTCAACTCATGGCGTTCAACGCCATTGTCTGGAGAGTCGCAGAAAACGAGCGACATCTGACTGCCAGCGCCCCTAATGACAATCAGACCCGTCATGACCTGTTGTCGTCGAATTCTTTGCAAGGAGGCGCGCTCCCACGTTCATTCAGCCAGCTTTCTGTTCGTTCGATCACATCCCCGATTCTCAAGTTTTGCAGGCCAACAGATGTTCGTATCTGTTCGCCATATTCTTTGTGACTCACAAGGAGAAGAAACCGTGTCCAAGAAGAGTTCGCTTTTCGTCGTAATCACGCTGCTGATCCTGGTTACGACCGTGTTGTCCGCCTGCGGCGGCGCTACCACGCCCGCTGCCACAACTGCTCCAACGACGGCGCCCGCACCGGCCAGCAAGCTGGCGGTTGGCATCGTCCTACCGACGAAGGATGAGCCGCGCTGGGTACAAGATGAGACCCGTTTCAAGGACGCCCTGAAGGCGGCCGGTTACGATGTCGAAATCCTGTTCAGCCAGGGAGATTCGGCCAAAGAAAAGGCCAACGTCGAAACGCTGATCACCAAGGGCGTCAAAGTTCTGATCATCTGCCCGCAGGACGGCACCGCCGCCGCCGCCGCCGCCAACGCCGCACGTGCGGCCGGCGTCAAGGTCATTTCGTATGACCGCCTGATCCGCGATACCGATGCGGTTGACTACTACGTCACCTTCGACAGCATCGCCGTCGGTGCGCAGCAGGCGCAGTATCTGGTGGACAAGGCCAGCGGCAAGGGCAACCCGCTCTTCCTCTACGCCGGCGCCGCTTCCGACAACAACGCCTTCGTCTTCTTCGAAGGCGCCTGGGGTGTCCTGCAGCCAAAGATCGCCGATGGCACCTTCGTCATCAAGAACTCCAGCGAAGCCGTTGGCCTGCAGGGCAAGGCCACGCTGAGCCGCGACGAACAGGCCAAGATCATCGGCCAGGTCACCACCAACTGGGACTTCAACACCGCCAAGAACCTGGCCGAAGCCAATCTGACCGCCGCCGGCGCCGCCGACAAGGGCAACGTCTTCATCCTGGCCCCCAACGACGGCACCGCACGCGCCATCGCCGACGCCTTCGCCGCCGACAAGGATGTCAAGAGCTACCTGGTCACCGGCCAGGATGCCGAAAAGGCCTCCGTCCAGTACATCATTGACGGCAAGCAGTCCATGACCGTCTTCAAGGATGTCCGCACCCTCGTCAAGGATGCCATCAGCGCCGCCGTGGCGCTGCTCGGCAACCAGGCGCCCGCCGCCAAAGGCTCCTACAACAACGGCAAGGTGGATGTTCCCGCCATTCAGTCCGCCGTCGTTTCCGTGGACAAGGGCAACGTCAAGTCCGCCCTGATCGAATCCGGCTACTACCAGGCCAGCGACTTCACCGGCCTCGGCGCCGCGCCTGCACCGTCCGGCAAGCTGGCGGTTGGCATCGTCCTGCCGACGAAGGATGAGCCGCGCTGGGTACAAGATGAGACCCGTTTCAAGGACGCCCTGAAGGCGGCCGGTTACGATGTCGAAATCCTGTTCAGCCAGGGAGATTCGGCCAAAGAAAAGGCCAACGTCGAAACGCTGATCACCAAGGGCGTCAAAGTTCTGATCATCTGCCCGCAGGACGGCACCGCCGCCGCCGCCGCCGCCAACGCCGCACGTGCGGCCGGCGTCAAGGTCATTTCGTATGACCGCCTGATCCGCGATACCGATGCGGTTGACTACTACGTCACCTTCGACAGCATCGCCGTCGGTGCGCAGCAGGCGCAGTATCTGGTGGACAAGGCCAGCGGCAAGGGCAACCCGCTCTTCCTCTACGCCGGCGCCGCTTCCGACAACAACGCCTTCGTCTTCTTCGAAGGCGCCTGGGGTGTCCTGCAGCCAAAGATCGCCGATGGCACCTTCGTCATCAAGAACTCCAGCGAAGCCGTTGGCCTGCAGGGCAAGGCCACGCTGAGCCGCGACGAACAGGCCAAGATCATCGGCCAGGTCACCACCAACTGGGACTTCAACACCGCCAAGAACCTGGCCGAAGCCAATCTGACCGCCGCCGGCGCCGCCGACAAGGGCAACGTCTTCATCCTGGCCCCCAACGACGGCACCGCACGCGCCATCGCCGACGCCTTCGCCGCCGACAAGGATGTCAAGAGCTACCTGGTCACCGGCCAGGATGCCGAAAAGGCCTCCGTCCAGTACATCATTGACGGCAAGCAGTCCATGACCGTCTTCAAGGATGTCCGCACCCTCGTCAAGGATGCCATCAGCGCCGCCGTGGCGCTGCTCGGCAACCAGGCGCCCGCCGCCAAAGGCTCCTACAACAACGGCAAGGTGGATGTTCCCGCCATTCAGTCCGCCGTCGTTTCCGTGGACAAGGGCAACGTCAAGTCCGCCCTGATCGAATCCGGCTACTACCAGGCCAGCGACTTCACCGGCCTCGACGCCGCCGCGGCCCCGCCGTCCGAAGTCAGCGGCAAGGTCGAAGTCTTCTCCTGGTGGACAGGCGGCGGCGAAGCTGCCGGCCTCGACGCCATGATCAAAGTCTTCAAGGCCCAGAATCCCAAGGTTGAGTTCATCAACGCCGCCGTGGCTGGCGGCGCCGGCACCAATGCCCGCGCCGTGTTGGCCTCACGCCTGCAGGCGGGCGACCCGCCCGATAGCTGGCAGGGTCACGCCGGCCAGGAACTGATCGGCACCTACGTCGCCGGCAAGCAGATCCAGCCGTTGAACGACCTCTACAAGGCCGAAGGCTGGCTCGACGTCATGCCCGCCACGTTGATCCCGCTCATCTCCGAGGGCGACAGCATCTACTCCGTTCCGGTCAACATCCATCGCGCCAACGTCCTCTGGTACAACGTCAAGGTTCTGGCCGACAACAAGATCGCCGTCCCCACCACCCTGGACGAGTGGTTCACCGCCATGGATGCCCTCAAGGCCGCCGGCGTGCAGCCGCTGGCCCTGGGCGAGCAGTGGACGAAGATGCACCTGCTGGAAACCGTTCTCCTGGGTACCCTGGGCGCTGACAAGTACAACGGCCTGTGGACCGGCGCGACAGACTGGGCCGGCGCTGACGTCGCCGCGGCATTGGCCAACTACGCCAAGGTTCTGAGCTACGCCAACACCGATTCGGCTTCGCTCTCCTGGCAAGACGCCTCGCAGCTCGTCGTCAACGGCGACGCCGCCTTCAACGTCATGGGCGACTGGGCCGAAGGTTACTTCCGCGAACTCGGCAAGAAACCGATGACCGACTACGGCTGGGCGGCCACGCCCGGCACCGGCGGCATCTTCCAGTTCCTGTCCGACTCCTTCGTCCTGGCCGTTGGCGCTCCCGATTCCGCCGCCGCCACCGCCTGGCTCAAGATCGCCGGTTCCAAGGCCGGCCAGGAAGCCTTCAATCCGGTCAAAGGCTCCATCTGCGCCCGTACCGACTGCGACAAGGGGCTGTTTGGCGACTATCTCCAGTCTGCGATGCAGGACTGGGCCAGCAACACCGTTGTCGGTTCTCTGACGCACGGCGTCGTTGCCAACGACTCCTGGAAGTCTGAGATTGACACCGCGCTCGGCCTCTACATCGCCGACAGCAAGGCCGACACCTTCCAGGCCGCCCTCGCGGCTGCCTGCAAGGCCTCCGGTCCCTGCAAGTAAGTTCAGTCTCGCCTGCGGCTCCGCCAGCCGGCGGAGCCGCAGGTCTTGCTCATCACCGAAGGGGGGGCCTTTCATGCTCAAAGCAGCCAAAGCCAGAGACCGCTACCTCTCCCTCTTACTCATCTCTCCCTCGATCCTGGCGGTGCTCATCTTCATCTACGGCTTCATCGCCTGGTCGGTACGCGTCTCGCTCTCCAGGTGGAAGGGCCTCAACCCTGATTTCACCTGGGCCGGGTTCGAGAATTACGTCAAGCTCTTCTCCGATCCACGCTTCCATGTGGACATCCGCAATACACTCATCTTCACCGGCGTCTTCGTGATTGGCAGCATCCTCCTGGGGTTTGCACTGGCCATCATGCTCGACCAGGGGCTGAAAGGCGAAGGCTTCTTCCGTAGTCTCTTCCTCTTTCCCATGGCGATTTCCTACATCGTCACCGGCGTCGTGTGGCGCTGGCTGATGAACCCCGCCGCAGGCACACGCACCAGCGGCTTCAACTTGCTCTTTTCCTACCTCAACCTCGACTTCCTGCAGAGCAAGTGGCACACCACCCCCGAATGGGGCATGGCCGCCATCGCCCTGGCTGCCATCTGGCAGATGTCAGGCTACACCATGGCGCTCTATCTGGCCGGGCTACGCGCCATCCCGCACGAACTGCGCGAAGCCGCCTGGATGGACGGCGCCAACGAGATCCAGACGCACCGCTACATCATCCTGCCCCTGCTGGCCCCGGTCACGCTTAGCGCGCTCATCATCCTGGGTCACATGTCGCTCAAGGTGTTCGACCTGATCATCGCCGTGGCGGGCAAACAGCTGCCGCTGGATGTTCCGGCCATCTACATGTGGCAAACGACGTTCGATGGGCTGTTCTACGGGCGCGGCGCCGCCATCGGCATCCTCCTGCTGCTCAGCGTCGCCGTTCTCATCATCCCCTACATCCGGTACACCATGAAGACGGAGACCCAACCATGAATCGCCTTCGTCTCGGCAAGAACTGGCTCTACATTCCCCTGCTGTTCATGGCAATCTTCTACCTGATCCCAATGTACGTCATGCTGGTGACCGGCTTCAAGAGTTTTGCCGAGGTTGACCTGAAAACGATGTGGAATCTGCCCAACGGCATTCACTTCGACAACTTCGTCGAGGCGTTCGGCAAGCTGTCGCCCTCGCTCTGGAACAGCTTTCTGGTCGTGATTCCCGCCGCGCTGCTCTCCTCAATGTTGGGGTCATTGAACGGTTTCATTCTGGCCAAGTGGAAATTCCGAGGCGCAGATTTTATCTTTCCGTTCATCCTGTTCGGCATGTTCATCCCCTACCAAAGCATCCTGATCCCCCTGGTGCAATTCATGAGCGCAGCCAACATCAAGGGCTTGCCGGGACTGGCGCTGGCGCACATCATCTACGGCATACCGATCACCACCTTGACGTTCCGCAACTACTACGCCTCGTTGCCGCAAGAACTGCTCGAAGCCGCCAAGATGGACGGCTCCACCATGTTGGGCATCTACCGCTACATCCTGCTGCCGATCTCGATCCCCAGTTTCGTCGTCGTCCTGATCTGGCAGTTCACCTCGGCCTGGAACGACTTCCTCTTTGCCGTCATCCTCACCGGCAACAAACAATGGCCGATCACGGTGGCGCTCAACAACATGGCGGGCAGCCAAATCATCGCCTGGAACGTCCAGATGGCCGGATCGCTGCTGGCTGCCCTGCCCCCCTTGCTCATCTACATCTTCCTGGGCCGCTACTTCCTGCGCGGCCTGCTTGCCGGCTCGCTCAAGGGCTAACCCCCGCCGGCCATTCACCCGGAATCACCGGACCCCCGTCGGCCCTACCCCCGCCCAATTATCTTTCTTGTCGGAAGCGCTCCGGAGGTGCTATGGAAACACCGATCTTGGAGATGAGAAACATCACCAAAGAATTCCCTGGCGTCAAAGCCTTGAGCAACGTCAGCTTTCGCGTTGCCCAGGGCGAAATCCACTGTCTCGTTGGAGAAAACGGCGCGGGCAAATCTACCTTGATGAAGGTACTCAGCGGCGTCTATCCTCACGGTGATTACAGCGGAGACATCCTGTTCCGCGGAGACGTTCAACGATTCCGCGGCATTCGCGACAGCGAGCATGTGGGCATCGCGATCATCTATCAAGAATTGGCGCTCATCCCCGACATGACCGTCTACGAAAACATTTTCCTCGGCAACGAAATCCGCCGCGGCGCGCTGGTAGATTGGAACGAAACGATCAAGCGTGCGGGCGAAATGCTGCGCAAAGTCAAGCTCGAGGTCAACCCGGCGGTCAAGATCAAAGATCTGGGCGTGGGCAAACAGCAGTTGGTCGAAATCGCCAAAGCGCTCAGCCGCGACGTCAAGCTGCTGATCCTGGATGAGCCAACCGCCGCCCTCAACGAAAACGACAGCGAAAACCTGCTCGACCTGCTGCGTGGTTTGCGCCAACAGGGCGTGACCTGCATCATGATCTCGCACAAACTCAAAGAAGTGATCGCCATCGCCGACACTGTCACCGTCCTGCGCGACGGCCAGACCGTCTGCACCCTGGACGCCCACAAGGGCGAAGTTTCCGAACAGGTGCTCATCAAGCACATGGTCGGCCGCGAGATTGACAACATCTACCCCCGTCGCGAACACAAACCGGCCGGCGAAGTGATGCTCGAAGTCCAAAACTGGACCGCCTACGACCCGGCTCTGGGCCGCAACATCCTCAAGGACGTCAGCTTCGATGTCCGCCGGGGCGAAATCGTCGGCTTCGCCGGCTTGATGGGGTCCGGACGCACAGAACTGGCGCGCAGCATCTTTGGCAATCCAGATCATTTCCGCCTGAGCGGCGCGCTGCGCGTTGCAGGCAAAGCGCGCAGCTTCTCGCATCCCGAACACGCCATCGAGGCTGGCGTCGCCTACGTCTCCGAAGACCGCAAGGGCAACGGCCTGATCCTGATCCAAGACGTCAAGCAGAACATCACCCTGGCCAATCTGCGCGCCATCGCCCAGCGCGGCATCGTGGACAGCAACGCCGAGATCAAGATCGCCGACAAATACAAGACCGATCTCAACATCAAGACGCCGAGCATCGAACAGAAAGTGCGCAACCTGAGCGGCGGCAACCAGCAGAAAGTGCAAGTTGGCAAATGGCTCTTCGTCGAGCCGCAGGTCTTGATTCTGGACGAGCCGACGCGCGGCATTGACGTCGGCGCCAAGTACGAAATCTACACCATCATGAACCGGCTGGTGCAGCAGGGTATGAGCATCATCATGATCTCGTCCGAACTGCCCGAAGTCCTCGGCATGAGCGATCGCGTCTACATCGTCGCTTCCGGTCGCATCGCCGGCGAACTCCCCATCGAAGAAGCGACGCAGGAAAAAATCATGCATCTGGCAACGAACTGAGGAGGCTCCACGTGTTCCTTCAGAATCTCGGCAAAGTGCTGCGGCAGAATATCCGTGAGTACGGCATGTTCATTGCCCTTTTCGTCATCATGATCATCTTTGCCATCACCACGCAGGGCGTTTTCCTGTCCTCGCGCAACCTGAGCAACCTGCTCAACCAGACCGGCTACATCGCCGTGCTGGCGGTCGGCATGACCCTCGTCATCGTCATCCGCCACATTGACCTGTCGGTCGGTTTTCTGGCCGGCTTCCTGGGCGCCGTCGCCGCTATCGCCCTTTCGACGTGGAAATGGCCGGTCTACGCCGTCATCCCCTTCGTCCTGCTGTTGGGCGCCATCGCCGGCCTCATCACCGCCTTCCCGGTGGCGCGGCTCGGCATCCCCTCCTTTGTCGCCTCGCTCGCCGGCTGGCTGATCTATCGCGGTCTGCTCCTTCTGGTCACCGAAGGCACCGGCACCATCATCGTGCAGGACGCCGCGTTCAACGCCATCGGCAACGGTTACATCCCCGATTTGCCCAGCATCGGCATCCTCGAAGGAGTGCACAAATTGACGCTGCTGCTCGGCCTGATCGGCATCGTCTTCTACGTCATGGGCGAGATTCGTGGGCGGCAGAAGAAACGCGCCTACAACTTCGAGGTCTTGCCCGACGACATCTTCACGCTCAAGCTGATCTTCGTCTCGGTTCTGTTCGCCGCCGTCACTTGGGTCCTGGCCGGTTACAATGGCCTCTCCTGGACGACCGTCGTCGTGCTCGTCGTGACGGGCATCTACCACTTCGTCACCACGCAAACGGTGCTCGGCCGTCACATCTACGCCATCGGCGGCAACCCTGAGGCGGCCGAACTGAGCGGCATCAGCGTGCAGCGGCTCACCTACATCGTCTTCGGCTCCATGGGCTTCCTGACCGCCCTGTCCGGCATCTTGTTCACCTCACGCCTGCAGTCGGCCACCCCCACCGCCGGCACCCTGTTCGAGTTGGACGCCATCGCTGCGGCCTACGTCGGCGGCGTCTCAGCGGCGGGCGGTGTTGGCAACGTCATCGGCTCGATCATCGGTGCGCTCGTCATGCTCTCGCTGACCAGCGGCATGAACCTCATGGGCGTCGGCATCGCACCGCAGTACATCGTGCGCGGCCTGGTCCTCGCCGCCGCCGTCATCTTCGACGTCTCCACCCGTAACCGCAAGTAACGTTGCGACGTGCGGGCAAACGAACGGGCCTGCGGCGCTGGCCGCAGGCCCGTTATGCTCTCATCTATTCACGATTTCAGCTCAGGGAACGACGTAATCCTCCGTCTCCCCGTAGCGGAAGCCGCCGACCGGGCCATCGCCCACACTGCCGGCGCCAAACGGCGCATCGCTCAACGTGATCCGCATCCATTGGGCACGCGGGTCTGGTTTCCACGCCCGGAAGCTCGGCGTCGTCAGCGTATACGTCCCCGGCCCCAGCGTCACCGCCAGGTTCTGCACCACCCATTCCGGCGTCGGGTTTCCAGAACAGTTCAGCGTATCATCCCACGCCCCATCCCGGTTCCAGTCGAACCAGATGTTGATGTAGCGCGTGCGCCAGCCGCCCGCCACCGTCACCGTATAGGTCACCGCCGTCGAACCGCAGTGCGGCAGACTGATTGCGCCTGGCGTGACCCCTTCGTCATAGTCATCCCGATTGGACAACCCGGGCGGCGTCGGCGGGTCAAGGTTGGGCCAGTCGGGGCCGTCCTCATCGGGGATCAGATCGGCGTCGTTCTCCTGGCTCACCCAGGCGCCCAACCAGGCGTCGCTGCGCGGGTAGCGATGCATCGGGCCATAGGGCGGCCCCAGGCCCGGATCGTAGACGGTTGGGAACGCCGCCGGCACCGCAGGCGGGCCGGTGTAGGCCACCATGCTGGCGCCATAGTGATTGGTGGAATCGGGCGCATCGCCCACATCCCGGTAGAGCGGCGCCATCAACGGGAACCACCACCACCAGCGTGAGGGCCACCACCACCAGGCGCCCCACCAGTACCACCACCACCAGGGACGCCACCAGCCCCACCAGATCCAGTAGAAGCCCCACCACCAGGGACGCAGCGACCACCAGCACCACCACCAGGAGGGCCACCAGTTCCAGCCCCACCACCAGGGCCACCAATACCAGCCGCCCCACCAGTACCAGGGGCCCCACCACCAGGTGCCCCACCACCAGGGACGCCAGCCCCACCACCAGGGCCACCAGAAACGACCGCCCCACCAGGGCCACCAGCCCCAACCGAACCACCAGGGCCACCAGAAACCGCCCCACCACCAGGGCCACCACCACCAGCCCCAACCGAGCCACCAGGGGAAGCCCCAACCGCCCCAGTGATACCACCACCAGGGCCACCACCAGCCGCCCCACCACCAGGGCCACCACCAGAACCACCACCAGCCGCACCACCAGCCCCACTTGAAGGGCCAGTCCCAATACCAGTGCCACCAGCCGCGCCACTTGAACCACCACCAGGGCCACCACCAGCCGCCCCACCACCAGGGCCACCACCACCAGCCCCAGCCAAACCACCAGGGCCACCACCACCAGTTGCCCCACCACCACCAGGGCCAGGCGAAGTTACCCCACCAGCCCCACCACCAGCCGGCCCACCACCAGCGCCACTGCCACCACCACCAGCCGCCCCACCACGGGTTCGCCGGCCACCACCAGCGCCACCACCACCAGCGCAGGCCAAACCAGCCCCACGGCCCGTACCACCAGCCCCACCAACCGTAGGGCCGGTAGTAATAGAGACCGGCGCCCCACCACCAGGGATACCAGAACCACCACTGCTCGCCCGTCGGATCGGTGTAAGTGGCCGGATTGTTCCCCACGTAGGTGTAGAGCGGCATCGCTGCGCACAGTTCCAGCGGGTTCTGCCAGCAGTTCGGGCAGGCCGCCAACACGAGACCCTCGTAGATCGGGTCGGGTTGCAGGAAGCGCCCCTGGCTCGGATCGTAAGTGCGCGTGCGAAAGTCGTAGCGTTCGCTCACCCGGTCGAGCGGGCGGCCGGTGAAGAGCAGATCGTTGGGCGGCGCCGTGATCGTTCCGCTCTCGCTGAACAGCTCGCCAAACGCCCTGTACTCGTAACGTTTGACCACCGCGCCCACCTGGTCAATGATCTGGCGGGTCGAGCCGAGCGCATCACGCAGGAAGAAGTGCGCATCAGCGCTGCCAGGGGCGATGCGCGCCACCTGCTCATCAATCTCCTGGCCGAACAGATAGCTGGCGCTCAAGATCGGCGCCGCCGTCGCGTTCGTGTATTCGGCCGCCACGTTCGGGCCGTCATACAGATAACCCGTGCAGTTGCCGCCGTCGCACATCAGCGTCTTGTTGCCCAACGCATCGTAGGCATACGTGCGCGACTCAGCGCCAAGTGGGTTCTGATACGCCGTCTGCACGCCGCTGACATTGTAGTCGAAGATCTCCTGCACCGGCGGCCCAAAGGTGGACTGGCGCATCGCCAGGTTGCCGCGGCCGTCGTAGATGTGCTGGATCATCTGCGTCGGCGCGCCGCCCTCGAACTCCTGTGTCAACATGATCTGATGAGCGCCATCGTAGGTCGTGTCGGTGCGTGCGCAGGTTGCGCCGGGCGTGCAGCCGCCAACCACGTCTTCCTGGCGCACACGGTTGCCAGCCGCATCGTAAGTGTACTGCGTATTGTACGCCGGTGGAGCGGGCGGAGTGGTCTGTTGGCGCGTTTCCTGGATCAGGCGGCTCTGCGTGAATGGGTCATAGCTGAACTGCACCTGCGTCGTCTGGCTACCCTGCTCCACCGTCTCCTGTTTGCGGTTGCCGTTGGCGTCATAGGTGTAAATCAGCCTCAGCAGTTGTAGCGTACAGGCGACATCGCGGCAATGGCGCACCATGCCCAGGCGCCCGGCGCCGTCGTAGCCGTAATAGGTGTATCCCGCCGGCGCGCCGTTCTTCGTATGCACCGCCTGCGTGACGCGTCCCTCCAGGTCGTAAACCCGCGTCTCGGTCGTCATGACGCTTCCGCCGTTGTCGCTGCGCTCGATCTGCGTCAGGCGGTTCTTGGCATCCCAGGTCATATCAATCTGCGCCGGCGTCGCCAGCCCTGGCAGATGATAGGTCTTGCGGGTTGGGTTGCCCACCGCATCGTAGTCATACTCGATCATCGCGTTGAGCGTTGGCGAGATCGTTTGCGTCGTCTGGATGATCTGGTTGCGCGCGTTGTAGACGAAGGTCGTTTCCGTGGTCAGCAGGCCACCGCTGTCGTATCGTCGCGCCGACGTGGCATTGCCCACAGCGTCATAGGTCTGTTCATCGTGGCTGCCGTCGCTGTAATCGCTGCGCGTGATGCGATTTTGCGCATCATACGTGTAACTCGTCCAGGTTCCATCGGGGGCGTTGCGACTAAGCAGGTTGCCCAACAGATCGTACTGGTACGTCGTTGTCCGCCCCAGTGGATCAATACTGGTCAGCAGACGCCCCAGATCATCGTAGTTGTACGTCCAAATCCCCCCGTTAGCGTCGGTCATCCGCGTGCGCAGACCACGGCTGTTGTACTGGAACTGCGTCGTGTAAGGCCCTTCCGTCTTCTGCAGCACCCGGCCCATTGCATCGAGCGTGAACTGGATGCTGTTGCCAAGCGGCGCTATCATTCCTGTCTGCCGGCCCGCCGCACTATATTGGATGTGCGTCGTTTCGGGCACGCCGCCGGTCACACGCGTCGCTTGTGTCAGGCGGTCATCGGCGTCATAGACGAACTGTGTCGTGCGCCCCACGGTGTCTATGACCGCCATCCTGTGGCCTTGTGCGTCGTACTGCATCTGCGTCACGCCGCCCAACGGATCGCTGACCTGCGTCATGTGGTTGGCGTAGTCATAGGCAAAACTGGTCGCATGGCCGCGCGCATTGGTCAGCGTCGTCACGTTACCCACCGCATCGTAGCTGTACGTCGTGGTGCGTCCAAGCGCATCGGTTTCGCTCACCTTGCGCCCGGCGGCGTCATACGCAAAGGTCTCCGTGCGGCTGAGCGGGTCGGTCACCTCGATCAGATTGCCGGCCAGATCGTACCCATACACGTTGGACTGACCATCGGCGTTCGTCACCTGCGTCACCCGGCCGATACGATCCAACTGGAAGGTCGTGATCTGCCCGTTGGCGTTGCTGATCGTGCGTGTGCGCGTCGCATCGTCGTAGGTCAGGCCTGTCGTCTGGCCCAGCGGGCCGGAGACCTGCTGCGGCCGATCCTGGGCATCATAAGTCACCTGGGTCGCCTGCCCATTCGGATCGGTCATGCGCACCATGCGGTTGCCGTCGTCATACATGTACTGCGTGACGTTGGCCCCCGCGTCTTTGACCATGATCTTGTTGCCGCGCCCATCGTACGCATATTCGGTGATGCGGCCGTCGGGATCGTTCACAAGGATCAGGTTCCCCAGAGCATCGTAGGTCATCTGCGTGATGCCGCCCAGCGGTGACATGATGCGTGTCTGGCGGTCGAAAGCATCGTACTGGAAAGTCGTCGTCGCGCCGCCCGGCTTCGTTTCGCTGGTGCGGCGGTTGAGGCTGTCGTAGACCAACATTGTGACATTGCCGCCGGCGTCGGTGGCGTGCACCAGGTTGCCCTGGGCGTCATAGGTGTTTTGCGTGACGCGGCCCAACGGATCGGTGATCTGCACCGGCTGTCCGCGCACATTGTTGACGAACTGCGTCGTCTGGCCCAGGGGGTCGGTCGAGCTGATGAGCTGGCAGGTCGTCGAGTCGAAGGCGCTGGTGGTCATGGCCCCCTGCGCATCCTGCACTGAGGTCTGGTTGTTGCACAGATCATGGCTGAAACGCGTTTCCAGGCGGCTGGTAGCGCCTGGATCGGGATGCGCCGATTGGATGCGCACGAGATTGCCGCGGCTGTCGTACTCGTAATGGTTGCCGTCGCCGCCGCCCAGATGGCGCAAACTGCCGCGCGTATCGAAATCGTACAGGATCAGCATCCCGGTGGCGCTGTTGGTCACTTGAGTGACGCGCCCCGAACTGGGCGAGAACTGAACGAACGTTGTGCGCCCCAGTGGATCGGTCACGTCGGTTTGGCCAACCCCATAGTTGTAGAGTTGCGGCGCCGCTGTGTCTGGTCGCTGCATGGTGTCCAGGCGACTCATGCCGTCGTAGTGATACTGCGTGACGTCGCCAAGCGCATTTTGGTCGGTCTGCAGCAGGTTTGGGCCGCCGTAGGTGTAGATGCGCCAGCCCGCTCCAAAGCGGTTGACGACGGTCAAGTCGCCGCTGCCGCCATCGTAGGTGTAGATGACCTGGCGTCCCGTGTGGTCGGATGCCCGCCGCAGGGTGCCGTTGGCGTAGTACGTGAACTGCAGCGATGCGCCAGAGGTGTTTTGCGCCTGAATCAGGCGCCCGGTCACCCCATCGTAGGTGAGCGAATAGCCGTTGCCGCTGTGATCTTGCACGCTGGCCAGATAACCCGGCGCCGCTGGGTCGGTCAGCGAGCGGAACTGATAGATCACCCCGTCACGCATCTGCATCTGCGGGCCAGCCGGCGCGTTGATGATCTCGCTGAAAACCCCATCGGCCTGGAAGCCGGTCCACAGGCGATAAGCAGGATCCACGTCGGTGCAGGGCAGGTTGAACGCCGCCGCCACGGTCTGCACATCCACAATGTCAACCCGGGTATCCGCCGGCAGATGGACATCGAAGAACACGTCGAAGAACGAATCGCCATACTGTGTGAGCCAGCGTTCGGCGTCCAACTGCACATCCATGACGTTGATCGGCAAAGTGTTGCGATCCACGTCCTGGCGACAACTGTCGAGATAGTCAATTGTTTCGCCGTCGCCCTTGTGCAGGCGCAGACCGCCGCTGATCGGTTCCAGGTAAACATTCAGGCTATGCGTCCATTTGCGTCCCATCGGCGTCAAGGTGGGCTGAGCCTGGCTGTTGTACGCAACCTGCAGGCCAAATGTCGGTCCAACGCCGTTGAACTGGAAGTGCAGGTCGCTGATGTGAAGGTTGCCATTGGTCACATTGACCCCATCCACCATGTGAACGGGCGCATCGGCCGGATTACCGTTCTCCTTCTGCCCCATGCCCAGGCCATTGCGGCCAGCGGGCGGCAACAGAAGCGGCGCCGTGGGTCTGGCCGCCGCCTGACGAGTCGCCTGATCGGCCTGCGCCAACGGTGTGGTCGTCAGCGTCGCGATCACCAACCAGGTCAAGACAAAATAGAGACGCCGGGAATGTTGGGACATGAGAACCTCCGCAATACGCAACGGTGAGTGAACGATCGCCGCCGGCCGTCAGAGATGCAATGCAATCGGCGGCGCTCGCTCATACGGTGGGGATGATGTCGGTGCGTCAAGGCGCACCGGGCCAAAAGGGAAAGAAGAAGTCCTGCCGTCCAGCCGGCGCATGGGCATAGCTGTCGTCAGCACAACGATTGACGCCGCCAGCGTCGCGCCTGTTACAGCGGCGGCCGGCGGCGCCGGGATGCGGAGTCAGGCCGTGAGGTCGGCCAGTGTGGCCTGCAGCAGCGCCAGCAGCGGTTCGACCGGCGCCAGCACGCCGGTCCCCCTCTTGCCTGCGCTGATTTCGATCTGATCGAAGAGAAGAGCGGTCTCGTCTACGAAAACGGAAAAATGACGGTCGAGCAGGGCCAGTGGCGAGATACCGCCCTTTTCCAGCCCGGTGATGCGTTCGGCCTCTGCGTGCGACGCCATCTGCACCTTCTTCTCGCCCGCCGCCGCCGCCAGCTTCTTCAGGTCGAGCTGACTGTCGCCCGGCAACAGCGCCAGAATGGGCCGGGCCGCCGGCCGTTCCGGCAACACGACCAGCGTCTTGAAGGTCTGTTCGGGCGACAGGCCAATCGCCGCCGCCACCGTTCGGCTCAACTCGCCGCGAGGCCCCGACTGCGAGAGGTGTTCGGGCATATCGTAGTAGAAGGGCGTGTAGGGGATTGCGTGGCCTTCCAGCACACGCATCGCCATCGTTTTGATGTTCTTGGACATGGATTCTCGTCAGAAATGGGCGATGCCGCGCCTATCGCTGCGTCCGCAGACGCTCCAGTTCGGCGCGCAGCCGCATCAGTTCGGCTTCTGCCTCGGCGGCGCGCGCAGCCTCGGCCTCCGCACGGTATAGCGCAGCCTGCGCCCGCTGTGATTCAGCCTGCGCCCGCTGTGATTCGGCCTGCGCACGTTGCATGGCAGCATGCGCCCGCCGCGTTTCGACTTCGGCCTGCTGCATCGCCTCCCATGCCGTTGGCAGTTCGCGCTGCGTCTTCGACTCGACCAGGCGCAGCATGCGGCCTTGCGGGCGCAAGATCAACCCAAGCTCTCTGCTGAACAGACTGCCATCCGCCTGGGGCGTCAACCGCACATACGATCGCCCCTCCAACCGATATCCTTGCATCTGCGGGTCCAGGAATTCGTTCAACGGGTCGAACATGAAATACTCCCTGATCCCGATCTGCTCGTAAAGTGTCAGTTTGTCGCCCGTATCCTCGTGCTGCGTCCCACGTGACGTCACCTCGAAGATGACGCAGGGCGCAACCCCCTCCTGCCACAGCTTGTAGACGGGCCGCTCATGACGCGCAACCCCCTTCACCACGAAGACATCGGGCGCCTTGAACACATGTGCGTCGTCCTGGAGATAGTAAAGCAACATGTTCGCCGCAACGTATATCTGCTCGTCCATCCGAAAGAAGTAGCGCAACGCCTCGCGCAGATATAGGATGACAGAAATGTGCCAGTCGGTTTCGCCCATAGGTTTTCCATCCGATTCGGGATAATAGATGTCGTCCTTGGGCGCCTGCTGGCGACCCACAGCCGGCATGATGGCGGCCAGCGGCAGAGGTCGTCTGCGCGTCTCGCGCGGTTCTTTGACTTTGGCAATCGTCATGGTCGTCTCTCCCTGCCCGTTCATGCACCAGAGGTGCGACGCGCACCCGCCGCCGCATCTGGCGGTGCAACTGGCTCTGCCGTAATTTACCGCATTTTGGCGCAGTTGGCAAGCCGGCCGGGCAATCGTCCGTTGGGCGCCTAGCGCCCCAACTGGGCGCCGAGCGCAGCGGCGGCGATGACGCCTAGCAGCCCTAGCGCTGCGGCCCACCAGGTGCGCCGGCGATCGCTTATATCCGACCATACCACGGCGCCGTCGTCCCGCATTCTCTGCGCATAGCGCGGAGTCAACAACTGGCCGAGGATCAGACCGGCCAGAAAGCCGCCCGCATGGGCGAAGTTGTCAATGCGCCCGGCGGTCAGCCCATAGACCAGGTTGAACAGGGCCGTGGCCAGCATCCAGCGCAGCATCGCCTGGCCTGACTGGCCAAATAGCCGCTGATAACGCCGCAGATAGGCGATGAAAGCGCCAAGCAGGCCGAGTACGGCGCCCGACGCTCCCGCCGATAGCGAATCCGCCAGGAGGTAGCTGGCCACGTTGCCGTAAAGACCGGCCAGCAGATAGATGACGAGGAAGCGGTCGCGGCCAAAGAACCGCTCGATCGCCGGGCCAAGCTGGTAGAGGGCAAAACAGTTGGCCAACAGGTGCAGCAAGCCAAAATGCAGGAAGGCGGCGGTCAGTAGACGCCACCATTCACCCGCCGTGATGAGTGGATTGTATTTGGCGCCGAAAATCAGCATGAACAGGCCGTCTTCGGTCGCATTGCGCACACCAAAGACCAAAACGCCGACCGCCTCCAGCGCCACCCAGATCAGCGCCAGCAGGCCGACGAGCACATAGCTCCAGCGCGGCTTGTGAACGGGAAAGTACCATTCGATCACGCGGCGTTTTTCGACGCCGGCCGGTGCATCTGCGTCCATGCCGTGCTCGTCTGAAACGGCCGGCGTCTCTTGCGTTGTGTTCACAGCTCGAGCGGCTTCCAATCGACGCGGCACTTCTCGGCTGCGATGATGGCCATGATCTGGCGTGCTGTTTCCTCCAGGTGATCGGCATGGTTGACCACGACGTAGTCGAATTCGTGCACGCGCTGCAACTCCTTGCGCGCCGTGGCAATGCGCAGTTTGAGCTGATCGGACGATTCGGTCTTGCGCAACTGTAGGCGCCGCACCAGTTCCTCTTCCGATGGCGCCGTCATGAAGATGGTGATCGCGCCCGGCGCCAGGCGGCGAATCGTGGCGGCGCCCTGTACATCTATGCGCATCACCACGTCGCGCCCGCTGGCCAACGCCTCACGCACATGGCGTTTGGGTATCCCCTTGTAGTCCCCGTAGACGATGGCGTATTCGAGCAGTTCGTCGTTGTTGATCATCTCGGCAAAGTCGGCCATCGAAATGAAATGGTAATCCACGCCATCGGTCTCGTGCTGGCGACGGGGACGCGTGGTTGCTGTGACCACGAAGTAGAAGGGCGCGCCGTGCTTCTTCATCTCGTCCAACGTGGCATCCTTGCCTACGCCGGAGGGGCCGCTGATGATGACCATCACCGGGCGTGGGTGATGCAACCTTTCGTACCAATTTGCCAATTCATCGTTCATCATGAAGCGTTTTTCTTTCGTTCGAGTGATTTGATGCGGCCATCGAGGCCAACGTGTCTCTGCGCTGCCAATTGACAGCTTCGCCGCGGCGGCTATAATGGCGCCGCACGAAACAACTATCATCGAAAACTGGTGATCGAACAAAATGCCGATCTATGAATACTATTGTCAAAACTGCCGGCGACGGGTGAGCCTGTTATGGCGCACGCTGGCCGCCGCAACCGAGGGACAGCCCGTCTGCCCACGCTGCGGCAGCACGCACCTCGACCGCCTGATTTCCAAAGTGGCTGTGCTGCGCTCCGAAGAGAGTCGCCTGGACAATTTGGCCGATCCAGGCAACATGGCCGGTCTGGATGAAAACGACCCCAAGTCTCTGGCGCGCTGGATGCGCAAGATGAGCAGTGAAATGGGCGAAGACCTGGGCGATGAATTTCGCGAGGTGGTGGATCGCCTCGAAGCCGGCGAAGACCCGGAAGAGATCGAAAAGTCCATCCCCAATCTGGGCGGCCCCGGCGGCGGCGATGACTTTGGCGTGATGGACTGAGTCAAAACTTCTCGAAACGCTCTACGCCAAACACAAAGACGGTGGCGCCGCCCACGGCCACTTCGACCGGAATGGGAATGTGCAGTTCGCCCGGTTCCATCACCGGCGGCAGCGGGTTCACGTACTGCTTACGTGTGTGCGAACTGCCCCGGATCTGCGTCAACACATCCTCCAGCCGATCTTCCTCCACGCCGACGATGATGGTGGCATTGCCCTCGCGCAAGAAACCACCGGTGGTGCTGATGACCGTGGCGCTGTAGCCCCGCCGCACCAACCGATCCAATAGACCGCGCGCATCATCGCTCTGCACGATGGCCAGAACGAGTTTCATCGTCATCGGACACCTCCTGTTTGGCCAAGATTCGACCGCAGCGCAGACGCCACAGCGTCTCGCATGACGGCTTGCAGCGTTTCCACCGGCAGCGTGGCGTCGAGCACCCGCCAGCGTTCCGGTTCGGCGGCGGCCATTGTCAAATAGCCCTGCCGGACTCTGCTGTGAAAAGCCAGCGTTTCCTGTTCCATGCGGTTCCACTCTTCGCCGGCGCGCTTGCGCAGCAGCCCCACCTCTACCGGCAGGTCGAGACACAGAATCAGATCGGGGCGCAGGCCGCCGGTGGCAAAGGCGGTGATCAGCCGCAGCGCCTCCAGATCGAGTTGGCGCCCATATCCCTGATAGGCGAGGGTGGATTCGGCGTAGCGGTCGCACAGGACGACTCCCCCCTGCGCCAACTGCGGGCGGATGACCTCCGCCACGATCTGAGCGCGGGCCGCCGAAAAGAGCAGAATTTCGGTTCGAGGCTGCATTTCGGCATGGGCCGCGTCGAGCAAGATGGCCCGCACACGGTCGCCGATGACGGTGCCGCCCGGCTCACGCGTCGCCAAGACCGCATGGCCTTGCTGCCGTAACCATTGCGCCAGCAGACGGCTATGGGTGGTCTTGCCGCTGCCTTCCGGCCCTTCGAAGGTGATGAACAGGCCCAAAATCTACTCTCGATAGATGCGCACACGCCGCTGCGGCTCACGGCCATAGCTGTGAGAGACCAGGTTGGCCTCGCGCGCCATTTGATGCTGCTGCCGCCGCACGAAAGAGGCCTGCGGCGACAGTTCGGCCGACGCGCTGCCGCTCAGCACATGCTGAATCGCCTGGCGCGCCTCTTCCATGGCCAAGCCAAGCGAGTCCACCGGCTGTGCGGGCAGGCCAAAGACATCGGCCAGGCAGGTTTCCATTTGCGTCACGGTGTTCGAGCGCAGCACATAGACCGGAACGCCGCGCCGCTCGGCCTCGGCGATGGGCTGCGGCTGCTTGCGATAGTAGTTCTTGAGCGTCAGCACCATGTCGGCGTCGCGCAAATCCTCCACGATCTGAATCGGTACATGCAAGTTTTGCGCTGCCTGGCGCAGACGCTGTTGGCCCACGCCATAGGCATAGACGCGCCGGGTGCGCATCTGGCTGCCGTTTTCGGCGCTGCGCGGCGCTGGCGCCGGTAATGGCTTGCCGAACAGGGTGACGCCATCGTCGCCATCTTCGAAACGGTTGGGCGGCGCTGACGACCACTGCGCCTGACGCGCCAGCGAATTGCTGGCGCTGCTGGCCTGCGCCTGTTCGATGTGCACATGCCCATCCTCATCACGCCAGCGCAGTTCGGCGGGCGCCGTGCGGCCGCGTAACAGCGCATCTACCGCCGGCGCCACATCGTGATGGATCAACAGCCGTTGGCGATCTTGAATCTCGACCAGGATATCGAACGTGGGCGGCGCACGCCGTTCCAGAACCGATTTCTGAGTCCCGCGCCGGCGCGCCTCTTCGTCGCTCAGCGTCACGCTTTCAATGCCGCCGACCAGATCGGACAGGGTGGGGTTGAGCAGCAGATTTTCCAACGTGCCGCCATGCGCCGTGCCGATCAACTGGACGCCGCGCTCGGCGATGGTGCGGGCTGCCGTTGCTTCCTGCTCACGACCGATCTCGTCAATGATGATCACTTCGGGCATGTGGTTTTCGACCGCTTCGATCATCACCTCGTGCTGCAACGATGGGGTTGGCACCTGCATCCGGCGCGCCCGCCCAATCGAAGGGTGCGGAATGTCGCCATCGCCGCCAATTTCGTTGGACGTGTCCACGATCACCACACGCTTCTTGTCGGCCAGAACGCGCGCCGACTCGCGCAGCAGGGTGGTTTTGCCCACGCCAGGACGCCCAAGCAGCAAAATGCTCTTGCCCGACTGCACGATGTCCTCGATGATGTCAATCGTGCCGTAGACGGCCCGCCCCACGCGGCAGGTCATGCCGATAATGTCTCCCTTGCGGTTGCGCAGACAGGAGATACGGTGCAGCGTGCGTTCGATGCCGGCGCGGTTGTCCTCGGTAAACTCGCCAGTGCGCGCCGTTACTTCTACCAGATCGGCAAGCGTGACTTCCTGTTCACTCAAGACCACTTCGTGCTCGATGAAGCGCGCTTCGGGCAGGCGCCCCAGGTCAAGCACGACTTCGAGCAGTTGATCGCTGCGATTCTGTTGGCGCAGCGCTTCTTGAATACGGGGCGGCAGCGCTTCTAACAGCGCATTCAAATCGTCGGTAATTTTATAGTAATGACTCATCCTTCTTATCGCTCATCGTTTTTCGTCGTTTGCCAGCATCGGCAACGCGCCTCTGACCAGGCTCGGCGCCGGCATCAGCGCCGGTTCGGCCTCTTTCACCCGCACGACCAGGTGCTTGACCAAGCGCGTGCGGCGCAGATAGGGGCGAAAATCAAACTCACGCAGCAGCGTCTGCAATCCTCCCTGGTAATCGCGCAGGGCCAGGTACACCGGGCGCCGCTGTCGCTCTGCCGCCAGTTGGGCCAAACAGTGTTCGAGCAACAGATTGACGCCTCCCGGCTCTTCGCCGGCGCTCCACAGCCGCAGCCAGTGACCCGCCGGGCCTGAAACCATCTGCACGGCGCTGGCCAGATTGCCAGCCCGATAGACAACCACGCCCTGCGCCTGCAAGCCCGATTCCCACCAGGCCGGCGCCAGGCCGCTGCTCTCGCTTTCGGCGCTGCCTTCGGCCTGCTGCACCAGGGGCGGAGTGGCGGCATGGTACAGGCGCTGCAGCGCCCAGGCGTCGCCCGGCCGCTGCGGGCGCACGTCACCGTTGGCCACCGGCGCCAGCGCGTTGGACGGCTCCC
The DNA here is from genome assembly GCA_964580725.1 of uncultured Anaerolineae bacterium. GTDB lineage: Bacteria > Chloroflexota > Anaerolineae > SSC4 > Amarolineaceae > Amarolinea. The sequence goes on along the minus strand of CAZOLV010000042.1, from coordinate 20,041 downwards.
AACGATAGATCGTCTCCTGCGTGTAGGGCGCAAAACCGACGTGCCGTAACAGCTCGACCTCACGCCCATCGGCCGGCGCGCTGACGAAAATGCGCTGCACGCCGTGATAGCCGGCGTCGTGCGTCAGGCGCAGCAGCAACTGCGACCAGGTGGCGTCGGCCGGCGGGCCGCTGTGCGCCAGATCGGGAGCCAGGGCCAAAATATCGCTTTCCGGTCGGTCTGGGCGTTTCAGGACTTGAGCAAAACCGGGTGTGACATGGCCGGCCGCTGCGCGCACGATGTAGGTCGCCACGCCCAATCCACGCCACGGAAAAGGCGCCAACATGGCCACAGCCAGCGGATGACGCGGCCGGGTCAGGGCGTGCACCATGTCCAGGCGCTCCGTGTTCTTGGCCAGCCCCAGGAGAAGCGGGCTGTGACGCAGGCCGAATTGCTCAACCACCGCTTTGTTGGCTCCTTTGGCGACGCACGACAAACTCGCTTGCATTGTACACTGCTTTAGGCGAGTTGCCAACTTTGCTAATTCAGGAAGAGTCGTCCCGTCGGCCCGGCCTCCAACTGGCGCTGCGCCCTGGCCGTTTGCACCATGAAACGCAGCAGACTGTGCTCCTTGGGCAGCATGGCGCGCTCGCAGTTGAGCAAATCCAGGGCGTCGTTCATCTGCAAGAGCGCCTGTTTGTCCGCCAGGGGCAGTTGCAGCACAATTGCGATCAGATAGGCCAGGTCAATCGGGTCGTCGGGCATGTCGCTGGCCTCGAAGTGCACATGCTTGTCTGAGTTGAGCAGATCGAGATAGGATGCGATGCGCGGCTGCAGGTATGCGACCAGCGGTTTGATCTCTTCCTCATCGGCCGGCGCCAGCGGAAACGCCTCGACCTCCGCCTCCAGGTAGGGTTGATCGTGAAAGACGCGCTGAATGCGGAAACGCCCCGAACCGGTGGCCGTGATGTTCATGCAGCCATCGGACAGCGGCTCGACGTTGCTGATGATCGCCATCGTCCCGACCTGAGCCGGATCATCGTCCCACTCAGCAATTCCCTGCAACACGATGCCAAACGGCATCCGGGCCTGCAGGCAGCGTTTGACCATCAGGCGATACCGGGGTTCGAAGATGTGCAAAGGCATGGCCATGCCTGGAAACATCACGATATTCAGTGGAAACAAGGGAATTCGCATGGTTATGTCTCCTCAGTCGTCGTTGTCGTCTTCTTCGCCCAACACGACATCGTTCTTCATGAACTCACGCAGCACAACGGTCGCATAGGCGCCCTTGGGCAGCGTGAAGCGCACCCACAATCCGGCGCCGGCCGCCGGCAGCTCGGCCGGTTCGAGTTCGATCTGCGGCAGCAGCAGCCGTCCCAGGCGCCGTCCGCCATCCACCCCCGCCTGCTTGAAGGCCGCCATTGCGATGTCTTCCGCTGCCAGTATCCCCGCCTCCAGCGCCGCGGCCTCGTCCGTTGCCGCCTTCATCTTGGCGCCAAAGAGCGGCCCGGTGAAGCTGATCTCGCGCGCCTTGAAACGCTCCTGTTCACGCGCCAAGTCGGCCACCAGGAACAGGCCGCCGGTGTCGTGCTTCTTGGCCACATCACCCATCAGCAGGCGGCCAAAGGCGCCCAGTTCCATGCGGCGCGCCAGATAGCGATTGAACAGTTCCGATTGATAGGCCGAAATGAGAAAGCGGCGCAGCCAGCGTTGGCGCGGTCCGCGACCACACAGCGCCTCGCGGCCGCGCACGGCGTTGTCGCCCTCCTGGCCAAACCGCTGCGGCCCAAAGAAATTGGGCACGCCGCGGTCGTGCAGTGCAGTCGCCGTGGCCTGCGCCAGCGTCAGCGCATCGGACGTCACGCCGGTGATGAAGACGGCAAAGCGGTTGCCGAGCAAATGCCCGGTGCGCAGTTTGTTACGGTGGCGGTTCACCCAGTTGACCTGAAATGGCAGCGCCTGTTCGATGCGCGCCGCCGCGTCGTCCGGCGCCACGCGCAGCAGCGAGAAGGTCTGCGTCGTCACCGCCTGGCGGTCCTTCAGGCCGGCGTAGCCAATGTCATCGGCTGGCAGACGAAAGAGCTGCGCCAGGGCCGCTACGACGTCGCGCGTGTTCCACCCGCGCCGTGTCAGGTTGACGTAGGTGTGATCGCCGTCGCCGCTCGCTTCGTAAAGCGGAATCTCTTCCACCACGAAGTGCTCCGGCGCTTGTTTGAGCGACCCGCCAATGCCCGGCAGGTCTGATGTCATTGATGGGAGGTTGGTTGTCATGTTGGCTTGATTTTAGCGCAGGCTGCGCCGGAAGGCAAGATGACGCGCAGGCCAAAGCAGCGAGGAGGTCACAGGCATCGGACTGCGTGCGACCGCAGAAAACGGCATCCTCACGCGGCCAGCCGCCCGTGCGGCGCGCACCGCCAGTCACAGCGCGCTGACCGGGCGATGCGACTGAACACCGACCGCGTGATCTACTGCGCGGGAAGTATCAGCACAATCCGGAAGCTAATGCCGAGAAGGAGTAACAGTTGATGACCCACCCCGCCAGCGGGTATGGTGATCCATGCCCAACGCAAAAAGGAGCGCATGCTCGACCTGCGCCATTTTGCTCTCACTCAGCGTGACGATGAGATCGCCGATGCGTGACTTGTGAATCGCATGGATGCCGTCCAGGTTCACGACACATTCGGTAGGCAGACCGTCGGCCGATCTGAGGTTGACTTCGGTCGGCAGCCGGCGAATCGTGGTAGTGACCGGCGCCACAGTGATCGTTGTCAGGTATCCAATGGCCGAGTCTCGCGTCAAGATGACGGCGGGGCGGCGCTTGTCGGGAGGCTCGAAGATGACCCAACAAATGTCACCGCGCTTCATAAGGATCACTCCAATCCTGAACACTCTCCCAGAGCGCGATCTCTTCGGGGTCTTCCGGCCGGTGGGCGTAGCCCTCAGCGTGTTGGCGCTCCATCTGCTCGATCCGCCGGCGGAAGATGGCGTCCTCGAATGCCTGGCGCGCAAAGGCCGAGCGGTTGGTCTCCAGCTCGGTCACGGTCTGGTCAATCTTGACCAGAAGCTCCTGTGGAAGCGTGATTTGAATCGTCTTGAGCATAGTTACCTCTAAGATCATGTGGATGTCTGTCCACATTGTAGTCATGTACGATTCAGAAGTCAAGTCATCAACGGGAGCGAACGTATGAAGCACGGGTGCTTTCGCAGGTTATTGTGATGAAAGAAGCGCGTCATGACGTCCCCCTCCCTCGAGCGCCCACCTGGCGCCGAAGCGCTGCCAGCGGGTTCCCTGACTGCTTGCTGCTCAGCAGCACAGTCCCCCCGCCACCACTGCGCCCTGGCCATGCGGCGACAGACGCAGCGCACAGCCAGGCCTTTCATTCTGCGGCCGAGTGATCGAGCAGTTTCAAGAACTCGTTGCGCGTCTGCGGGTTGTTGCGGAAGGCTCCACGCATCGCGCTGGTGACCATGCGCGCATTGGCCTTCTTGACGCCGCGCATGGCCGCACAGAGATGCAGCCCTTCGCACACCACCGCGATGCCCAGTGGATGCAGCACTTCCTCGATCAGGTCGGCAATCTGCGTTGTCATGCGCTCCTGCACCTGCAAGCGCCGGGCAAACATCTCGACGATGCGTGGAATTTTGCTCAGCCCAAGCACTTTGCCGCGGGGTAAATAGGCCACATGCGCTTTGCCCATGAAGGGCAGCAGGTGATGCTCGCACAGGCTGTAATAGTCAATATCTTTGACCAGCACCATCTCGTCGTAATGCACCTCGAAAATGGCGTCGTTGACCAGCGCCACGGGGTCAACATGGTAGCCCGCCGTCAGTTCCTCGTACATCTTCGCCACGCGCAGCGGCGTCCTGAGCAGCCCCTGTCGGTCGGGGTTTTCACCAATGGAAGCCAGAATGGTGCGCACGGCATCCTGCAGAACAGGATCGGCGCCAACTTCGGCGTCGTCCGGCAGTTCGGGGCGAAATATCTCGAACTCGTCCGTATTGACTTTGAGTGGATTCACGGTACCCTCCAGGGTAGATAGTCAGAAGCCAGAGGTCAGAGGTCAACAAATCACGTTGCCAGGCGCACGTCGTCGCGTCGCCGGAGGTCGGTGGTGTGCGCCAGGCGCGCGGCGATGGCCGCCAGCGTTTCGCCTGTGACGGGGTGAACCCAAGCGGGCGCCAAATCGGCCAACGGCTGCGCTACATGTGCCTGCGTGAGAATATCGGGGTCTGGGATGCGGCGCTTGCCAATGGCCAGTTCGTCGCGGTTGAACAGGGCAATGTCGAGATCAATGGTGCGTGGTGCATTGGGGTCGTCGCTGCGCTGGCGACCAAGCGCCTGTTCGATCGCCTGCAGGGCTGACTTGAGCGCCGGAGCGGTCAGTTCGGTCAGCAGCACAACGGCCGCGTTGAGAAAGTTGGGCTGTGCCGTCTCGCCTACGGGCGCCGTTTCGTACACGTGCGAAACCGTCCTTACCTCGCCAAGACTGACCAGGCGGCTGACGGCCGCTGGCAGGTGCGTTTTAGGCTCGATGTTGGCGCCGAGGCTGATGTAGGCGGTGTTCATGGTCAGGCTGGCGGCGCTGGGAGGTCAAAATCGGCGCGCACACGTTCGATTTGGACGCCCACGGAGCGCGCAAAACGCAGCGCCCCCGGTTTCTCGACTCGCACCACAACGCGCGTCGCCGGGAATTCGGTCAATATCAGGCGGGCAATTTCCGTGGCCAGTCTTTCGACGAGAAAGAACTGCGACTGCTCCACCAGTTCGATGACGCGCTTGCTGGCCGTCTTGTAGTTGAGCGCGTCGGCGATGTCATCGCTGGCGCCGGCCCGGCGCACATCGAAGAACATCGTCAGGTTGATGAGCACATCCTGCCGAAGAACGCGCTCTTCAGGGTTGATGCCGATGATGGCGCGCAGCAGCAGGTCTCGAATTTCGACGCGATCTTCCGACATTGACTCACCCTTTCGTATACAAAGCAAATTGCACCAGACCAAACTGTTCGCTGCGCTGCTGCACCAGACCGCGCTGCGCAAACAGCGCCTGCACCCCGGCGGCTGTCCAGAAACGAATGCCGCTGCGACCGGCCAAACGCTGCAACAGGCGCGGCCCCGGCCGCTCGCTGGCCAGCAGGTGCATCGAAAAGAAGGGCGCGCCCGGTTTGAGTGCCCGCGCTGCCTCGGCCACAACCAGATCGGCAACCTGAAATTCGTTCAGCGAACCGCCGCAAACGACTCCATCCAGGCTGTTGGCCGCCAGGGGCAGTTGCTCGCCCTCGGCGCACAGCAGATGAACGTGCGACAAATCTTCGGTGCGTACGCGGCGGGCGGCCTGCTGTAACATCGAAGGGGAGCTGTCGAGGGCAATCAGCTCACGCGCCAGGCCGCGTGCAGCGGCATCGTGCGCCAGCGCCCGTGCGTACAGGCCATGCGAGCAGGCCAGATCGAGAAAGAGGCCCGGCCCGGCGCCGGCCAGCCAGCCGGTCAGCAGCGCCAGCTCACGCGGCAGGCCAAACGGTTGGCCGCTGAGCAGCGTCAGCGAGCGGCGGCGCCATAGTTTTTCATAGCCCCAGGCCACCGGCCAGGTAAAGTTGGAACGCTGCGCCAACGTCAGGAAATGAGGGCCGTCCGGCAGCAGATCAAGAATGTCGCCGCGCCATAGATAGGGCTGACCGCAAGCGCCGCAGCGCACGGCATCGCCCTGCGGCTGCCAGGCGTTCTCAGCGCAGGCCGGACAAACGACCCACTGCAACAGTTTCGAGTCCATCTTCAGGCCAAACCAAGCGCAACCTGCTGCTGCAGCACGCTTGCCAGCGCCTTGCGCGCCCGGTGCACTCGCATCTTCATGGCGCTCAGACCGATCCTGGTGTCGTCGGCCATTTCCTGATAACTCAAACCCTCCAGTTCGCGCTGCACAATGGCCCGCCGGTGCGGCTCGTCCAGTTTGGACAGGGCGGTGTGCACAACAGAGGACTGTTCATGGTGCAAATACGCCTGCTCCGGCGTCGGCGAGTGCCAGCGCATCAGTTCCAGTTCCACCGGCTCGTTCTCAGCCAAATCGCCCCATTCCATGTCGGCGGCCTGCGGACGGCGGCGCCGCTTCTCGATCGCATCCAGGCAGGCGTTGACCGCAATGCGGTAGAGCCATGTGCTGAAGCGCGAACGTCCCTCGAAGCGAGAGAGCGATCGGAAGACCTTGACGAACACTTCCTGCGCCTGATCTTCCGCCTCTTCGCGACTGCCCATCATGCGCAGCGACAGTCCGAACACCTTGCTCTGATACCGCTCCACCAAAATCTCGAATGCCCGTCCGTACAGTTTCTGATCGCTCACGAACAACTGAACCAGCGTCTCGTCGTCCAACTGGCCAAGATCGTGTCGTTTATCATTGCTCATCATCATGCGCCTTCCTTTCGGTGCTCTGTCCATCGGGTTCATTGACTTGTCCCACGCGTCCTTACGGACACATCGTCATTATACAGCATCGTTCGTAGTTTGTCAAATGTTTGATTAAGTTTTGTATAACAAAATCGTGTATGATTGACGGTCCGGCGCAGTTCAGGGTTGCGGCCATGCGCCCGTTGCGCCTCTAGTTGTTGCACTCGCCGCTGCTCGATTGCGCAACCAAAGAGGTTGTGCTACAATGTGGTCAGTGGGCCAGTACGGACACCACCATCAGTGTCTCTGGCCAGTGCATTCTATTAGCAGTGAATAACGAATCACATAGCGAACGCCCGATTTCTACTGACCTTGACACGCCAAAAGCGATGAGGTTCTACGTCAGCGTTCGATCTATGTCAGGACGCCCGATTACAAGTCTGCTGACAAGGCGGTTCATCCGCCGGCGAAATCTGTCGCAGGCTCCGGCTGGCGCGTCGGTCAGGTGCAAATTCAGGGGAGTGAAGCAACAATGAATCAACTGCGCAGATTGCTCATACGAGCCGATCATCTCGTGCAACGGGGACAGTTGCGCCGGGCCGTGGCCTTGCTCGAACAAACCCTATCGGCGCAGCCGTTGGGCAACAAGGGTTGCGAGGTGGTCAGCGCTTATTTGGGCGAGTTGTACTTCTCACTTCTCGACATGGAGCGCGCCGAGGCCAGCCTCAAACATGCCATCGAACACGACAACACCACGCCAGAATATCACTACCTGCTCGGCATCGTTCTTTCGGCCGATTTGCGTTGGCCCGAGGCGGTCGAAGCCCTGTGGCGTGCGCTGGAACTGGCGCCCGATGACGACGAATATCTGCGGGCGGTCGGTTGGGCCGTCTTCAATTCGGGCGACGAAGTAGAAGGGCGGCGGCTGCTCCAGGAAGCGCACAAGATCAACCACACCAACATGGTCACCCTGACCGACCTGGCGCTCGTCTATTCACGCTCCTTCGAGTTTCAAGATGCCATCACTTGCGCCCGCACCGCTGTCGAACTCGACCCCGACAGTCACCTGGCGCAGGACGTGCTGCGAGTCGTGCAGCGGTTCCAACAGGAGTATGAGCAGATGATGCGACAGGGTCTGCCAGCCGAATGGCAGATGATGCAGTAAAGGATCTTCGTCTGCATGCAAAACCGCCGCCAACAGGACATCCTGTTGGCGGCGGTTCGTTTGGACGGGGGCTTACTGGCTGAGGCCTAGTTGCCGTCGGCGGCGCGGCGGCGGATGAAGGCCGGCACTTCGTCCAACTTATCACGGCTGAAGGTGCGCGGCGGGAACGGAATCGCCTGGGTCGTGCTGCTCGGCGTCGCCGGCTGCGCCTGGCGCCCATCGGCCCGCAGCACTTTGGCGGTTGCCGCCGGGCGACGTTGCGCATGAGCCGCCTCGAAACCAGTGGCGATGACCGTAATGCGAATCTCGTCGGCCAACGAGGGGTCAATGACGGCGCCGAAGATGATGTTTGCCTCCGGGTGCACACCGGCCCGCACGATCTCGGCCGCTTCATTGACCTCGAACAGCGTCAGGTCGGGGCCGCCGGTGACGTTGAACAGGATGCCCTGGGCGCCTTCGATCGAAACATCCAACAAAGCGCTGTGAATGGCCTGCTCGGCCGCTTCCCTGGCCCGATTTTCGCCCTTGGCGCGGCCAATCGCCATCAGCGCCGAACCGCCCTCGCTCATGATCGTGCGCACGTCGGCGAAGTCCAGGTTGATCAACCCCGGTACCGTGATCAGCTCGGAGATACCCTGGATGCCCTGGCGCAACACATCGTCCGCCGTGCGGAAGGCCGCCTCGATGGACGCCTTCTTGTCCACCACCTGCAGCAGGCGGTCATTGGGAATGACGATCAGCGTATCCACCTGCTCCTTCAGCCGGGCGATGCCCTCCTCGGCGGCGCGCATCCGGCGCGACCCCTCGAAGGTGAACGGCTTGGTCACCACGCCGATGGTCAGCGAACCGAGTTCGCGCGCCACCCGGGCAATCACCGGTGCGGCGCCGGTGCCGGTGCCGCCGCCAATGCCAGCCGTGACGAAGACCATGTCGGCGCCCTTGAGCAGCGCCTGCAGATCCTCCACCGACTCCTCGGCGGCCTTCATCCCGATTTCGGGATTGCCGCCGGAGCCAAGCCCCTTGGTGAGCTTGTCGCCAATGCGTAGGCGTTGGGGAGATTGCGCCAACATGAGCGCCTGGGCATCGGTGTTGATCGCAATGAACTCAACCCCTTGAATCCCGGCATCAATCATTCGATTGACGGCGTTCGAACCGCCGCCGCCAACGCCCAGAACTTTGATCTGGGCTACATTCTCGACATACTGCTGTTGCGACTTACGCGCGACTGAAGCGGACATCGGTTTGCCTCCTTGGCACGATTCTGGCGTTTCCTGGTTCGTCACGAGCACGGCTTTTTGGTGGGCAACACAGAACACACAGAATATGGCTTGGTCTGCATTCGACTGCATCTGGGTGAGTCTGTGATGGAATCAGGGCGCGATGAGCCTGTTCGTTTCCAGGATTCGATTTCCAATAGTTCTCGTTTTTTCATCAACCAGGTATCAGGTTTCGCAACCAGTGCGCCGCTCGTTCGAGCCAGGGCATCGTCGCGACGCGCGGCCGACTGCCGCCGCGTTGTGACGCCCCCCACAAGAGCAAGCCCACGCTGGTTGCGTACATCGGGTTCTGAAGTTCGGGGCGCAAACCACTCAGCGTGCCGCGCGGCGCCCCCACGCGCACAGGCAACTGCAAATACTGCCGGCTAAGCTCCGCCCAACCAGGCAACTGCGCCGCGCCGCCGGTCAACACCAGACCAGCGGGCAGCAGGCCATCGTAGCCGCTGCGCTTGATCTCACGCAGCAGCGATTCCAAAATCTCCTCGGCCCGCGCCTCCAGCACTTCCACGAGGAAGGCGCGGGGCGCCGTGGTCTGGGCCTGATCGCCAAATGGATTGACCTGCACGGTTTCGCCGGGCGCCAGCGCGCTGGCCTGCAGGTGGCCATGACGCACCTTGAGCGCCTCGGCCACCTTGAAGGGCGCATGCAGCATCACCGCCACATCTTGCGTCAGGTTGTTGCCGCCCACATCGAGCGCTGCCGTGTGGTACAGCGCATTTTCCAGGAAGAACGCCATGTCGGTCGTCCCGCCGCCCATGTCGGCCACCACGACGCCCATCTCGCGCTCGGCGCTCGTCAATACCGCCTGGCCCGCCGCCAACGGCCCTAACACCAGGTCATCCACCGTGATGTCATGCGCCGTCACGCAACTGATTAGATTGGCGATCGAAGAGGCGGCGCCGGTCACCAGGTGCGCATCTACCTCCAGGCGAAAACCGTGCATCCCGATGGGATCAGGCACGCCCTGCTGTTCATCCACCGTCCATGCGCGCGGCAGGGTGTGGATGATCTCCCGATTGTGCGCAATCGGCGCGGCGCGTGCCGCCTCCAGCGCCCGTTCCACATCCTCCTGCGCAATGCCCCGCTGCCCGCGGTTGACCGGCGTCACGCCCCGGCTGGTCACCGAGGCGATGTGACTGCCCGCCACACTGACGAACGCGCTGGCGATGGACTGACCGGCGGCCGCCTCGGCCTGCTCCACCGCCTGACCAATGGCCGCCGTCGCCTCGCTGATGTTGACCACCACCCCGCGCCGCAACCCGCGTGACGGCGCATGACCGACGGCAATGACATGAATGGCGTCATCGCTGGTCATCTCACCGATCAACACACAGATCTTGGTCGTACCGACATCAATGCCGGTGATCAGATTGCTCAACATCGCTCCTTCGCTCGGCCCGTGCAGGTCAGGCCGCATCAATCATTCAGCGCACATAGGGCCGCTCGACCACCCGCAGATCAATCAGCGAGAGCTGGCGCCCTGCATCTTTCCATTCGGTCTGAATCGCCTGCAAGATCGCCGTCTTGTGCGCCAGATCGCCCTTCAGACCAAAGATGACGCTGACGCCGTCGGCGGTCGTGAAATTCAGGCCGTTTTGCGCATCGAACCGATAGACCTGCACATCGGGCAAGAGGCCTTGCAGTCCCAACAGCGCCTGCACCACCTCCGCCTGCATGTGCACCACCGGCAGCCCACCCGGCCCAACCTCCTGCGTCTCACCAGCAGCCAACGGCGCCAGTGCCGTCTGCTGGCTATCCAACAGACGCACCATCGGCGGCGGCGCTGCCGCTGGCAGCGGCGGCAGCGCCACGCCCTGCTCGTCCACCCACGCCTGCCCCTGGTTCGTCTCCCAGACGATGCGCGGCCGCCGCTCCTCGACCTGGATTGCAACCCGGTTTGGCAGTTGCAGCCGCACCGTGGCCTGCGTCACATAGGGCAGGCGGTTGCGCAAACGCTCCGCAATCTCCTGCTGATCGAGCCAGAAAATGCTATAGCCCTCCAGCCCGGCGGCCTGATAGACCTCCTCGGCGGTCAGCAGCTTCGCCCCGATGATGTTGGCGTCGTAGACATAGAAGGCATCGAACGCCAGGCCAACATAGAGCAGCCCGGCCAGCAGCCCGATCAACAGAAAGGCGGGCCACTTGGCCGTCTGCCAGCCGGGGCCTCGCAGCACCTCGCGGCGCACACGCACCGGCCCAAGCGTGACAACTGCGCCGTAGCGCCGACTGCCCGCTGCCCGCGCCCGCGGCTGTGAACGTTGCCGTTTGGTTCTGGCCGCAGGCATCGTGATTCACCGCGTCGTTTCGTTGCGCTGGCGGTCGGCGTGACGCGCCAACGCCAGCTCGATCAACCGGTCGAGCAGCGCACTGTACGGCAGCCCGCTGGCTTCCCACAGCTTCGGGTACATGCTGATGCTCGTAAAGCCAGGCATCGTGTTGACTTCATTGATCAAGAACCGCTCGCTGCCGCGCTCCAGGAACAGATCGACGCGGGCCAAGCCGCTGCCGTCAATCGCCAGGAAGGCCGCCCTGGCCAACCGCTGCGCCTCGCTGACCTGCACCGCCGTCAACGGCGCCGGAATGAAGAGCTGCGAGTTGTCCAACAGATATTTTGCCGCATAGTCGTAGAACTCATTACCCGGCGCCACCTCCCCCGGCACACTGACGATCGGATCGTCGTTGCCCAACACGCTCAGCTCGATCTCGCGCCCGTCCACTCCCTGCTCCACCACCAGCTTGCGGTCATAGCGCGCCGCCGTCGTCAAACCGACGGCCAGCGCAGCGCGATCATGCGCCTTGCTGATGCCGACGCTAGAGCCAAGATTGGCCGGCTTGACGAACATGGGATAGGTCAGATGCTCTTCCAGCCGCGCCAATATCGCATCGGGCGCCTGTTCCCACTGCTGGCGCAGCACCCCCACATAGGGCGCCTGCGGCAGGCCATGCGCCGCCAGCACCGTCTTGAACAGTAGCTTGTCCATGCCAAGCGCCGAAGCGAGCACGCCGCACCCCACGTAGGGCAGGTTGACCAGATCGAGCAATCCCTGCACCGTGCCATCTTCGCCCAGCGGGCCATGCAGCACCGGGAAGATGACATCCACCTGCGGCGCAATGGGCGAAGGAGCGCCGCCGGCGGGCTGCAGCGCCATTTCGCCCGACAGAAAGGCAAAATCAACGCGCGGTGCGCCTGGCGCCACCTGTTCGGCGGGCAGCGGGCTGGCATGGAGGCCCCCCGTCAGTTGTCGCATCGGATCGTCGCCCAAGAGCCAGTGCCCCATGCGATCAATGCCGATGGGCACCACCTCGTAGCGGCTCTTGTCCAGGGCTTTCATCACCGAGCGCGCCGAAACGAGCGACACCTCGTGTTCGCTCGACTTTCCTCCAAACAAGACCCCAACGCGCGTCTTGCGGGTACTCATGGCGCTTCGACTCCTTTGCCCTGGCCTGTCGTCGCCGCCAGGTCTGCGACCTCGCCCAACTCTCCGATCAGCAAAATCTCCGGTTTCAGTTCGACGCCAAACTGCGCCCACACCGTGCGGCGCGCCAGCCCGATCGCCTTGGCCACATCCTGTGCCCGGCCTGCGCCCCGGTTGACGATGAAATTGGCGTGCCGCGGGCTGAACTGCACCCCGCCGACGCACGTCCCCTTCAACCCTGCCGCCTCGATCAAACGGCCGGCGTAGTCGCCCGGCGGATTCTGGAAGATCGAACCGGCGCTGGCTTCCACCGGCTGCGTGGCCCGCCGGTGCGCCAGAAAGGCCGCCGCCCGCTCTTCGAGCTGGCGAGGGTCTGCTCGCTGCAACTGAAATGTGGCCTTCAACACAATCGCTTGCCTGGTCTCGGCGTCGTGCGAGCGCTTGAGACGGCTGTTGCGATAGCTGTAGGCCAGCGCAGCCGCCGGCCAGATGGTTTGCAGCCCCTGCGCCTCCAACACCTGGATCGAAACCAGGTTGTCGGCAATACAGCCGCCGTGTGCGCCGGCGTTGCCCACCACCGCGCCGCCCACCGTCCCCGGAACGCTGACGGCCCATTCCAGCCCGGCCAGCCCCTGGCGAATCGTGCGTCTGGCCAGGCCGGCCAACGCTGCGCCGCTTTCGGCTGTGACCATTGCCGGCCCCGTCGCCGTGATGCGCCGGCAGCGGTTCAGAATCACCAACCCCCGCACGCCGGCGTCGCTGATCAGTACGTTGCTGCCGCCGCCCAAAAGAAAGAAAGGAACGCCCCAGGCACGCGCCTGTTCGACAAAGAAAACCAAGTCGTTCACCTGTTCGGCAATCACGAACAGGTCGGCCGGGCCACCGATCTTGAAAGTCGTGTAGTCGGCCAGCGGGACATCGAGGGTCACCACGAAACCGGCCGCCCGTACCGCTTCACTGAAACGGTCGCCAGCGCCTGAATCGTTTTTTGCGTATAGCTCAAAAATCATTATACATCAGTCCATCGAAAACGCCAATTTTGTATGCGGCCCAAAAGGCGTCCCGCCCGCCGTCGGGGACGCAGACCGCGCATTGACTATGCGCAAAAAAAGTGGGCCAACCCGGTTGCCGTCGCCGGCGCCCAATGTCAACACCAGATCGCCGGGGTGCGTCTCCTGTGCCAATGCTTCGGCGGCCGCCTGCATGGTGGGCGTAAAGCGCGCCGCGGGGTGTTCCAGCGCCGCCGCCAGCGCCGCTCCGCTGACGCCCAGGCTATCGGTCTCACGCGCCGCATAGATCTCGCCCACCAACACCTGATCGGCGTCGCCAAAGGCGTGGCAAAAATCGTCCCACAGGGCGCGCGTGCGGCTGAAGGTGTGTGGCTGGAAGAAAACCCAAATGCGCCCCCGGCCTGCCAGCCGCCGCGCCGCCGCCAACGTGGCGCGCACCTCGGTCGGGTGATGCGCATAATCGTCATAGACGCGCACCCCATGCGCCTCGCCCACGGCCTCGAAACGCCGGCCTGCGCCCCGATAGAGCGCCAACTGCGCCAGCGCGGCTGCCGGCGTCACTCCCACCGCCTGCGCCGCCGCCAGCGCCGCCAGCGCGTTGCGCACGTTGTGTGCGCCGGGAACCTGCAAGCGCAGCCGGCCCAGATAGCCCGGCCCCTCTCCTGTCCCCTCTGGCCAAAACAACGCTATGTTTTCGCTATGCGAATACGGGCCGCACCACACCTGTGCCGTACTGCCGCCGCTCTCCGTCAGCTCGATCTCTGTCGCATACAGATCACAGTCAGGCGCCAGGCCGTACCGCAGCACGCGTCGGCCAGCCGCAGCCTGCCCCTCTGCCAGGCGCTGTGCGCCGGGGTCATCACCGCAGGCAATCAGCCAGCCGTCAGACTGAATCTGCCCGACGAAATGTTCGAAGGCCGCCTCGAATGCCTTCGCCGTCGCATAGCAATCGGGATGATCCCACTCCACATTGGTCACGATGGCTGCCGCAGGGTGCAGCCCCCAGAACATGCGGTCGTACTCGTCGGCCTCGATGACGAATAGATCGCCAGCGCCCGCCGCCGCATTGACGCCCAGGGTGCGCACCAACCCGCCCACGATGAAGCCAGGCTGCAGTCCCTCGCCCTGCAAGGCCGATGCGATCATGCCGGTGGTGGTGGTCTTGCCGTGCGTCCCCGCCGCCGCGATGACGCGCTGCCGGCGCAGCAGCGCCTCCAGGAAGGGGGCGCGCTTGACCACCGGCGCGCCGGCCGCCTGCGCCGCCCGCACTTCCGGGTTGTCTGGCATCACCGCCGATGAGATCAAGACGAGATCGGCGCCGGCGGCATGGGCGGCGTCATGCCCAATGAAGACGGCAGCGCCCAGGCGGCGTAGATGGGCCAGAGCCGCGCCTTCCTGTCTGTCAGAGCCGGAGACGACGAAGCCCCGTTCCAGCAGGACGCAGGCAATGGCCGACAGGCCGCTGCCGCCAATGCCCACCAGGTGAACATGAACGGGGCGTCCGTCGCGCGCCTTCTGATCGAGCCAAAACGGCCAGGATGACTCGTTCATGGTCTCACTTGCGCACACGCAGGATCAGCAACAGAATCAACAGGCCAACGAGCGCCTGGCTGGGCAGCTTGGGCGGCAGGTACTGCGGGGCCTTCCTGGCAAAATCGGTGAGCAGGGCAGCGTCGAACATGCTCTTGGGCAGCGGGTACTTGTAGAGATCCATGTAGTACCAGAGCGTGCCAACGACCAGGATGCCGTTGAGAAGTCCGATCGTGAAGTTGAAGAAGAAGGCAGACCCCTTGCGCGGCTGGCCGCGAAAGCTGAGCGTTTCGCCCGAATAGCCGGCAAAGACGATGGCAATGAAGATTGCCTGAAAAACGATCATCGAGAGCATGTTGTTGGGGCCACCCGGAAGCGCCTTGAGCGCGGCCGTGATCGGCATTTCGAGCAGTTTCAGCGCCACCAGGCCCACCAGGATGATGGCGGTGGAGCCAAGCTCCCTGTTGTAGCCGCGCACGAAGCTGATCATGATGAAGATGAGGACGATGATTCCCCACATGACTTCGATCGGTCCCATGATGTGTTTCCCTGCAATCCCTGCAATCCCTGCAATCCCTGCGATTCGATCGGGCGGGCGGGCGGCCGCCCGCCCCTACTTCAGTTCCTGAACGGCCCAGTACAACAGCACTGCAACCAGCAACAAGATGAAGGTCATGATCGTCGTCGCGTCGAACGTCACGCCCACCGCCCTGGCCGCCAGGCGAAAGGTCTCGGTGGCCTGACGCGTCAACTCCTGGCTGTTGAGCAAAAACTGCGGCGCCGGCACAGCCTTGGGCAGGTCGGGCAGCAGGACCAGCCCCAAAATATAGGCGTTGAGCAGTCCAATCAGCGCTCCTAGGGCCGACGGCGGGCTGTTGCGCACCAGGCGCGGTGAACTGCCCAGCGAATAGGCCAGATAGATGCCGATGAGAAACAACAGGAAGAGCACCACTTCCTGCTGTTCTTTGGGCACCAACTGGTAGCTGCGGATCGCCTGCTCGGTCGGCTTGGCGGCGCGCTGTGCATTGGCCATCGCGGTCATAAACTGTCCTCGCAGGTTCTGCGCCATCAGGTTCACAAAGGACAGCATCTTGTAACCCAGTTCGGTGGACAACAGCGAAGTAAATAACGTCAGCAACACCGTGGTGACAGCTTCGCGCACGGCGCCGCGCTGGTAACCTTTGAAGAGCGCCATCACGACCAGCGCCAGGGTCACCAGAATGATACGTACGCCTTTGATGTCATCCATCTTGCGCTCCCAATTGCAGCAGCACGTCCACGATGGCGGCGGCGGCGTCAGGCCGGGCCAGGGCGGCGGCGGCCTGCGCCATGTACGCCAGGCGTGGGCGGTCGTGCGCCAGTTCCAACAGCAGCGGCGCCAGTTGCGCCGCCAGCGCCTGGTCGGCCAGTTTGATCGCTGCCCCGCGCTGCGCCAGGTAGTCGGCGTTGGCCTCCTGATGCTGCCCCGCATACGGGTAGGGCGCCAGAATCGAGGGCAGGCCCAACAGCGGGAATTCTCCCAACGTCGAAGCGCCGGCGCGCGCCACCACCAGATCGGCGGCGGCTAGCGCCTGCGCCATGTCATCGTGCAGATAGGCGAAGCCGTGATAGCGGCTGCGCACGGCGGCAGGCAGCGTCGCCGTCGTCGCTTCGACCTGCGGCCAGTCGAGCTGACCGCTGATGTGAATGATCTGCCAGTGCGGCGTCAGCATCGGCAGGGCGGCCAATAGCGCCTGGTTGATGCTGCGCGACCCGCGGCTGCCGCCAAAAACGAGCGCCGCCGGCGTCTGCGCCTCCAGGCCAAAGTGGGCGCGTGCCCCGCTGCGATCGGCCGCCGCGGCCTGCAGTTCGCGGCGCACGGGGTACCCGGTGACGACCGCCTTGTCGCCAAACCAGGGCGTCGTTTCCATAAACGAGACGGCGACCCGCGCCGCCAAGTGGCTGAGGACGCGAATGGCCAGTCCTGGCGTCACATCGGGCAGATAGATCAAGATCGGGATGCCCAGGCGTCTCGCCGCCAGGGCGACCGGTGTGCAGACATAGCCGCCGGTGACGAAACAGACGTGCGGGCCGAAGGCGCGCAGCAGCGCCAGGCTCTGCCGCACGCCCTGCGCCATGCGCAGCAGGTTGCGCGCCGCGGTCCAAGGCGCACGTCCGCGCAACTGGCCGGTGGCGATGGCGCGAAAAGGCAGGCCGGCGCGCGTCACCAGGTCACGCTCGACGCCATCGTCGCTACCGACGTACAGGACGGCGCTGTCGTCCAAGCGAGCGGGCGCGGGCTGAACTGGCGAGCTGACGGCTTGGAACGGCGCGCGGGGCGGTGCTGCGTCCGCCCAGGCCGCCGGGGCGCGGGATGTGCTGTCCGCCTGTGCCCTTTCGCGCCCGGTTGGCCGTTGCGCTTGCAGGGCCTGGTAGACGGCGAGGGCGGGATAGACGTGGCCGCCGGTCCCGCCGCCAGAAATCAAAACGCGTAACGGCCGGCGCGGCGCGTCCGAATCGGTTGTTCCAATATCTGCTATCGAAGAGTTTCCCATTCCCATTCCAGTTCCAAAGTAAACCACCCCACTGCACGCCGTTCCAGGCCCGCTCAGACCCGCCGCTGGCGACACTCATCAGGATGCCGATGGCGGCCATGTTGATGACAAGCGATGAGCCGCCATAGCTGATGAAGGGGAGCGTGACGCCGGTCAGTGGGCCGAGACCCGTGGCAGCGGCGACATGCACGATCGCCTGAAAGACAAGGGCAATGGTGATGCCAAAGGCCAGCAAGAAGCCAAAGCCGTCGCGCGCCTGCGATGCGATGCGCAGCCCGCGGAACGTGAGCGCCAGATAGAGCGCCACCGTGAAGAGAGTGCCCGGCAATCCAAGCTCCTCACCAATCACAGAGACGATGCCGTCGGTCCAGGGCAAAGGCATGTTGGTCTTGAGGTCGCTGTTGCCCAGGCCGCGCCCAAACAGGCCGCCGTTGGTAAAGGCGTCGCCGAACATCTGCCCCTGTTGGTTGGTGCTCTGCGTGGGATCGCCCCCCGCTGCCAGCATGTGCTCGATGCGCTGGCGGGCGTGTGGGTAGCGCGTGAAGAGCACCGCACAGGTGATCAAGAAGATCGTTCCGGCCAACGCTACCTGACGCCAGGTTGCGCCGGCGATGAAAAACATGGTGAGCGCCGTCAAGGTGATGAGCGTCGCCGTGCTCAGGTTCGGTTCCAGGACGATCAAGCCAACCACCACCCCAAGCACGACGCTGAAGGGCAGCAAACCGAGCACGATGCCCTTGATCTTGTCGCCCTTGCTGCTGAGCCATGCTGCCGAGAAGATGACCATCACCAGTTTGGCCGCTTCGCCCGGCTGGATGGAGCCGCCAAAGAGGGTGCGACGAGAGCCGTAAATGTCCTCGCCAAAGAGGAGTACGGCGACCAACAAGACGACGATGACGCCGAGCAGCGGGGCGGCGGTCTGATCGAAGATTCGATAGTTGACGGCGGCGCAGAACAGCATCGCCACGGCGCCGACAATGATCCACTGCAATTGGCGTTGGGCAAAATGGGTGGGAGACAACTCGAAGCGCATCACCGACTGTTGGTAGCTGGAGCTGAAGATCATGATGAAGCCGATGCCGATCAGCGTGGCGGTCAGGACCAGGAGCCAGTAATCGAGCAAGGCCGGGTTCTTGGTTTTCTTCATGGCAATCCCCATTCTTCCCAATGCGCCCACGTCACAGGTTGGCGACCAGCGCGCGGAAATGCTCGCCGCGGGCGGCGAAATCCTTGTAGGCGTCGTAACTCGTGCCGCCGGGTGACAGCAGGACGACAGCAGGCGCTTGCGCCATGCTGGCGGCCAACTCGACGGCCTGCGCCAGCGCGCCGGCGTGATACACGGCCGGCGGTGCGCCGGGGGCGTCGGGATGCGCCGCGGCACAATCGGCCAGTGCGTTTTCGATGAGCTGTGCCGCCTCGCCAAAGGTGATGACGCAGCGCACACGGCCGCGCGCCGCCAGCGCCAGCGGCTCCCAGGGCAGGTGCTTGTCGCGCCCACCCGCCAGCAGGATCAGCGGTTCGTCGAAGGAACGCAGGGCGGCGATGGCGCGTTCGGGCGCAGTGGCGATCGAGTCGTTGTACCAGGCCACGCCATTGCGCACGCGCACCAGCTCCAGCCGGTGCGGGACGCCGGTGAAGGTCGTCGCGACGTTCGTCATGGCCTCGGCGCTGGCGCCCGCCGCCCCGCTCAGGCAGAAGGCGGCCAGCAAATTGGCGATGTTGTGCAAGCCGCGCAGCCGCACATCGGCGCGGCGGCAGATGCGGCGGGTCGGCTCTCCCGGCAGGCGCAGGTAGAGCTGGTCGGCGCGCAGGAAGGCGCCGATGGGCGGCTCGGCGCGCAGGCTGAAACCCCAGGGTTGCGCCCCCTGCGCCGTCGCCTTGTCGAACCAACGGCGGGTGATGGCGTCATCGAGGCCCAAGACGGCTACGTCGCCGGGACGCTGACACAGCAGTAGATTGCGCTTGGCAGCGGCGTAGTCCTCCATGGACGGATGCCGGTCCAGATGATTGGGGGTGACATTGAGCACCCCAGCCACGGCTGGGCTGACTGGGTCGCCCAGGCAAAGGGCCGGATCGAACAGTTCCAGTTGGAAGCTGGAGAGTTCCAGGACGATGCGATCCTGTGCGCCGATGGCGGCCAGCCGGTCAATCAAGGGCAGACCGATGTTGCCGCCCACCCAGGTGGTCAGTCCGCTCTGTTCGAGCATCTCGCCGACAAGGGTGGTGGTGGTCGTTTTGCCGCTAGAACCGGTGATGCCGACGCCCGGCGCGTTGGTCAACTGCAGGGTGAGTAGCGAATCGTTGCTCAGGGGGATGTCCTGCGCCCTGGCGGCCTGCACGATCGGCAGTTGCGGCGGGACGCCCCCGCTGAGGCAGAGCAGATCGGTTGCGTCGAGCAGTGAGAGGGGATGGCCACCCAAGACCAGCGTGAGAGGCAGATTGGCCACGGCCGTCAACGCATCGGCCAACGTTGGCGCGCCCGCGTCCTGCATATCGCTGACGACAACGTGCGCACCCTGGGCGCACAGAAAGCGCGCCAAAGCCACACCCTGGCGGGCAAGCCCCAGAATGACGATGCGTTTGTGACGAAACCACAATTCATTCATACTGCTTGTTGCCAAACGAATCCTCGTAGGCGCTTCAGCGCCTCTGTGCACTGAAGTGCACACTACCAACGGTTCGTAGTAGGCGCTTCAGCGCCTCAGTTCGTAGTAGGCGCTTCAGCGCCTCGGCGCACTGAAGTGCGCAC
>CAZOLV010000041.1:30647-42329 GCA_964580725.1 uncultured Anaerolineae bacterium | reverse complement strand
CCTACTTCCTACTTCCCCTCTCTTCACGACCTCCCTCACCAGATTGACCCCAAAACGATAACCCAAATAGCGGTAATCGGGGACATCGAGCACGATGACATCGGCCTGTTTGCCCACTTCCAGGCTGCCCACCTGTGCGCCCAGGCCGATGGCATGCGCCGCGTTAAGAGTCGCTGCGCAGATCGCCTCGGCGGGTGTCAGGTGCAAATAGCGACAGGCAAGCGCAATGACGAACTGCATGGATTCGCACCAGCAAGTGCCGGGGTTGAGATCGGTCGCCAGCGCCAGCGCGCCGTTCAAGTCGAGCAGGCGGCGCGCCGGCGTGTACGCATGATGGCCCAGGCCGAAGGGGGTGCCCGGCAGCGCCACGCCGATCGTGTCCGAGGCGGCCAGCAGAGCCAGATGAGCGGGCGGCGTGCTGACCAGGTGATCCACCGACGTTGCGCCCAGACGCACAGCCAGCGGCGTCCCGCCCAGGGGGGCGAACTCATCCACATGCAACTTGAGCGCCAAGCCGGCGGCAGCGGCTGCGGTCAGAATGCGCTCGCTCTGCGCCAGATCGAACACGCCCTGCTCGCAGAAAACGTCACAGAAGCGCGCCGCCGGCGCATAGCTGGTGACAGGCGGGCCGCCGTGAGCCGGGCGAAAAGTCACCTGGTACTGCAAATCGGCCACCGCCGGGATTGCCTCGCTGACCAGAAAATCAACGTAGGCGTCGGTGCGACCGCTGAACTCCGCCGGGACGGCGTGTGCGCCCAGGAACGTCGGCACGAGATCGAGAGGATGGTCCTCGTCCAGGATGCGGATGGCGTCCAACATCTTGATTTCGTCGTCAAGGTTGAGGCCGTAGCCGGTCTTGGCCTCAGCGGTGGTGGTGCCGTGCGCCAACATGCGGTCGAGGCGGCGGGCGGTCTGCTGCACCAGTTCTTCGAGCGAAGCGGCACGCGTGGCCCGCACGGTGCTCATGATGCCGCCGCCGCCCTGCATGATTTCCATGTAGGTTGCGCCCGCGATGCGCTGTTCGAACTCCGCTGCCCGGTCGCCGGCCCACACCACGTGCGTGTGCGGGTCAACGAAGCCGGGCAGCACCACGCAGCCGCTGGCGTCAATCAAATCATCGGCGCTGAAATCGGCCATGATCTGCGCCGAGGAGCCAACCGCCGCGATGATCTCGCCATGCAGCGCCAGCGCGCCATCTTCGATCAGGCCGATGTCGGCCATCGCTGCGCCGCGTCGCGGCCCTCCGCCTGGCGGCGCCGCCACGGTCAGCAGTTGCCGGGCGGAATGGATGATGCGTGAGACGTGCATGGCGTGACCTCGCTGAGAACACTTGGGGGCTGTACTGGCAGCGCACCTGGCGCTGCGCACCGGCCATGCTCAGGGCAAACGGCGAATGACGACCTGCCCCACGCTCGACTGTAGATCGAGCGTGGCGGTGGGATTGGCGCCCACTTCGCCTTGCAGCGCGCGGCCCTTCTGACTGCCGCCGCCGTTCAGCTCGAAATCACATTCGACCGCGCCCAGACCAGAGCTGGCGTTCAGGCGGAACTCGCTGCCAGCCGGCAGGCTGACCAACACCTCGCCGGCGCCGGTCAGCAGATTGTAGGCTGCGTTTGGCGTCAGCGCGCCTTCGAACACGATGCGTCCGGCGCCCGTTTGCACTCGCAGCGCCTGCGAGACGGTCTTGTTGCGCAACTGGATATCGCCGGCGCCCACATTGACGACCAGATCGCCTTCGGTTCCCTCGATCACCAGACGACCGGCGCCCATTTCGACGGTCAGCGCGCTGGTGGGCGGCACGAAGATCGTCACTTCCAGTTTGGCGCGACCGGCGTTCGGAACGAACTGATCTTGCCAGTCGTTGCGAACGGTCACGACATCGCCTTCGGCGGCGACAATGGTAGGCGTCAGGCGCTGGCGCAACTGCGCCTGATCGTCGGCGGCGGGCAGCGTGACCTGACCACGGATGGCCACTTCGCCCGCATTGCCACTCTCGATACGCACGTCGCCGAAGGGCAGATCAACGGTCATGCGGCTGCCACCAGCCACGCTTTGCACGTCCTCGAACTCATAGGTCGCCGCCGGTCCGCTCACCGGGTTGTCCAGGTCGAAGTTGGCGTTGAATTGGCCCAGGGCGTTGCGCATCAGCCCCCAAGAGGCGATCGCCAGGCAGCAGCAGAGCAGCGCCAACAACGCAGCGATGGCCAGGACGATCCACAACGTGCGGTTGTCGCGGGGCGTTGGCGCGGCTGCCGCCGACGGTGTGACGGCGAGAAGGGGTGGTGCAGAATCTTGCGGGAAGTCTTCAGGGTTTTGCTTGCTCGTTTCGTCATTCATGTTCGGATCCTTGATCTTCGAAATGATTCGGCCGCTCGCTGCGGCCCGACCTCACCGGCCAGCGTCACGGCCGCCGCCGGGTCCAGCGAACCAGCGCTGGGGGTGAAACGCCTCAACCGTCCAGCAGCCGGTAGTCGGCTACGTTCTCCCTTGTTCATCACAAGCCCCACGGCAGAAGATGTCGTCTTTTCCGACATGATGGGCTTGACCGTTTGCGCCATCCCAACTGTCATTCCAGTGAAGAGACAGTGTCTGCGATTGACAGCGTTTTCAGGCGGCATGAAGAATCGTGACTTGTTGCTGATTACGAATGTGCGGCGTTACCTCGCACACAACTCGTTCTTCCAGTTCGTCGCGTGCCAACTCCAAGTCATAGTGGGCCTGCAAATTGATCCAGACTTCCGCTGAGGTGCCAAAGAAACGTCCTAAACGCAAGGCGGTGTCAGCGGTGATGGCGCGTTTGCCCTGGACAATCTCGTTGACCTTGCGCGGATAGACATTCGTTGTACGCATCTCCATCCAGCCATTCCAAGCAGATTCTCCACTGGTCATTGATGCGAATACTGTACTGGCCGGCTCGATTACCACTCAACTGCTCTAGTTGATTCGATGGCAGAGCCAGCAAACAAAGCGTGTGCAGCGGCTTCGATTCCGATTCAACCTCAGTCGCCGGGTGCGGCAGGCAGCATCGGCAGGCGCATGCCGTGACGGTGGGCGGCGGACTGCGCCTGGGTGTAGCCTGCATCGGCGTGACGCGCAATGCCCATGCCGGGGTCGCAGGTCAACACGCGCTGCAAGCGCCGTGCGGCGGCAGGAGTGCCGTCGGCTACGATCACCTGGCCAGCGTGTTGGCTGTAGCCGATGCCCACGCCGCCGCCGTGATGAAAACTGACCCAGGTCGCGCCGCTGGCGGTGTTGACCAACGCGTTCAGGATCGCCCAATCCGAAATGGCGTCCGAACCGTCGAGCATCCCCTCTGTTTCGCGATTGGGCGAAGCGACCGAGCCGCAGTCGAGGTGATCGCGCCCGATGACGATGGGCGCCTTGACCTCGCCGCGCGCCACCAGTTCATTGAAGACCAGCCCGGCCTGAGCGCGTTCGCCGTAGCCGAGCCAGCAGATGCGCGCCGGCAGCCCCTGAAAAGCGACCCGTTCACGCGCCAGGCGCAGCCAGCGCGCCAGATGCTCGTTGTGCGGGAAGAGTTCCAGCAGCGCCTGGTCGGTGCGATAGATGTCCTCCGGCTCGCCGCTCAGTGCCACCCAGCGGAAAGGGCCTTGTCCTTCGCAGAAGAGCGGCCGCACATAGGCCGGCACGAAACCGGGATAGGCAAAAGCATCGGTTACGCCCCGGTCGAAAGCGCGCTGGCGCAGGTTGTTGCCGTAGTCGAAAACGATGGCGCCGGCCTTCTGCATCGCCAGCATCGCCTGCACATGCGCCGCCATCGAATCGAGCGCACGGCGCTGGTAGGCAGCCGGATCGCGCTGGCGCAGGTCTATCGCCTCTGCCAGGCTGAGACCAGTCGGTAGATACATCAGCGGATCGTGGGCGCAAGTCTGATCGGTGACAACATCGGGCGTCACGCCGCGCGCTGCCAGTTCGGGCAAAATCTCGGCGGCGTTGCCGATCAGCCCAATCGAACGCGCAACGCCAGCCTGCACCGCCTCCTCGACACGCGTCATCGCCTCTTCCAGATCATCCACCACCTCGTCCAGGTAACGGGTGGCCAAACGGCGTTCGGCGCGCGCCGGATCAACTTCGACGACCAGGGCGACCCCTCCGTTCATCGTCACGGCCAGGGGTTGAGCGCCGCCCATTTCGCCCAGGCCGGCGGTCAGCACGAATTTGCCCTTCAAACTGCCGCCGAAGTGCTGGCGCGCCAGCGCGCCCAGGGTTTCGTAGGTGCCCTGCAAGATGCCCTGCGTCCCGATGTAAATCCAGGAGCCGGCGGTCATCTGACCGTACATGATCAGCCCCGCGGCCTCCCAACGGTCGAAGTTGTCCTGGGTGGCCCAAGCCGGCACGATGTTAGAATTGGCAATCAGCACGCGAGGCGCATCGGGGTGCGTGGTGAAGACAGCGACAGGCTTGCCGCTCTGCACGAGCAGCGTCTCGTCCTCGTCCATCGTCGCCAGCGTGTGCAAAATGGCGTCGAAACAGGCCCAGTTGCGCGCCGCCTTGCCACGCCCGCCATAAACGATGAGCTGATCGGGGTCCCAGGCCACGTCGGGGTCGAGATTGTTTTGCAGCATCCGGTAGGGAGCTTCGAGCAGCCAGTTCTTACACGTCAACTGGACGCCGCGCGGGGCGCGGATCATGCGTTGTGGAGACATCATTGTCACCTCCTGTCGAGAGCGCGTGCGAGGCGCAGGCGCACCCCGCACGCTGTTTGATTGTTTGATGATATGATTATTTCATTCTGGCCGGATGCGCCGCAGGAAACTGCCGCCCAACACCGCAACCCCGGCGACGATGAGCAGCAGCGGCGCGATCAGGCGCACGATCGTGCCGCCAAAGAAGCTGCCGAATAGCACAAAGAAGAAGATGCCGATGCCGCCAACGACAACGCTGCTCCACAAGAGACCGCTGTTGCGGGCGGTCGGGCGGGCCAGGGCATACATGCTGTACAGCCCCAGGCCGACCGAAAATGGGATCAAGGCCCACGCATACGACCAACTGCCCCAATCCTCGCTCAGACTTTGATAGAGGAAGATCAAGCCGAGCACCAGGAAGATCGCAGCCGGAACCGCCAGGCCAACGACGCGTTCGCGTTCCTGCCACCAGATGAAGATCGGCGCCCAGAAGGCGGCCGAAACGAAGAGAATGATGAGAGGCCAGAAGCGCCAGGCATCGAATTCGATCTCCAGACGCGCCAGGAACCAATCGGCCGTCGTGAAGAGTAGAAAGATGACGCCAAGCAGAATCAACAACGTGCCAGCGTAGAGCGTTCCCCGGTTTTGCATTTCACCCTCCTTGATCTCAGAATCTCGATCTCAGAATCTCGATCTCAGAATCTCGATCTCAGAATCTCGATTTCAGGCTCTCGATTTCAGAATCTCGATTTCAGGCTCTCGATCCCGTCAGTTCACTCACGGGCCGATACGCCCATGAGTGAACTGACGGGCCGGCAGGCCCATGAGTGATTTCATGGGCCTGCACCACACACCCGCCGAAGCAGGTTGTCGCCGCCGTCACCCGCTCGAACGGGTTCGAAATACCAGCAGACGTTAGCGCAAGCCGAAGGCTTGCGTTACGGGTGGCGTCGGGAGGCTACCAGATCGTATAGCTGTGAGCGGTGCGTGACGTTCCACTCGCCGGTCATTAGCTGTTTGACCTCCTCCAGTTCCAGGAAGAAGATGTCATCGGGCTGCTGCAAGCGCTGATCGGCCAGCGCCTCTTGTGCGGCGGCCAACGTCCAGATGCGTGTGGCGGCCAGCCAGAGCGCACGCGCATCGTCGGCCTGATGCAACTGCTCGCCATAGCGTTGGCGTGTCTGCAGGAGCGTCTCCACGGCGCGCCGGCGCAGGAAACGCACATGGCCCAACAGGGTCTGCTCAGCCTGGGCCTGCCGGGCGGCGGCGCCGGCCGCAGCAGCGCCGCGGGCAGACGCCAGGGCGGTCAGATGATCGGGTGCTTCGCTCCAACGGGGGGCGGCCAGTTCTGCCTCATTGGGGCCGCGATGACCAAACCGCTGCAAGAACTCCTCACTGCTCAGCGCACCCTGCGCCAGACGGTCGAGCGCCAGGTCGTAGGCGGCGACGGGGGCCGTCAGGGCAGTCACGGCGGCAGCGGGCGCATCGGCCCACACCTCGGCCTGCGTCTGCGCCAGTTCCTGACTGGCCTCCTGCCAGACGATTTGCATCTGCTGCCAGGCCGCCAGCGCCAGGATGCCGTGCGGCTCGATCTCTTCCATCACCTGCAGCAGGTCGGCCTGACCCCAGCGCGTGGCCCGCACCCGCGCATACCAGCGTTGCAGACGCTGGCAGCGTTCGGCAGCGATTGCGGTGGTGTCGAGCAGCAGCCGGGAAGCGCGTCCCCCCAACCCAATTTGCGCCAGCAGGCCAGCGCGACCGGCGGCCGGGGAACTGTCGGCGGCCGCCGTCTGTCGCCGCCGGTAGGGCTGACCGGCGACCAACTGCCAGAGCGCGCCATCCGGCAGCGGCGCATTGGTCGCTTCCTTCAACTCGCTCGCCGTCCGCCGCTGCGCCGCTTCCAGTGTCGGCGCCAACACAGACCAGGTCAGCGGCAGGGGGCGCTGCGGCGCCAACAGACCATCGCTCACCGGTTCCCAAATCGTCGAATCCACATCACGCTCAGTCAATCGTTCAACTCCTTGAAACAGACAATACCTGGCAAGCGTCCCGTTTGCTGGGTTGGCCTGCAAAGTCCATTCTAGCAAACAACGAACGGTTTGTCATTTTTGGGGCCGGATGCTAGAATCCTGGCGCGAGTCGGCGGTTCGATCTAGAAAACGTATCATCTCAACAATTCGGGGCAAAGGCCTGTCAGGTTTCCCCTACTTGTTGAGTGATACAAGAAAACGGAGGATAGACGATGCCGGTTCCACGGATTGTTGTCATTGGCGCTGGCAGCGCCGGGATTGGCTTCGATACGCTGTGTGATCTCTTTGCGCAGCGCGATCTGCTCGTCGGCGCCGTCATTGGACTGGTTGATACCGATGCGACGGCGCTGGCGCAAGTCGTGCGGTTGGCCAAACGGCTGAATTTGGCCAGCGGCGCACCGTTCGTCATTCAGGCCAGCACAGACCGCCGGGAAGTTTTGACCGGCGCCAACTTCGTCCTCCTCGCCGCCGAAGCCAACCGCCTGCCGCTCTGGCAGCTCGACTGGCAAACGCCGCGCCGCTACGGCGTGCGGCACATTCTGGGCGAAAACGGCGGGCCTGGCGGCCTTTTCCACGCTCTGCGCACCATTCCCCTGACCCTGGCCATCGCCCGTGACATCGAAGCCCTCTGCCCCGACGCCCTGGTGATCGTTTTCAGCAACCCCCTGTCGCGCGTCTGCCTGGCGCTCAGCCGCTACACGCGCCTGGCCGTGGTGGGCCTGTGCCATCAGATCGGCGCCGGGCTGGCCAACGTCTCGCATACCCTGGGCCTGGCCGAAAGCGACATTGATTTGCAGGCCGCCGGCATCAACCATTTCACCTGGATTTTGAGCGTGCGGGCGCGCGCCGGCGGGGCCGATCTCTACCCCGCCTTCCGGGCGCGCCTGGCCACCCTGCCGCCCGCTTTCGAACCGCTGTCGCGCCGTCTGTGCGCCGCTTTTGGCCTCTACCCCGCCAACGGCGACGATCATGTGGGCGAAGATGTGGGTTGGGCCTGGGAAACCGATGCGCTGGCCGCCGATGTGACAGCCGACGACGAGCCGGCGCTCTTCAAGAGCCAGCGCGGCCTCAAGGCGATGACGCACGCGGCGTTGCAGGAGGCCCTGCAGGACGATGACGCCCTGGCGGCGCTGCTGGCGCATCGCTCGGACGAGCGCATCGTTCCGGTCATCACGGCGATGCTGCACAACCGGCATCAGGTGGAAACTGCGGTCAACGTCGTCAACAACGGCGCCATCGCCAACCTGCCCCCCTGGATGGTGGTAGAAGTTCCGGGTGTGGTCAGCGCCAACGGGGTGCGTCCGATCCAGGTCGGCGCCTTGCCGGAGGGATGTGCTGCACTGCTGCAGCAGCGCAGCGCCATCGCCAGTCTGACCGTCGAAGCCGCCGTGCACGGCGACCGGCAAGCGGCCCTGCAAGCCCTGCTGCTCGATCCGGTTGTCAATCGTTTCGACGTCGCCGCGGCCATGCTGACCGAAATGCTGGCCGTGCATGCCCCCTACCTGCCAACCTTCGCCGGCGGCCGCTAGGCTCGTCTTGCTGCCCGTCTGGCCGGGCGCGGCAGACAGATTTCGCACCGATAGGAGGCGGCGATGGCCAGGAATGCGTTGATGCTGGCGCTGGTGTTCATCAATGTGATCAGCACGGGGCTGTCGGTGGTGGCGTTCAAGCACGCCGGCGCCGCCGCCGAGACGCGAGGATTTCTTTGGCAGCAGGTCTTGGGCAACTTCTGGGGCTTCATCAGCGTGCTCGCTTTCACCTTTCTCACGCGCCTGCTGCCGCTCAATGTGGCCTACGCCGTGACGGTTGGCCTGGCCGTGCTGTTGGTACAACTGGTGTTTGCGCGCATCTTCTTTGGCGAGATCGCCACGCCGGCTCAGGTCGCCGGGGCGTTGCTCATCGCCGCCGGCATTGTGCTGGTCACACGTCGTTCGTAGCGTGCGGCGCGCCGGCGCCGCCGGGGAGGTTTCGATGCGAGCCATTGTCTTTCGCTACAGTCTGCCACGCTTCGCCCTGGCGACGGCGCTCGGCGCACTGACGCCACGCGGCTACACAGGCCCCGCCGCGCCCACCGCGCTGGTCGAGACGCCGGAACCAACCCTGCCTGCCGATGATTGGGTCATCGTGCGCACGGCGCTGTGCGGCATTTGCGGCAGCGACATCAAGCAAATCTATCTCGATGGCGCCTTCGACAACCCGCTGACGGCCCTGCTCTCTTTTCCCCACATCTTGGGGCACGAGGTCGTGGGTGTCATCGAGGCGGTTGGGCCGGCGGTGACAACGCGTCGGGTTGGCGAACGGGTGGTGGTCAATCCCTGGCTCCCCTGCGGTCCGCGCGCAATCCGGCCGCCCTGCCCGGCGTGTCAACAGGGCCAGCCGACGCAGTGCGAAAATTTTACCGCCGGCCGCCTGGCGCCGGGGATTCACTTGGGCAACTGCCGCACGGTGGGGGGCGGCTATGCGCCGCGGCTGGCTGCGCACGAATCGCAACTGTTCCCCATTCCCGACGCCGTCAGCTTCGCACAGGCGGTCTTTGCCGATCCATTCGCCGTCAGCCTCCATGCGGTGCTCAAGGCCCCGCCGGCGTCAGGTGCAACGGCGCTGGTCTATGGCTGTGGTGCGCTCGGTCTGCTGACCATTGCTGTTTTGCACGTCCTCTTTCCGACAGTTCATATCATCGTCATTGCCCGCCATGCGCATCAAGAAGAGATGGCGCGCAGGCTTGGCGCCGAGGAAGTGATACGAGTGCGCCAGCCAGCCCAAATCATCGAGGCGATTGCCGCACGCATGGGCACAGCGCCCCTACGGCCCAAACAGGGCAAACCGTGGCTGCTGCGAGGAGTCAGTGTAATTTACGATATGGTCGGGTCGCCAGAATCGCTGGAGGTGGGCGTGCGTATCGCCAACCCAGGCGGCAGGATCATCGTTGCCGGCGTGGATCGGCCGGAGCGTTTCGAGTGGACGCCGCTCTACTTCAAGGAAGTGGAAGTCGTGGGGTCGAACGCATTTGGGGTCGAAGAGTGGCAGGGCAGGCGAGCGCACGCGATGCAGTTCTACCTGGAATGGACGGCCGCGGGGCGGTTCGATTTGACCCCTCTGTTGACGCACCGTTTCGCCCTGGCGCGCTATCGCACGGCATTTGTCGTCGCACAGCGCAAAAGCGCAGAAAAGGCGATCAAAGTCGTTTTCGATCTGGCGTCAGAGTGACTCTACGTCGGCGATTGGCAGTGTGACGAAGAAGGCGCTGCCGCGTTCGACTTCGCTTTCCACCCAAATGCGGCCGCCGTGCAGATCCGTCAAGGCGCGGGCGATATGCAAGCCCAGGCCGGCGCCGGCTTCGCCGCTCAGATAGGCGCCCTCGCCGCGGAAGAAACGGCTGAAGAGCCGCTCTTGATCTCCCTCGGCGATGCCGATGCCGTTGTCGCGCACGGTAATCTGGACAAAACCCGGCTCGGCGGCCAGCGCCGCCTCGACCATGATCTCCCCTTGCCGATTCGTGTACTTGCAGGCGTTGCTCAACAGGTTTTGCAAGACCTGAGCCATGCGCGTGCGATCACACAGCACAGGGGGCAGGTCGGGCGCCACGCTGATCTGCAGCCGCTGCTCTTTGGCCTCGATCTGCGGTGTCAGCTCGGCAACCACGGCGCGCAGCAGTTCGGGCAAGTGGATCGGAACCAACACCAGTTCGACCCGCCCCGCCTCCAGACGGGTAGCGTCGAGCAGATTGCTGGTGATGGAGAGCAGCCGGCCCACGCTCTGCTCCACGACGTGCAACGCTTCTTCCTGTTTGGCCGAGACAGCGCCAAACATTCCTTCGAGCAGCATTTCGAGATAGCCGCTGACCGAAGCCAGCGGGGAGCGCAGTTCGTGCGCCGCAATGGAGACGAACATGGATTTCATCTCATCTGCACGTTTCAACTCGGCGTTGACCGACGCCAGACGCTGATTTTGCTGCAACAGTTGATCGCGCAGCAGGCGCATCTCGTTGCGCTGCTGCACCAGGCGTTGTCCCAATTCGCCTTTCATCGTACTGTCCTCCATCAGGTGCACGACACCACAGATGCGCCCTTCGGCGTCGTGATACGGCAGATTGATCAGATTGAGATAGAAGGTGTTGTCATTGCCGGCGTCGCGGTTGAGCCAGGAAAGTTCGAGCCGCGGCAGGCGTCCGGCCCTGATTTCGGCCAGGTCGTGCTCGCTGCCGATGAGTTCCGGCGTCAGATCGTAGATCGAAGCCCCAACGCCCTCGCTTCCGCGGCTGTTGAACAGCTCGACCGCGCCGCCAATCTGCACGACGCGCGCGGCGTCGTTGGTCACCGCATAAGCCAGGCGCCGCTCCTGAAACAACAGGCGCGCAACCGTCACCGTCATGTCCAAGTCGTGAGTCGTCATCATGGCCCGTTGTCTACGCTAACATCGCCGCGCCGAGATGGCGAAAGAGAGACTCGACCTCGTCGCCGCCGCGGGCGCTGGTCAAGTAATACGCCACGCTATGTTTGGCGGCGAATGTCTCCACCTGCGCCGGTGTAACCTGACGCTGGTCGAGCAGATCGCTCTTGTTGCCGGCCGCCACGATACGGGCCTGCGGGCTGACAGAGACAAGATCGCGCACATACGTCGTCAGGCTGGCCAGAGTGGCGGGCCGGGTCAGGTCACAGACCAGGATGGCGCCCGCGGCGCCGCGCAGGTAACTGGCCCGCACTCGGTCGAACTCCTCGCTGCCGGCCAGGTCCCACAGCATCATCGTCAGTTCGACAATCTCATCGTCGCGGGCCACCATGACCGTCTTGCGACTGACCTTGACCCCAACCGTGCTGATGTAGCGGTCGTCGAACAGATCATAGACGAAGCGGCGTACCAGGCTCGTCTTGCCGACACCAAAATCGCCGAGAAGACATACTTTTTTGTTGACAGTCTTCATTGTTGCATCCACATTGTTGCATCCACATTACTGCATCCACATTGTTGCATCCACATTACTGCATCCACATTGTTGCATCCACATT
>CAZOLV010000041.1:20495-30547 GCA_964580725.1 uncultured Anaerolineae bacterium | reverse complement strand
GCATCCACATTACTGCATCCACATTGTTGCATCCACATTGTTGCATCCACATTACATCCGCATTGCATCCGCGTTGCATCCACATTACATCCGCATTGCATCCACTGTGACCTGGCCGCCCATCATGGCGGTGTCGGCGTGAAAACAGGGATGCCACGTTCGGCGGGTGCAGACGTGGAAATTGGCTGCGGCGACTGTGCGCCCGGCTCTGAGCCGGCATCCACGAAGCTCAAGAAGCGGCTGGAGGCCCAACCAGACAGCCCGCGGGCCGAACAGCACACGAACAGCCAATCGCTCGCCTCGTTGCGACCAAGCACTTGCACCTGCTGCGTCTCAGCCAACAGGTCAATCACGGCGTATTCGAACCCCGGACCGCGCCGCAGATTCAAGCGGGCGACGCTGGGGCGGGCCAGGGGCGGCGCCCAGGATGTGGCCGTCGCCGTGGGGGTGGGAGAAGGGGTAGGAGTTGGCGTCGCCGTCGGCGTTGCTGAACTCGTCGCCGTTGGCGTTGCTGTCGCCGTCGCCGTCGGGGTGGGGGTCAGGGTTGGCGGCAGCGTGGGGGGCGGCGACGTCACCTCGACGTAGATCACCACCGGTTGGGAGAGAGCGGACGCCCACTGCGCAACACCGCGCGCCGCCAGGCAGGCCAACAGCAAACAGAGGCCGAGCGCCAATGCAGCGCCAATGAGCACCCGTTTCTGCTGCGGCTTCAGCCCGGCGGGCGCCGGGGAGGCCGTCGCCGGCGGGGCCAGCAGCGTGCGCAAGCGGGTGTCGACCGGGGCCAGCGGGGCAGCGTCGCCATCGTAGGCGCGCAGCAGCGGTTCGTATTCGGCCTGGATGCCGATGAGCAGATCGCGCATCTGCGCCCGAAAACCGGGCGGCTCGATGCCATCCACCACAACTGCCAGGTAGGCGTGCTGCGCCGCTTCGATGATGATGCGGCGGTCGCCGTATTGGATTTCGTCCAGTTGTCCCGTTTCGGCGCCGCCAAAGGCGTCTTGCACGAAATCACGAATGGCGGTCAACATGCCGCTGATGATGTCCGAATCGCGCGCCGCTGCTTGCGCCGACAGGTACCAGAGTAGCAAGCCGCCTGGTCGCTGGATGAGAAAGACCTCGGCGACCTCGAACGGCAGCGCCTGACGCAGCACCATTTCCGCCTCGGAAACACCGCCGAGACGGGCGCGCAGGCGTTGCCACAACGCCTGCGGCGTGAACGATGTGCGCATCTGCGCATCCACGTTGCGCGCCAGGTCACGAATTGCTTCGGTGACGGCGCGCACCACCACCTGACCGATGATGGGATAGAGCGCCTCGATCATTTCTTCGCGTGCATCGCGAATCTTTTGACGCAGCACATCGGCCAGCACCGGCATCAGCAGCGCCGCCAGCGCGTCCTTGTCATTGATGCGCCGTTCCAGATCGGTCACCCGCGTCTGCAGGTCGGCTGCCTGGGTACGGTCTGCCTGCAGGAGAATGGCACGCAGCGCATCGGCCGAAGTGTCGGGCGGTGTTGGCTCGTCCATCACCGGCACGGTTTCCTCTCAAGCGCCCGCCGGCGCTGTTTACTCGCTGGGCACAAGCCCGGTCAGGATGTTGGCCAGCGAGCCGCCGGTCTTGAGATGGGTGCCGAGGTTGACAAACAGTTCGCCCAATGCAGCGCGGTCCACCTTCTCGAAAGATAGCGTTTGCGTCGTTTGGCGCAGTTCGGCGCGCAGGTCTTCATCGCTCTGGCGCAGATCACGGCGAGCGGCCTGCAGGCGCTTGTTCTGTTCACCGTCCTGCTCGGCCAACTGCTCTTGTAAACGTTCGATCTCCTGACGCATGCGATCCAGATCGCGCTGCTGCGCCTGGAACCGCTGTTCGTAATCGCGCATCTGGGGGCCAAAGATGATGTCACGGATACGATCCACTTCTTGAGGGGTGTTGGCGGCCATCGGCTGGCCTGCATTCGGCGTCATGGTGCTCTCCTCTGGCTGGTTCAAGTCTATTCTGTGAATCTTACAGATATGATTACGCGACGGAGGGTGTACGCAATTTGGGGAAACTGTAGCCCTGTCCACATTCGGTGACGACATAGATCGGTTTGGCGGGGTTGGCCTCGATCTTCTGGCGCAGGCGGTAGATGTGCACCCGCAGCGTGTCCTCGAACACATCGTCGAGCGGCCACAGCCGGCGCAGCAGGAAATCGGTGGTCACGATGCGGCCGGCATTGCGCATCAAGATGTAGAGCAGCTTGGTCTCGGTTGGCGTCAGCGGCAGGGTCTGCCCTTCGATCAGCACCGTTTGATGGGCGAAATCAATCGAGAGGCGAACGTCCACCTGAATGACTGGATCGAGGGCATAGGCGAAATCACCGATGCGCCGCAGCACGCGTTCGACGCGGGCCACCAACTCGCGCAGGCTGAACGGCTTGGTGATGTAGTCCTCGGCGAAGTGCTCGATGCCGCGGATGATCGTTTCTTCTTCGTCCACCGCAGTCAGCATGATGACCGGCAAGTCACTGAACTGCTGGACGGCCTTGCAGAACTCGAAGCCGTTCATGCCTGGCATGTTGATGTCAACGATCGCCAGGTGAGGGAGGCCGCGCTGTGCAATCAGATCGAGCGCCGGCTGACCGGAGGTGGCCGTGACGACTTCGTACCCGGCATACTCCAGGCGTTCTTTCACCAGGCGCAGAATGACGCGGTCATCGTCGATGACCAGAATCCGTTGCGGGCTGTCCAATGCGCGTCCTTCTGTCAGTTGCGTCATAGCATCGCTCCTTCCAGGCTGTGCAGCCTGACCACGTGCGCTGCGGGCACACAGCGCATACGTAGTTCGAGGTTATCATCGTCTGAGGGAGATCTGCAAATGATCTTTTGATGGATGGTATGCGGGTGATTTTGCCGTCGTGAGGGCGCAAACGCGACGCCGGCAAGGGCCGCGTCTGCGCTCGTTCGCTCGCTCGTTTCAGCGGGGATCGAGGATGGCGGTCAACCCAAGCAACAGAGCAAAGACCGGCCAGGCGCGTCCCCAATCGAAGTTGAAGAAGAAAATGACGGCCAGGAAGAGCAAGGCCAGACCGCCGCACAACGCACTGCGCGAAACCCGCGTCCACACCTGCTCATCTTCCTGAAACACACGCCAGGTGTGACTGAAGGCGCCAATGGCCGGAATCAGCAGCAACAGCGCCCAACCGTTACTATCTTCATAGTTCATCATGGTTTGGAGCAGGGCCAGCAGGCCCATAGAAAACAGCAGTGCGCCCACGATCCACAGCGTTTGCGCCGAGATCGGCAGGGCAGGAGCCTTCTCGACGCCCACGGCCGGCAACTGGCCGGATGACAAATCGCTACTCAATGTTGACCTCCACTTGCATAGATGACCCGATGACTCGATGACGTGTAATGACTCGCAGAACTGCCCGTCAGACCTGGAACTCCCCGTTCTTGTAGAAGAGATCGCCGTCTACCCGAATTTCGCTGTCGCTGCGTAGATCGCAGATGAAATCCCAGTGCAGGGCCGAGACGTTGCGGCTGCCAGCCTCCGGGAAGCCGCGCCCCACCGCCATGTGCATCGTGCCGCCGATCTTCTCATCGTACAGGATGCTCTTGGTGAAACGGTTGATGCGGTAGTTCGTGCCGATGGCCCATTCGCCGAGATAGCGGGCGCCCGCGTCGATGTCGAGCTGGCTGAGCAGAAAATCTTGATTCTTGCGCGCCGTCGCCTGCACCACGCGTCCCTGCTCGAACTTGAATTCGACGCCATCCACCTCACGCCCGGCGCGAATGGCCGGGTAGGTGAATCGCACCCACCCATTGACCGATTCTTCCACCGGACTGGTGAAAAGCTCGCCGGCGGGCATGTTGTGACGCCCGTGATCGTTGATGAACGAACGCCCTTCGATGGAAAGGATCAGATCGGCGTTGGCCGCCTGGATGACGATCTGGCGGCGGCCATCGAGCCATTCGACCAGGCGCTGCTGGCGTTGGAAGACATCGCGCCAGGCCTGCACCGGGTCAGGCTGCGTGACAAACGTGGCGTCGAAGACGAAGTCCTCATACTCACGCAGGCTCATATCGGCTTCCTGCGCAAAGGCAGGGCAGGGATACTGAGTCGAAATCCAGCGCAGCGAGCCTTCGGCGGAGCGCTGCATGTAGATTCCCATCAGTTCGCGCCGCGCCGCCTGCTGAATCTGTTGCCGGCGGGGGTCAACGCCGCTGAGCGCACGCGTGTTGTCGGAAGCTGACAACACAATCAGCGCGTCGGCCTGGGCCAGGCTCATCTGTTCCAGCGGTGAAATCCACTGCAACTGCGCATCGTTGGACTCTTGCAGCATGATCTCCGGCAAAGAGTCGTCGCTCAAGGTAACCATGGGGTTGCCGCCGGCGCGCAAGACGCGCCGCGTCACCTCGTGCACCAGCGGCAGCGCCAGAACATGGCTGCGTACCACCACCCAATCGCCCGGTTGGATGTTCACCGAATAATTTACCAAGACATCGGCCAGTTTCTCGATTCGCGGATCAACCATTGATCTTTCATCTCCCTTTCATTGGCGAGCTGTGCATGAGCAAGTCTACACGTGAATATGGTTGCATGTCAAATCGGGTTGGCTTCACCGTGCAGCGCCGCCGATGTGCGCCCAAAAACAGGCTGGCGTTCCTCGTCGGAACGCCAGCGGTGTTGGTGCAGGCCAGGCGCCGCCTCTGTGACGCCCGGCCGTTGGCACAGCGATTCAGATAAAGATGATCTGTGCGCCTTCGGTCATGTCCATGAAGTCGCTGGCCGTGACAATATCAATCACGCCATCCACGAAGTCTTCCTTCTTCAGCCCCATCATGTCAACCGACATCTTGCAGGCGTAGAGTTTGGCGCCGCCATCCACCAGCATTTGCAGATATTCGCCCACCGGCGGCGCGCCGACAGCAGCGATCTTCTTCTTCATGAACCAGGTGGTGAAGGCGGTCATGCCGGGCAGCATACCCATCCAGTTCGGGATGCCCAGGTTGCCGGTCGGCAGTCCCATCATCTTCATCTTCATGCTGGTATTGGCCACCGGCGCCAATTCCAGGCGGTCTTGTCGCTTCTTGGTGATCATGTCCATCCCCCAGAATGTGAAGAAGATGGTCACATCGATGCCGTTGCCCAATGCCGCCCACCCCATGACCAGGGCCGGATAGGCCATGTCCAAATCGCCTTTGGAACAGATGAAGGCGATCTTACGCGTTTCGTCAGCCATTGTCGTTTCCTCCTGATTTGTCTTATCTTGTCTTGTCTTGTCTTCAGACGCAGCCTTCCGGTTTCCCCAGCCCGGCGATGCGCGCCACCTTCTTGGCCGGCCCTTTGGGGAACAGCGCAAACAGATCTTTGGTCGTGACCCCGGCGCTGGTGGTAATCTGGCGCAGCGTGGGCGACTTGCCGCCCAGTTTGGCCGCGCTGGCGCGGCAGTATTCGATCACCTGCCAGTGGGTGGGGGTCAGTTGTTCGATTCCCTCTTCCTGCGCAATGGCCACAGCGATCTCTTTGGTCCATTCCGCAGAATTCGTCATGAAACCTTCATTGTTGACTTGCACGGTCTTGCCTGCAATCACCTTCGTCGCCATACGTTCGTTCTCCTTGATTCTACATCATGCTCGAAAGCGCCAGATCCGCAGCAGTGGATCGAAAAAGATCGCGACTGCGAAGAATCTGCACCTTCGCTTTAGTTCAGCGCCGGCGCGCCGGCGGTCGTCTGCCGGCCGATGCTGCGCAGCACGCGCATCGTCAGCGCCAGGCCGCGGCGCACGTTGGGATCGCGCATCTGCGCCAACAGCGAGCGGTAGGAGATGTTGACCTCCTGCGCCCCCTCACGCTCGATGGCCGAAACCATGTTGCGTGCAAAATTCATCACTTCGGGTTGCGTCATTTCTTTGATCGTCTGTAAAATCAGCACGATGTTGTTGCCCAACTGGCGCACATCCTCCTCACCAAAGGAGGTGACGATATTGTCCACGATTTGCCAGCCGCCCCGGGCAAAGCCGAAATAGCCCTTGCTCTCCAACGTTTCCAGTTCGCGCACGGCGCGCGCAAAGCCGGCGTCGGTCAGCGGGACGAGGGTATCGGCCAGGTCCATCACGCTTTCCAACTGATCGAGCATCTTCTCGATGTTGCGGCCATTGCGCGCCAGGCGCTTGGCCAGCCGCAGCAGATCGTTCAGGCTGACGTACTGCTCCACCTCTTCCAACTGTTCCACCGCCAGGCGATAGACATCATCGGCGATGGGGGTCAGATCGCGCAGCAGTTCGGCGCGCGCCGCCCGCTCTCGTTCGGCGCGTTCGCTCTGTTCCGTCAGGTACGCCACCTGGCCGGCGAGCAGATCGAGTTTCTGATTGATCTCCAACAGGGTCTGATCCATCGCGCCCTCCTCAGTTCTGTTCGCCATGACCGTTCCACTGGCTGATCAGCTTGCCGGACATGCTCATGCGCGCCGGCAGCGGCAGCGGCTGGCCCTTCAACAGGAGATTCCAGTACATCCAGCGGAACATGACTTTGCCCCAGTGGTTCATCTCCGATTCTTGCAGCAGCGAGAACGGCCCCACACCAGGCAGCGGGTATTTGCCAGGCAGCGGTTCGACATCGTAGTTGAAGTCAATCAGCAGCCCCTTGCCAAAGCCCGACTCGATGAAACAGTTGGCGTGGCCATCGAAGGTGGGGAGCAGTTCCAGACCATCTACGTAGCGCAGGAAGTTTTCGGTGAATACGTCCACTGAGAAGTGGGCCACCGAACCGGCCTTCGACGAGGGCGCATTGTTGGCGTCGCCCAGGGCGAAGATGTTGGGATAGGCCTCCGACAGGAAGGTGTGTCTATCAACCGGCACATAGTTCAGAGGATCGCCCAGGCCAGAGCGGGCCACGACCTCAGCGCCCATGTTGAGCGGCACGCTGACGAGCAGGTCGTACTCGATTTCCTGCTCATCGTAGGAAACGATCTTACGGGCGTCGGCGTCAACATGCTCGATCAGGAATTCGGGCGCCACCTTGACCCCTTTCTGTTCCAGAATGTCGCCCAGGTATTTGGAGGCCACCGGCTTGGTGAAGGCGCCCGGCAACGGCGTGACCAGTGTCAGCTCGACGCGATCCCGCAGATGGTGCATGTGGAAGAACCAGTCGGCTAGCATGAGGAATTCCAGCGGCGCCACCGGGCACTTGATGGGGTTTTCGACGATGTTCAACACCAGGCGCCCGCCCTGCCAGGTGCGCAGATGGCGCGCCAGCGCCACAGCGCCCTCGATGGTGTAGAAATCGTGGATGGACTTGCGCCACTCGTGCTCGTGCAGGCCAGGCGTCTGTTCGGGGTGAATGTCGGTGCCAGTGGCAATGATCAGAAAGTCGTAGTTCAGATAGCGGTTGTCTTTGCTGATGCGCACCCGGTTGTGCTCCGGCTCGATGGACTCGATCGCCGAGATGATCATCTGCACGTTGTTGGGAATGAAGTCACGCTTGGGCTTGATGACATCGTTCTTGCTGTATATGCCAAAGGGAATGAACAGAAAACCGGGCTGGTAGTAGTGCGTTTCGTTCTGATCTACGATGGTGATCTGCCACTCAGCGGGGTCGAGCGCACGACTCAGTTTATTGGCGGCCATGGTGCCGGCGGCGCCGGCGCCGAGAATCAACAGTTTCTTCATAGGTCCAAGAATCTCCTCAAGCCAGGGTCACAACACGGTCAGCGCGGCGATGGCCTGCAAGCGACCGGTGAGCGCCTGGCGGTCTTCGAGCATGTGCGAAAAGAGATCGGCGATGCGCTGGACGAACTCCAACGCGCGTTCCTGCGCCGCACGATCCAGATGGTAGACCCGCTCCACGTTGGCGGAAATCAGGATTGATTCCACCTCCAGGTTGGCGGCCAGGGTTTCGATGTCACGGGCGTTGGGGGGCCAGGCGGCCGGAGCAATGCCGCCCAAAAAGACCATGCCTTTGAGTTCGTTGCCGGCGCGTATCAGGCCGCGGGCGCACAGCAGCCCCAATTCGCTGGCCGAAAACTTGGGCTGCAACATGGGCGCCCCGGCCATCTGCTGCCAGGTGCGCACGCAGTGGGAGACGCCCTGCGCATCGCGCAGAATGACGGCGCTGTAGAGGCCGCACGGGTTGCTGACCTGCGTCACCGGCTGACCCTGCATGTCGGTGACGACCATCATCACGCCCAGGGCTTCGGCGAAGGTGTCCTGCATCATCTGCACGCAGACCAGCGGCAGCAGTTCGGCCAGGCCAGTCGCGGCGTCGAGGCGCCCAGGCGCCGGGCGGGGCGCCGCATGATCCGTCCCCGCGGCGGCCGGCGCTTTGTGCAAAAGGCGATCAATGTCGGCCGGCGCAAAGCGCCACTGCTTGCCGACTCGCACCGCCGCCAATTGCCCGTTTTCGACAAGCCGGTAGATCGTGGTGCGGTCCAGATGCAGTATTTCTTGTACTTGCCGGGTGGTCAGCAGGTCGGCCATGAACTTGCTCCATATTTCACAATCTGGAGCAAGTATAGCAAAGAGGAATTTCGATGCACATGATGCGCATCATGTGCATCGAAAGAGGATAGAAAGAGGGATCGTGAGATAATTTTCGATGTATTGGCTGTTTTCGATGCAGTTGTTGGCGCCTGCTCTATGATCGCAGGATTGATTCGATCTGCGCCAGCTCTGCGGCGTCGAAGGTCAGATGATCGAGCGCGGCCACCGCTTCCTCGATCTGCTGCACCTTGCTGGCGCCGATCAGGGCCGAGGTCATCTGCGGGTGGCGCAGCACCCAGGCAATCGCCATTTGCGCCATGTTCTGGCCGCGCGCCTGCGCCAGTTCGTTGAGTTGGCGCACTTTGTTCACCCGCGCTGCGCTGACCGTATCGCCCCAATGAAAGCGCCCACCGAGCTTGTCTGCGCGTGAGCCTTCGGGAATCTGCCGCAGGTATTTGTCGGTCAGAATGCCTTGATCCAGCGGCGAAAAGGCGATGCAGCCAATGCCTTCGGCGGCCAGGGTGTCGAGCAGCCCATCTTCGATCCAACGATCGAACATGTTGTAGCGCGGCTGGTGGATCAGGCAGGGGGTGCCAAGACTGCGCAGGATGCCAGCGGCCTGGCGCGTCTGCTCTGGGCTATAGGTGGAGATGCCGGCGTAAAGCGCGCGGCCGCTGCGCACGATGAAATCGAGCGCGGCCATCGTCTCTTCCAGGGGCGTGTCAGGATCGGGCCGGTGACTGTAGAAGATGTCCACGTAATCCAGCCCCATGCGCTTGAGGCTCTGGTCCAGGCTGGCGACCAGATACTTGCGCGACCCCCATTCGCCGTAAGGCCCCGGCCACATGAAGTAGCCGGCCTTGCTCGAGATGACCAGTTCGTCGCGGTAGGATGCCAGATCTTGAGCCAGAATACGGCCAAAAGTTTCTTCGGCTGAGCCAGGGGGCGGGCCGTAGTTGTTGGCCAGGTCGAAGTGCGTGATGCCCAGGTCGAACGCGCGATGGATCATGGCGCGCGCATTTTCCAAAGAGTCAACCCCACCGAAGTTGTACCACAGGCCGAGCGAGACCGCGGGCAGCAGCAGGCCGCTGCGGCCACAGCGGCGGTACGTCATCGAGTCATAGCGAGCGTTTGCAGGTAAAAAAGTCACAGGTGAGTCCTTTCGTGATATGATTGATGTGATTGATGTAACTGTCCAGGTGCCAGTCATGCACACAGCCTGAATTTGCTCTGTTTGTTAAGAATTCGATCCGTCAAGGATTTCAGGCGGCGGGCATCGGATGAATCCGGCGCCTGATACGAGAAAACCTGCTGAAGCAGGTTGCCCGGATTGCGCTCTGTTCAACCTGCATCAGCAAGTTCGAGACGTACCAGCCGCCGATTTCGATCTTTCAATCGGTGGCGACGCACGGCTGAACAGATCTGCTGCCTCTATTCTACCGCAGCCAGGTAAGAATCCGAAACTACTCTTTGAGGACCGCGCCTCCCTGACTCTTGCGGCGCGAGTCGTGTTGGGGGAACGCGGGCGAAATTGACAAAACGGGGCGATCCGGCCTATAGTCCGGGGCGCGCCCACACCAGCGGGGCCGCTGC
>CAZOLV010000041.1:0-20395 GCA_964580725.1 uncultured Anaerolineae bacterium | reverse complement strand
GGGCGCGCCCACACCAGCGGGGCCGCTGCGCACGCCGGGCGCCTTCGATCATCAGAGAGGCAGGAGGTTCGAGATGGGCATCACTATCTTCTATCACGGTCAGTTGGCCGACACTGGGCGATTGCCGCTGCTGACGGCGCAAATCCACGCCGCCTGCGAACAGTTGGGCTGGCGCTATTTCGATGTGAATGAGCGCATTCTCGGCGTCGCTGAGCGTTTCAAGACAACAGTGGTCAGGGTCATGGACGACGGCATCGAGGATAGCGAGTTCGAACTTGATGAAGTACCCGTGGACGATCACGTGCGCGGCGTCATCGTCGCTCCGCCTGAGTCAGAGTCGGTCTTCCTGACCTTCGGGCGCAACGGCCACATGATCTACTATGGATCGCGGCCGGACGAGTCAACGCCCGGACATTACGGCCTGATCCAAGATCATCTCTGGACGAAGACGCAGTTCAGTTCACCCCAGGTGCACATGCGGGTCTGTGACCTGCTGCGCATCGTCGAGCCGTTCATGGCCAGTTTCGAGGTGATGGACGAGGGCGAGTATTATCACACCAGAGACGAGCAGACCCTGCTGCGCACCTGGTGGCGTTACACCCAAATCCTGAACCACATGGCCGACCAGAAAATGATGCAGTCGGTACTCGATTCTGCCGGCCTGGACATCGAGATGACGAAGCCGCCCGCAGTGGGCTATAAAATTGCCGTCGTACAGCCGCTCTGGCGCCAGGATTGGGGAGTCAGCGCCAACGAAAACTGACGCCTCCCATTGTTCAAAGCGATTCAAAGCGACCCGAAGAGATCCAAAGCCCTCCGAAGCGACCCAGAGCAACCAATCATGCGATCTTCACTTTTCGATGCGCTGCGACTGGCGCTGATTTTGTGGCTGGCGCCGGTCATTGCCGCCGCGCCGGCGGAATCTGGCGCCTGGCAATGCTGGAGCAGCGACGCCATGAACCCCTGCCATCAGCATCTCGACGGCGTCGCCCTGCTGGCGGCCAACGAGGGCTGGGCGGTGGGCGGCGGTTCTGACCAGGGGCTGACCCTGCACTGGAACGGCGCCGCCTGGGACAACATCCCCAACCCGGCGGTGGGCAGCCTGGCGGCGGTGGACATGCTGGCATCTGACGACGCCTGGGCCGTGGGCGAACAGAGCGATCTGCTGCACTGGGACGGCAGCGCCTGGACGCAGCACCGGGAGATCAACAGTTTTCACCTGAGTGATGTGCGGATGGCGGCCAGCGATGATGTCTGGGCGGTCGGCTATGTCTTCTGGCAGCGTTACGGGGCGCTGGTCATGCACTGGGACGGCAGCGCCTGGACCGACAGCCTGGTGCCCGGCGTCAACCAAAAATTGCTGGCGCTCGACCTGCTGAACGCCAACGAAGGTTGGGCCGTCGGCAACCAGGGTGTGATCGTGCGTTGGGACGGTGTGCAGTGGACGCCGGTCTCCAGCCCCGTCGCCGTGACGCTGCGGGCCGTGGCAATGGTTTCCTCCACCGATGGCTGGGCCGTGGGCGACGAGGGCGTCATCCTGCGCTGGAACGGCAGCGCCTGGCTCACCTTTGCGAGTCCCAACCCCAATCCCACCAGCGCCAGCCTGACTGCCGTGGCGCTGGCATCCTCCACCGACGGTTGGGCCGCGGGCAGCGACGGTGTACTGCTGCGCTGGGACGGCTTCGACTGGCAACCGGTGTCGAGTCCGGCCGTCAGCAGCCTGCTGAGCCTGGCCGCGCTGCCGACCGGGCTGACCTGGGCCGTGGGGACCGGCGGCGCACGTCTGCTGTGGGATGGGCAGAGCTGGACCGTTGTAGCCGGTTGGAACGACGCCGCACATCTGCACGCGCTCGACATGCTGGCGCCCGACGACGGCTGGGCCGTGGGCGAGGCGGGCGTCATCCTGCATTGGGACGGCAGCGCCTGGGCGCGCAGTCCCCATTCCGGCCATGCGGCTCTCTACGGCTTGCACATGCGCACCGCCAACGATGGTTGGGCCGTGGGCGACGCCGGCGTGACGCTGCACTGGAACGGCGCAACCTGGACATCTGCCGGTGCGCCGACCAACGGACGGCTCAACGCCGTGGCGATGATGGCGGCCAACGACGGCTGGGTCGTGGGTGAGGCCGGTCTGATCCTGCATTGGAATGGCTTCGATTGGGCGCTGACGCCCAGCCCGACCACGCACGATCTGCTCGATGTCGCGGCCCTCTCTGCCGCGGACGCCTGGGCCGTAGGCGCACAAGGCGTCATCCTGCACTGGGACGGCAGCGCCTGGCGACTGGTGGATTGGCCGCTGTCTTGGGATTTGCACGCCGTGCAGATGCACTCGGCCAACGATGGGTGGATCGTGGGGGATCAGTTCACCGTGGCGCATTGGGACGGCGAACGCTGGACGCAGACGGCCAACCCCGGTCTGCCGCACCTGGTCGCCCTGCACATGTGGTCGCACACCGATGGCTGGACGGTGGGTCAAGGGACAAGCCGGCCGCGCTTCTTCCGTTGGGATGGCGGGCTGTGGCATGAAGCCCCGGCGCCGCCGAGCTGGCCCGTGGCGGCGCTCGATCTGGTTGCGACCAACGACGCCTGGGCTGTGGGCGACTACGGGACGATCCTGCGTTACCAGGCGCCGCCCGTCTGGCAAAGGCTATTTCCCTTCGTGCGACGCTGAACCTGGCCGGCGGCGGCGGCTTCTTCCCCTCTACC
The DNA here is from genome assembly GCA_964580725.1 of uncultured Anaerolineae bacterium. GTDB lineage: Bacteria > Chloroflexota > Anaerolineae > SSC4 > Amarolineaceae > Amarolinea. The sequence goes on along the minus strand of CAZOLV010000041.1, from coordinate 17,689 downwards.
CCAACCGTGTTGCGCCCGTCTGTTCCAACTTGCCGCGGGGCGGCCGCAAGCGCCTGGCCTGCCACAGGCCGATTACGGCGGTTGCGCTGAAGGCGAGCGCATAGAGCGCCAGAAAGGGCACCGCGCCAACGTGATGGCGCGCCAGCGCCACGCCGACAGATGCCAGCGCATAGAGCGCCAGGCCGATCTCCCCGGCGGTCGTCCAGTCGAGGCGCAGCGCATACGGGCTGCCGGCCCAGGCGTCGCTCTGCTGGCAGACGTGGAATTTGGGCGTGCGCCGAAACGCGCCGCCGCGCCCAAGCATCCCTTCGATGACCGCTTGCGTGCAGTTGAGCGTCAGTCCGATGCCCAGGAGCATCAAGACGGGAAAGCGGGCAAAGCGCCGCAGCCAGCCGCCCGGCGTGTGGGCGTAAAGGTGATGCTGCGCCAGCGCAAAGAGGAGCGGCGGCCCCAGGCTGGCCAGGCCGAACAGTCCCAGGATCGCCTGCGCCGTCTGGCCAAACAGCAGCATGGGCAGCGAAAGCAGCAAGACAAGCAGCATCAGGGGATGCACGAGATAGCCGCTGAGGTGCAGAAGGCCGAGCAGCCGCCGACCCAGGGGCAGCGTCCGGGGAGCGCCGCCGGGCGTTGCCCGGCTGCGGCCCTGCGCCACCCGGCGGGCAAGTTTGCGCAGCGTTTGGATGGAGCCTTTGGCCCAGCGGAACTGTTGGCGCTTGAAGGCCAGCAACTGCGGCGGCAGTTCGGCCGGGGCGACGATGTCGGGCCGGTAGATGCCGCGCCAGCCGGCCAGTTGGGCGCGATAGCTCAAGTCGAGATCTTCGCACAGGGTGTCGCTTTGCCAGCCGCCGACCGCCTCGATGCAGGCGCGCCGCCAGATGCCCGCCGTGCCGTTGAAGCTGACGAAGGCGCCCAACGCCTGCCGCGCCGTCTGCTCGATGACGAAATGACCATCGAGCGCCAGCGCCTGCGCCCCGGTCAAGCCGGAGTAGAGGGCGTTGAGATGCGTCCAGCGCGTCTGCACAAAGCCGGCCTGGGGATCGGCCAGCAGATGGGGCAGCGCCTGTTCGAGGAAAGCGGGCGGCGGGATGAAGTCGGCGTCGAAGATGGCGACGAATTCGGCGTTGGTCACGGCCAGACCGGCAGCCAGCGCGCCGGCCTTGAAGCCGCGACGGTCAGTGCGGTGCAGGTAGGTCACCTGCAGACCGCGCGCCTGCAGGCGGCTCACCTCGGTGCGCAGCAGCGCGGACGTGTCGTCGGTCGAGTCGTCCAGCACCTGGATGTGCAGCGCGTGGCGCGGATAGTCCAGGCTGGCCACGGCGGCCAGCAGCCGGCGGCTCACGTGGCGTTCGTTGAAGATCGGCAACTGCACCGTCACCGCCGGCCACGAGGATGGTTGAGCGGGCGCCGGCGGCGTCTGCCGGCGACGCCAGAAAACCAGACTGAAGAACAGGGCTTGCAGGCTGTAAAGCGACAGCCACACCACGGCCAGGGCGTAGAGCGCCGTCAGTCCATGCGTTAGAAAAACAGCAGTGATGTCAGTCAAAACAAACCTCGAACAAAAATAAGTGCAACGCATACGGGGATGCGTCGCACCGACAAGAATTCCCACACCTTCGATTCAGATCGGCGCCGCCGTCAGGGCGATGCCGCTGTTGACGTTACGAGAGGCGGGAGCGGTTCCACCAGGCAAACAAGGCGCGCCAGCCGATGAGAATCGGCGCCATCAGGCCGAAAGTGACCAGTGCAAAATTCAGGATGATTTCCCGCTGCAGCCAGGCGGAACGGATGTACAGGCCCAGCACACAGGCCGCAATCCAGGCAATCAGCGTTTGCACGGTCATGGACAGCGGCTGCGTCAGCAGTGTCGCCCGGTAAGCGCCCAACAGCGTGGCCACGGCCAGCCAGGCCACCAAAAACGGCGCCGCGGTCTCCACAATCGCCGGCAACGGCAGCGGTTCCCCATGCGTGGCGCGTCCCCACACCGCAAAGAGCAAGAACGCCAAAATATCGCCAACTATCAGCAAAACCAATCCACCGGGCAACGCCGCACCCAGCCTCGATTCTTTCTGTTTTTCAATCGCCGCCTCTTTCACACATTCTCCTTCCGCGACACCCGCTCCCACTCCGCCTTCCGCCTCCAGCATTCCTCGATGTTACCACACGCCAGAAGAAAGCCCAAACGCCGCGGCCAGCGCCGTGACCGTCCGCCGAACAACTGGCGTTACTGCGGCGGGCAAAAGGGGTCTTGACAGGCTACCGGTCGCCCTCTATAATGACGCCCTCAGTACGCCCCAAGAAATCCTGAAGTTCTCATAAACCTTTAGGGTTTGGGCTTCCGCCCGCATCCCCACACGCCAGGAGCTGTCATGTCCGATTTGTGGACCCCATTTGCCCTGCCGGTTCGCACCTGGTTTCGGGAAACCTTCGGCGAACCGACTTCGCCGCAGACTGCCGCCTGGCCGGCGATTCAGCGCGGCGAGCACACGCTGATCCTGGCGCCCACCGGTTCCGGCAAGACACTGGCCGCCTTCCTGTGGGCGCTCGACCGCATTGGCGCCAGCGCGCCGCCGCCCGCCGCGGGCGACGATCGGCCCGCACGTCCCCGGCGCAGCGAAAACGCTGGCGTGCAGTTGCTCTACGTGTCGCCGCTCAAAGCACTCAACAACGACGTCGAGCGCAACCTGCGCGTGCCGCTGACCGGCATCCGCCGCGCGGCCCAACGCCTGGGCGTCTCCTGGCCGGAAATTCGCGTCGCCGTGCGCACGGGCGACACCCCCACGCAGGCCCGTGCCGCCATGATCCGGCGGCCGCCCGACATCCTGATCACCACGCCCGAATCGCTCTATCTCCTGCTCTCCAGTCCACGCGCCCGCGACATCCTGCGCAGCGTGCAGACCGTCATCGTGGACGAAATCCACACCCTGTGCGGCAACAAGCGTGGAGCGCACCTGGCGCTCAGCCTGGAGCGGCTGCAACACCTGGCCGCCCGCCCCATTCAGCGCATTGGCCTCTCGGCCACCATCAAGCCGTTGGAGGAAACGGCCCGCTTCCTGGGCGGGGCCGAGGCCAGCGCCAGCGCCGACGTCCCCCCCACACCGCGCCCCGTGACTGTGGTGGATACCGGCTACCGCAAACCGCTCGACCTGACGGTCATCACCCCGGTCAGCGATTTTCGCTCCCTGCCCGGCGATTCGATCTGGCCGGCGGTCGTGCCCCAGGTCTTGCAGGACATCTTGCGCCACCGCAGCACACTCATCTTCTGCAACAACCGGCGCCTGGCCGAACGCACCGCCGATCGCCTGAACGCCCAGATCGAGGCCGAACGGAGCGAAGAGATCGAACCGGGCAGCACGGAAGGGCTGGCGCCGGGCGGCGTGATGCGTGACCGCGGCCTGTTCGCCCTGGGCGCACAAGGCCCGCTGCGCGCCTATCACGGCAGCATGTCCAAAGAGGTGCGCCGCGCCCTGGAAGAGGCGCTCAAGGAAGGGCGCCTGCCGGCGCTGGTCGGCACCAGTGCACTCGAACTGGGCATTGACATCGGGGCGATAGATCTGGTCGTGCAGTTGCAAGCACCCAAAAGCGTCAGCCAGGGGCTGCAACGCGTCGGCCGCGCCGGGCACATGGTCGGTCAAACCAGCAAAGGGCGCATCTACGCCACTTTTCGTGAGGACATCGTGGAGGCCGCCGCCGTCGTGCGCGGCATGTTGGATGGCGACGTGGAGCCGGTGCAGATGCCCGCCAACCCACTGGATGTGCTGGCGCAACAGATCGTAGCGCTGGCCGCGCTGGAAGATTGGGATCAGGATGCGCTCTTTGCCCTGGTGCGCGGCGCATATCCCTTTGCCCGGCTGACCGTGCGCGCCTTCGAGGCGACGCTCGACATGCTCTCCGGCGGCTTCAGCCAGGTCTCCGGGCCGGCCGTGCTGCGGGCGCGCCTGGTGTGGGATCGCATCAACCGGCGCGTGCGGGCGCTGCCGGGCGCGCGCCTGCTGGCCGTCAGCAACGCCGGCGCCATCACCGACCGCGGGGCCTTTGGCGTCTATCTGGCCGACGGCAAGACGCGCATCGGCGAGTTGGACGAGGAGTTCGTCTTCGAAAGTCGGCCCGGCGACGCCTTCCTGCTCGGCAGCCAGATCTGGCGCGTCCTCGGCATCGAGGACGATCGCGTCGTCGTGGGAGAAGCGGCGGGCGCAACCCCGCGTATGCCCTTCTGGCGCGGCGATTACCCCTGGCGTCCCTACGAACTGGGGGTGCGCATCGGCCAACTGCGCCGCGCCGTGGCCGAACGGCTGGCGCACGACGACCCGCCGGCCATCGAACAGTGGCTGCGCGCCGATTACCGCCTGGACGAAAACTCGGCGCGCATCCTGGTGGAGAGCGTGCGCCGTCAGCTCGAAAACGCCGGCGCCATCGCCACCGACCGCGCCATCGTCGTCGAAACGTTCGAAGATGCACTGGGCGATCAGCGCCTGGTCATCCATTCGCCGTTCGGCGGGCGCATCAACGGCGCCTGGGCGTTGGCGTTGGGCAGCATCCTGCGCCAGCAGCTCAAGGTGGGCGTGGAGACGCAGGTCAACGATGATGGCATCCTCTTCCGTCTGCCAGCCGGGGCGCAAATCTCGCCCGCGGCGCTGGTGCAAATGCACCCAGACGAGGCGCAGCGCCGTATGCTGGCCGAACTGCCCGACTCGGCGGTCTTTGGCGCCCATTTTCGGATGAACGCCGCCCGCGCCCTGCTGTTGCCCAAGGCGCAGGGCCGCCAACGCACCCCCTTCTGGCTGCAACGCCTCAAGGCCCGCGATCTGCTGGCCGTGACCCGCCAACTGCCCGATTTCCCCATCGTCATCGAGACCTACCGCGAGTGCCTGCAGGATGTCTTCGACATGCCCCGTCTGCGCCAACTGCTGACCGCCCTGATCGAGGGGCAGATCCAAGTCTTGACCCTGGAATCGGCCACCCCCTCGCCGGTCGCCGCGGGGCTGCTCTTCAACTTCATCGGCGTCTACATGTACGAATGGGACGCACCCAAGGCCGAGCGCCAACTGCAGGCGCTGGCCTGGCGCAGCGATCTGCTGGACGATCTGCTGCAGAGCGGCGAACTGGCGCGCCTGCTCAGGTCGGAGGCCGTGGCCGCCGTGACCACCCAGGCGCAGCACACCGCCCCCGGTTTTCAGGCGCGCAGCGCCGAAGAACTGGCCCTCTACCTGTTCGAAGTGGGCGACCTGACGACCGGCGAGGCGCAGGCGCGTACCGCCGGCGATGCCGTCGCCTGGCTGGCGCAACTGGCCGTCGAGGGCCGCATCGTCACCGTGGACATTGCAACCGCCCAGGGCAACCAGGCGCGGTGGGTTGCGGCCGAACTGCTGGCCGACTACGCCCGCACGCCCGGTGCAGAGGCCGAGGCCAACTTCGCCGGCGCGCCGGCCATCCTGCGCCGCTTACTGCGGCACAGCGGCCCCTTGACCCGCGCCGACATCCTGGCGCGCTACGCCTTCGATCCTGCCTGGCTCGACGCCGAACTGGCGCGGGCGCTGGCGGCGCACGACCTGGTGCAGGGTCGGTTCACCGCGCCAGAGGCGGCGGCGCCAGATTTGCAGTGGCTCGACCGGCGCAATCTTGTCGCCATGCACCGGCGCACGCTCACCCTACTGCGTCAGGAGGTGCAGCCGGTGGCATTGGCTGACTTCAGCCATTTCCTGACCCGCTGGCAGCATCTGCACCCGTCCACGCGGCTGGTGGGCGCCGGCGGGCTGCAAGCCGTCATGCAGCAGTTGCAGGGCAGTGAAGCGCCGCCCGCCGTCTGGCTGCAAGAGATTCTGCCGGCGCGCCTGGCCGATTTCGAACCGCACAACCTGGAACGCCTCTGCGCCGAAGGCGCATGGACATGGATTCTGGCCGGACAGGAGCCGCGCCGCACCCGTGTGCGCTTTGCGCCGCGCGGCGCCGGCCGGCTCTGGCTGGCCGTGGATGACAACCCGGCCCTTTCGGCTGCCGCGGAGCGCGTACGCGCCTTCTTGGGCGCCGAAGGGGCTTCGTTTTGGGCCGACATCGTGGGCGGGGTGGGGCTGGCGCCGGCTGAAGTGCAGGCGGCGCTGCTCGAACTGGCGCTGGCGGGGCTGGTCAGCAACGACACGTGGGGCGCATTGCTCAAGCTGCTGGCCGGCGGCGCGGCGGCCTCGACCGGGCCGGCGCCGGTCAGTGCGCTGGAGGCCGATCTGGCGGCGCGCCGGGGCGAACGTGCGCCGATCCCCGGCCGGCGGCCGGAGCGCAGCGCGCTGCGGCGGGCGCGCGCCCAGGTGGAACAGCGCCTGCGTCAGGACGAGACGGGCGCGGCCTGGCCTGGCCGTTGGGCGCTGACGGCGCGGGCAGGGCTGCTCGGCCCGCCGTTGGACGACGAAACCCGCGCCGAACGCCTGGCGCGCCATTGGCTGGCGCGTGAAGGGGTGGTCGTGCGCGAACGGCTGGAACGCACAACGAGCGGCAGTTGGGCGCTGATCTACCCGGTGTTGCAGCGCCTGGAGCTGCGCGGCGAAGTGCGGCGCGGCTACTTCGTCAGCGGCCTGTCGGGGCTGCAATATGCGTTGCCAACCGCCGTGGAGCTGCTGCGGGAGCCGGCCGACGAGGCGCTGATCGTCCTCAACGCCTGCGATCCGGCCAATCTCTGGAGCGGCGGCGGGGGAGACGAGGGGCTGCGCACGGCGCAGTTGCCTTCGACGCACCTGTTGCTGTGCGGCGGGCGCCCGCTGTTGGCGGCGGAAGATCACGGCGCCCGGCTGCGCCCGGCGGCCGGCGCAGATGAGGCCAGCCTGCGGCGCGCCCTGACCGCCTACCTGGCGCGCCCCGGCGCGCCGCGCCGCATCGAAACGACGAGTTGGGACGGCGCGCCCGTCCTGGGCAGCGCCGGTCAGCCGCTCTTGCAGGCGCTCGGTTTTCAGCGTCTGCCCAACGGCATGGAGTGGTGGGCAGGGCACGGAGGCTGACGGTAGGGGAGTCGGGCATGATCGAATTCTTGCGCACCTTTTTTCTAGCCAACCGCATCATCATCCTGTTCGTTTACGGCCAGGTGTTTTTCGTGTTGGGGTTGGCGATCGCGCTACAGTCGTGGCGTCACAGCCGGCTGCGGCTGGCGCGCAGTCTCGGCTGGTTGGCCGCGTTTGGTCTCACCCACGCCTTGTACGAATGGGGAGATGTCTTCATTCCGATCCAGGCCGGCTATTTGCCGGCGCCGGCCATCGAACTGCTGCACAGTTTGCATGTCATCTTGCTGGCGGTCTCTTTCTGTTGTCTGTTTCAATGCGGCGTCGAACTGTTGCGCCCGTTACCAGGGCGTTGGCGTTGGCTGCGTGTGGCGCCCGCTGTCACGCTTGGCCTGTGGATCTTCTGGAATTGGGGGCCGGGTGTGCTGCTGGCGCCAGATATCGAATCATGGTTCGACATGGCAAACATCATGGCCCGCTACGGAATCGGGTTTCCGGGTGCACTATTGGCGGCGTTCGGCTTCTGGCGCCATTCGCGGGATATGGAAGCCAATCTGCATCTGCCACACATGCAGCGCACCCTGCGCATTGCGACCCTGGCCCTGCTCGGCTACGGCCTGTTTGGCGGTCTGGTGACGCCGCCGGCCAACTTTCTGTTGGCGAACTGGTTGAACACCGCACGCATGCAACAATGGCTGATCGTGCCGACGCCCGTGGTGCGCGGTTTGCTTGGCTTGATCCTGGCCGTCTCGATCATTCGTTCGCTCGAGGTCTTTCGGGTGGAGTTGGACCGGCGCCTGAGCAGCATGGAAGAGGAGCAGGTGCTGACCACTGAGCGCGAGCGCATCAGTCGCGAACTGCACGACGGCACGTTGCAAACCATCTACGCGGCGGGCCTGCTGCTGCAGGCCATCGAGCGCGAGACGATCGTACCCGTGGAAACGCCTGCATCTGCGCACCTGCAGCAGAGTATGCAGTTGCTGAACCAGGCGATTGCGGACATTCGCACCTACATTGGCGCCTTGCGCAACCCGCCCACGGGCGGCAGCCTGGCGGCCGCGCTGCGCGACCTGGCCGGACGCCATCATCTGCGTTCTTTGGCCGACGTAGACGTCAGTCTCGATTTGCCAGAAGACCATGCGCTGGCGCCTGTGCGCCTGGGGCATCTATTGGCGATTGTCAACGAGGCGCTGAGCAATGTGGCCCGCCATGCGCATGCCACTCGTGTGGAAGTGCACGCCGGCATCAGCGATCAGAATCTTCATCTGCACATCAGCGACAACGGTCACGGCTTGCCCTCTGATTACGTGGTGGGATATGGCCTGCGCAACATGCACGATCGTGCCCGCCTGTTGGGCGGCGCCATGCAGATGGAATCGCACGCTAAGGGCACGACGATTCGGGTGGTTGTGCCCTGGAGTGAACAGACGAAGCAGCCTGCGTTGGTTGGATTGGATGGAAAGGACAGATTCTATGACGCATCGGGTGCGCCTGCTGTTAGTGGATGATCACGCCATCGTACGCCTCGGTTTGCGCACCTTGCTGGGCGCCGAACCTGACCTGGAGGTCGTGGGTGAAGCGGCGACCGCGGCACAGGCGATTGATCTGGCCGAACGTCTGCGGCCGCACATCATTCTGATGGACGTGCGCCTGCCCGATCAGAGCGGCATCGGCGCCTGCCAGCGCATCCGGCGCCTGTGGCCTGAGATTCAGGTTCTGATGTTGACCTCGTTTGCCGATGAAGCGCTGGTGCTGGAAGCGATCAACGCCGGCGCGGCGGGCTATGTGCTCAAGCAGGTGGGCAGCGATGAACTGGTACGGGCCGTGCGTGCGGTGGGTCAAGGCGATGCCGTGCTCGATCCAACGATCACGCAGAAGGTACTCAACCGGGTGCGGTTGGCCGAACGCGAGGCGCAGGTGACCGCTTTTCGAGATTTGTCCGAGCGCGAGGGTCAGGTTCTGAGCCTGTTGGCCGAGGGCAAGACGAATGCTGAGATTGCCGCGGTGTTGACGTTGAGCGAAAAGACCGTCCGCAACCATGTCAGCGTCATCTTCGAGAAACTGGGGCTGACCAACCGCATCGAAGCGGCCACCTATGCGGTGCGTCATCATATCGAGCGATACATCGGACAAAACGATTGATCCGCCAGGTCTGGCGGATCAATCGTACGATCATGCGGGTCGTTTTCGAAAGCAGCAGCCGTTACTCGCCTGCCAGGCCCTGGAAGATGGGCGGAAAAGTCAGTAGCAAACCGACGCCGATCAAAACGAGCGTGGTGGTGAAGATACGTTGCCAGGCCGGATTCTTATCTTTCCACAGATTGTTCAGGACGAACCAGGAGATAAGCCAGACCGCCACACCAACCAGGGTCTTCCCGGTCAACGGGCCGGCCGGATTGTACCAGTTCAGCGCGTTCTTCAGCCCGACGCTCAGCTCAGCGCCCGTTGTCAGGAGACCGATGACGAGATTACCGATGCCGGCTGCGATCAAGGCCGCGGCGGCCGGGCCACTCGGAACATTGTTGGTCATTGCTTGCGTTGCCATGAGATTCATTCCTTTTCGTGAATAATGTCTTACAGAATGGGGGCAGCTTTGGTGATCAGGGCGCCGAAGAGACCGGCGATGCCGGCGGCGCTGAAGGCCAACACGAAGATGAGCATCACGAAGCGGCGCAGGCGATCATCCTCGGCCAATTGGCTGCCGTATTTCCAGACGATGAAGGCCACAGCGGTTGCCAGAATCGGCGCAAACCAGGCGATGTGTTCTTTCCATTCCATGCCAAACCCATGCCAGGCCTTCAGACCGTCATTGGCCAGCAAGAAGTAGCGTGGAAAATCGGCCAGGTTGGCGCCTTCGGGTGGTTTAGCGCGATACCAGGGGTACACGATGAAGGTGCCCGTAATGACTGTGGCCCAGGCCACCAGCGCCATGCCCCAGGCGCCCACATCGAGGCGGCGCAGACGCTCACGAATACCTTGCGCCGTCACCAGTTCTGGACGCAGGCTGTACAGTCCGGCCATACCACCCGCAAATGCCAGGAGAAACAGACCACCCAACCCAACACCGTGGATCAATGCCCACAACTCTCGCGCTGTCAGAGACATAACAGAAAATCCTCCAATTTTCGATTTTCGGTCTTTGATTTTCGGCCTTTGATTTTCGGCCATCTGGCGGGGGAGATTGACTCGAACTGACAGAGCGATTATCGCATGCGGCTGTGGCGTTTTCCAGGGACAGATGACCCATTTTGGCAGGGACAAGCTGGCCCAGCCCGCACGGCCGGCGCCGTGCGTTCAGGCGCCGGCGGGTCGGGCGCTGACTTGTGGGCGCACTGTTTGGCCGGATTGGCAGATTTCAGCTATAATACCTGCGATCATTATCCGCCGCTTCGTCAATCTCCCGGGTACCAATCGCCCCCGTCGTCCTTGCAGTTCGTTTCACCAAGAAGGAGTATCATGGCTAGATCGAATCCTTCGGCATTCAACCCACGTCCGTTGCTACGCTCGCTGGCCGTTCCTGCCATTGCCCTCGTCCTGGCGCTGGCGCTTGGCGCGGCGCTGATGCTGTTGTTCGGCGACGACCCGGTCAAGGCTTACAGCGGCCTCTTCAAGGGCGCGTTTGGCACCGGGCGCGCCTGGGCCACCACCGTGCGCAAGATGACGCCTGCCATCCTGACCGGCCTATCGGTGGCGGTGGCCTTCAAGGCAGGCCTCTTCAACATCGGCGCATCGGGCCAGTTCGTTATCGGCACCGTGTGCTCGGTCGCCGTTGGCATCAATTTTCCCGGCCTGCCCGCCATCATCCATCTGCCGCTGGCGCTGCTGGCCGGCATTGCGGGCGGGATGATCTGGGGCGCCATCCCTGGCCTGCTGAAGGTCTATACCGGGGCGCACGAGGTCATCACGACCATCATGCTGAACTATATCGCCAGCCTGTTGGGCGGTTGGACAGTCTACGCCGGCGGCACGCAGGGACAAACGCCCGGCCCGCTGTGGGATCGCACCGCCGGACCAATTTCGGAAACGCCAGACGTGTTGGCCAGCGCCCAGATTCCGTGGATGTTCGGGCCGCCCTACCGTGTGCATTGGGGCGTCGTGCTCGCCATCCTGGCGGCTGTGCTGATCTGGTGGCTGTTGTACAAGACGACCATCGGCTACGAAATCCGCACCGTGGGCGCCAACAGCAAAGCGGCGCGCTATGCGGGCATTCGCGTCGGTTGGACGCTGGTCTTCACCATCATGATCGCCGGCGGGCTGGCCGGGCTGGCCGGCGCCATCGAGACGTTGGGGTTGAATCACAAATTTGCGCCGGAGTTTGGCGGGGCCGTCGGCTTCGACGGCATCACCGTGGCGCTGCTTGGACAGACGCACCCGTTCGGCGTCATACTGGCAGCGTTCCTTTTTGGGGCGCTGGACGCCGGTGCCGCCAACATGCAGTTCCAATCGGGCGTGGCCGCCGACATCATTCAGGTCATCCAGGCCTTCATCCTCGCCTTCGTGGCGGCACCCACCATCATTCGCTCGCTCTTCCGCATCGGCAAGGGGGAGGACGAGCTGGAGCAGCGCAACCTCAGCGCCGGTTGGGGGCGATCATGAAGACAACTTCACGCAACGTTGCCGCGCCTCATTGGCTGGAGAAGACACCATGACTGCAAATCGAGTCCTGAAAACCTCGTCCATCGTCTCGATCGTGCTGGCCGTTGCGCTGGTCGTGTTGGCGGTTCTGGTCAACACCACCGACCTGCGCAGCGTCACCTGGCTGCGTGTGCTCTTTGGCATCAGCGCGCTCAACTTCACGCTGCGCGCCGCTGTTCCCTTGATCCTGGGCGCCCTCAGCGGCATCCTGTGCGAACGCTCCGGCATCATCAACATCGGCATCGAAGGGATGATGCTGGCGGGAGCCTTTACCGCCTTCGTGGCCAAAGTCGCCACCAACAACTGGCCGCTGACGATGAGTCTGCTCTTTGGCGTTCTCATTGCACTGCTGGTCGGCGCGCTGATGGGCCTGCTGCACGCCACCCTCTCCACCCGCTTCAGAATGGATCAGATCATCTCTGGCACCGTCATCATCATCATGGCGACCGGCTTTTCCTCCTATCTGTTCGACCGCAACGCCATCGCCGAAGGCAAGTTTTCACCGCTCAGCATTCCGCTGTTGTCCGACATCCCGGTCATCGGGCCGGTCTTGTTCCAGAATCCACCCATCACCTTCATGACACTGATCCTGGTTTTCGTCGTCCATGCGGCATTGTTCTACACCCGGTGGGGTTTGCGCACGCGCGCCGTGGGCGAACATCCCCGCGCCGCCGACACGGTGGGCATCAACGTCAACCGCTATCGCTATGTCAACACGATGATCGGCGGGGCGCTGGCCGGGCTGGCCGGCGGCTTCCTGGTGTTGGAGGCGGTGGGCCAGTTTCAGGAAGGCATGACCGCCGGGCGCGGCTTCATCTCGCTGGCGGCCATGATCTTTGGCAACTGGAATCCCTTCGGCGCCCTGGGCGCCGCCCTGCTCTTCGGCTACACCCAGGCGCTGCAAAACGAACTGCTGCTGGCAGGCGTCACCACCGTGCCGCGCCAGTTCGTCAGCATGTTGCCCTACGTGGTAACGATCATTGCGGTGTCGGGCTTCGTGGGTCGGGTGCGCCCGCCCGCGGCCGAGGGCAAGGTCTACGAAACAGAAGGCGGAAAGGAATAGCAAGGGGAGCGTATGGAACACAATCGTGACACACGAACGCCAGTTTTGGAAGTGCGCAACATCACCAAGCGTTTCCCCGGCGTCGTCGCCAACAACAACGTCAACCTCAAACTCTATGCGGGCGAAATCCTGGGGCTGTTGGGCGAAAACGGCGCCGGCAAATCCACGCTGATGAACATCATCTACGGGCTGTATCACCCCACCGAGGGCGAGATTCTGGTCAACGGCAAGGCGGTGCGCATGAACACACCGCGCGACGCCATCGCCCTGGGCATCGGCATGGTGCACCAGCACTTTCAACTGGTGCCGGTGATGACCGTGGCCGAAAACATCATGCTCGGCAGCGAGAGCGTCAAGAACGGTTTTCTGGACACGCGCGCCGTGGCGCGGCGGATCGAAGAGCTTTCCAACCGCTACAACCTGTCGGTTGACCCCTACGCCGTCATCGAAGACCTGCCGGTGGGCGTGCGCCAGCGCGTCGAGATCGTCAAGGCGCTCTACCGCAATGCCCGCATCTTGATTCTGGACGAGCCAACCGCCGTCCTGACGCCGCAGGAAATCGAAGGGCTGTTCGAAGTGATGGAGACGCTGCGCAAGCAAGACGTTTCGATCATCTTTATCTCGCACAAGCTCAAGGAAGTGCTGCGCATTACCAACCGCATCGCCGTGCTGCGCGGCGGCAAGACGGTGGGCGAGGCGGACCCCAAAACCGCCACGCAATCGAGCCTGGCCGCCATGATGGTGGGGCGCGAGGTGATTCTGGTGGTGGACAAGAAGCCGGCGCAACCGGGCGAGGTGATCCTGAGCATGCACGATGTGACGGCGTTGAACGATATGGGCGCAACGGCGCTGAACAAGGTGTCGTTCGATGTGCGCGCCGGTGAAATCCTGGGCATTGCGGGCGTGCAGGGCAACGGCCAAACCGAGTTGGTGGAGGTGGTCACCGGGCTGCGGGGAGCGGCGAGCGGCAAGGTCAAGATCAGCGGCGAGGAAATGACCAACGCCGCGCCGCGCCGCGTGACCGAGTCGGGCGAAAGCTGTCACGTGCCCGAAGACCGTCACGCCTACGGCATGGTAGATTCGTACAGCGTGGCCGACAACATGGTGCTCAACACCTACTACAAAGCGCCCTTTGCGCGCGGCGTCAACATCCAGCCGCTGGCCATTCGACAACACGCCGAAACGCTGGTGCAGAAGTTCGATGTGCGCACGCCCAGTGTGGAGAAAGCGGGCGGCGGGCTTTCCGGCGGCAATCAGCAGAAGATGGTGGTGGCGCGCGAGTTCAGCCGGCCGATTCGTCTCTTGATTGCGGCGCAGCCGACGCGCGGCATCGACGTCGGTTCGATCGAGTTCATTCACAACCAGATTGTGGCCAAGCGCGACCAGGGCATCGCCGTGCTGCTGGTCAGCGCCGAACTGGACGAGATCATGGCGCTGTCGGACCGCATCGCCGTCATGTACAAGGGGCAGATCATCGGCGTCGTGCCGCGCGCCGAGGCGACGCGCGAGAAGCTCGGCCTGCTGATGGCGGGCGTGCATCCCGAACATGACGTATAGAAGCCGACAGCTTTGCTCTGTCGCGATTCATGGATTATAATTACGCTTGAGTCGCGCCCGCTCGCGGCCAGTGCGAGCTTGAATTGACGAAAGAAAGGGGACACCGGCACACGAAAGAACCAGCTTGCAGAAGCGAGACTGCCACCTCGCATATTTTTGGCACGTCAGGCCATCCGTTCGACGATGGCCAATTGTCGAGAGACTCAAAGAGGAGATGTAGAAATGCGTAAGCACGTCTTTAGTTTGTTTTCGGTCGTGGTCATCCTGGCGATGGTCTTGAGCGCCTGCGGCGGCGGTGCAACACCGACCCAAGCGCCCGCCACGGAAGCTCCCAAGGCCACCGAAGCCCCCAAGGCGACCGAGGCGCCCAAGCCGGCCGCCGGCGGCTTCAAGGTTGGTCTCGTGACCGACGTCGGTCGCGTCAACGACCGCAGTTTCAACCAGTCGGCCTGGGACGGCGCTCAGCAGGCAGCCACGGAACTGGGCCTGGCGGCCGATGACGTCAAGTACATCGAGACGCAGGACGCCAAGGACTACGCCGATAACATGCAGCAGTTCATTGACAACGGCTACAACGTCATCATCACCGTCGGCTTTGCCCTGGGTGATGCAACGACCACTGCCGCCAAGGCCAACCCCAAGATCAACTTCATCGGTGTGGATCAGTTCCAGGGCGCGGCGCTGCCCAACCTGACCGGCCTGATCTTCCATGAGGATCAGTCGGGCTATCTGGCGGGCGCGCTGGCCGCCAACCTGACCAAGAGCGGCACCATCGCCGCCGTACTCGGCACCGACCTGGTGCCGCCGGTGGTGGCCTTCAAGGAAGGCTACGAGGCGGGCGCCAAGGCCGTCAAGCCGGACATCAAGATCATCTCCACCTATCACCCTGGCGAAATCTCGCAGGCGTTCGTAGACCCCGAATGGGGCGCCGCCACCGCCAAGCAGGCCATTGACCAGGGCGCTGATGTGATCTTCGGCGCCGGCGGCCAGACCGGCAACGGCGCGCTGCAAGAAGTCGCCACCCATACCGGCCTCTTCTGCATCGGCGTGGATACCGACCAGTGGGAAACCGTCCCGGCGGCGCACCCGTGCCTCGTCAGCAGCGCCATGAAGCTGATCACCCCAGGCGTTGTCGAACTGGTCAAGGCAGCCAAGGACGGCAAGTTCCCCGGCGGCAACTACTTCGGCGGTTCGGGCCTGGCCCCGTTCCACGATTTCGACGGCAAGGTGCCGCAGAACGTCAAGGATATGCTGGCGCAGCTCAAGAAGGACCTGGACAGCGGTAAGGTCAAGACCGGTTATCCCAAGGATGCCGCGCCGCCGGCCGCTTCGACGCTCAAGGTTGGTCTCGTGACCGACGTCGGTCGCGTCAACGACCGCAGCTTCAACCAGTCGGCCTGGGACGGCGCTCAGCAGGTTGCCACGGAACTGGGAATTGCGGGCGACAACGTCAAGTACATCGAGACGCAGGATGCCAAGGACTACGCCGATAACATTCAGCAGTTCATTGACAACGGCTACAACGTCATCATCACCGTCGGCTTTGCCCTGGGTGATGCAACGACCACTGCCGCCAAGGCCAACCCCAAGATCAACTTCATCGGTGTGGATCAGTTCCAGGGCGCGGCGCTGCCCAACCTGACCGGCCTGATCTTCCATGAGGATCAGTCGGGCTATCTGGCGGGCGCGCTGGCCGCCAACCTGACCAAGAGCGGCACCATCGCCGCCGTACTCGGCACCGACCTGGTGCCGCCGGTGGTGGCCTTCAAGGAAGGCTACGAGGCGGGCGCCAAGGCCGTCAAGCCGGACATCAAGATCATCTCCACCTATCACCCTGGCGAAATCTCGCAGGCGTTCGTAGACCCCGAATGGGGCGCCGCCACCGCCAAGCAGGCCATTGACCAGGGCGCTGATGTGATCTTCGGCGCCGGCGGCCAGACCGGCAACGGCGCGCTGCAAGAAGTCGCCACCCATACCGGCCTCTTCTGCATCGGCGTGGATACCGACCAGTGGGAAACCGTCCCGGCGGCGCACCCGTGCCTCGTCAGCAGCGCCATGAAGCTGATCACCCCAGGCGTTGTCGAACTGGTCAAGGCGGCCAACGACGGCAAGTTCCCCGGCGGTAACTACTTCGGCGGTTCGGGCCTGGCCCCGTTCCACGATTTCGACAGCAAGGTGCCGCAGAATGTCAAGGATATGCTGACGCAGTTGAAGGCCGACCTGGACAGCGGCAAGGTCAAGACCGGTTATCCCAAGGATCAACCGGCAGCGGGCGCCGGCGACATCGGCACCGAAGCCAACCCGATCAAGGTCTTCTTCGTTCCGTCCGTGGAAGCGGGCGTCATCGTCGCCGGCGGCGATGTGATGGCGGCGGCGTTGGAGAAAGCGACCGGCCTGAAGTACAAGGTCTTCGTGCCGACCTCCTATGCGGCGACGATCGAAGAGATGTGCGCATCGCCGACGAACAGCATCGGCTTCATCCCTGGCCTGGGCTACGTGCTGGCCAACCAGCGTTGCGGCGTGGATGTGGCGTTCAAGGCCATTCGCCGTGGGCTGGACTGGTATGCAGCGCAGTACCTGGTACTGCGCGATAGCCCCATCAAGAGCCTGAAGGATCTGGACGGCAAGAAGTGGGCCTATCCCGACGCCGGTTCGACCTCTGGCTACCTCTACCCGTTGTACCAGATGCAGACGGAAGGGGTCAAGGCGGGTGAATCAATCGCTGCGGGCGGCCATCCGCAGGCTGTGCAGGCGGTGTATGACGGCAAGGCCGACTTCGCCACCACTTTCTTCAGCCCGCCGGCCAAGCCGGAAGGCGAGGCAGCCTGGAAGTGGGGTGATGATGCTGACATTCCGGCCGACAAGATCAATGACTGCAAGATCAGCGATGACAAGAAGTCGCTGGTGTGCGGCGGCTGGACTGTGCTGGATGCCCGCACCAACGTGCGCGAGCAGACGCCCGACGTAGTGGCCAAGGTCCGCATCCTGGCGCTGACCGTGCAGATCCCCAACGACACGATGAGCTTCAGCCCGGAGTTCCCGGCTGAGCTGCGCGCCAAGATCGAAGCGGCGATCGTCGAGTTCGCCAAGACAGACGACTGGAAGAAGTCCATCGGCGATTCGAAGTTCTACGGCTGGTCGAGCGTGACGGCCGCGACAGACAAAGAATACGACCCGATCCGCGGCGCCGTGGAAGCCAGCGGCCTGAAACTGGAAGACCTGGGCAAGAAGTAAGCCGCCAGTTGCGGGAAGTTTCGTCACGTCCCGAGCTGAAATTGGGCAGAGGGGTTTTCCTTCTGCCCAATTTTGTCGTGGAGACCTGTCAGGTCTTGAAACCCGGAGACCTGTCAGGTCTTGAAACCCGGAGACCTGACAGGTCTTAGAGACCTGTCAGGTCTTGAACGGAGACCTGACAGGTCTTAGAGACCTGTCAGGTCTTGAAACCCGGAGACCTGAC
>CAZOLV010000040.1:0-43129 GCA_964580725.1 uncultured Anaerolineae bacterium | reverse complement strand
GTAGGAAGTAGGGAGTGGGGAGTAGGAAGTAGGGAGTGGGGAGTAGGAAGTAGGGAGTGGGGAGTAGGAAGTAGGGGGTAGGAAGTAGGAAGTAGGGAGTGGGGAGTAGGAAGTGGGGGGTAGGAAGTAGGCAGGGGGGAGGTGGTTGGGTGCAGGATGAGACGATGGGCGAGACGATGGGCGAGGGAGGCGAGGGCAACCGCGGCCAGGACGCCGGCGGCGACGGAGGGCCAGCGGGCGATGAATTCGCCCGTGCTGCCGTGCAGGGTTTGGTTGGGGGAAAGGATGCGGACGGTCAGGTGCAGCAGCAGGTAGTAGAGCGGTGGATGGGTGTCGGCGGCGGCTTCCTGCATCACTTGCAGCGGGGCGAGTTGCGCGTTGTAGATGCTGCTGACTTCGTCAAGCCAGAGCGATTCGCTGGTCACGCCGGCGGTGAAGACGCCAAAGGCGAGCAGGGCGACCGCGGTCTGCGCCCACAGGCGCAGGGTTTGTTGTCGTCGGCGCGGCCGCGTCGGCGCGGCCAGAGTCGCAGTTACCACTTGAGAAGTGAAACCTCATCCACATTGGTCGTGTCTTTGTGACGCATGAGCGCGATGACGATGGCCAGGCCAACGGCGACTTCAGCCGCAGCGACGGCCATGACGAGAAGCACGATGATTTGCCCCTCCATGTGACCGAAGTGGTTGGCCAGGGCGACGAAGGTCAGGTTGACGGCGTTGAGCATCATCTCGACGCACATGACGATGATGAGCAGATTGCGACGCAGGAGCACCCCGACGGCGCCAATGACGAACAGACAGGCGCTGAGAATCAGATAGTATGAGGTCGGGACCATCGTTGGGTAGCCCTTTCTTCCAATGGCGGGGGTTAATGGCGGGGGTTAATGGCGGGGGTTAATGGCGGGGGTTAATGGCGGGGGCGGAGTCACGCCCTGCCCCCCAATTTGGGCGGATTGGCGCTGGTCAATGGTGGGGGTGGTCCTGGCGTTGGGTTTTGGTGGTCAGGACGATGGCGCCGATGATGCCGACCAGCAGCAAAACCGATGTCAGTTCGAACGGCAGCAGGTAGGATGTAAACAGGGCGCTGCCGATGGCCTGGACGCTGCCGGCGGCGGGAGCGCCTTCTGGCGCCGGGGCGGGCAGGGGGGTCAGCAGGGCCAGGATCAGGGCAAAGAGCAACCAGACGCCGAGGGCGCCGGCGACGCCGCGAGTCGTGACGCGCCCGATGGCGGCGGCGTCACTGACACGCCAGCCCATCAGCATGATGACGAACAGGAAGAGCACGACGATTGCGCCGGCGTAGACGATCACCTGGGCGGCAGCCAGAAACTGGGCGTTGAGCATGATGTAGAGCACGGCCTGGCTGGCAAAGGCAAGCAGCAGGAAAAGGGCGCTGTGCACGGGGTTGCGCGCCAGGATCAGCCCCAGGGCGGCTGCCAGGGCAATCAGGGCCAGGGCGAAAAAGAGGACGAGCGACATAGACTCCCTTTGATTGACGCGTGATGCCGGCGACGTTCAGGCGTCGGGCCGGATGGCGACGTTTGGCTCCGGCGGATCGAGCAGTTCGCGCTTGGTCAAGACCAACGAACGGCGCGAGTAGTCGGCCAGAGAAAAGTCATGGCCGAGAACGATGGCTTCGACGGGACAGGCTTCTTCACAGTCGCCGCAGAAGACACAGCGCAAGAGGTTGACCTCATAGACGCTGGCGTAGCGTTCGCCAGGGGAAAAACGCTGCTCGTCGGTGTTTTCGGCAGCCTCGACCAGGATGGCGCCGGTGGGGCAGGCAGCTTCGCACAGGGCGCAGCCGATGCAGCGTTCCAGGCCGTTTTCGTAGCGACGCAAATAGTGCCGGGCACGAAAGCGGGGGTAGACCGACACGGGGCGCTCCGGAAACTGGACAGTGACCGGCGCCTGAAACAGGTGTTTGAGCGTCGTTGCCATCGCCTGGGCGATGTGAACGGAGCCTCGGATGGTTTCGTTGAGTATTGACATCTCTCTTCTCGTTGCGCAGCGGCGGCAGGCGTGGCCACGTCAGAGACGGCGTGGCCTACGTTCAGCCGACTGTCACCTTCAGCACGGCGGTTGCTGCCAGGTAGAGCAGCGACACGGGGAGCAGAAATTTCCAGGTAAAGCGCATCAATTGGTCGTAACGCACACGGGGGATGCTGGCGCGCACCCAGATGAACAGGAAGAGCAGCGCCACGACTTTCAGGAAGAAGTAGAGCAGGCCGAGCAACGGGTACTGTTGCACGAACGGCCCTTGCCAGCCGCCAAAGAAGAGGGTGGTCATGATGGCGCTGCTGGTGATCATGTTGATGTATTCGGACATGAAAAAGAGGGCGAACTTGATGCCGCCGTACTCGGTTTGGAAGCCGGCGATCAGTTCGTTCTCGGTTTCGGGCAGGTCGAACGGGGAGCGATTTGTTTCGGCCAGAGCGCAGATGAAATAGGGAATGAAGGCCACCAGAATCCACAACGACTGCCAGAGCGGGCGCGGCGTCTCGATGATGCCACGCAGGCTGAGCGTGCCGGTGATGATGAGAATACTGGCCAGCAGGATGCCCATCGGCAGTTCGTAGCTGATCATCTGGGCGCCGGTGCGCAGGGCGCCGAGGATCGAGTAGTTGTTGTTGGACGACCAGCCCGCCAGGATGATGCCATAGGTGCCGACGCTGGCGATGGCCAGAATGTAGAGCAGGGCAATGTTGACATCGGCGACGTAGAGGTCAATGGTGCGTCCAAAGATCGTGAGCGACGGACCGATGGGGATCACGGCAAAAGCGGTGAGGGCGGGCAGCAGTGAGAGGGCCGGCGCCAGGACATAGACCGGTTTGTTGACATGGTTGGGGATGACCTCTTCCTTGAAGATGGCCTTGAACGCATCGGCGACGGGCTGCCCCAAACCGAACTTCCAGGCGCGGTTCGGCCCGTAGCGCACGGTGAAGCGTGCGACCAGCTTGCGCTCGTACCAGGTTAGATAGGCAAAAGCGGTCAATAGGCCCAGGATGAGCGCCAGGCTCTTGATGAGCGGGATGACAACGAGATTGGTCCAGTCCATGACGGCGTTACTTTCTTCGAATGGTGGGGGTAGTGGGGGTAGTGGGGGTTGACGCGGGGCGGGCCTTATTGGCGATGGGGGACGCGTCGAAGGCGCCCGGGACAGACTGGCTCTGGCGCTCACGCGTCTGTGCGCCGTCGGCGCCCAGCGTCGTCCAGGCGATGTCGGCGTAGGCGGGGACGGCGCGCGCAATTTCGTCCAGAACAGCGGCGGCGTTGGCATAGTCGAAACTGGTCAGGCGCGCAGACCTGGCCTTCTTGGGGGTCTGTTTGGCGGCGTCGCCGGGCCGCGTCTTGCGCTTCTTGTCGTCACGCGGGCTGTCGGCGGGCGGGGCGTCTTGCGCCATCTGCTGCTGCCAGGCCTGGGCAAGGCGGGTCACAATGGCCCAGTCGCCCAAGGCCTGACCGGGGGGACGGATGCCGGCCAGACTGCGCTGGACGCGTCCATCCAGGTTGGTGTATGTGCCGTCGCTTTCGATGAAGGAAGAAGCGGCGGGCAGAACGACATCGGCCAGGGCGGCGGTTTGGCTCAGTCGAATGTCCTGGGCGACCAGGAAATCGAGCTGCGCCAGGGCGGCGCGCGCCGTCTCGCTGGCGGTGGCCGGATCGGCGCCCATGATGTAGAGGGCCTGCACGCCGCCTTCGGTCATAGCGCGGTAGTCGAGGCCAGGAGCGGGCGGCGGCAGAGGTGCGTTCCAGAGACGGGTCAGGCGTTCATGCGTCGGCGCGTCATCGAGACTGGCCTGGCCGGGCAGTTGGTTGGGCAGCAGGCCCATCTCCCGCACGCCGCGGCTGTTGGCGTCCAAACCGAGGTACGCCAGGCGCTGGCTGTGACGGCTAACGGCAAGCAGGTTTTGCAGCGCCGACAGAACCGCCGGGCCGCCGGGGCCGCGGGTAAGCAGTGGGCCGAAGAGAATGAGGGGGTTCCGGGCCTGGGCCAGAAGCTGAGCGGCGGCGGCGAGTTGATCGGGCGGAAAATCGAGCGCACTGGCGGCTGGACGTGCGGGCTGTGCGAAGCTTTTGGACGGCTGTGGGGATTTCGTCTGCTGTACGACGTGGGCGAGGGCGTCGAAGAGGGCGGCCTCAGCGCCGGGGCGGTAGGAGAGATAGACGCCAGGGTAGCGCGCCAGTTGGATTTTGACCTCTTCGCGCGTCGAGGGCTGAAGCTGGCCGGGGTAGGCGATGAGCAGGGGGACGTTGCGCCGGCGGGCGGCTCTTTTAATGAAGAGATCGAGGACGGGCGCTTCTTCGGAGGGGTCGCAGCCGAGCAGAACGATCAGATCGGCGCTGTTTAGGAGGGAGGAGGGAGGAAGTAGGGGGGGCGGGACGGCGACAGCGGCGCCGTCGCGATGATCCACATTGCTGCTGCCGACCAGGGTGCGCATGAATTTTTGCAGGAGGTAGTTCGCCTCGTTGGGCAGTCGGGCCGAGCCGATGGCGCCGACGGCGTTGGGGCCGCGGCTTTGGACAACGGCGCGCAGCCGCTCGGCGACGAAGGCCAGGGCGGTTTCCCAGGAGACCGGTTCGAGCGGGCCGCCCTTGTGTGTGCGCACGAGCGGGGTCGTCAGGCGTTGTGGGTCGTCGAGATAGGCCACGTCGAAGCGCCCCTTGTCGCACAGCCAGAGGTCGTTGACGGCCAGGTTTTCGCGCCCCATGACGCGGCGCAGGGCGTTGTGACGCACATCGGCGCGCAGGTTGCAGCCGACGGCGCAGCGTGTGCAGATCGTCTCGACGCCCTGGACTTCCCAGGGGCGATAGCGGAAGCGTGAGACACGGTTGGTCAGCGCGCCGACGGGACAGAGGTCAATGATGTTGCCGGACGTTTTTGCATCGAGCGGCCGGTCGGGGAAGATGTCAATGATCGTTTCGCCGCCGCGCTCGAACAGGCCGAGCTGTGGCTTGTCTTCCCACTCTTCCAGGTAGCGGATACAGCGCCAGCAGAGAATGCAGCGTTCCTGATCGAGCATGATGAGGTCGCTGATGGGATAATGCTTTTGCTTGAGGCGCTTTGGCTCGACGAACTGGCTGAGGCCTGGGCCGTACTTGAAGGTTTGGTCCTGCAAGGGGCACTCGCCGCCCTTGTCGCAAATGGGGCAGTCGAGCGGGTGATTGGTCAAGATGAAGGCCAGGGTCGCTTCCTGCGTCTGCTTGACCAGCGGCGTGCTCGTCTTGACGATCATCCCTTCGGCGACAGGCACGGTGCAGGCGGTCATGAGGCGCAGGCCGCGCGCATCACCGATTTCGCACAGGCACATCCGGCAAGCGCCCAGTGGATCGAGCCGCGGGTGCGAGCAGAAGATGGGGATGTCTACGCCAATGGTTTTGGCGGCGTCCACGACGAGAGTCCCCGCAGGCACGGAGACCGGCTGGCCGTCTATGATGAGGCTGACGTTGAGAGGGTTTTGGACAGGATAGGCATGGGCCATGAGGTCAATCCAACTCCTCGGGGTGTGTGGAAGGGCGATAAACCGGGCGCAGCGGCATCTCTGGTCGGTGCAGCGCCGGGTTGTGCGTCTGGATGTACTGTTCGAATTCGGGCCGGAACTTGTCGAGATGGCTCTGCAACCCCCAGACGGCGGCGTCGCCAAAGGGGCAAAAGGCGCGCCCGCCGGCGACGAAGTTGGTCAGGGCGCGGGCCAAATCGAGATCGCTGACGTTGCCCTCGCCCGCCTCGATGCGCAGCAGAATTTTCTCCAGCCATGAGGTGCCTTCGCGACAGGGGGTGCATTTGCCGCACGATTCTTCGCGATAGAAGGACAGGGTGCGACGAGCAACCTCGACGAGCGACTGGTTTTCGCCAATGACGATGACGCCGGCCGAGCCGAGCATCGAGCCAGCGGCCTGGATCGAGTCATAGTCGAGCGGGGTGTCGAGTTGTGCGTTGGTTAGCAGCTTCATGGAGAGACCGCCGGGCACCACGGCCTTGACCGGCCGGTCGTCGGGCGTGCCGCCGCCGTAGGTGTAGATCAGTTCGCGCAGCGGGGTAGCGTGCGGCAGTTCGTAGAGACCAGGCCGTTTGACCCAACCGCTCAGGCAGAAGATGCGAAAACCGGGGCTTCTTTCGACGCCGAACTGCTTGTACCAAGCGGCGCCGTTGCGGATGACGTGGGGCACGTTGCAGATCGTTTCCACGTTGTTGACGATGGTCGGTTTGCGGTACAGGCCCTCGACGGCGGGAAAGGGGGGCTTGAGGCGTGGGTGTCCGCGGCCGCCTTCGAGCGAAGAAAGCAGGGCGGTTTCTTCGCCGCACTCGTAAGCGCCGGCGCCGCGGTGTACGATGATGTCCAGGTCGAGATTCGAGCCAAAGATGTTCTTGCCCAGAAACCCGTGCGCCGTGGCAGCGGTAATCGCCTCGACCAGGCGAGTATAGGCAAAGTAGTATTCGCCGCGCACGTAGATGAACGCCTGCTTACATTCGATGGCAAAGGCGGCCAGGATGATCCCCTCGATGAGCTGGTGGGGGTCGTACTCCATGATGAGGCGATCTTTGAAGGTGCCCGGCTCCGATTCGTCGGCGTTGACCACCAGATAGCGCGGATAGACGCCGGCGGGCAAGAAGCCCCATTTGGCGCCCGCCGAGAAACCGGCGCCGCCGCGTCCACGCACATTGGCGCTCTTCATCTCGTCAATCACCTGGGCGGGCGACCGCTGAGGGATCGCCCCCACGCCCGTGATGACGCCACGGGCCGTTTCGTAGCCGCCATGGGCGAGATAAGTCTCGATGGTGTGCGAGTCGGGGTGATCCACGTTGGCCAGCAGGTAGCGCGGCTCCATGCCGCCGTGCGTGTAAGGGCCGCCTGGGGAGCGTTCACAGACGTCGAACCCATGCCCGGAGCGGATCAGATCGAGCGCCTGTTCGATCTTGGCGGGGGTGTCGAGTTCTTCGAAGTAGCGGATGCGGCCGGTGGCGCGTTCTGTGGCCATGAACATGGGGGCCGTGCCGCAGGCTCCCAGACACTCGGCGTGATCGAGCGTGAACTGATCGTCGGGCGTCGTCTGGCCATAGGCGATGCCGAGCGTCTGCTTGAGATGATTGCCGCAGGTCTCGACACCCCGCAGTTGGCAGGGGACATTGGTGCAGACCTCCAAATGGTACTGGCCGACTGGATGCAGGTTGAGCATCGAGTAGAAAGAGGCGACCTCCGCCGCCTCGGCCGGGTCCATTTCGAAGAGGGCGGCGACGTCGGCCAGGGTTGCGGGGGGCAGCCAACCGACCTCACGCTGGGCAACGTAGAGGGCCGGAACGAGCGCCGAACGGCCACGCGGATAGCGGGCAATCAGCGCACGGATTTCGGATTGAGCGTGTTCAGAGAGCATGGTCAGTCCTGATTCAGTTTTGGGGGAAGCGATTGGATCGCTCCACAGTACGGCGATCTTTCAATCGCCCCACGGTATTACCGGTCAACATCTCCGAGAACGATGTCGAGAGAGCCGATGCAAGCCACAAGGTCGGAGAGCAGGTGGCCGCGCGCCATGGTGTCGAGCGCCTGCAAGTTGACAAATGACGGGCCGCGCACGTGCAGGCGGTATGGAATGGGAGAGCCGTCAGAAACGATGAAGTAGCCGTGTTCGCCCTTGGAGGCCTCGATCGTCGCGTAGATTTCGCCGGGCGGCACGGTGAAGCCTGCGGTCATCAGCTTGAAATGATGGATCAACGATTCCATGCTGCGATCAAGCTCGGCGCGGGGAGGCAGGGCGACCTTGCGATCGGCGGTCTTGACGGGGCCGGTGGGCAGATTGGCGACAGCCTGCTCGACGATGCGCAGCGACTGGCGCATTTCTTTCATGCGCACGAGATAGCGTCCGTAGGTGTCCCCCAGTTCGGACGTGGCGATCTCGAAGTCGTAGTTCTCATAGCCGCAATAGGGACGCGCCTTGCGAATGTCGTAGGCGACGCCGCTGCCGCGCAGCATGGGGCCGGTGCAACTGAGGGCCAGGGCCTGCTGGCGGGTGAGGCGGCCGACGCCCGTGGTGCGCGCCCTCCAAAGCGGATTGTCGGTCAACATGCGCTCGTAGTCGTCCAGGCGGGCGGGCATCAGGGCCAGGAAATCGGCCAGGCGCGGCAGGAAGGCCGGCGGCAGGTCGCGCCAGAGGCCGCCGATGCGGATGTAGGAGGTGGTAATGCGGGCGCCGCACACCATCTCGAAGAGGTCGAGGATCATCTCGCGTTCGCGGAAGGCGTACATCAGCAGCGACATGATGGTGCCCGACAGATCGAGCACATGGGTGGCCAGCCAGAGCAGGTGCGAGGCGATGCGCTGCAGTTCGGCGACGATGACCCGAATGACCTGTGCGCGCGGCGGAATCTCGACGCCGAGCATCTGTTCGACGGCCAGGCAGTAGGCCAGGTTGTTCTGCATGGCCGAGGCGTAATCCATGCGGTCGGTGTAGTAGACGAAATCCTTGTAACGCTTGCTCTCGCCCGACTTCTCGAAGCCGGAGTGCAGATAACCAACATCGGGCACGACACGCACGACATCCTCACCGTCCAGCTCGACGATGAGGCGCAGAACGCCGTGCGTGCTTGGATGCTGCGGCCCCATATTGATCACCATGTGGCGCACGGTGTCCATGCCGGCGGGCAGCAGTGGTTTGGGCAGTTCGGCGGGCAGGATTTGCATGCCCAAACTGGCAAACTCCGGGTCGCTCCAGGTGACGGTGAAAGGTACCTGTTCATCGCCCAGAGGGGCGTCCTTGCGCAACGGGTGCCCCTTCCAATCGTCGGGCAGCAGAATGCGGCGCAGGTCGGGGTGTCCGTCGTAGTGCACGCCGAGCAGATCGAAGGACTCGCGCTCCATCCAGTTGGCGCCGGGCCAGAGCGGGGTCAGGCTCGGCACGGCAGGGTTGTCACCGCCAGGGGCAGGGGTGCGCAGGCGCAGTTTGCGCTGCCGGGTGCTGTCGAAAAGGTTCCAGACGGCGGTGAAGCGGGGCACGTGTCCCAAGCCCAGACCATCGAGCGCCGTCGCATCCGACATCAGATCGAAACCGAATTCATCGCGCAGCGCCTGCGCCACGGCAAAGGTCCTGTCGGCGCGCACGGTGACGGCGGGGTCGCCAGGGTAATGCTCACCTACGGCCAGAATCGCATCGCCGAAACGGGCGCGCAAGTCATCGGCGAGGGAGAGAGCTGTCGAAGCGAGTGATGGTTGAGATGAGTTCATAGGAGTTAGGAGTTAGGAAATAGGAGTTAGGAATTAGGAATTAGGAATTAGGAAATAGGAAATAGGAAGTAGGAATTAGGAAATAGGAAATAGGGAGTAGGGAGTAGGGAGTAGGGAGTAGGGAATAGGGAATAGGGAGTAGGGAATAGGGAATAGGGAGTAGGAAGTAGGGGTTGTGGTTGGCAATGACCAGTAGATGTTTTCATGGTTTGGTGACAAGTGATGAGTGATGGGTGATGACCAGGTGGGGGGGTCAGGGGGTAGTTTGGGCGTCGAGGGGGGCGTCGCGAAAGGCAGAAAAGCGGTCGTGTTGGATCTTCTGCTGCAGTTTGGTCAGGGCGTAGATCAGGGCTTCAGGGCGGGGTGGGCAGCCGGGGACGTACACGTCCACAGGGATGATCTTGTCCACGCCCTGGACGATGGCATAATTATTGAAAGGACCACCGGCGGAGGAGCAGATGCCCATGGCGATGACCCATTTCGGTTCGGCCATCTGATCGTAAAGACGCTTGACGACGGGCGCCATTTTGTTGGAAACGCGCCCCGACACGATCATGAGGTCGGCCTGGCGCGGCGAGGCGCGAAAGAGTTCGGAGCCAAAGCGGGCGATGTCGTGACGCGAGATGCCGCTGGCGATCATCTCCATGGCACAGCAGGCCAGGCCGAAGAGGAGCGGCCAGACGGAGTTACTGCGGCTCCAGTTGACGACCCTTTCGAGCGTCGTGGTGATGACGGAATCGTCAGGCAGTTGTGTTTCGAGTCCCATGCGTTGTTATTTCCAATCCAGGGCGCCTTTGCGCCAAACGTAGGCGTAACCCACCAGAAGCAGCAGAAGAAAAACGCCCATTTCGATCAGGCCGAACAGCGCGAGCTGGTCGAGGAGAACGGCCCACGGATAGAGAAAGATGACCTCGATGTCGAACAGGATGAAGAGGACGGCGACGACGTAGTATTGAACGGGAAAGCGCCGCTGCGCATCATGGAAAGGGATCACGCCTGATTCGACAGGGGAGAGCTTGGCATCGGAGGGGCGCTTTGGCCCCAGGACTGAGGGCACGATGATGGCGATGGCGGAAAACGCGCCAGCCAACAAGAATAGAATCAAGAGTGGAATATAGTCCGACGACACGCGAACCCCCAGTTTGTCTGATGGTATCTGGCGCCAGATGCCATACAAAAGATCACCCCACACGGCGTGTGAGGTGACAACGATGACACCTGACAGGTATCGAGCCTAGATCGTGCGTTTTATCACGACCAGAATTGTAGCACGACTGCGGAGAGTTGTCAATCTCGATTATCCGCCGGCCATTTGGGGGCCGGGAAGCATTGTGCTATAATCGCAGCCATGAGTATGACATCAAAGACCTTCGACGATCACAGCGCAGGCGGACCGAATCAACGCATGCCGTTGACGATGACCCGCCGTCGCCCGCCGGCGCAGACCGCCAGTTCACGCTGGGCCAGCCTGTTGCTGACGGGGCTGTTGTTCGCTTTCCTATTCACCTTTGCCTACGCCGGTCTGCTGCTGCATGACTGGGCGCGCGAGGTGATCGCCAATTCCTCCCGTCTGCCGGCGTTGGCATTAGGCGATCTGCCGCTGCCCGTCCAAAACAGCGTTCCCGGCGTCATCCAGCCGACACCCACGCCAGGCGCAGACGAGCCGCCAGCCGTCGTCCAACCGGCGCCCACCTGGGATGTGGCGCGTCTCGAACGGGTCAACATCCTGTTGCTCGGCGTGGATCAGCGCCCCAGCCAAATGATCCCCGGCCTGACCGACAGCATGATGCTGATCACGATTGATCCGGCGCATGGCCAGGTGGGGATCCTCTCCATCCCGCGCGACACCTGGGTCAAAATCCCTGGCTACGAAATCTACAACAAGATCAACACCGCTCATCGGATCGGCGAAATCAAGAGCTATCCGGGAGGCGGGCCGGCTCTGGCCAAGCAGACGGTCAGCGAGCTGCTTGGCTATCCCGTTCATTACTATGTGCGTCTCAACTTCGATGGTTTTCGTGAGATCATTGACTACGTCGGTGGCCTGGACATCGAAGTCCCGCGTGACCTGAACGATCCAACCTATCCAAGCGACGATTACGGCTACGACCCGCTCTTCATCGCCAAAGGCTTGCAACACATGGACGGCGCGCTGGCGCTCAAGTACGCCCGCACCCGTCACGTTGACAACGACTTCGGCCGCGCCGGCCGCCAGCAGCAGGTCATCCTGGCCCTCAAGAACAAGATTCTCAGCCAGGGGATGCTCCCCACTCTCATCCGCAACCTGCCAGGGCTGGCGCGTTCGCTCGCCCAATCGGTGCAGACCGACATCCCGCTTGATCGTCTCGTCGCCATGGCCGAACTGGGGCGCCAGGTCGAGTTCGATCAGATCGAACAGGCCGTCATTGACTGTTCGCTGGGCGAATGCACCTATTCCGAAGGGGGCGCCTGGATTCTGATCCCCGATCGCAACAAAGTGCGCGTCGTCGTTGATCGTCTCTTTGCCACGCCGCAAGCCGCGCCCGAAACGACGCCAGCACCGATCGCCGGCAGCCAGCCAGTGACCGGTACGATTGCTGCGCCGGCCGCCGATCGCCAACGCTTGACCGCTGAAAACGCCAGGATCGTGCTGCTCAACGGCACCGAAACGCCGGGCCTGGCGCGCCAGACTGAGGCCTGGCTCGAATCGCTTGGCTTCACCGTCGTCAGCATCGGCGACGCCGACGCTTCCACCTATCAGGCGGCCGCGTTGACCACTTTCGCCGACAAACCCTACACCCTGGCGCAGTTGAAGAACATTTTCTCCATTTCCACCTCCGAAATTCGTGCGCCAGCGCCCGATCAGGCCGGCTTCGACATCCGCCTGGTGTTGGGCAAGGACACGCTGGCGATTCTGGAGCGGAACGGCGTGAAGGTGGCGGGAAATTAGATCTCTGAGAGCCGATGCAATTACGTAAAATTGTCGAAATTCTGCAGGGACGCGTGGTGGGTCACACCAAACTCCTGGACATGGAGATTTCGTCAGGCGGCGCCGCTGACCTGATGAGCGACGTCTTAGCCTTCACCAGCGACGGCAGCAGCCTGCTCTTCACCGGGCTGACCAACCCGCAAGTCGTGCGCACCGCCGAAATGGCCGGCATCAGCGCCATCGTGTTCGTGCGGGGCAAAGAACCACCCCCCGCCGTCATCACCCTGGCCGACGAAATCGGCATTCCTCTCATCACCTGCGACTACAGCATGTATCAGGCCTGCGGGCTTGCCTATCTGGCCGGCCTGCCCAACAACCGCCTGGCAACCATCCGAGCCTGACATGAGCACCTGCGCATGACTGCGACAGCCACAACGAAAACGAATCGAATATGGACGCAGAGCAAGACGCAGCACAAGAAACCGCCCCATACGACGAACTGACACGCGTTCAGGAACTGGTCTACGAACTGCGCGTCGGCGAAGTGATGACGGCAGCGCCCATCACCGTCACCCCGGCGACGCCGCTGAGCGAGTTGATGGAAATCATGCGCCAGCGCCGTTTTTCGGGCACGCCGGTGCTCGATCCGGTGAGCGGACGGCTGGTGGGCATCATCAGCATTCAAGACTTGATCCAGGCGCTCGTCCAACAGCGCGCCGGCGATTTGGTCGGCGAACACATGACCCCCAACACGATGACGGTGCACGAGGCCGATCGCGTCGTTGCCGCCGTCAACCTCTTTACCCAACACGGCTATGGCCGGCTGCCCGTCGTCGCCGACGATGGCGGCCTGGTCGGCATCGTCACCCCAAGCGACATCACACGCGGCCTGCTGCGCACCCTCAATCGCCGCGTTCAGGCCGAAGAAATGCGCCGCCATCGCGCCAATCATTTCTTCGAAGAGATCGCAACGACAGCCGAGTCTGATCAGACAAGCCTGGCGCTGCGCTACCAGGTGCCCCCGCACGACTTTGCGCGCGGCGGCGAGGCGTCGAGCAAGATCAAGCGCACGCTCGAACGCCTGGGCGCCTCCCCGCAACTGGTGCGCCGCCTCGCTATCGCCGCCTACGAAGCAGAGATGAACCTGGTCATCCACGCCACGCACGGCGGCGTGCTGCACA
Source organism: uncultured Anaerolineae bacterium (assembly GCA_964580725.1). Taxonomy (GTDB): domain Bacteria; phylum Chloroflexota; class Anaerolineae; order SSC4; family Amarolineaceae; genus Amarolinea. The sequence continues at coordinate 29,823 of CAZOLV010000040.1, read as the reverse complement.
TCGAAATCAGCCCCCGTCAAATCGTACTGACCACCGAAGACGACGGCCCCGGCGTCGCCGACGTCGAACAGGCATTTGCCCCCGGCTTCACCACGGCCCCCGACTGGGTGCGTGAACTCGGCTTTGGCGCCGGCATGGGCCTGGCCAACATCGAACGTTACAGCGACACCGTGCAGATGGAATCGGCGCCCGGCCGCGGCACGAGATTGTGTGCCATCTTTGCCACAGACAGCTCTGCCTGACCGGTCACACGGGCGTCACTGTTTAACAAAAAGGAAACGAATAGCATGTTACTACACGAAATAGCGGAGGGGCTGACCCTCGAACACCTGACCCCGACGCTCGCCGCCGACCGCCCCGTGCTTTGCGGCTATGCGGCCGATCTGCTGAGCTGTGTCATGGCGGCGGCCAAAGCCGGCACGCTGTGGGTTACGCTGCAGGCGCACCCCAACGTCGTCGCAGTTGCCGGCCTGACCAACATGGCCGGCGTCATCGTCACAGAAAATGCGCCTGTCGGCCCAGAGACCCTGGCGCGCGCACAGCAGGAAGGCATCCCCTTCTTCAGAACGGCGGCCAGCACCTTCACCGTGGTCGCTCAGCTCGCCGCGCTCGGCATCCCCGGCGTCGAAAACCGCCGCGACTGACACCCGTTCCCCACCCTTCGTGCAAGGCGCACCATGCCCGATTCCAACGCCGGTCGCTGGTACTGCTGCGATCTTCATCTGCACACCGTCCTCTCCCCCTGCGCCGAGGTCGAGATGATCCCGCCGCTCATCGTGCGCCGCGCCCTGGAGTTGGGTTTCGACCTGATTGCCGTCACCGATCACAACGCCACGCACAACATCACCGCCGTGCAGCGCGCCGCCGCCCAGACGCCCCTTATCGTCTGGCCCGGCATGGAACTGCAAACGCGCGAGGAAGTGCACCTGCTATGTCTCTTCGACGACAATGCGGCCGCCTTCGCCTGGCAAGCGCAGGTTGACGCTGCCCTGCCGCCGCTGCACAACGACGCCGACCGCTTTGGCCCTCAGTTCGTCGTAGACGAAACCGGCGAATTCGTGTGCGAACATTCCCCTCTGCTCCTCACCTCCACCTCTTTCAGCGTCGAAGACGCGATCGCCCGCGTCGAGGCATTGGGCGGTCTCGTCATTCCCTGTCATGTAGATCGGCCCAGCTTCAGTTTGCTGGCCAATCTCGGCTTCGTGCCGCCAGGGCTGAGCGTGCCGGCGCTTGAAATCTCCTCTCGACTGACACCCGCACAGGCACGGGCGCAGTTTCCGGCCCTGGTCGGCTGGCCCCTTGTGCAAAACGGCGACGCCCACCGCCTGCTCGAAATGGCAGCCCGCACGCACGTCTGGCTGACATCGCCCACCATCGCCGCGCTGCGCCAGGCGCTGACCGATCCTCGTTGCAACAAAATCCTCATTAGTTGATAATTGTGCTATTTTGCACAAGCTGTCTGGCGAACATGACTTAGGTCATAGGGCGCGCCACATGGGCGTGGTAGAATACGCCAGATTCGTAATCCTGAATGGGAAAGTCGCAGTGCATGAGTGCATGAGTGCATGGAGGACAATACCAACATGGCGCAGCCAACCGTTGATTTGACTTTGTTGGAACCGATCCTGGCCAGGTATGCCGGGCAGAAGGGTGCGTTGATCCCCATTTTGCAGCAGGCGCAGGACGCTTACGGCTACTTGCCCGCCCAGGTCATGGCTGAGATTTCGGAACGCACCGGCGTGCCCTTGAGCAGAATTTACGGCGTCGCCACGTTCTATTCGCAGTTCTATTTGCACCCGCGTGGACGCCACGTCGTGCGCGTGTGCGACGGCACCGCCTGCCATGTCAAGGGCGCGGCCAAGATCATTGATGAGCTGGGCAACACCCTCAGGATCATCCCCAGCCAGACCACCGACGATTTTCGGGTGACGTTCGAAGTGGTCTACTGCCTCGGCTCCTGTGGCCTGGCCCCGGTCGCCGTGGTGGATGAGCGGGTGGTGGGCCGCCTGACTCCGGCGCAGATGGTCAAACAAGTCCAGGTGTTGGCGTAGGGCTGTGCCCGGCGACTGAAGTCGCTGCAACGGCTGCGAAGCCGCCCTGCGGCGGCTGGAGGGATCAGCAGCGTGCGCGAACTATCTTTGCACATCCTGGACCTGGTGCAAAACGCGCGTGAGGCGGGCGCCAGCCGGGTCAGCGTGACGATCGAAGAGAGACGTGCGGCCGATCGCATGACGATTGGCATCACGGACAACGGCCGCGGCATGGACGCCGCCACGATTGCACGAGTGACCGATCCATTCTTCACGACGCGGCGTACGCGTCACGTGGGACTGGGGATTCCGCTGGCGGCGGCGGCCGCGCAGCAAGCTGGCGGTGATCTCACCATCGCCTCGCAGCCGGGGCAGGGCACAGCCGTCACGCTGACCTTCCAGTTGAGCCACTGGGACCTGGCGCCGCTGGGCGATATGCCGGCCACGCTGCTGGCGGTCCTGTTGGGGAGCGAGGCGTTCGACGTAGACTACACGCACGTCGTGGACGCCAACCGATTTAGCGTTAACAGCGCCGAGCTGCGCGGGGAACTGGGAGAGGTTCCCCTGACGCATCCGGCCGTACAATCATGGTTAGCCGACTATTTGGCCGAAGGGGAGAAGGCACTTTATGGCAAGGCTGAAGACATTGGAAGACCTGAAGCGCATCCGTGAGGAGGCGCAGCAGTCTTTGAAGATACGCCTGGACACCGGCACGACGATTACGGTTGGTATGGGCACCTGCGGCATCGCCGCCGGCGCGCGCGACACCATGCGCGCCATCATGGACGAGTTGGCCGCGCGCAACATCAATGCGCACGTCGCCACGGTGGGCTGCATTGGCATGTGTGCGCGTGAGCCGTTGGTGGACATTCAGCAGGCCAACCAGCCGCGCGTCACCTACGGCAATGTACTGCCGGCCATGATTCCACGCCTGATCGAGGAGCATCTGATCAAGGGCGCGGTCATCGAAGAGTGGGTTGTGGGCCGTCTTGAGCCGGCTACGCGAGCATAGATTAAGAAAACAAGGAATCGTTCTCTGGAGACTGGGGATGAAACGCCTGCTTTTCTCTTTCGGTAGTTTGTTGGGATTGGTGGCGCTCGCTGTCTTGGCAATCGCTATCGTTTTTGCGTTGCAAGGGATCTCAAATAGAACAGAGCCGTCATCTCAGGTGTTTCGGTCGCCTATTGAAACGGTATCTACTCCTTGGCCAACTGATACGCCAGGAGCCCCGTTACCGACGCGGATCATTCCTGTCTCGCCATATCCAATGACAGGAACCCCTACGCCGGTCATGACGCCATCCGTAGAGCTAACCTTGCGGGCGACCATGACACCACACATCGCCTATACACCTACGTTGGTGCCCACGGTACATACAACCTTGCCACCTGGACCTAAGATAATCTACAAGCAATATGATAATGGTACAATGACTATTTTGGCTGCGAGTGCGAGTCACCCTGAATTCAGACAAGTACTTGTCACAATGTTGGATCCTCAGCAATTCGGCATACAACTAGGTATATCGCACGATGAAACAAGAATAGCTTATACTGTTCTACCTCCTGATCGCTCTCTCGATCCATTTGCGGCTGATCTGCGATTGGCGAATATGGATGGTTCACAGGATCAATTGTTGGCGACGCACGTAGACATTGGCCGTTTTGTCAATTATCCCATATGGTCACCTGATGATCAGTGGATTGCCTTTAGTCGTCAGACAGCATCTGAACCACCTTTTATTCAGACTATAAATGCCCTCAGTTTAGCGACGGGGCAAGAACTCACATTGGTGAGCGCCGATGAATCTACCTGGCTTTGGCCCCTCGATTGGTCTCCAGATGGTCGTTATTTTTACTATATCCGCGGTACAACACGCGCTGAGTTGTGGCGTGCGGACATAGACCACGGGAGCAATGAATACCTACGTCTTGTATGGGATGGGGCTGCACCGCGTTGCTACTACTTATCCCACGATGGACAATGGCTACTATGCACGGTACTGGAATTACGAAGTCCCGTGCGCTATGCAATAGTCATTGTTCCTACCACGAGCTCGGGTGAAGTCGAAACTCTGATCAGCGGAGCTACAGATGAGCTCTATAATCCAATCTGGTATTCTGATGGTCACGAAATCACATTCAATTTACCTGTGCAAGGCGCTGAACAAGCCAAACTCCAAAGCATCAATTTGCAGACACGCTCTATTAGGACCATCATGATCGCCGAAAGCACCTACTTCGTACCTAGAAGTTGGTCGTCCGATGGCCAATGGCTGGCAGTGCAGCAATTTCCTGAGGATAATCACGATTTGCTGGTGATAGATTACGACGGCATCCGAGTCAATCGCGTGCCACGGTCTGAGGGCATAGAGATAATCAAATGGATAACTCGCGATCTTCCGAGTCCCGGTCACTAGAGGGACAGTGGGACATGCGCGGAATTCGACTCTCGAGCCCTCGTATCTTGCGATCGCCTACTAGGTGCGCGGCATGCATTGCTGCCATGGTAGCTGTGGTTTGCGTTACGCATTCCGCACTGCCCCTTAATTGCATTGCGCAATCAAATTGCCCGGAACCCGCGGCTTTCGGTCTCCAACCTTATCCTGCGGAGCTGGTAGGCCTATTTGAGCAAGCCGGAACGAATCGCTTGGGAGGTTCCGGACCTGTCCTATTGGACGTTTGGAATGGGTATCCACCCTCCCAAGCAATTCGAGTTTCTCCCTATGCGCCCTGTATTTTGCTCAAGGCTATTGGATACACTGAGAGCACTGGTTGGAAACAGTTTGCCGCCAGTTATGGCCAATACGGGAATACGGTGATTGCTCCCAGTGGTGATCCCGACAATCCATGTGGTTATGGCATCATGCAAATTACGAGTGGGATGAATGGGGGATCTGGTTTTGATCCGACTCGCGTTGCGTCTGAATCCAACTACAATATCGGCACCGGCGCCCGACTTCTTATGGGCAAATGGAACGGCCTGGAATTCTATGTTGGAAACAACAATCCCTACATAACTGAAGATTGGTACTACGCAGTTTGGGCTTACAACGGTTTCTTGTGGAAAAATAACCCAAACAATCCGCGATACCCATGGCCGCGCAGTACATGGCAGTGTGGACAGAATGGTGGTCAAGTTCGAGCAAACTGGCCGTATCAAGAACTGGTATGGGGATGCGCTGCGAATCCACCCGGATCTCAATACTGGAACCCCGTTTCTTTGACTTTGCCTAATCGAACTGATTTGAATAGTGACCCTCCTCCGGTACATATCAACAGACCTGAGCCTGCACACGGTTCATGCAGTATGTTGTATTTGCCGCTGGTATCTAAGAATCGCCCACCATGTGCTCAACCTGTTGTCAATGGAGGTTTTGAATCAGGTCCAAGCAGTTGGGCGCTCGGGGGTATGGTGCTTGTCAGCAATCATATCCCACACGACGGAGTGTTGTCAGCATGGCTCGGCGGTTACGCGAACGGGCACGACACCATGTATCAGGGTGTTGCGATTCCCAATACTAACTCGACGGGCCAATCTATATCTGTAACTGTCCTAAGACATTACTGGCACATGACGACAACGGAAACGACTCATCCGTACGATCATCTTTGGGTGAAAATTCGAAACACTGCTGGAATTGACCTGGTGGTTCTGGATGTTCGCACGGATGCCGATATTCAAGATACTTGGACACTGGCGGAATTTGACGTAAGCGCCTTTGTTGGGCAGTCCATTCAAGTATACTTCGAAGTGACAACAAACAGCACGAATGCAACCAGCTTTTTTATTGATGATGTGAGTTTGTTTGCTTGTCCAGGATAAGTATCGGGCCGAGAGCCGAGTATGATGAAAGAGGACGACAAAACGGCCGACTTGCCACCAATGGTAGCGACTAGCAGTGACAACGTCAGGCGCTTAGGTAAGGATCAACCACTGTGCGCGAACTATCTTTGCACATCCTGGACCTGGTGCAAAACGCTCGTGAGGCGGGCGCCAGCCGGGTCAGCGTGACGATCGAAGAGAGGCGCGCGGCCGATCGCATGACGATTGGCATCACGGACAACGGCCGCGGCATGGACGCCGCCACGATTGCGCGAGTGATCGATCCATTCTTCACGACGCGGCGCACGCGTCACGTGGGGTTGGGCATTCCCCTGGCGGCCGCGGCCGCGCAGCAGGCCGGCGGTGGTCTGTCCATCGCCTCGCAGCCAGGGCAAGGCGCCACGATCACGCTGACCTACCAGTTGAGTCATTGGGATCGGACCCCGCTGGGCGACATGCCGGCCACGCTGCTGGCGATTTTACTGGGCGGCGAGGCGTTCGATGTGTGCTACACGCACAACGTGGATGGCAGCGTATTTAGCAAAGACAGCGCCGAGCTGCGCGGGGAACTGGGAGAGGTTCCCCTGACGCATCCGGCCGTACAATCATGGTTAGCCGACTATTTGGCCGAAGGGGAGAAGGCACTTTATGGCAAGGCTGAAGACATTAGATGACCTGAAGCGCATTCGTGAGGAGGCGCAGCAGTCACTCAAGATACGCCTGGACACCGGTACGACGATTACGGTGGGCATGGGCACCTGCGGCATCGCCGCGGGCGCGCGCGACACCATGCGCGCGATTCTCGATGAGCTGGCCGCGCGCCAGATTGATGCACACGTCGCCACGGTGGGCTGCATTGGCATGTGTGCGCGTGAGCCGTTGGTGGATATTCAGCAGGCCAACCAGCCACGCGTCACCTACGGCAATGTACTGCCAGCCATGGTACCCCGGCTGATCGAAGAGCATCTGATCAAGGGCGCGGTCGTCGAAGAGTGGGTCGTGGGGCGCATCGAAGCGGCTGTGTAAGGTTAGGAGTCGTTTTTGGCCTATTTCTGGCGTAACCAGAGGCCCAAATAGCTCTCAGGTGTGCGTCATGGCATCATGGTGAAAGTTGAGAAGGAGTCCATTGTCATGCGACTGCTGTCTTCCCCGTTCGTTTGTCAGCCTGGCAGGTGTTTCGCGCAGAGGCGTGGCGGCGTGCGACTGCTGGTCGCCCTGCACCTGCTGGTCATCGCCAGTCTGCTGTCTTCAACGGCAGCGGCCGCGATGCCACTGAGCAAGCCTGGCAGGCGCGCGGCTGACGCGAGGCAGCGGACTTTGGTGCGCACACGACCATCGGTCACAGACACGAACCAGCCACAGCCGATCTTGAGCCTGGCGGCCACGGTCAACCCGGAGGCGGCTGCGATCGGGGAGCGAGTGTTGCTGCGCTGGGAGGTGACGAATCTTGACCGCCAGGTGGTGGAGGGTATCACGTTTCAGGCGGATCTGCCTGACGGGTTGCTGGTGACGCCCGCCGATGTACCGCCTCCCCTGGTCTATGATGCGTCCACGCGCCGCCTGACCTGGGTCATAGCCTCGCTGCATGCGGGCAATGTGCGCGTGGCCGAGCGCAGCGGCGGTGTGCTCTTCTTCCTCAGGTGCGACGTGCGAATGCGCGGTACCTGGCGCGACGGCTCAGCGAGTGTGCGCGCAGCGCCCTGAGCTTCTTGAGGCTGTAAGACAGACTCTGTTTGGACAATGAAGGATGGCTCCGTGAAAATGCTGCACAGAATTACCTTGGGTAAGCACGACGGAGTAGAGCATTTGATCGACGACCCGGGGGCTGAAGAGTCAAAAAGAGATTCGTGTCATGTTGGAAGCAGAATTGGATGCCATCCGCGCAGAGATCCAAGCCAACCCCGCGCTATTGAACCAGTGAGGGTAGCTATATGAAGCCAAGGTATTTTAGATGGGCTCAAGACAACCGGGAAGATGATTCGGATTCTAGCACTTGGTTCCTGAAGATCGAATTGATCGGGTACGACGAGTGGGATCTGAAAACAGGACACACGATTGAGAAATGGGATTCGAATACCCTTGCTTATTACGACGATAGAAATGCCGAGCAGACGGACTCCCCCTTCACTCGCTTTATGTTGCCAGTGTATTCTCCTCGGCTCAAGAGCCTGGTCCAAGGAAAGGGGGTTGTTAGGATTCAGTATTTACCACTAAAGATCAGGCACAGTCTCACCGGTGTTGAGATCTACGGCTACCACCTGGCGAGTTATCTGAAGATCGTTGACTGCTTGGACCGAGTGCATTCTGTTTATCACACCTGGACAAAAGACAACTTGCTTTTCTGGGAGAAACGACCCTGGATGCTCGGAACGTTTCATGACGTGAAACGAGTTATTCTTGACCCGGACAAGATAGGGGATGCTCAGTTATTCCGACTCTGGGGATGGGAAGATGTGGTGATTATTCGCGACGATCTGAAATATGCGATCGAAGAAACTGGGATTTCTGGATGTTGGTTCACTGAACTGGCCTTGAGCGAGTAGCCTAACAGCCTGTCGGAGAGAGGGTGGTCTTCGGCGTAGAGATCCAAGGTTGATGCCCAGAACGGCGCCACCACCCTTGATGCCCTGGAGAATGCGTTGAGAGAAGCTGGGGTGATTCCATGAGAGAGCGGTCAGGAATCCAATTTCGCGGTGGGAGCGAGACGTTAGAGACTGCATGGAGGAGAAAACAAAATGACCGAGTTACCACCAATCCAGGAAATCGTTGAACGGGCGATTGGTTTTGAGGAGGAGTCAGTCCAACTCTACGCCAACGCAGCGCTGGTGGCGCGCAACGGCCACGTGAAGGCGCGACTGGAAGAGATGGCAGCCGAAGAGCGCGGCCATGTCGAGAAGCTGAAAACGCTGCGCACGACCAATATCCGCTGGGCCATCCGCCGCAGCCGCAGCGAGCGCGGCAATATCCCCGACCTGAAATTAGCCGAAACGCTGGCGCCGCGTGAGTTGGGGCCAGATTCTGATACCCAGGATGTACTTGTGGCGGCCATGCAGCGCGAGAGAGCAGCCGCCGAGTTCTACCTGACCATGGCCAAGATGGTCGAAGACCCGCTGGCGCGTGCGCTCTTCGAACTGCTGGCCAGTGAAGAACAACAGCACAAATACAACATCGAGAGCACTTATGAAAAAGCCGTCTACAAAGCGTTCTGACGGCCCCCACCATCGTCGGGATGAGACGCTGTTTCTCATCAACCGACGCCTGACAAATAGGCATTCTCGCACAGCTTGATTCGCCTGAGGAGCGCCTGCAAACAATGGCAACGAATAACGTTCGATCCAATATCCTCATCTGCGGCGGCACCGGCTGCACAGCCTCCAACGCCCACGAGCTGGTCGAGGCCCTGCAAACCGAGGTCAATCGCCAGGGCCTGGCGCGCGAAGTCGCCGTGGTACCCACCGGCTGCCGCGGCTTCTGCGCCATGGGTCCGGTGATGATGATCTACCCCGAAGGCATCTTCTACACCCAGGTGCAGCCGGCCGATGTCCCTGAGCTGGTGGAAGAGACCTTGCTCAAGGGGCGTGTGGTCAAACGCCTGACGTTTCATGAGCCGAAAGACCAGGCCGCGCTGCCCTTCTACAAGGACATCCCCTTCTACGGCAAGCAGTTGCGCATTGCCTTGCGCAACTGCGGTATGATTGATCCCGACAGCATCGAGGAGTACATCGCACGCGGCGGCTACGAGGCGCTGGGCAAGGCCATTACCAGCATGAGCCAGGAAGATGTGCTGCGTGAGATGAAGGACAGTGGCCTGCGCGGACGCGGCGGCGCAGGGTTCCTGGCCGGCCTGAAGTGGGAATTTTGCTACAAAGCGCCCGGCAACGTGAAGTACATCATCTGCAACGCGGACGAGGGCGATCCCGGTGCGTTCATGGACCGTTCGATCCTGGAAGGCGACCCGCACAGCGTCATCGAGGGGATGATCATCGGCGCGTATGCGATTGGCGCCACGCACGGCTACATCTACTGCCGCGCCGAATATCCGCTGGCGGTCAAGCGCCTCAGGCAGGCCATTGCCCAGGCGCACGAGTTGGGGCTGCTGGGCGAGCGTATCCTGGAGAGCGATTTCTCCTTCGATATGACCGTGAAAGAGGGGGCCGGCGCGTTCGTTTGTGGCGAGGAGACCGCGCTGATGGCCTCCATCGAAGGCCGGCGCGGCGAGCCACGCCCACGCCCACCGTTCCCGGCCGTCTCCGGCCTGTGGGGCAAACCCACCAACATCAACAATGTGGAAACCTGGGCCAACGTGCCGCCGATCATCACCAACGGCGCCCAATGGTTTGCCAGCATCGGCACCGAACGCAGCAAAGGCACCAAGGTCTTCGCCCTCACCGGCAAGGTCAACAACACCGGCCTGGTCGAGGTGCCCATGGGCATCACCCTGGGCGAGATCATCTACGACGTGGGCGGCGGCATCCCCGGCGGCAAGAAGTTCAAGGCAGTGCAGACGGGCGGCCCACTGGGCGGCTGTCTGCCCGCCACGCACCTCAACACGCCGGTGGACTATGACAGCCTGACCGCGGCCGGCGCAACGATGGGTTCGGGCGGCATGATCGTGGTGGACGAAGACACCTGCATGGTGGAGTTCAGCAAGTTCTTCCTCACCTTCTCCGCCGCCGAAAGCTGCGGCAAGTGCATCCCCTGTCGCATCGGCGGTACGCGCATGTTAGAGGTGCTAACCCGCATCACCGAGGGCAAAGGCACGCTGGCCGATCTGGATCTGATCAAAGAACTGGCAGCCGGGATGCGCACCGGTTCGTTGTGCGGCTTGGGACAACTGACGCCGTCGCCGGTGCTGAGCACCATGCGTTACTTCCTGGATGAGTACATCGCGCACATCGAGGAGAAGCGCTGCCCGGCCGGCGCCTGCCAGCCGCTGGTGCGCGCCGGCTGTGTCAATGCCTGCCCGGCCAGCGTAGACACACCGGCGTACCTGGCCCTGGTCGCGCAAGGACGCTATGCTGAGGGATTGGAAATTCACCGCGAGGCCAATCCCTTCGCGCTGATCTGCGGCCGTGTCTGCCCGGCCTTCTGCGAACACAAATGCCGCCGCGGCCAGATTGACACCCCCATCGCCATCCGCATGGTCAAGCGTTTCATGGCCGACCAGGAGTACGAAACACCCTGGACGCCGCCGATCTACAAGCCGCCGCAGCGCAAGCGCATTGCGGTGGTGGGAGGCGGCCCCGGCGGCCTGACGGCGGCACTGCGCCTGGCCCAACAGGGCTACAGCGTCAGCGTCTTCGAAGCCATGCCGCAGCCAGGCGGCATGATGACCTACGGCATCCCCGCCTATCGCCTGCCGCGTAAACCGCTCTTCAGCGAGATCGAGCATATCGAACAGGCCGGGGTCGCCATCTACACCAACATGGCTCTGGGGCGCGATTTCAGCCTGGATGATCTGCAGCAGAGTGGGGTGAAGGTGGCCACGTCACAAGCGCCGGCCGCTTTCACCAACAGCAGCGGCAACGGCAGCGGGACGACCCTCCTGCCCCCCTTCGATGCGGTGATTCTGGCGCTGGGCGCTCACAAGAGCCGCAAACTGCAGGTCCCCGGCGAGGACAAGACCGGAGTCTATCACGGCGTCAAGTTCTTGCGTGACATCGCCCTGGGCCAACCGCCGGCGGTGGCGGGCAAGCGCATCGGCATCGTGGGCGGCGGCGACGTGGCCATAGACGTGGCGCGTTCGGCCTGGCGCCTGGGCGCAGCGGAGGTGCACATCATCTACCGGCGCACCGAAGACGACATGCCGGCGCACAAAGAAGAAATCCACGCCGCCCACGCCGAGGGTGCGCAGTTCCACTTCCTGGTCAACCCCGTGGCCGTGTTGGGCGACGGCGAGGTGACGGGAGTGCGGCTGCGCCCGCAGCGGCTGGCCGAGTTCGACGAGGGCGGCCGGCGGCGCCCCAAGCCGATCGAAGGCACCGATTTCGATCTGGCGCTCGACATCCTGGTGCCGGCGATTGGTCAGACGACCGATTTCGACTGGATTCCGGCCGGCGACGCCAGCGTGCAAACGAACTGGAACAGTGTGTTCAAGACCGATGACGCTATGCAGACGACGCGGGCCGGCGTCTTCGCCTGCGGCGATGCGGTGACCGGCCCGGCGACAGTGGTTGGTGCGGTGGCGCAGGGCAATCAAGTGGCGCAGGTGGTGGATCTCTGGCTGCGCACCGGCCAGGCTCAGCGCCCCATTGTCAAACCGGCCCGGCACGACATCGCACAAACTGTCAATCTGGAAGACTACGCCGACGCCGCCCGACCGCCGGTTCCCGCCGTTCCCATCCAATTGCGCCTGGAGGGCAACCCCTTCCGGGAGGTCGAGACCGGTTTCGACCGGGCGACGGCGCAGGCGGAGGCGGCGCGGTGTCTGCGGTGTGATCTGGAATGGATGCAGCGGATGAAGTTGCCGCTGCCGCAAGCTGAATTTGCCTGAGGTGGAGGTTCAAGAGTCTATCATGGCAACAATCACGCTGACGATTGATGGACGCGAGGTGCGAGCGCCGCAGGGCGCTTCGCTCCTGGAGGCGGCGCAGGGGGCGGGAATCGAAATCCCCGTGCTGTGCCATCACCCGGCGCTGCCGCCCGAAGGCGCCTGTCGTTTGTGCATGGTGCAGATCGAAGGCCAGCGCGCCTTGCAGCCTGCCTGCACTTTCCCGGCGGCGCCCGGCATGGTGGTGCAGACGCAGACGCCAGCCGTGAACGAGGCGCGCCGGTTTGCTCTCGATCTCCTGCTGTCCGATCACCCGCTCGACTGTATGACATGCGATGCGGCGGGTGCCTGTCTGCTGCAAGACCTGGCCTACGAGTACGGAGTGAAGGAGAGCAGTTTCCACGGGCGCAAGCACGACTATGCGATTGACCGCTCGAACCCGTTCATCCAGGTGGATCGCAACAAATGCGTTTTGTGCCGCCGCTGCGTGCGCGCCTGTAACTACATCAACGGCGTCGAGGCGATCAGCGTCGTTTACCGCGGCTTCGATGCGCATATCGCCTTTGGAGCCGACGGCGGCATGCAGGACAGCCCCTGTGAGTTCTGCGGCAGTTGCGTTTCCGTCTGTCCGACGGCGGCGCTGATGCCCAAAGAGGCGCTTGGCAAGGGGCGCACGTGGGAGTTCGAGAAGACGACCACCACCTGCGCCTACTGCGGCGTCGGCTGCCAGTTCGAGGTGAACGTCAAGAATGGCAAGGTGATCAAGGTGACGCCAGCCTGGAACGCCGCCGTCAACAAGGGCTGGACCTGCGTCAAGGGCCAGTTTGGCTTCGATTATGTCAATCACCCTGACCGCCTGACCACCCCGCTGATCCGGCGCAACGGGCAGTTGCAGCCGGCGACGTGGGACGAGGCGCTCGATTTGATCGCCCAACGGCTTCATCAGATTCGCCAGGAGTCGGGGCCGGACAGCATCGCTGTTCTGGCGTCGGCCAAGGCGACAAACGAGGAGAATTATCTCCTACAAAAGATGACGCGGCAGGTCATTGGCACCAACAACATTGACCACTGCGCCCGCCTCTGACACAGCGCCACTGTGGCCGGTCTGGCCACTTCATTCGGGTCGGGCGCCATGACGAACTCGATCGAGGACGTCGCGACCCAGGCGAAGGCCTACTTCGTCATTGGCAGCAATACGACCGAACAACACCCGGTGATCGGCATGCGCCTGCGCCAGGCGGTGAAGCAGCGCGGGGCGCAGTTGATCGTGGCCGATCCACGCGAAATTCCATTGACCGACTTTGCCGTGCTGCACCTCCGCCAGAAGCCGGGTACCGACATCGCCCTGATGAACGGCATCATGCACGTGCTGATCAGCGAAGACCTGTACGACAAGGAGTTCGTGGCGCAACGCACAGAGAACTTCGAGGAGCTCAAGGCGACGGTGATGAAGTACCCGCCCGAGGTGGCGAGCGGCATCACCGGCGTGCCGGCGGAAGACATCGTGCGGGCGGCGCGCATCCTGGGTGCGCACAAGCCAGGGGCACTGCTCTACGCCATGGGCATCACGCAGCATCGCACCGGGACGCACAACGTGATGACGTGCGCCAACCTGCAAATGCTGTTGGGCAACCTGGGCGTGCCGGGCGGCGGCGTCAATCCGCTGCGCGGGCAGAACAACGTGCAGGGCGCCTGTGACATGGGCGGCCTGCCCAATGTCTACTCGGGCTACCAGCAGGTGGCGGTGGAGGATGTGCGCAAGAAGTTCGAGGGGGCCTGGGGCGTGGCCCTGTCGCCCAAACCGGGCCTGACCGTGGTGGAGATGCTGCATGCGGCCGAGCATGGCCAGGTGCGCGCCATCTACTGCATGGGCGAAAACCCGATGCTGACCGATCCAGATGTGAACCATGTGCGGCAGTGCCTGACCGCGCTCGATCTGCTGGTGGTGCAGGACATCTTCCTGAGTGAGACCGCCGCGCTGGCCGATGTGGTGCTGCCGGCGGCCAGTTTTGTCGAAAAGGACGGCACCTTCACCAACACCGAGCGCCGCGTGCAGCTAGTGCGCCGGGCGATTCCGGCGCCGGGGCAGGCCCTGGCCGATTGGGAGATCGTGGCGGCGGTGGCGCAGCGGCTGCTGGCCCTGGGCGCACATGGGTATCTCCCCGCCGATGGGGCCTCCGCCGATCGCCCGCAGGGTTTGCACAGCGGTTGGGACTACCTGTCGCCCGCCGATATCATGGATGAAATCGCGGCCCTGACGCCGAGCTACGGCGGTATCCATCACTGGCGGCTGGAAAAGGCCGGCCTGCAGTGGCCCTGCCCCAACGACAACCATCCGGGCACACCGATCCTGCACGTGGGCAAGTTCACGCGCGGAGTGGGGCGCTTCAGCGGTGTCGAGTACCTGCCCCCGGCCGAGCTGCCAGACGCCGAATTCCCGTTGACGCTGACCACGGGCCGTGAGTTGTGGCACTATCACACCGGCAGCATGACGCGGCGCAGCAAGGGCCTCAACGCCCAGTCTCCCGATGGCTTCATCGAGATCAACCCCGAAGATGCGCAAACAGACGCCATTCACGATGGCGACTGGGTGCAGGTCGTCTCCCGCCGCGGCGAGGTCAAGACGCGGGCGCGTGTCACCGAAGATGTGCCGCCCGGTGTCGTCTTCATGACCTTCCACTTTGCAGAGGCCCCCGCCAATGCCTTGACCATCCCGGTGCTCGATCCAATCGCCAAGATTCCTTCTTTCAAGGTCTGCGCGGTGGCGGTCAAGCCGGCGACGAATGGTCATGAGAATGGGACACACTGAACAAGCGGGGCGCGCCGCACAGCGCCGGACGCGCCCCGCCCGAATGACTCAAAGAGGAGTGAACGATTATGGCAGCTGAATTCGACGCACTGGTGCCGGCGGAGATGGCCGGCAAGGCAGAAACGATTGGCATCAAGAAAGCCGGCATGGACAGCCTGACGATGTTCGCCCTGGCCATCCTGGCTGGCGCCTTCATCGCCATGGGCGCGGTCTTTTCGACCACGAGCGTGGCTGGCATGGCCGGCGCATCGCCCTATGGGATCGTGCGCCTGGTCGCAGGCACCACTTTTACGCTCGGCCTGATCCTCGTCGTCGTTGCCGGCGCCGAGCTTTTCACCGGCAACAACCTGATCGTGATGGCCTGGGCGGGTCGCAAGGTGCGCACCCTCTCGCTCTTGCGTAACTGGGTCATCGTCTATGTCGGTAACTTCGTCGGCTCGATTGCGACGGCCTATCTGATGTTCCTGGGCAAGCAATACACCTTCGGCGGCGGGGCGATCGGCATCACGGCGGTCAACACCGCCAACACCAAGGCGGGCTATGAGTTCATGCAGGCCTTCGTGCTTGGCATCATGTGCAACGCCCTGGTCTGTCTGGCCGTCTGGTTGTGCTTCAGCGCCCGCAGCACCACCGACAAGATTCTGAGCATCATCCCCCCCATCGCGGCCTTCGTGGCCGCCGGGTTCGAGCACAGCATCGCCAACATGTACTTCATCCCGGTTGGCCTGTTCATCAAGTCAGACGCAACCTGGCTCGCCTCGCTGGGCGACAAAGCCCCCAACGTGGCCAATCTGACCTGGTACAACTTCTTCGTCGGCAACCTGGTGCCGGTGACGTTGGGCAACATCGTCGGCGGCGCCCTGATGGTCGGCCTGGTCTACTGGTTCATCTACCTGCGCCCCAAGCAGATGCAGACACCGCAGGCCGCACCCAAGCCAATGGCGGCGGGCAAGTAACCCCGGCCCGCGCCAGCGTAGACAACCGGCGATTTGCGGAGGCTCAACGCAGAGTCAATTCCGAAAATCGCCGGTTTTTCAGTTTTGGCCCGATTTGCCAGATTGCCAGGGCAGGCTTATAATCGCTTGACGTGTCAACAATCCCCGCAGTGTGAGTTACGAATCGAGAATCAGGAATCAGGAGATTAGGTTGCGAATTGCTCAGCAAAAATCCGCCATCCGAAATCCGAAATCCGAATTGTGGGTCGCACAGGGCTTGATAAGAATCCGAAATCCGCACTCCACAATCCGAAATCCCTAGAGGAGGAATCATGACGAAAAAGTGGGTCTATCTGTTCAGCGAAGGCAACAAGGATATGCGCAATTTACTTGGCGGCAAGGGCGCCGGCCTCGCTGAAATGACCAATGCTGGCCTGCCGGTGCCGCCAGGCTTCACCATCACCACCGAGGCGTGCAACGCCTACTTCGATGCGGGCAACCAGTTCCCTGCAGGCATGTGGGATCAGGCCCTGGAAGCGCTGCGCGTCGTCGAGGCGCAGACAGGCAAACGCTACGGCGATCCGGCCAATCCGCTGCTGGTCTCCTGCCGCTCCGGCGCCCGCGTCTCCATGCCCGGCATGATGGACACCGTACTCAACATCGGTCTCAACCCCGAAACTCTGGCCGGCATGGTCCGCCTGACCGGCAACGAGCGTTTCGCCTGGGACTCCTACCGCCGTCTCATCCAGATGTTCGGCAACACCGTCAAGGGCGTTGAGCGCCAGAAGTTCGAACATGCCCTCGATCACATCCGCGAGCGCGTCGGCGCCAAGACCGACGCCGACCTCACCACCGAACAGCTCAAAGAGGTCGTGACGACCTTCAAGGCGATCTATCAAGAGGCGCTGGGCGAGGAGTTCCCCGATGATGTCTACGAGCAGATGAAGCAGGCCACCGCCGCCGTCTTCCATTCGTGGTTTGGGCGCCCCGCCATGGAGTATCGCAACTTCAACAAGCTCCCGCACAACTGGGGCACCGCCGTCAACATCTGCACGATGGTCTTCGGCAACATGGGCGACGATTCGGCGACCGGCGTCGCCTTTACCCGCAATCCCGCCACCGGTGAGCGTCACGTCTACGGCGAATATCTGATCAACGCCCAAGGCGAGGATGTCGTGGCCGGCATCCGCACCCCCCATCCCATCAATGACATGTCCAGGGAAATGCCAAAGTCGTATCAGGAGTTCCTGCAGATCTGCGACATGCTCGAACGGCACTACCGCGACATCCAGGACATGGAGTTCACGGTCGAACGCGGCAAGCTCTGGATGCTGCAAACCCGCGCCGGCAAGCGCACCGCCGCCGCCGCGGTCAAAGTCGCCGTTGACCTGGCCAACGAAGGCATCATCACCCGCGAGGAAGCGATCAATCGCGTCGAGCCGGGTCAGGTCGTGCAACTTCTGCTCCCGCGCTTCGACGCCAACGACAAGGACGCTGCCCGCAAGGCCGGCCGCCTGGCCGCCAAGGGTCTCAACGCCAGCCCCGGCGCTGCCGTCGGTCATGCCATTCTCGACGCCGACCGCGCCGAGGCGCAGGCCAGCAAGGACTATCCCGTCATCCTCGTGCGCCCGGAGACCAACCCGGACGATGTGCACGGCATGTTGGTGGCCAAAGGCGTCCTCACGCAGCGCGGCGGCGCCACCAGTCACGCCGCCGTGGTGGCGCGTGGCCTCGGTTTGCCCTGCGTCTCTGGCTGCGAAGAACTGCGCATTGACCTGGAAGGGCGCACCTTCACCGCCCGCGGCCAGACGATCCGCGAGGGCGATCTGATCTCGATTGACGGTACCACCGGCGAAGTCTTCACTGGGACGATCAACAAGATTGACCCCAACTTCGACGAAGAGATAGACCTCAAGACGCTGCTCAGTTGGGCCGACGATGTGCGCCGCCTGGGCGTCTGGGCCAACGCCGACTATCCGCGCGACGCCGTGCGCGCCCGCGGCTTTGGCGCCGAAGGCATCGGCCTCTGCCGCACCGAGCACATGTTCTTCGAGCAGGAGCGCCTGCCCATCGTGCAGCGCATGATCCTCGCCGCCGACGAGGCGACCCGCCAACAGGCGCTCGATCAGTTGCTGCCCTTCCAGCGCGGCGACTTCGAAGGCATCTTCCGGGCCATGGACGGCTGCCCCGTCATCATCCGCCTGATTGACCCGCCCCTGCACGAGTTCCTGCCCAGCTTCGAGGAACTGCTGGTCAAGACCACCGAACTGCGCACGCGCGGGGAGACGGGCGAGGAACTGCACGCCGCCGAAAAGATGCTAAAGGCGGTCGAGAGTATGCGCGAGATGAACCCCATGCTCGGTCTGCGCGGCATCCGTCTCGGCATCATGCTGCCCGGCCTGATTGCAATGCAGGTGCGCGCCATCATGGAAGCCGCTTGCAACATCACCGCCGAAGGCAAGGTGGTCAAGCCGGAGATCATGATCCCGCTCGTGGGGCATGTCAACGAGCTGTCGGTCGTCGAAAAGACGCTGCGCCCGCTGGCCGAGCAGGTCTGCCAGGAGAAGGGCGTGCAGGTACACTACAAGTTCGGCACCATGATCGAGGTCCCGCGCGCCGCCCTGACCGCCGGCGACATCGCCAAAGAGGCCGAATTCTTCAGCTTTGGCACCAACGACCTGAGCCAGACCACCTACGGCTACTCGCGTGACGACGCCGAGGGCAAATTCTTGCTCAAGTATGTCGAAGACAAGATTCTGCCTGCCAACCCCTTCCAGCAGCTCGACCGCGACGGCGTGGGGCGTTTGATGCGTCTTGCTGTCTCGGAAGGCCGCGCCGCCCGCCCCGATCTCGAAGTCGGCATCTGCGGTGAGCATGGCGGCGATCCGAGTTCGATCGAGTTCTGCCACATGATCGGGCTAAACTACGTCAGTTGTTCGCCCTTCCGCGTCCCCGTTGCCCGCCTGGCCGCCGCCCAGGCCGCGTTGGGCACCGAAATCTTCCGCGACAAGTAAGTCCGCGCCACAACCTTCGACAAGCTCAGCCGCCCTCGCCGGCTGAGCCTTCTGTACCGCCAAGTTCATTTGGCGATTCCCCGCGACGCAACCGGGCGATTGAAATCGCGCCTGAAGCGGAGACTGCGGAGACATCATGACACTGGTCATCATGGCCGCCGGCATCGGCAGCCGCTACGGGGGCCTCAAACAGGTTGACCCGGTAGGCCCGCACGGCGAGTTGATCATCCACTATTCGGTTTTCGATGCACTGCGCGCCGGCTTCCGGCGTATCGTCTTCGTCATCCGGCGCGACATCGCCGAAACCTTCCACGAGCGCATCGGCCGCCTGATCGAGGCGCACGCCGACATCGCCTACGCCTTCCAGGAACTGGACGACCTGCCCGCCGGCCGGCGGGCGCCGGCCGGACGCACCAAACCGTGGGGAACCGCGCACGCCGTCTGGTGCTGCCGTCACGCCGTGCAGACCCCCTTCGGCGTCATCAACGCCGATGATTTCTACGGCGCCGCCGCCTTTCGGACCCTGGCCGGCCACCTGCGTCATGCGCACGACCGCCCCAACTGCTACGATTTCGCGATGGTTGCCTACCCGCTCGCCAACACCCTATCAGAACACGGCAGCGTGGCGCGCGGCGTCTGCGCCGTGGCCAACGACGGCGCCCTGTTGGGGGTTGCAGAGCATACGCGCATCCAGATGCTGGATGGTGACATCGTCACCTGGCGTGACGGCGACGGCTGGACGTCCCTGGCACCGCAGACGCCCGTCTCGATGAATTTCTGGGGATTCACCCCGGCCATCTTCGCCGAGTTGGACGCACGCCTGCTCGATTTCACCGCCGCGCTGCCCGCCGACCGTCTCGCCAGCGCCGAACTCTACCTGCCCAACGTCGTCGGCGATCTTGTCCAGGCGGAGCAGGCGCGGGTGCAAGTCCTGCCCACGCAGGAACAGTGGTTTGGCGTCACCTATCAGGCCGACAGGCCCCGCGTGCAGGCCGCCCTGCGCGCCCTGACCGCACAGGGAGTCTATCCCACACCCCTCTGGAGCAACCGGTGATCCGACGGACCTGGGCGCTCATGCGCAAAGAGTTTCGCCACATGGCGCGCGACCGGCGCACACTGCTGACCCTCTTTGCCATCCCCATCGTCCAGTTGATTCTGCTCGGCTATGCCGCCAACACCAACGTCGAACACGTCGCCACAGCCGCGCTCGACCTGGACCGTTCGACGCAGAGCCGCCGGCTGTTGGCGACTTACCAGGCATCCAACTACTTCGATATCGCCGGCTATCCAGCAGACCGGCAAAGCCTGGAACGGTTGGTTGACCACGGCGAGGTTGGCGTCGGCATCGTCATTCCACCCGGTTTTGGCCAGGCGCTCAGCCGCCGCGAACGCCCCTCCATCGAGGTCATCATAGACGGCTCCGATCCCACGATCGCCAACACCGCCTTTGCCTCGGCGCAGAGCGTCGGCCAGGCCTTTGCGCTGCGCGTACTGACCGAAATCCTGCCCGCCAGCGCCCAGGCGCAGCCCGGCGTCGAGGTGCGACCGCGCGTCTGGTACAACCCAGAGATGCGCAGCGCCAACTTCATGGTGCCCGGCCTCGTCGCCACCATCCTGCAGATGCTTTCCATGATGACCACAGCGCTCTCCATCGTGCGCGAGCGCGAGCAAGGCACCATCGAACAGCTCATCGTGACCCCCATCCGCCCCGTCGAGATGGTGTTGGGCAAAGTGATCCCCTACGCGCTCATAGTCTTTCTCGACACCTGCGCCGTACTCGCCCTGGCGGTCGTCTGGTTCCAGGTGCCGATCCACGGCAGCGTGCTGCTGCTCCTGCTGCTGATCGCCTTCGCCATGATCTCCTCCCTGGCGCTGGGCCTGATGATCTCCACCTTCGCCCACACGCAGCAGGAAGCGATGATGTCAACCTACTTCTTCTTCCTGCCCTCCATTTTTCTCAGCGGCTACATCTTCCCCATCGAGGCGATGCCGGCGGCGCTGCGCTTCTTGAGCCTGTTCATCCCCCTGCGCTATTTGCTCACCATCGTGCGCTCCGTCGTTCTCAAGGGCGTCGGTCTCGACCTGCTCTGGCGTGAGGTCATCATCCTGGGCGCCTTCAGCCTGGTGATCCTGGCAGTCGCCGCCGTTCGTTTTCGCAAACGGCTGGAGTAGGGGCGCCATGACCGCACACAACGCAACGGTAGCCCCCTTGATCGTGGCCGAAGGCCTGAGCCGCGTCTTTGGGCGCGGGGCCAGGAGATTCGCAGCCGTCCATCAGCTCGACCTGGCGATTCCGCCCGGCGCGCTCTTTGGCCTGGTTGGTCCTGACGGCGCCGGCAAGACGACCACGCTGCGCATGTTGGCCACCGTGCTGGCGCCGACCGGCGGTCGCGCCGCCGTGGCCGGCCATGATGTCGTGCGCGACGCACAGCGTATCAAGTCGCGCATCGGCTACATGGCGCAGGAGTTCCGTCTGTACGGCGATCTGTCCGTGCAGGAGAACCTGGACTTCTTCGCCGACATTTCCCAATCCGCCGTCAACCGTCCCGGCCGCGCCCGGCGTGAGCGCATGGATCATCTTCTCCACTTTGCCCGCCTGACTCAATTTGCCGGCCGGCGCGCCAGTCAGCTCTCTGGCGGCATGAAGAAGAAGCTGGCGCTGGCCTGCTCGCTCGTCCATCAACCCGACATCCTGCTGCTGGATGAGCCAACGACCGGCGTGGACCCCGTGGCGCGGCGTGAGTTCTGGGACATCCTCTCCGACCTGCATCTGCAACAGGCCACGATCATCGTCAGCACCCCCTACATGGACGAAGCCGAACGCTGCACCTCGCTTGGTCTGATGTACGGCGGGCGCCTGGTGGCGCAGGGAACGCCCGCCGAGATCAAGCGCCTGGTCGCCGGCGAAGTGATCGAACTGCGCCCCGCCCTGTTGCCGGGCGCCGTCCCGGTTGCCGAAGTCGCCCTCCTCCGCCAGGCGCAGGCCATCGCCGCCGGCCTGCCCGGCGTCCTCGAAGTCCAAACCTATGGCGACCTGCTGCACCTCATCGTAGACGACGCCGCCCAACGCCTGCCCCAGGCCGCCGCAGCCCTGCGGGCCGCCCACATCGAGCCGACCAATCTACGCACCACCGCCGTGCGCCTGGAACAGGCATTCATCTGGCTCATCCGTCGCCAGCAAGTGCCCCCACCTGCCGCCGCCCATGTCACCTGACACGCCGCTGCCGTCGCCGCAAGCCATTCAAGCGCACGCCCTGACCAAACGCTTCGGCGACTTCGTGGCTGTGGATGCGCTCTCCTTCAGCGTGCCACGGGGCCAGGTCTTCGGCTTTCTTGGTCCCAACGGCGCCGGAAAAACAACCACGATCCGCATGTTGCTCGGCCTTCTGCGCCCCACCTCCGGCCAGGCCACCGTGCTCGGTCTCGACATTGCGCGCGACGCCGAAAAAGTGCGGCAGCGCATCGGCTATATGAGCCAGAAGTTCAGCCTGTACAGCGATCTGACCGTGGAGGAAAATCTCGATTTCTACGGCGGCGTCTACGGCGTGCGTGGCGCGCGCCTGCGCCAACGCAAACGCATCGCCCTGGCCCTGGCTGGCCTGACCGGCCAACAGCAGACGCTGACACGCGAGCTTTCCGGCGGCTGGAAACAGCGCCTGGCCCTGGGTGCGGCCATTCTGCACGAGCCGGAGATGCTCTTTCTGGACGAGCCGACCGCCGGCGTAGACCCGCTCTCGCGGCGCATCTTCTGGGATTTGCTCTACGATCTGGCGGCGCAAGGCGCCACGATCCTGGTCACCACGCACTACATGGATGAAGCCGAACGCTGCCAGAGCCTGGCCTTCATCCAAAACGGCCGGCTGACGGCCATCGGCTCACCGCAGGAGATCAAGAGTCAGCAGATGCCCGGTCAGGTGTTCGAGGTGCGCTGCGACCGCCCTGACATGGCGCTGGCGGCGCTGCGCCGACTCGCTCTCTGCATCGAGGCGGCCCTCTACGGCGCCGAGCTGCACCTGATCAGCGCGCCGGCGCCGGTCGCCGAGATCGAGGCCGCCGTGATGAGCACTTTGACCAACGCCGGTGTTCAGGTCATCGCCGTGACGCCGCTCGCCCCCTCGCTGGAAGATGTCTTCATCGCCGCCTTGCGAGCAAGCGAACGCACGCCAATTCAAGCAAGCCCAGCGCCGCACGCAGCAACGCCCGCCAGGCCGCAGACGCCGCGCGACGATGCCGCCGCGCCCGCCAGGCCGCAGACGCCGCGCGACGATGCCGCCAGCGCCCCTGACGCAGGCGCGCCCGGTGAAGGGTGAAAGGGGGAAATCGTGCCAAGCAGAGGTCTTCGATCCCACACACTGCGACTGCTGCTCGCAGCGCTGCTCCTGCTGCTGACGGGCGGTGGGGGCTGGTACGTCTGGCAGCATCCGGCGCTGCTGGCCTCCCTGAGCGCCTGGCTGGCAGTGGCCGGCGGCGGCGGCGAGAGCGCCGGGTCGCGCATCTCCGGTTACATCGAGGCCCCGCAGACGATCACGGCCAGCGAGGTGAGCGGACGTATCGTCCGTCTGCATGTCGCGGTCGGCGATCAGGTTACCGCCGGCCAGCCGCTGCTCGAACTCGATGCGACGCTGCTGGATGCCCAACTGGCCGAAGCAGACGCCGCTGTGAAGCTGGCCGAGGCGCAGCAGGCGCGCCTGGCCGCGGGCGTGCGCACCGAGGAAGAGGCTGTCGCCCGTCAAGCCGTGACACTGGCCGAGGCGCAGCGTGACGCCGCCCTGCAGGCCTGGCAGGACGCTCGAACGCTGCAGGCCAACCCGCAGGAACTCGATCTGCAAATCGCCGCCGCCCGCAGCGCCGTGACCGTGACCGCCCGGCGCGTCGAGCAGGCCACGGCGGTCAAGGACGCCGCCGAACTGCTGGCCGGCGCACGCGCACGCCAGGTGGCGACGCTCGGCGATGCCCCCTGGATCAGCGAAGCGATGTTGCGCCAACTGCACGCCGGTTGGAATCTGGCCACGACCGATGTCTGGAGCGCCTGGGCCAATCTGAATCGCGCCAGCGCCGGGCAGGCCGCCGCCCAGCGGGCGCTGGCCGATCTGCTGGCGCAGCGGGAGAATCCACAGGCGCTCCAGATGCAGGCCGTGCAGGCCGAGGCCGCGGTGCACAAGGCAGAAGCCGCGGTGACGGTGGCCCAGGCCAGTCTGGCGCAGATGCGGGCCGGCGCCAGCGACGCACAGCGCCGTACGGCGCAGCGCGCCGTGGAGCAGGCCAATGCGGCGCGCGCGGCGCTGCGGGTCTTGCGCCAGCGGTACACCCTGCGCGCCCCTCGCACCGGCCAGGTGCTGCAACTCTCCGTCCATGCCGGCGAAGTGGCCATGCCGGGCGCGCCCCTGCTCGCCATCGGCAACCTCGACGCCGTCGAACTGGTGGTCTACGCGCCGACTTCCACCATCGGGGCGCTGCGCCTGGGCGCAGAGGCGACGGTCTGGGTTGACGCCTGGCCGGCCGCACCGCGCCAGGGCGTCATCGTCTGGATCGCCGAGCAGGCCGAATTCACGCCCAAGAACGTGCAGACGCAAAACGAGCGGGCGCAAACGGTGTTCGCCGTGCGTCTGCGCATCGCAAACCCGCAACACGACCTGAAGCCGGGCATGGGCGCCGAGGTGAGTTTTGCCGCCGCTGGCCCCGGCGCGCCGGCCGCCGCGCGATCATCCGCCAGCGAGACTGCCGCGTTGCAAGGCTCTGGCGTCATCGAGGCCGATGCCCTGGCGCTGGTCAGCGAGACGGGCGGACGTCTGATCGCCGTTCACGCCGCCGAGGGTATGACCACGACAGCGGGCGCCACGCTGGCCGAACTCGACGCCTCGCTGCTGGCGGCGCAAATCAGCCAGGCGGAGGCAGCGGCGGCAACGGCGCAGGCGCGTTTCGATCAGGTCAACGAGCCGCCGCGCGCCGAGGCGATTGCCGTGGCCCAGGCCGAGTTTGCCCAAGCGCAGGCGTTACGCGAGGGGGCCTACGCCGTTTGGCTGGAGGCGCAGGCCGCCATCACGCAGCCGCTGGCGCTCACTGCCCGCGTCGGCGCGGCCGAGGGGCAGGTGCGCATCCTGACGCAGCAGGTGGACGCGGCGCAAGCTGCGGTGAAGGCGGCCGAGATTCAGCGCGACGAGGCGGAGCGCAGCGCAGCGACCGACGAAGAGCGTACGCAGGGCCTGGCGGCGGCCAAACAGTTGGCGGCGGCGCAGGCCAATCACGCCGCCGCCCAGGCAGAATTGGCGGGCGCACAGCGCCAACTGACACTGCTCAAGGCGCTGCGCGCCAATCCATTGGTTCTACAGGCACAGGCCCATCAGGCGGAAGGCGCCTGGCGGCAGGCCGAGGCGGGGCAAGAACTGGCGAAGGCACGTTTGCAACTGGCGCAAAGCGGGCCGTTCGAGCCTGATGTGACCATCGCCGCGACGCAGTTGGAGCAAGCGCAGGCCGCCGTGGCGACAGCGCAGGCGCACATGGCGCGCCTGAAAGTGATTGCGCCGCAGGATGGGATCATTCTGGAACAGGCGGCCCATGCCGGTGAGGTGGTCGCGCCCGGCGCGGTGATCCTGCGCCTGGCCGATCTGAGCGTCGTTCGGCTCAGAATCTACCTGCCAGTGGGACAATTGCGCTTCGTCCAGCTCGGTCAACGACTGCCTGTGGCCGTGGACGCATTTGCGGACGAAACGTTCACGGGCGTCGTTACCGAGATCGGCGCGACAGCCGAGTTCACCCCCAAGACGGTGCAGACCGCCGATGAACGCAACAACCTGGTGGTCGCCGTGCTGCTAATGCTCGACAACCCGGATTGGCGGCTCAAGCCGGGGATG
This sequence comes from uncultured Anaerolineae bacterium, assembly GCA_964580725.1. GTDB lineage: Bacteria > Chloroflexota > Anaerolineae > SSC4 > Amarolineaceae > Amarolinea. The sequence continues at coordinate 3,868 of CAZOLV010000040.1, read as the reverse complement.
TGGGCCGATCTGACCGGGGCCGCGCCATGAACTGCCGTCGCTTCACGTCCGCCGCCGGGCCGATCCTGACCCTGGCGCTGCTGCTGACCGCCTGCACCGGTTCGGCCGCGCCCACGCCGCTGGTGATCTTTGCCGCGGCGTCGCTCAGCGCCGCGTTCGACGAAATCGGGGCGGTGTTCGAGGCGGGCCATCCCGGCGTGCAGGTGCAGTTCAACTTCGGCGGTTCGCAGAACCTGCGCACACAGTTGGAACAAGGGGCGCGCGCCGATCTCTTGGCCGCGGCCAGCCAGGAGGAAATGGCGCGGGTCAGCGCCGCCGGCCTGATCGAGGCCGGGACGGTGCGCGCCATCGCCTTCAACCGCCTGGTGATCATCGCGCCGCAGGGCAATCCGGCGCGCCTGGCCAACGTCAGCGACCTGGCGCGGCCCGGGCTGAAGCTCGTGCTGGCGGCGCCCGAGGTCCCGGCGGGGCAGTATGCGCGCCTCCTCATTCGCCAGCTAGCCGAACTCTACGGCGCCGATTTCGAGACGCGCACGCTGGCCAACGTCGTTTCCAATGAGGACAACGTGCGCCAGGCGACCGCCAAAGTCCAACTGGGCGAGGCTGACGCCGGCATCGTCTACGCCTCCGATGCGGTGGCAACCCCTGATGTGCACGTCATCCCGCTGCCGGTGGGCGTCGGCGTGACGGCCAGCTACCAGGCGGCGGTTTTGGCGCAGGCGGCGCAACCGGCGCTGGCCGCCGAGTTCATGCAGGCCGTCCTGACGCCGGCCGGTCAGGCGACGCTGGCGCGCTGGGGTTTCACAACCGTCTCCGCCGTGAACGAGCCATGACGCCATGACCATCAAGAATCGCCGCCTGGCGCAATTGAGCCGGCGCGCCTGGGTCTTCATCTTACCAGCCACCGCCCTGGTCTGCCTGCTCGGCCTGCCCCTGCTGGCCCTGGTCTGGCGCGCCGCCGCCGCCGATCTGGTCGCCGGTGCGCTCTCACCCACGGCGCTGGCTGCCCTGCGTTTGAGTCTGCTGACCAGCGGCATCAGCGTTTTGGCGGCGGTTGCCGGCGGCACGCCACTGGCCTACCTGCTGGCGCGCAGTCGCTTCGCCGGGCGTGCCTGGCTCGATCTGTTGATTGACCTGCCGGTCGTCCTGCCGCCGTCGGTGGCTGGCCTGGCGCTGTTGATGGCGTTCGGGCGTCAGGGCCTCTTTGGCCCCGCCCTGGGCGTGGTGGGGCTGAGCCTGCCGTTCTCCACGGCAGCGGTCATCCTGGCGCAGACGTTCGTCTCAGCGCCGCTCTACGTGCGGGCGGCGCGCATCGGTTTTGCCGCCATCGAGACGCAGTTGGAGGAAGCGGCCTTCGTCGAAGGCGCGGGGCGCTGGCAGCTCTTCCGCTTCATCATGCTGCCGCTGGCCGGGCGCGCCCTCGTCAGCGGGGCCATCCTCTGTTGGACGCGCGCCCTCGGCGAGTTCGGCGCCACGATCCTCTTCGCCGGCAACCTGGAAGGGCGCACGCAGACGATGCCTCTGGCCATCTATCTGGGTCTCGAACGAGGACTCGGCGCGGCGTTGGCGCTCTCCGTTTTGCTGCTGGCCGTGTCCATCGTCCTGCTGACCGTGCTGCGTCGCATCGAAGAACGTTAGAAGAAAAACCTGACCGGTTTTTGCCCCGAATTATTGAGATGACACGTTAGAAATCCCATCGAGTTGGTGAAAACGAACATGAGCCGTCTGCGCATTGCCCTGCTGTTTCATTTCAATCAGAACCTGAACCAGTACAGCCAGATCGCCAGCCAGGCCTGCTACCGCGGGCTGTTACGCATGCTGCGCCGCCATCAGCGCCTGCCCTTCTGCATCCACATCTCAGGCACGCTGATCCACGCCCTGCAATGGTACGATCCTGAGCCGCTGCAAATGATCGCCGACGGCCTGGCCGATGGTCAGTTCACCCTGTTGGGCAGTACCTACGCCCAAAATGTGCCCTACGCCAGCGACGATTGGGACAACATCCTGCAGATGATGCTGCATCGCACCGTGCTGCAACGCACCTTCGGCTCCCACCCCACGCTCTTTTGGAACCCAGAACGCTGCTGGCGCGCCTCGCTGATCCCCCCACTGGCCGCCGCTGGCTACACGAATACACTCGTCGAAACCGGCATTCTGCGCCAGGCGGGCTGCCCACAGCCCTACGCCGTCTGGCAAACGAGTCATGACGGCCAGCCGCTCACCCTCTTCGCCGACGATCAAGACCTCAAGAATGCGGTCAATTACGCCATTTGGACCGGCCGCAGCGCCCGCGCTCTGGCCTATCTGCAGGCCCTTGCCAGGCAGCCGGACAGCGCACGGTTCTTCGTCTGGTACGCCGAAGATGCCGAGGCAACCGGCCTCTGGGGCTATGCGAAGGGCGTGGCGCCGCAGTCGGCCTGGGCCAATCTCGATCGGTTCCTCACCGAACTCGAACAACAACCCTGGCTGCGGGTCTGCTCGCCACAGCAGGCGCCGCCCGTTCAGGGGCTGCTCCCCACCATCCCTGATGGTCAGGCCAGTTGGATGGCGGCCGCGCTGCGTGATGCACGCCGTCCCTACTACGAAGCGGGCTACCACGATTGGTTCGATTTTCAGGCGCACGCCCCCAAGCTGCAACATTTCCGTCAGTTTTTCGCCGTCATTCGCCAGCGTCTGCAAGCCGGTCAGGCCGCAGTCGCCTCCGCCGCCGATCCAGCCCCCGCGGCTGTGGCCTTGATCGCCCAGGCTCACCTTGCCTTCGCCGCCCATCAGTTCGAGTTTGGCTGCATCGGCATCGGCGCGCGCGGCGACCGCCAATGGGAAATGGCGCGCGCGGCCCTGGTCTGCCTGCGCGCCGCTGAACTGGCGCAAACCCCCACCCCGCCGCATGCCTGGCTCGAAGACGTTGACACCGACGGCGTCGCCGAAATCTGTCTGGCCAATGCCCGCATCTTCGCCGTCTTCACCCGGCTGGGCGGCCGTCTGCTCTATGCGTTCGATCTGCAGCAGGGCGTCAGTTGGGCCGGCAACGAAAATGCGATGACCTCCGCTCCCTGGGCGCCAGGCAACCTCTTTCCGCAGCCGCCCACAGCGCCCCAGCGCCGTCACAATGACGCGCTCCCCCTGGCCAGCTTCAGTCCTCGACCCGCCGACCCGCGCCCGCTCTGGGGTCAGTTTCTGCCAGACGATTGGTGGGAAGGCGAGCCGGCGGCCCTGCCCACTCTCTTCATCGCGCCGCCGCCCGCAGATGCGCCGCCCGCCGCACGCTTCGCCGCCGCTCAAACCGGCGCCCTGGCCGACTCCATCTGGCTCGATGACCGTCTGCTGCTGCAGCCTGCCGATCAGGCCGTCTGGCAGGTCGAGATCGGTCAGGCGGCGGTAGAGTTTGCCCACACCTGCGGCCCGTTGGCGCTGCGCAAGCGCATTGCCCTCTCGCCCGACGACTCGACCGTGCTGGAGGTCGCTTATTCGCTGCGCCTGACCCCCGCCGTGACCCCTACGACCGTGCGCCTGGCCATCGCCAATGAGCTATGCCCGGCCAGCGTCGCCGTGTTGGACGCCGGGCGCGACACCCTCCTTCACCATGAGACTGAAGGCGCGACCGTCGCAGGCGTCAGCGCAAACACGTGCGGTCTCCTCAATCAGGCGGCCAACTACCTGGTCTCCTGGCGCGCCCAACCTGCGCCCGACGCCGTCGCCAGCGAGGATGGTCTCTTCGCCCTCATCCTTACCCCGACCTTCACCTGGCGCTTGCAGCCCTCCGCTCCGCAAGCCGGAGTGACGATGTGGTGGAGGAGTGAGGGGGTAGGAAGTAGGGAGTAGGGAGTAGGGAGTAGGGAGTAGGGAGTAGGGAGTAGGGAGTAGGAAG
>CAZOLV010000039.1:3215-43418 GCA_964580725.1 uncultured Anaerolineae bacterium | reverse complement strand
TCGGCGCACTGAAGTGCGCACTACGAACGGTTCGTAGTAGGCGCTTCAGCGCCTCAGTTCGTAGTAGGCGCTTCAGCGCCTCGGTGCACTCAAGTGCACACGACGAACGGTGCACTCAAGTGTACACTACGAACGGTGCACTGAAGTGCGCACGACCAACGGTTCGTCGTAGGCGCTTCATCAGGGCAGCGGCGCCCAGGCGCTGACCTGCCAGCGGCCGTCGGGCGCCGGGTGCTGATGCCAGGCCACATGCGCGTCGGCGCCCAGGCGCTTGGCCCACTGTTCGGCCAGGCGCCACCCCTCGGCCGGCTCGACGCGCCAGGCGCGGTGCTCGATGTGCAGTTCGAGCGCCTCCTGCAGCGTGCCATCGGCCAGGCAGTGCAGAGGCGCCGCGGCGATTTCAAGCGCCAGCAGGTGCAGACAGCAGCCGGCAGGCTCGGCGCCGGCGGGCAGCAGTTGCCCCGTCAGGGTGGCGAGTGCGTTCCAGGCCAGGCCAAGCGCCCGTTCTGGCTGCGCCTGCTCCAGTGCCCGTTGAATCGTCAGGCTGACGGGGCGCAGGGCCAGGCCGATGGCCTGGCCGGCGCTCTCCGGCAGCGGTTGCGGCGAGATGATGTGCAGCGCCAGGGTCGTCATGATGATCTGCCTTTCACAAAAGCGCCAGGGCAATGCCCAACATGCCGGACAAAACGCCGACCAGCCAGAAACGCTGCATGACCTGCGTTTCCGACCAGCCCGTCAATTCGAAGTGATGGTGCAGCGGGGCCATCTTGAATAGGCGTCGCGGCTGGCCATAGAGACGACGCGAGAGCTTGAACCAGAGCACTTGCAGCGTGACAGAGACCGTTTCGCCGGTAAACACGGCGGCGACGATCGGCAGCAGCAGCCACTGGCCGGTCATCAGGGCGACGACGGCCAATGTCGCGCCGAGGGCCAGCGAGCCGGTGTCGCCCATGAACAGTTCGGCCGGATGGGCGTTGAACCAGAGAAAGGCCATGATCGCACCCACCAGGGTGAAGCAGAAGGCGACGAGCCAGACCTGCTCCTGCAGAAACGCAATGACGCCGTAGCAGGTGAAGGAGACGGCGGCCAGGCTGCCGGCCAGCGCATCGAGGCCATCGGTCAGGTTGACGGCGTTGGAAAAGGCGACGATGATGAAGACCGCTGCCGGGATGTACCACAGACCGATGTCAATCTTCTGCTGAATGCCCGGCAAGGCGACGCTGCGCAGATCGAGCACAAAATGCAGGAAGAGCGCGACGGCGGTCGCCAAGATGACCTGCGCCAACGCCTTCCAGCGCCCCAGGATGCCTTCACCCCGCGCCCGCTGGCCGCGCACGCCCTCCAGATCGTCCACGGCGCCGAGCAGGCCGAAGAGCGCCAGCACCGTCATCGGCACCAGCACGGAGCGGCCGATGATGTTCCAGCCCAACAGGTTGGCCAGGTTGAGGGCGCTGGTGATGATGATGACCGGGATCAGGATCATCAGGCCGCCCATCGTCGGCGTGCCGGTTTTGACCTGATGCGACGTCGGGCCTTCGATGCGAATCTGCTTGCCGATGCGATTGCGCACCAACAGGTTGATGAGCGGACGCCCCCAGATGACGGCTAGAAAGAAGGCGATAGCGCCCAGGGTCAAAGAATAGGCCATAACGTTACGATGCCTCGCTCTGCGGCCGGCTGAGGGCGGCGACGATCTCTTCCAGGTGCAGGGCACGCGAGCCTTTGACAAGCACCAGGTCGCCTGTGTGCAGGGTGTTGCGCAGAAGGTCGGCGGCGATAGTGTTATCTTCGGTGTGCGTCACACAATCGGGGGCCATGCCGGCATTCAGGGCTTCGTCGGCGATCAGTCGGGCCAACGGCCCAACGGCGATGAGGCGCTGGACGACATCGGCGGCGCGCTGGCCCACCTTGCGATGGCCAATCTCTGTCTCCTCACCCAGTTCACGCATATCGCCCAACACGGCCAGGCGGCGGCCGGCGGCCGGCAGATCGGCCAGCAGGTTGAGCGCCGCCAGCGTGGCCGCCGGGCTGGCGCTGTAGGAATCGTCAATGATCAAGCTGCCGTGCGGTCCTGATACGACGACGAGGCGCAGTTGCGCCTGCACATCTTGCAGCCCTTCGACGATTTCTTGCCAGGACAGTTCTTCGACCAGGCCAACGGCGGCGGCGCGCAGGGCGGTATGGACGCTGTGACGTCCAAGCAGCGGGGCCTTGATGTGCAGTTCCTCGCCGGCATGGTGCAGGGTGAAGCGAATGCCCTCATGCCCTTCGCTCGTCACGTCGCTGGCCCACAGATCGGCGCGTTCGTCCAGCCCGTAGGTGAAGAGACGCGCCGCCGTGCGTGCCGCCATCGGCATGACGAGGGGATCGTCGTAGTTCAGAATGGCGACGCCAGCGGCGGGCAGAGTTTCGATCAATTCGCCTTTGGCCTGGGCAATGGCCGCCATGCTGCCGGCGCGCTCCAGGTGCACCGGGCCGACGTTGGTGATGACGCCAATGTGCGGCTGCGCCAGGCGCGCCAGGAGGGCAATATCGCCGGGATAATACATGCCCATCTCCAGCACGGCGCGCTGATGGCCCGGCGTGAGGCGCAGCAGCGTCAGGGGCAGGCCGATTTCGTTGTTCTGATTGCCGGTGCTCTTCAGCGTGGCGAAGCGACGCCCCAGCACGGCGGCGATCAGCTCTTTGGTGCTGGTTTTGCCGACACTGCCGGTGACGCCGACGATGCGCAGACCGCTGCTGGCGCCCACGACGGTGCGCCAGGCGGCGGCGCAATTTTGCAGCGCCTGCAGGCTGCTTTCCACACGCAGAAGAAGGGGGAGAGAGAGTGAAGCTGAGTGCTGGAGTGTGAATGCTCGGGTATCCACAGGCCAGCACTCAGCGTCGGGAACCACGTCCTGCTCCACAATGGCCGCCACGGCCCCACGGCGCAAGGCGTCGGTTACAAAGAGATGACCATCGACGCGTTCGCCGCGCAACGCGACAAAAACCGCGCCGGGCGTGACTTGCCGCGAGTCCACTACGACAGCCGTGATGGGCGCATGCAGAGGGCCTGGCAACAGGCGCGCCAGGCCCGCCTCAGCCGCCATTGGCGGTTGAGGGGTGAGGACAGCAAGCACGAAAGAAAGATTCAGGTGCATGTTCATGATCGTCCGTCACTGCGGCGGGATGTTCATGAGCGCAAAAAGGCGCCGCGCCACCCGCTGAAACGTGGGGGCGCTGGTGTGCCCGGCCCAGACCGACAGGCGGGTCTTGTCGAGCTTGACGAGCATGACGAAGCGAGGGTCGTCGGCAGGCGCATAGCCGACGTAGGTCGAGATCGTCAGGTCAGAGTCGTAGGCGGTGCGGCCGGGGATTTCGGCGGTGCCAGTCTTACCGGCGATCTTGTAGCCAGGCACAGCGGCCTGACTGACGCCACCCGTCTCGACGACATCTACGAGCACTTTGGTCATGACGCGGGCCGTTTCGGCCGAAACGGCGACGCGCACCGGCGCCGGTTCGATGTCGTACCAGCGGCCGTGATCGGCAATCACTTTGACAACGTGCGGCCGCATCATGACGCCGTCGTTGGCGACGGCGGCGACGGCGGCGATCATCTGCATCGGGGTCACGCTGATGCCCTGGCCGAACGCATTGGTGGCCAGGTCAGAAGGACTCCAGAGGGTGCTGGCCTTCGGTTTCTTGACGATGCCGCGCACCTCGCCGGCCAGGTCAACGCCGGTGACGTTGCCAAAGCCGAAACGCTCGACGTAGGCGTAGAAAGTCTCGGCGCCCATCGCCAGGGCCACCTGCGCCGAGCCGATGTTCAGCGACTGCTGCAGGATTTGGGGGATGGCGACCTGGCCGTGCGCCTTGCGATCCGAATTGCGAATCTCGCGCTCGCCCACTTCGAGCACCCCTTCGTCCTTGAACTTCTGATCCAACGTCACCTTGCCCGAATCGAGGCCGGCGGCCGTGGTGACGACCTTGAAGACCGAACCAGGCTCGTAGAGCAGCCCGATGGTTGGGTCGCTGAAGGGATCCGGGGCGTCGGGCGCTGTCTGCACCTCATAGAACGTATTGGGCGAGTAGCCGGGTACAGACGCCATGGCCAGAATTTCGCCCGTCTTCGGATCCATCACGATGATGGAGCCGCCGGTGGCGCCGTAGTATTCGACTGCATACTTCAGTTCGTCCTCGACCATGGCCTGCAGGCGGCGATCAATGGTCAGGATCAGGTCTCGCCCCACGGGCGATGGCAGATCGAGGCTGAAATCATAGGGGATGACCTGCTGATAACTCTGCAGGTTGGTCACCGCCATGTCGCCGTCTTCGCGCAAGAAGGCGTCGTACTTCGCTTCGACGCCATAGCGGCCAATCTGATCGGCGGTGGCAAAGCCAAGCACGAAGGCAGCGTCGGAACCCTCCGGGTAGTAACGACGCGGCAGACGTTCGACGCGCAGGTAGCTGGCCTTCCACCGGTCAATTTCGGCAGCAGCCGCCTGGCTGGCGTAGAACTTGAGTACAGTGACGCCGCCGCGATGGCTGCGCAGGCGGCGCTCCAGCTCGGACGGGGGCATTTCCAGCCAGGGCGCCAGGTTGTTGGTCAACGAAATGATCGTGGTTTCGGTCAAGACGCCAACCGCCGAAATCTGATAGCGCACGCTGTCGGTTGCCAGCAAGTTGCCGGCGCGATCCAGAATGTTGCCGCGATGCGGCAGCGTGGCCTGGCCGGCCGATGTCAGTTGCACCGTGGCCGGCGCATCTGCAGCCTTGACGACCTGCAGGCGTATGAGCTGCACAGCGATGACGGCCAGAACAAGAACGATCACGGCAAAGATGGCTCGTACGCGCGGCAGCGAACGTTGAGTCAGTGGATCCATGACGTCAATCCGTTCGGCTACTTCGCCGGTTGGTTCTGAGTGACGGAACCAGCCGGCGCGTTGGGCAATGTGACGAACTCGCGGCGGGTGGGCGCTGTGAAACCAGCCGCTTTGGCGCGCGCTTCCAGGGCATCCATGTTGGCCGCCTGGCCAATCTGCACGCGCAGTTCGGCGTTGACGATCAGGATCTCCTGATAACGCGCTTTGGCCGCCGCGATCTCATATTGGGCCGCCGCCATCTCACTGTGAGGCCAGAGCAGGGCAAAGAAGGCCAGACAGACAACGAAGAGCGCAGCGAGATAGAGCGCAGTCTGTTCGCCAGCCGTCAGACTGCGCCGGCGGCGGTAGGCAATAGGCAGCCAGCGCTGCCAGCTTCCAGGTGCAGGTAAGATCATAGGGGTCACCTCCGGTTCGATTCGCTCCTTCAGGCAATTTTCTGCGCAACTCGCAGACGGGCGCTGCGGCTGCGCACATTGCGCGTCACCTCCGCTTCGCCGGCGACGAGCGGCTTTCTGAAGACCAGGCTCAAACGAGCATGGTGGCCGCAGACGCAGGCGGGCAGTCGGGGCGGACAGATGCAGTCGCTGGCTTCGCGCTGCATGAACTGCTTGACGATGCGATCCTCCAACGAATGAAAGCTGATGACGGCCAGGCGCCCGCCGATCTGAAGCAGATCGAGCGCCTGTGGCAGCGCTCGTTCCAGCGCGCCCAACTCATCATTGACAGCAATGCGTAACGCTTGAAAAGTGCGCGTGGCCGGGTGGATGCGGTCATGGCGCCCACCGGCGGCCTCGGCAATCACGGCTGCCGCCCGGCGCGTCTCGGTCAGCGGACGGGCGGCGACCAATGCACGGGCAATGCGCCGCGATTGGCGTTCTTCGCCGTAATGAAAGATCAAGTCGGCCAGCTCGGCCTCTTCCAGCGTGTTGACCAAATCGGCCGCACTGCGTCCTTTCGACGGATCGAAGCGCATGTCGAGCGGCCCTTCCATCAAGAAGCTGAAGCCGCGCCGGCTGGCCGCCAGTTGAAAGGACGACAGGCCCAGATCGAGCAGAATCGCGGCGGGCGTCAGGCGATAGGCGCCGGCGACCAGGCGCATCTGATCGAAATTGGCGTTCACCAGCAGCGCACGATCACCGAACGGCGCCAGGCGCACACGCGCACGGGCGACCGCCTCCGGGTCGGCATCCAGGCCGAGCAGCAGGCCATCGGGCGCCGTGGCGTGCAGAATCGCTTCGGCGTGACCGGCGCCGCCAAGCGTGCCGTCGAGCGCTGCCGCGCCGGGGGTCAAGGCCAGCGCCTCGATAGTCTCGCTCAGCAGGACAGATAGATGTCCTTCGGGGACGGGAGTGAGCGTGGGCATCGTTACACGCTCAACGCCCGGAAGAGCGAGGTCACGTCGTTGTCCTGCATCAGATGGGGGCTGCGATTGCGCCAGAAATCGGGCGTCCACAGTTCCAGGTGCGGCCCCACACCCGCCAGTGTGACGCTGCCCTGGATGCCAACGACGGACCGCAGTTCGGCCGGCAAAATGAAACGGCCCTGCGTATCGAGATCGAACGGCTCGGCCTCGGCAAAGAGCCAGCGGCGCAGTTCGCCCACGGCGACATCGGTCAACATCGGTTTGTCCTGCAAGCGGTCGGCCAGCTTCTGCCACTCGGCCAGGGGCAGGGCAATCAGAAAATCGCCCAGGCCGCGCGTCACGACGCCGCCCGCCGCCAGTTCGGCGCGGTATTTGGCCGGAATCGTCAGGCGTCCCTTGCTATCGAGCGCATGTTCGGCGCGACCGATGAACATTTGTTCTAATTCCCCACTTTATGCAAAAAACGTGGGTTTTTTAGGTTTAATGACCCACTTTGTCCCACTTAGGATCATTATACAGGGTATTTCGATTTTGTCTAGTCCCCACGGGCATGACTTTGAGGCCAATTTGTGGGCAATTTTGCGGCTGAAGATGCGTAGAGGCAGGAAAATAAAAAAAACGCCTTCGTGCAGCTTGCACGAAGGCGTTTTGGTAGCGCATAGGGGATTCGAACCCCTGTCACCGCCTTGAGAGGGCGGCGTCCTAGGCCCCTAGACGAATGCGCCAGGTAGGTAGATGAATTATAACGATGACGAAACCGCTGTCAAGTTTTGGATGTCAGGCTTACTGCAACCGGCCAATCTCGTAACCGAGAAATGAAAGTTGCATCAGGGCGTTCAAGGTGGTAAACTTCACCTTCACGTCGTGAGACGAATCATGAGAAGAAGGTGATCTCATGCCATACAACCCAAACAACCCCCTCATCGTGCAGAGCGATCGCAGCCTGCTGCTGGAAGTGCAGAACGATCGCTACGAAGCGGCGCGCGATGCGTTGGCGCCCTTTGCCGAACTGCAAAAAAGCCCCGAATTCATCCATACTTACAAGGTGACGCCGCTCAGTCTGTGGAATGCGGCGGCGGCCGGTCTGGATGCCGAAACGGTCGTTGCTCACCTGAACGAATTTGCCAAGTTCGATCTGCCCGAAAACGTTGTCTTCGATATTCGCGAACTGATGGGGCGTTACGGGCGCGTGCGCCTGGAGAAGAACGAGGACGGTCTGCTCGTTCTGACATCGCAGGATGCGACGCTGTTGACCGAACTGACGCGGCGCAAGGAGTTGAAGCCGTTTCTGTTGGGCCAGCTCGACATCAACACGCTGCTGGTTGACCCGGCGCGGCGCGGGCACATCAAGCAGGCGCTGGTGCATGTTGGCTATCCGGCCGAAGATGTGGCTGGTTATGTCGAAGGCGCGCCCCTGGAGATCAGCCTGCTGCCATCCAGCCGCGCCACGGGTGAGCCTTTCGACCTGCGCCACTATCAACAGGACGCTGTGGATGCCTATCATGCCGCCGGCGCCGCCCGCGGCGGCAGCGGCGTCATCGTCTTGCCCTGCGGCGCCGGTAAAACGGTAGTCGGCATGGCCGCCATCGAGAAGTTGCAGTGCAACACGTTGATTCTGACGCCCAGCACAGTGGCGGCGCGCCAGTGGATGCGTGAGCTGCTGGACAAGACCGACATCAGCGAAGACATGGTGGGCGAATATACCGGCCTGTCCAAAGAGATCAAGCCGATTACGGTGACCACCTATCAGATTTTGACCTGGCGGCAGCGACGGCGGCGCGACGGCGAGGAGATCACACCGGAGAATGAGTATCCGCACTTCAGCATCTTCGATCAGCGCGATTGGGGGCTGATCATCTACGACGAAGTGCACCTGCTGCCGGCGCCAGTCTTTCGCATCACCGCCGAGATTCAGGCGCGGCGCCGCCTGGGCCTGACCGCCACCCTGGTACGTGAGGACAACCGCGAGGAAGATGTCTTTTCTCTTGTCGGCCCCAAGAAGTACGATGTGCCCTGGAAAGACCTGGAGGCGCAGGGCTGGATCGCCACCGCCGAATGTCACGAGGTGCGTATCCCGCTGCAGGACGAAGAGCGGATGTTCTATGCGCTGGCCGAGGATCGCGAGAAGTATCGAGTAGCGTCCACGACCCTGGCCAAGATTCCGCCGCTGGTGCATCTGCTCTCCAAACACCGTAACGATCAGGTGCTGGTGATCGGCCAGTACATCGAGCAGTTGGAGCGTGTGGCCGAGATTGTGGAAGCTCCCCTCATTACCGGCAGCACGCCGGTGCGCGAGCGCGAGCGGCTCTTCCAGCAGATGCGCGACGGCGAGTTGAATCGGCTGGTGGTGTCTAAAGTGGCCAACTTTGCCGTTGACCTGCCAGAGGTCAACGTCGCCATTCAACTGAGCGGCACCTACGGCAGCCGTCAAGAGGAGGCGCAGCGCCTGGGCCGCATCCTGCGCCCCAAGAAGAACGGCATGCTGGCGCACTTCTACACTCTGGTGGCCAAAGATACCAACGATCAGGAATTTGCAGCCAACCGCCAGTTGTTCCTGACGGAACAGGGCTACCGGTACGAGATTCTGTACGCACACGAAGTGCCCGACTATCAGCCCAACACCGTGGCAGGTCCGGGCGATCATGCAGGCAGCCGGCGTTATGAGCGCATCCATGCCTGACCTGTCCAACGCGGCCAGGGACGATGCGCTGCAAACGCTTCTGCAGGCGCGCTTCTCGGAATCGGCATCGAAGCAGGCGCGCAACTACCTGGTCGTCGGTGGTGTGCTGGCCTGTCACGCCCACGCCACCGCCGACACCCTGACTCTCGAAGCCGATGTGCAGCGCAGCGCGCAGCGCCGCTATCACGTCAGCGTCGAGTATCTCGATACGGGCGAGTGCACGCTACAGTGCAGTTGTCCCTTCGCCACGATGGCATGCGAACACGCCGCCGCCGTGATTCTGGCCTGGCTGGAACAGCGGCAGTTGTTCAGGACGCACAGGTCGCGGGCAATGCAGCCGGCGCCAGTCGTCGGTGGACGGCCACTGGCCGCTGCGGCGCAATCGGCAACGACGCCGCTGGCCGCTGCGACGCCGGCGGTAGCGACGTCGCTCGTGCGCCTGTCGGAGGACATGCGGTTGACGCTGCGCCAGGCGCCGGCCGCGGTCGTCAGTCTGGCGGAGCAACTGGGCCAGGTGGTCAGCAGCAGCGATCAGGAAACCATCTATCTCTTGATCGAAGATCGTTTGCAGCAAGCCTTGCGTTCCGACTGGCAAATGAAGGATATTTTGACCCTGCTGACCGAAGCCGCCGGCGGCCCCTTGCTGCCGGAAGCGGTCGCCCGGCTCTGGAAATGGGCGCAACAGCCGAGCGATCTTCATTTATACAACCAGCTTGCGGTCATCGAGTTTGCCGATGACTACACGTTACAGGAACTACTGCGCGCCGGCGGCATGCGCCGGTATTTTTTGCACATCTTCTCGCCGCGCCTGGTCGCCGTTCAGCCCGGTTCTGTCGCCGAACTGGCGGCGGAGATGGTCAAACGCGGTTTCATGCCGACATTCGAGTAAACTACCATGCTCATGCGACTACAAGATGCCCTCCACAGCTACCGGTTGCCTGCGCTGCAAAGCATGGCGCGCCTCGCCCAGCTCGAACTGCCCGACCGGCGCAAAGAGACCGTGGTGAACGCCCTGATCACCCACCTGTCGAGCCAAACGGGCGTCATGCGCGCCTATGCGCGCCTGCAAGGTCCAGAACTGGCGGTGCTGCAAAAGCTGCAGGCGATACAGGGAGAGGTGTACACGACCAGTTTCTACACGATCATGGCGCGCACACGCGGCTTTGCGCTGCGAACCCAGGTCCAGAAATACGCCGGCGGTTATTTCAGTGAATCCACATCCAACCTCGACGTGGTTCTGAGCACGCTGATGCAGCATGGCCTGGTTCTGACACGCGCCGGCGATGAGTTTCGCCTGGACAGGCTGCTCGATTTGCAGCCAGGCGCGTTCATCTGGATTGCCGACGAGGTGCGCGCCCATTTGCCGCCGCTGCCAGAGAACAGCGGCGGCCCGCCTGTCGTGCGCGGTGTGCGGGAAAGCTCGGCGCGCGTCTTTCAGCGTGATCTCTTTTTCTATTGGAGCCAACTGCGCATCCGGCCGTTGTCACCCACCAAGACCTTCTGGCTGCGCAAGAACGATCTGCGCCTGCTCAATGACGCGTTGCTGGTCAAAGCGGCGTTGGAAACGGGCGTCAGCGAGAGAGACAGCCGCCGGCTCTTCTTCCTGCGCCGGTTGTTGCAGGAACTCGACATGCTCAGCTACAAGCGCAACCAGGTCATTGCCAATCCAAAGCCTGACTTTCTGGAAATGGCGCCGGCGGCGCGAGTCGAGAAGTGTTTCCATCTCTGGCGTGAAGGCCGGTTCTGGAACGAACTCTACGGCATTGCCACGATCATCCTGCAAACGAGCGACACCCCGGTGACGTTGGCGCACGCCGGCGTCGTCAGAGCGCGCAAGACGGTGCTTGATCATTTGCAGCGGCTGCCGCAGGACGCCTGGGTGATGTGCGACACGCTGATCTCTCGGATTCATCAGCAAGACTATGAGTTCCTGCTGCCGCGCAGCCGCAAAAGTTCGCTCTCGGCATTTTCGAATTTATCGGGCCGCGCCTCGAATCCCTATTATCAGAATGTTTATGGCTGGCAGTTCGAGGGCGTGCGCGACGAGCAAACAGGCTGGTATCAGGTCGAGGGGGAGTTCATCCTGGCGGTGTTGCGCGAGGGGCTGTACTGGATGGGGCTGATAGACCTGGGCTACGCCCAGGAGACGCCTGGCAGCGAGCCTGTGGCCCAACCGGCCGCCGACATTCTGGCCTATCGCCTGACCAACATGGGACGGTGGCTGTTGGGCACAGGCCCGGTCCCGCAGATCAACGTGGATCAGGGGCGCGTGATCGTGCAGCCGAATTTCGATGTCTTGGCCCTCGATCCGATCACCGATGCGGTGTTGGCTGCGCTCGATCAGTTCTGTGACCGGCTGAGCGCCGACCGGGCGATCCACTATCGGCTCAGTCAGGTTTCAGTCTATCGCGGCAGTACGCAGGGTTGGGATGCAGCGCGCATCATCGAGTTCTTGCAGACGGCCAGCGGGGCGCCCTTGCCGCAAAACGTGGAGCGCGAGCTGCACGAGTGGGCCGCCAATATGCAGCGCATCGTCATCCGCACCAACGTCAGTCTGCTGCAAGCCGCCAGCCCGTCCCTGCTCGCAGCGGCTCTACAACTCGGCGCGGTGGCTCGAGAAGTCATACGCCGCCCCAGCCCTGATGTGGCGCTGCTGAACACCGGCGCGCCGCCAGCCAAGCGGGTGCTGGATGCGCTGCGCGGCGCCGGGTATGCGTCCACTTACACCCTGACCGAGTCGGTTGCGGCGTCGCCCTGTCTGACAATCACGCCCGCGGGCGTCATCGCATTTCGAGAGGCTCTGCCCAACATCTTCTTGCTGGCCAAAGTGGAGCCGTTTTGTGAACAAAACAGCGATGGCGCCTGGCAGGTGACCGCCGCCGCCGTAGCCAACGCCGTGCGCAGTGGCTGGACCGGCCTTTCGATTTTGGACATGTTGCGCAGTCTGCACATCGGCCCGCTGCCCGCCGGTTTCGATCTGAAGGTCAAGGCCTGGGCCGGCCACTTCGGCACGGTGCGTCAGCAGACGATGACCATTCTGCGTTTCGATTCTTCCAAAATCCTGGAAGAACTGATGGCCAACCCGGAGGTTGGGCCGCTTTTGAAGAGCTTCTTGCCCAGGGAGTCGTTCTCCACCCTGGCGATGGTGGAACCGAAAGACGCCGAACGGCTGCACATGCTGCTGCAAGAACGCGGGGTGGTGTTCAAGAATCAACTGCTATGAGCCTGACTGTGAGTCTGCAACTCTCGACATCTTCATGCGTAATGTCTGCTGTGAGCAAATGCTCACGACACGATGACAACGAACAATCGCCGGGCGCAAGGGGCGCCCAGGCTTGTCGAAAGGAGTGACATACAATGGGTTGCGGACGTGCATTGCTCTGTATCCTGTTGCCGCCTCTGGCGGTGTTGGACAAAGGGTGCGGGACGATCGTGTTGGTCACGATCTTGACGTTGGTGGGTTGGGTTCCTGGCGTCATCGGCGCGTTAGTGGTCAATTCCCAGTCGAACTGAACGCCCAGTTGAGACGATACGCCGGGCTGCGCAGCACTGCGCAGCCCGGCGTTTTCTATGGTGGAGTCTTTTGGCAATAGCGCCGGGCGATTGGGGCCGGGCGATTGAAATCGCGCCTGAGGCTTCGACAGGCTCAGCCTGCGGGGACGCCTTGGCTTCGACAGGCTTCGACAGGCTCAGCCTGCGGGGACGCCGCCGGGCGTTGCGGCATTTGACAACCTCCCCGCTTCGTGTTACACTCATGTTTAGTTGAGACTAAACTTTGGTTTATCCAATGTCAAATGAGGAGGTGGCCCATGTCTGAACCGGCGAGGGCCTTGTTGTGGGCGGGCGTTTTGTTGGCAATGGCCTCGCTTGTCTTTTGGCCGCACATTGGCCTGTGGAGCCGTTGGCGACAGGCGCGCCGTGCGACGCTGCGCATCTTGACCGAAGACGCGCTCAAACACCTCTACTGGTGTGTGGTCAACCAGCGACGGCCGACGATTCACAGCCTGGCCGGCAGCCTGCAGGTGTCCGACAACCGCGTGGCCGAACTGTTGACAGCCATGCAGCAGCGCGAGCTGGTGGAGCTACGGCCCGACGGCCCACAGCTAACGCCGGCGGGCATGTCGTATGCCCTGCACATCGTGCGCGTGCACCGTCTGTGGGAGCGTTACCTAGCCGACGAAACCGGCTACCAGGCGCCTGCCTGGCACGAACTGGCCGACCGCATGGAACATCACCTGACCCCGGCCGCCGCCGACGCCCTGGCGGCCAGCCTGGGCAATCCTACATTCGATCCGCATGGCGACCCCATCCCGGCGGCCGATGGCAGCGTGCTGCTGAACGGCAGCCAGCCGCTGACCGCCATGCAGCCGCAACAGGCGGTGCGCATCGTGCACCTGGAAGATGAGCCAGCGGTGATCTACGCCCAACTGGCCGCCGAGGGTCTCTACCCCGGCATGGAGGCGCGCATCATGGAGATGACGCCGCAGCGTGTGCGGCTCTGGGCCGACGGCGATGAGCACATCCTGGCGCCGGTCGTGGCGGCCAATATCAGCGTCGTACCGGCGGCGGAGCCAGCCGCCGCGCCTCCGCAGCAGTCACTGGCCGATCTGGCGGTGGGGGAACAGGGACAGGTGACGCACATCTCAGCGCGCTGCCGCGGCGCCGAGCGCCGCCGTTTCCTCGATCTGGGCATTCTGCCCGGCGCGGTGATCAGCGCCGAGATGCGCAGCTTCAGCGGCGATCCGACCGCCTATCGCATTCGTGAGGCACTGATCGCCCTGCGTCAGGAACAAGCCGCCTTGATTGCCATCCGGCGGCTGCAAACGGTGGAGGCGTCAGGATGAACAGCCCATCAACCCAACAATCGGCACGGTCGCTGCCCGCGCCCCATGCCGGCTGCGAAACTTGCCCGGCGCACAACGCCGCCAATCTGCTCAAGCTCGGCGTGGACATGACCGACTGGGACTTCGTAGTGGCTTTGGCGGGCAACCCCAACGTGGGCAAAAGTACCGTTTTCAACGCCCTGACGGGGCTGCGCCAGCACACCGGCAACTGGCCTGGCAAAACGGTTGGCCGCGCCGAGGGCGGCTTCGAGTTTGGCAGTCAGCGTTTCAAGCTCGTTGACCTGCCGGGCGCCTATTCGCTGCTGGCCACCAGCACCGATGAAGAAGTGGCGCGCGACTTCATCCTCTTTGGCCAGCCCGATGTGACCATTGTCGTGGTAGACGCCAGCCGTTTGGAGCGCAATCTCAACCTGACCCTGCAGGTGCTAGAGATCACCGAGCGCGTGGTGGTCTGCCTGAACCTCATTGATGAAGCGCGGCGGCACGGCATCAGTGTAGACGAACGCCATCTGGCGCGCCGCCTGGGGGTGCCTGTCGTACCGACCAGCGCCCGCTACGGCCGCGGGCTGCGCGACCTGTTGCAGACTGTGAGCGATGTCGCGATTGGGCGCATCGCCTGCCGCCCGCGCCGCATCGAAAACGAACCGCCGGCGCTGCGTCATGCCGTAGACACCCTGGTGGGGCAGATTCACGCCTTGCACCCGGCGTTGCCCAATGCGCGTTGGGTGGCGCGCCGCCTGCTCGACGGCGACGAGCGCATCATTCAGGCTCTGCGCCGCGGCGAACTGGGCGATTTGCGCGGCAGCGCGGCCGCCAGCTCGAACGGCAACCTCGAACTGCGTATCGAATTGGAGGCCGCATGACCAACCAACCCACCATCACCGCCGATGAGATCGTCGCCAACGCTCGCAGCCTGCGCTGGCAGATTGGCGCCGATTTTCATGAGCGCCTGGTCGAAGCCACTTTCACCGAGGCCGCCAACCTGGCCGACAGCGTCGTCAGTCGCCCCGACCGTCATGCACGCCCGACGCTCGACAAGACGATTGACCGACTCGTCACCAGCCGCATCTGGGGCCTGCCGATCATGTTCCTGCTCTTTGCGCTCGTCTTCTGGCTGACGATCGTGGGCGCCAACGTTCCATCGCAGATGCTCGATGCGCTCTTGATTGGGCGCATCTACCCCTGGCTACATCAGATCGCCGATGCGCTGCGGCTGCCCTGGTGGCTCAGCGGGCTACTGTTGGATGGCATGTACCTGGCCACGGCCTGGGTGGTCAGCGTGATGCTGCCGCCCATGGCCATTTTCTTCCCCCTCTTCACCCTGTTGGAAGATTTTGGCTACCTCCCGCGTGTTGCCTTCAATCTGGACAATGTGTTCAAGCGGGCCGGAGCGCACGGCAAGCAGGCGCTCAGCATGATGATGGGCTTTGGCTGCAACGCCGCTGGCGTCGTGGCCACACGCATCATTGATAGCCCGCGCGAACGTCTGATCGCCATGATTACCAACAACTTTGCGCTGTGCAATGGGCGCTGGCCAACGCAAATTTTGATCGCCTCACTGTTCATCGGCTCGCTGGCGCCCGCCTATCTCGCCGGCGCCATCTCGGCCCTGGCGGTGATGGCGATTGCCGTACTGGGCGTCTTCATCACCTTTGCGGCGTCGTGGACGCTATCGCGCACCGTGCTCAAGGGGCAGGTTTCCACCTTCAGCCTGGAGTTGGCGCCCTATCGCCCGCCGCGTCTCTTGCAGACGCTCTACACCTCCATGATTGACCGCACGATCTACGTGCTCTGGCGCGCCGTGGTCTTTGCCATGCCCGCCGGCGCTGCGATCTGGCTCGTCTCCAATATCCAGATCGGCCAACTGAGCGTGGCTGCTCATCTCATCAACTGGCTTGATCCGTTTGGCGTACTGTTGGGCCTCAATGGAGTCATTCTGCTGGCCTACATCGTGGCGATTCCGGCCAACGAGATCGTCGTCCCCACCATCTTGATGCTGACGGCGCTGGTCACCGGCGTAGATGCCGGCGGCGGCGCAGGCGTGATTTTCGAGACCGATACGCTGGCGGCCACGGCGGCGATCTTTCAGGCCGGCGGCTGGACGCTGCTCACCGCCGTCAATTTGATGCTGTTCAGCCTGCTGCACAACCCGTGCAGCACCACGATCTTCACGATCTACAAGGAATCGGGCAGCCTCAAATGGACGGTCATCGCGACACTGATGCCGATCGGCCTCGGCTTCGCTGTCACCTTCCTTGTCGCCCAGGTCTGGCGTCTTCTCGCCGGC
Organism: uncultured Anaerolineae bacterium; assembly: GCA_964580725.1. Lineage (GTDB taxonomy): Bacteria > Chloroflexota > Anaerolineae > SSC4 > Amarolineaceae > Amarolinea. Next base: position 27,382 of record CAZOLV010000039.1, on the reverse strand, counting down.
TGACCCAGCCGACCGCCTGGCGCAGCGATACCCGCTGCGCCAGGCTCAGCCGACGCAAACTCCTCTCCCCGCTTCCCATCCTGTCAATCCTGTTCATTCCCCGATTCCCATCCTGTCAATCCTGTTCATCCTGTCAAAAAACCATGGCGATCCCTCTCGGCCGGCGCAACCCCCCGCCCCCACGATCCACCGTTCCGCCAATTCTGTCGAAAAACACCTGGCCGCAGCAGTTGACGCTTGCCCGAATCCGATGTAAGATTGCGCCGCCCTCCCTCCAGGAAGCCGCCTACTCCCAACCACACCACACATAGCGAGGAAACGATGAATTCGATCATGCAGCACACCAGCGCCAGACAGACCGGACGCGTCCGCCGTCTCCTGAGTCTCTCCCTCATCCTGATGATTCTCTTCACCCTGACCGGCGCCGTCAGCGCCGCGCCGACGGCCGGCCCCTGCGTCCCCGGCGCCACCTACGACCCCGCCTGCGATGTTGACCAGGACGGCGACGTTGACATCTTCGATGTGCAAAAGACCGCCGGCCACTGGGGACAGACCGGAACATTCGTCAGCGACAACAACCACAACCACCTGGGACAAACCTGGACCGGAACAAACAACCCGTTGCAGATCACCGGCTCGTTTGGCGGCGGCGAGCCAGCCCTACTTGTGAGCAACAGCGCAGGTATCGGCCTGCGTGTGGCCGCCGGCGGGTTGGATGTCGCCACAGCCAGCGGCAACGGCATCCGCGTCGGCACCGCGGCCAGCGACGGCGTCTTCATCTACTCCGCCGGTCAGAACGGCGTGCGGGTCAGTTCGGCCGGTTATGGTCTGACCGTTGGACATGCCACCTACGACGGCCTGTTCGTCGTGGCCGCCGACGGCAGCGGCGTCAGTGTACAGTACGCCCAGACGGGCGTCTACGTCGGCGCCGCCGACAGCCACGGCATGGTCGTGCAGATGACCAACTCCGACGGTGTGCGGGTCGAATCGGCCGCGTTCAACGGCGTCTACGCCAACACAACCGATCCCAACAACGAGTGGGGTTTCTACACGCCCGACAAGGTCTACGGCAGCAACGTTCTGCTCGGCGCGCTCTCAGTCGTCGCCCAGGTGACCGGCGCCGATGCGCTCGAACCGGGCGATGTGACGGCAACAGTGGGCGTGACCGCTCCATTGCCGGGCAGCGCGGCGCATCTGCCGCTGGTGCGGCGGGCCGGCGCTCCTGGCAGCAGCATCATCGGCGTGGTCGAAGGACGACTGGCGCTGTCCAGCCGCGCGGATGCGCCCGCCGGCGAACTGCGCCGCGCTGATGGCCCCGCCCAGCCGGGCGACTACGTTGCACTGACGCTGGTGGGCGCCGCGCAGGTCAAGGTTGCCGGCCCCGTAACGGTTGGCCAGCGTCTGACCGCCCATGCCCAGCCCGGTTACGCCCGCCCGCTGCGCACGCGCCTGCTCGATGGCATGGAGGTGACCGAAGGAGCGCCCGTCCTCGGCGCCGCATTGGAATCGCTGGCTGCGGGCGAGGGGTTGATCTGGGTCTACGTCAATCTGAAGTGAAACGTCCTCGCCGGATCGTTTGACAGTTTAGGGCTTTGTGCTAAACTAGGCCCTCTACGAGTCAACGGAAGAACCGACACGCCGTCCCTGTCACCGCTGGCGGCCGCTTCTCACGTGGCGTTTTTCGTCATGACCGCTGCACCTGGCGGTCGTTCTAGCCAGATGCATTTTCCACAGTCCAGTGCGTTGTCGAAAGAGGAGACCATGAACACACGAATCAAGAACCGTCCACTGTATCGCGCCCCATTTTTGGCTATCATTGTCGTTCTGGTGATGCTGAGCAGTTCGTGGCTCACGACCGGCGCGGCGCCCGCTGGCCCTGTCAGGCCGCTCGATCCAACCGAGCAATCGCTCACGGCGCAGCAGCAGGCAGCACAGGCGACCGCGCTCGCCTCGTCGTTCGTGCAGAGTCAAATCCTGGGCGAGCGCGCCGAGGTCTTCGAGGTCTTCCCGTTCTATGGCCCCTATGCGCCCGCCTACAGCGTTTGTCAGGATGGCGCCTGTTTCCAGGTTGACATCTACGACTTCGAGCCAAACAACACGATCAGCGCCATCGTGCACCAGCAGCCGGGCCAGGCGCAAGGAACTGTGTTGGACGCCTTCCAGGTGCCAGGGACGTTCCCGCTGATCAATCAACGTCTCTACTGGCGCGCCGTCGAACTGATTCACACCAACGAAGATGTCGAAGCGGCGCTCGGTTTTGCGCCCGCCATCGAACAGATTCGGGTCATGGATCAACATCACATGGGCACCGCCTGCGACGGCGGTCACCTCTGCGCCGGCACGACCTTCTTCACCGACAGCGGCGCCGTGTGGGTGCTGGTAGACCTGACCGAAGATCGAGTGACCAAGATCTGGTGGACAGATCGCCCACAGTTCTTGAATAGCTCGCTCTACAGCCTGCGGCCGCATGAGTCACCCACCGACTGCAACACGACGATCCACGTCAACCGCAACGGCTGGAATCTCGACTATCGCACCACTCCCACCGATGGTCTGGAAGTGACCAGCGTGACCTACGATGTAAACGGTGCGCCACAAGCGGTGGCAACGCGCATCAAGCTGATCGAATGGCATGCGCACTATCCCGGCAACTGGGGTTATCGCGACTACACCGGGTGCGGCGGCAGCGGCGGCGGCTTCCCCATCTACCCCTACGGCGTGACCCAGGTTCTCAATATCCTCGATCAGGCCGATGACATCATCGGCTTCGAGGTGGTGCAGGATTTCCGCATGGGTAACTGGGGTGCATCCTGCAACTACCGCTACGAGCAGCATTTCCACTTCTACAACGATGGCCGCTTCCGCGTCGTCACTGCATCCTATGGTCAGGGCTGCGGCGATAATATGGAAGGAGAAGCGACTTACCGTCCCGTGGTGCGCATGGACCTGGCCGTCAAGGGCGATTCCAGTGACACCCTCTCGCTCTGGAACGGCTCGCAGTGGGTAGATCAAACCACCGAGGGCTGGTGGCTGCAGAGTGCTCCCTACACGCCAGAAGGCTATCGCTATCGGGTCATGGATCAGTCTGGCTTTGGCTACTACGTCGAGCCGGGGCAGGGCCAGTTTGGCGACGGCGGCACCGGCGACAACGCGTTCCTGTATGTGACGCAGCACAAGACATCGGAAGGCGACGCCGACATGCCTTCGCTCGGTCAGTGCTGCACCGGCACCTACGTGCAAGGGCCAGAACAGTTCATCAACGGCGAGTCGGTGCTCAATCAGAACATCGTTGTGTGGTATGTGCCGCAAAGTGTGACAATTACCACCTGGCAGCATGAACGACCACCCTATCCCACGCAGTACTGCTGGACCGACAACGTGAACCAGACCTGGCCCTGTTTCTCCGGCCCGATGTTCGTTCCCACCACGCTCAACTCCTGCTCGCGCTTCGACGTCAACTGCGACCAGATCATTGACACCAACGATCTGATTGCGGTCGCCAGTCACTGGAACTGCATCCCCGAAGTGCCCAATTCCTGCTACGAACCGCAGTTCGACGTGAACGGCGACTACATGATTGACATCGTAGATGTCACCCTTGACGCCGCTCACTGGGGTTGCGCAGCAGGTCAAGCCTGCTACTCGCAATGAGACGTTTGGCAATGCAGCGTTTGGCAATGAGACGTTTGGCAATGCAGCGTTTGGCAATGCAGCGTTTGGCGATCAAGAAGTCTTTCGTTGTCTGCGTAGGGGTGGTCGGGGGTTTGATCCTCTGGCTAGGCCTGGGGGCGCCGCTGCAGGCGTACAACCTGGGCATCAACGGACATTCAGGCAACCCGGCCACCAACTTCGGCATGTCGTGCAACGCCTGTCATGGCGGCGGCAGCCAGCCCACGGTCTTTCTGACGGGGCCGCAAACGGTGGATGCCGGTGACACTGTCATCTACACCCTGAGCGTGCAAAGCGCCGCGCCGACGTTGCAGACCGCGGCCGGCCTCGATGTGTCGGCCACGGCAGGCGCCTTTGCCAGCCTGGGGCCTGATACGCAACTGCTGGAAGAGGAGATCACCCACTCGACGCCCAAGAACAACGACGCCGGCGGTCTGGCGACCTTCAGCTTTTACTGGACGGCGCCCCCGTCGGCGCAGGTCGTGACCCTCTACGCCGCCGGCAACTCGGTCAACATGAACAACAATCCGGGCGGCGACGATCACGCCAACACCACGTTGTCCGTCGAGGTTACCGAACCCTCGGCGGTGCAGTTGAGCGTCCTGACCGCCAGCCCGACCCCGGCGATGACTGGCGCGCTGCTCGCCATCGCCGCACTTGGCCTGACCGGCGCCCGTGTCGTGCGGCGCACACGCACCGAATCACGTTGAAACGACCGGCGCTGCCATACGGCGGCGCCGGCGCACTTTTCGCCGACAGAGGTTGGCGCTTGTATCTGGCAAAACTGCGCAAGAATGCGCACGATTGCCCGAGCTGGCTGCGCCAACCTCGTTGTTTTTTACGGCGCCAGGCCGGTGGGCAACCCAGAGAGCGCCCGCGCCGGAACAGCCGGCAGCCGGCTTTCGTCGGTCAACGCTTCCAGGAAGGCGATCAGATCGGCCTGTTCCTGGGCGCTCAACTCGAACCCCTTGATCAGCGGATCAACGTAGGGAACACCGCGCACTCGTCCACCGCCGGCTGCATAGAACTCGACGACCGTCTCCAGCGTCGGCAGCGAGCCGTTATGCATGTAAGGGCCGCTGCGGGCGATGTTGCGCAGCGTTGGCACCCGGAACGCCCCGCGCACGCCCAACTCGCTCACCCCGGCGCGCCCCAGATCCTCGGCTTCGACCCCAACCACGCGAAAGGTCTCCATGGCGAAAGTGGGCGGCTGATGACATTCGGCGCAGTGGGTGCGCTCGCTGAAGAAGAGATCGAGACCGCGCCGCTGCGCCGCGCTCAGCGCCGCCTGATCGCCATTCAGAAAACGATCCACCGCGCTGTTGTCGCTGACCAGCGTGCGTTCGAAGGCCGCCAGCGCACGCGTCACGTTGTCGAACGTCACCGACTCCACGCCGCCGCCAAACGCCTGGTCGAACAGCGTCACATAGGCGGGGATGGCGCGCAGTTTCGCTTCCAGTTCAGCAGGAACGGCGGCCATTTCGTGCGGCAACGTCAGCGGCCCGCGCGCCTGAGATTCCAGCGCAATCTCGCGGCCGTCCCACGTCAAGAAGCGGCGAAACCCAACGTTCCACAGCGTCGGCACGTTACGCCCTGGCGCTCCCGGACGCGGCGTGCTCGTCTGCTGACCGTTGGACAGCCCCTGCTGCGGCTGATGACAGGTGGCGCACGCCATCGCCTGACTGGTCGAAAGCGCCGGCTCGAAGAACAACTGGCGCCCCAACTCGATGCGCGCCGGCGTCATCGGGTTATCGGTTGGCTCGGCCTGCAGCGGAAAGGTGCGCGTTTGCAGCGCAACCGGCAGCGGCGTCGTCGCCCCGTCCGCCTGATCGGTGATCTCCGCCGTGGGAACCGGCGGCGTCGGCTCCGACGCACACCCCAACAACCCCACTGCCAGCGCCGCTACCGCCAACGCCAACCCCAACATTCGCTTGACTCTCATGCCAATCCCCCTCTGCAAACTCTGACGCCGGCCGTGCGTCCACGCGCACGGCCGGCGCACGATGCCCAATCACGGGTGGGCATCTGGGCTGGGCGGTTTTCCATTCTCGACTCAGCCTCGCGCCGCCCGCGCGGCCGCATCGCCGTACCAATTGACGAAAAAAGCGTGCAACTGTGCGGCGTTGGTCACCTCCTGCAAGTTCCAGTTTACTCCCTGCTCGGTGATGAAGAACGGCCAGTCTTGCGGCCCGCCCAAACCGCCGTGCGTCGCCACATGCTCCTCGAAACCGACCACCGTGCCATCGGCGTACCAGCGACCCAAGAGCACCAGATCGCCAGCATGGGGAAAGCGCGTCAGCCGGTCGAGCTGCGCCAGCTCGGCCGCGGGCTGCGCCAGCGGCGGCAGGAACGCCAACAGGCGCGGATCGTCCAGGCGCAACATGCCCTCTGGCGTCACGCAGACGGCATCTCCGCGCTCCCGTCCCAACACCAGGCCAAACCCCTCATGCTGGCGCAGCGCCTCGATCAGGTCAGAGTAGAGCAGCGTCACCGCGCCGATGTCCATCTGGGCGCTGGTGACGTTGAAGTAGATGTGCGCCAAGCTGCCAGCCACGCGCACCACCACGTCGCTGTGACGCGCCAGATCGTAGCCTTGCAGTTCCGGGTCGGAAGGCAGCCGGCGCACAAGGCGCTGCACGGCATTCACCCCGGCGCGGCGTGCGCTACGCGAGCGGCGCGGCGAGACCTGTGCGGCTGCCGCTTGCAGTTCGCGCTGCAAGAGCTGTTCCTGCATCGCGCCCCACGGCGCCTGACCGCCCTGCACATCTACCACCTGCTGCCCCACATGCGCCCGCACGAAATCGCCCAACGTCTGCCCAAACGTCTGCCGGAAGGGACGGCAGCAGCTCATGCCATGATCGGACAGGATGAAGAGATCATAGGGGCGGCGCTGGCGAAACTGGCGTCGCACCTGGTCAATTTCACGCAGACAGGTGTCAATGTTGCGTAGCGCCCGCAGCGCCTCAGCCGACAGCGGCCCGTGATGATGGGCGCGGTCATCGTAACCGTAGTAGTCAGTGTAGATCGCCGGCACGCCGCGGTAGATATCGAGCGCCACGGCAAAGGTTTGAACCTCACGGAAAAGGACATTGAGCGCCGCCGGCGCCAGCGGCGCCAGGAGCGCCGTCGCCAGCGCCGACAGCCGCCGGCGCAGCGAAAAACGAGGCTTTGGCGCATGGCTCTGATGGGCCTGTGTGCGCAGCGTTCGCACATATTCGCTGAGCGTCAGCCAGACGGCGCGCAGAGAGCGGCGCGGGGTCAGCAGAAAGAGCACGAAGAAGAACGATCCGCGCAGGTTTTGGAACAAGTGCTGGCGGCCAAGCGCCGACAGCGTCAGGATCGAAGTGCGAGCGTTGCCGTCGAACAGGTTGAAGTAGCTGGAACCGCCGGTCAGGATGCCGTAGCGGCCGCTGCTCAGCCGCTCCTGCAGATGGTGCAGATGCGCCGGCACCTTGCAGACGATGGCCTGGCCACTTTCCTTTTCGTACCAGCGGAACGAGGGAATGTCCCAGTTGTTACCGAACAGCAGACCGGCCTGCACAGCCGGGGTGCTGCTCGGCAGGCCGCAGCGCCAGGGCTGCATCTGGAAGCCGTCGCGTTCGAGCAGTCGCTGCAAATAGGGCATGGCGCCACGCGCCAGCACCTCCTGCACATACTGATGGGCCAGCCCGTCAATCTGAATGATGATGAAGCCGCGCCGCCCATCGCCCGGCCTGACGCCGCCACCCAGGCGCAAGGCCAACGCCCCGTACTTGCGATTGTAGTACCAGGTCGCCAGCGCGGTCAGCCCATCAATCAAACGTTGAACAATCCAGTTGACTTGCATCGTTGGACCATTATCACGCAAACCTGCGCCGCGGCAAAATTTCGACCGCCTGCTCGCCGCCCATCCCGCTCGTCACTTCGACTGTGCCTACACGTCATGTCCAATGGCAGCGGGTCGCCGCCGCTCCCTGAGCATACCCCGTCTCCTGAGCTGGTTTCGCCCCCTGAGCTGGTTTCGCCCCCTGAGCTTGTCTCGCCCCCTGAGCTGGTTTCGCCCCCTGAGCTTGTCTCACCCCCTGAGCTGGTTTCGCCCCCTGAGCTTGTCTCACCCCCTGAGCTTGTCGAAGGGGGCATCATTGCCTTCGACAGGCTCAGGCAACGCGCAGGCCCGGGCAATGCACAAAGATCGCTCACGCCTTTGTCGAGAGTTGGACGATGTCTTTTGTTGATCTTCTTGGTAACCGCACACAGTTGCGCAGCGAGATTCGCCAGGCATATCGAAGCGCGCAGCCGGCGCTGCGGTCACGGTCACCGGGACGGGCGACAGCCTCCGTGTGCGTCATTGCGATGCACCTGCGTGATCTGGAACTCTGGCACGGCCTCGAACTGTCGCCGCGCCTGGCGCGTTATCGCGATGAACGTCCCACTTTGGCACACTTGACCCTGCACTGGCGACATGCCGGCGACTACTTGCAGTGGCTCTACGGCAAACGCACGCTGATCAGCCTCCTGGCCATCCGCCATGTGACGATCGAGGGCGATGCACGCCATCTGCCGCGCCTGCAGGCGCTGGAGACGACCTGGGCGACGAAAAAGTCCTTTTGCCAAAACGATGCCCCGGTGGTACAATAGGCCCCGCTCCCCCGCTGACCATTGATCGTCAAATCGAGTATTTGCAGGATGTGCATGGACGCCATTCGCCTGCCGGGTCTGGTGGATGTGCACGTCCACCTGCGCGAACCCGGCTTCGAACACAAAGAAACGCTCCTCACCGGCAGCGCCGCCGCCCTGGCTGGCGGTTTCACCACCGTTCTCGATATGCCCAACACGCTGCCGCCCACGGCCACGTTGGAGAGTTTGAGCGACAAGGCCCGACGCGCAACCGCCACGGCGGTTTGCGATGTCGGGTTCTTTCTGGGCGCCACGCGTGACGTCGAGGCATCGGTCACAGCGGTGGCGGCGCCCTTTGCCTGCGGCCTCAAAATCTACGTCAGCGAAACCTTTGGTTCGCTTCGCCTCGATGACCTGGCGCAACTGATGGCCTTCTTTCGCGCCTGGCCCGGCCCTGGCCCCATCGCAGTTCATGCCGAAGGGCTGCTGCTGGCGACCTGTCTGGCGCTGGCCCGCCTGTTTGGGCAGCCGCTGCACGTCTGTCACGTCAGCCGGCGCAGCGAGATCGAGCTGATTCGCCGGGCCAAACAGCAGGGCCTCCCTGTCACCTGCGAAGTGACGCCGCACCACCTCTGGCTGTGCCTGGACGACCTGCCACAGCTTGGCGCACGCGGCGATATGCGCCCTCGCCTGGGCACGGCCGCCGACCGCGCCGCCCTCTGGGCGCACCTGCCGGTCATTGACTGCTTCGCCAGCGACCACGCCCCGCACACGTTGGCCGAAAAAGAGAGCGCCGAAGCGCCGCCCGGTGTGCCAGGGCTGGAGACGATGCTCCCCCTACTGCTGACCGCCGTGCACGAGGGGCGCCTCACCCTGGAGGATGTGGCGCTGCGGCTGCATCACAACCCGGCGCGCATCTTTCACCTTCCCATCATCGGCGCCGGCGACTGGGTCGAAGTGGCGCTGGACGCCGCCTACGATCTGCCCGCCAGCGGCTATCGCACGCGCTGCGACTGGAGTCCATTTAGCGGCTTCAGAGTGCATGGCGCTGTGCAGCGCGTCTCGCTGCGCCATCGCATCGTTTTTGCGCAAGGCGCCGTCCTGGCGCAGCCTGGCGCCGGACGGGCGCTCAATGCCCCGCCTGCCTGATCTTTTTTGCAAGAGGTATTATTCGTGTCGCACCCATCGAATGGCTGGTACGGCCAGCACGTGTTGTCGGTCAAACAGTTCAACCGTCCCAAGCTCGAATACATCTTCGGCGTCGCCCACAGTATGCGCTCCATGGTCGAGCGTTTCGGCACCGCCGATCTGCTGCACGGCCATCTGCTGGCCAACCTCTTCTACGAACCAAGCACCCGCACCTCGTCTTCGTTTCATGCTGCCATGGTGCGGCTGGGCGGGCGCGTGCTGAGCATCAACGAGGTGGTCTACTCCTCGGTGAGCAAGGGGGAGTCGCTGCCCGATACGATCCGCACATTGGAATGTTACGCCGATGTCATCGTGCTGCGCCATCCAGAGATGGGCGCCGCGGCCACGGCGGCGCGCTATGCGCGGGCGCCGATCATCAACGCCGGCGATGGCATTGGCGAACACCCAACCCAGGCGCTGCTCGACCTCTTCACGATTCAGGAGGAACTGGGACGCGTCGACGGCTTGAAAGTCGTCATGGTGGGAGACCTGAAGTACGGTCGCACAGTCCATTCGTTGACCCGCCTGCTGACCCAGTATCGGGTCGAGCTGGTCTTCGTCTCGCCTGACATTCTGCGCTTGCCAGAAGAAATCGCCGCCGAGGTGCGCCAGGCTGGTCTGCCGATGCGTGAAACCGGCGACATTCATGATGTCATTGGTGAGGCCGACGTGCTCTACGTGACGCGCGTGCAAAAGGAGCGTTTCAGCGACCTGGCGCTCTACGATTCGGTCAAGAATCACTACGTTGTGGATGCGGCGCTGATGGAACGGGCGCAAGCGCAAATGGTTGTCATGCACCCGCTGCCCCGTGTTGGCGAAATTGCCTACACAGTGGACGACGATCCGCGCGCCGCCTATTTTCGACAGATGCGCAACGGCATGTACATCCGCATGGCGCTGCTGGCTGCGGTCTTGGGCAAGGCCTGACGCCTTTTATCACTTTTTCATCTCGAAAGGATTTTTTCATGACTCAACGACAGAAAACGATCGGCATCTTGACCGGCGGCGGCGATGTGCCCGGCCTCAACCCGGCGCTCAAGACGCTGGTCTACCGGGCGGCAGAGGACGACTGCCGCATCGTCGGCATCCGCCGCGGTTGGGGAGGGCTGCTGCACTGCGACCCGCAAGACCCGACTAGCTGCGAAAGGCACATCGTAGCGCTCGACCGTCAGAGCGTGCGCACCGTTGATCGCAGCGGCGGCACCTTCCTGCACACCAGCCGCACCAATCCCGCCAATGTTGGCAGCGCCGAAGTCCCCGCCTTCCTGCGCGGCGCCGACTTCGACCCATCCAGTAAAAGCCGGCACGACTTCACGCCGCACGTCTTGTCCAACCTGGCGAAGTTGGGCATAGATGCGCTGATTCCCATCGGCGGCGACGACACGCTCAGCTACGCCGAACGCCTGCATCGCGAAGGTTTTCCCGTGGCGGCCATTCCAAAAACGATGGACAACGACGTCTATGGCACCGATTACTGCATCGGTTTTTCGACGGCGGTCACACGCAGCGTCAACTTCATTCACAACCTACGCACCAGCGCCGGTTCGCACGAGCGCATCGCCGTCGTAGAGCTGTTTGGACGCAATTCGGGCGAAACTTCGCTCATCTCCGCCTACCTGTCTGGTGTAGATCGCGCCCTCATCTCGGAGGTGCCCTTCGACATCAAAAAACTGGCGCAGATGCTGGCCAGCGACAAAGCCGCCAATCCAAGCAACTATGCGATGGTCACCATTTCGGAAGGCGCCGCCATGATCGGCGGGGAGATTCTGGAGTATGGTCAAGAGGATGCTTACGGTCATCGCAAACTGGGCGGTATTGGCGAGATCGTCGCCGATGCGCTGAAGAATCTGACCGGCTCGCACATGATCTATCAGCCCCTCTCCTACCTGATGCGATCAGGCGCGCCCGATTCGCTCGATTTGATGGTTGCTTTCAACTACGCCAATATGGCGATGGATCTGGTGGCCGAAGGCATGTCAGGGCGAATGGTGGCGCTGCAGGGCGGCACCTACACGCACATCCCCATCAGCACGATCATGCAGGGCAAGAAGCGGGTTGACGTGGATGAGCTGTACGATGTCCACCATTACCGCCCGAAGGTGCGTCACGTCCTCGGCAAGCCCATGTTCCTGTATTGAGTCAGGCGTATCTGCTCGATCATCCGGGGCAAAAACCCTAAAGGTTTCTGAAGCCTTTAGGGTTTGGGGCTGACGCCCCCACATGGTGACTTCAGCGCAAGAGACGAACCAGCTTGCGCCCCCCCTTCTTGTCAAGACACCGGGCCGATGGTAGAATGACGACGGCTTTCCCATGGCGCCAGTTCGAGAACCGATAGGATGACAATGGCATTCGAAAAACTGACCTCTGCTGCGCACAAGAACACTTCGCTGCTCTGCGTGGGCCTCGACCCCACGCCTGGCGCAACGCCAGCCCGCTTCCGCAGCGCCGCCAACCCCATCGTGGCCTGGAACCAGGCAGTGATCGAAGCAACATGCGACCTGGTCTGCGCCTACAAGCCGAACATCGCCTTCTACGAAGCGTTGGACGATGGCCTGGCCACCCTCAAAGCCACGCTGCGTCTGATCCCGCCCACAATTCCGGTCATTCTCGACGCCAAGCGCGGCGACATCGGCTCCACCGCTGAGGCCTACGCCCGGGCGATCTTCGAGCAGCTTGGCGTGGACGCCGTCACGCTCAGCCCCTACCTGGGCGCCGACAGCATCGCCCCGTTTGCCGCCTACGCCGAACGCGGCCTCTTCATTCTCTGTCACACCTCCAACCCCGGCGCCGCCGCCATCCAAGACCTGACTACGGCGGAAGGGACGCCGCTCTACCTGCATCTGGCGCGGCAGGCGCTGACCTGGTCGCCGCATCAAAACGTCGGTCTGGTCGTGGGCGCAACCTTCCCGGCGGCTCTGGCGGCGGTGCGGCAGATCGCTCCGCAGACCTGGTTCCTGATACCCGGCGTGGGCGCACAGGGCGGCGACCTGACGGCAGCCGTGCAGGCCGCCGTACGCGGCGACGGACTGGGCGCGCTGCTTGCCGTCAGCCGCGGCGTCACGCACGCCGCCGACCCACGTCAGGCGGCGCTGGAACTAAGAACCGCCATCCAGGACGCCAGGCGCACTCGCCAGCCCCCTGCTCGATCCCCGGCCGGCGCAGCGGCGTCGCATGACCACAGCGGTCGCGCCGCACTCCTGGCTGGCCTGCAGGAGCTGGGCGCTATTCGCTTTGGCCAATTTACCCTGGCCAGCGGCCTCTCCTCCCCATTCTACATTGACCTGCGCCTGTTGGTCAGCCGTCCGGCGCTGTTACGCCAGTGCGCCGCCGCCTACGCCGGCGCACTGGCCGGTCTGACTTACGACCGTCTGGCGGCCGTACCCTATGCGGCGCTGCCCATCGGGACGGCGCTCAGCCTGCAGATCGAAAAGCCGCTGCTCTACCCGCGCAAGGAAGCCAAGCAGTATGGCCTGGGCAAGACGATCGAAGGCGCCTGGCAGCCGGGCGAGCGCGTCGTGGTCGTCGAAGACCTGGTGACCAGCGGCGGCAGCACGCTCAAAACAGTCGAACTGCTGCGCGAGGCCGGACTGATCGTCGAAGATGTCGTCGCCCTGATCGAACGCCAGCAAGGCGCCCGTGAAGCCCTGGCCGTCGCCGGCCTGCGCCTGCGCGCCATCTACACCCTGACCGAAATCATCGAAACCCTTCATCTCCCCCTGCCCCCTGCCCCCCGACCTCTGATCTCTGATCTCTGATCTCTGATCTCTGATCTCTGATCTCTGATCTCTGACCTCTGACTTCTGATCTCTGACTTCTGCCTTCTGCCTTCTGACCTCTGCCCATGACACCACCTGATCTGACCACCACCTTCTGCGGCGTCACGCTGCCCAACCCGCTGGTGCTCGCCTCGGGCATCCTGGGAACCAGCGCCGTCCTCATGGCCCGCGTGGCAGCCAACGGCGCCGGAGCCGTCACGGCCAAATCGTGCAGCCGCGCCCCGCGCCCCGGTCACCCCAACCCAAGCGTGTTGCCCTGGGAGGGCGGCTTCATCAATGCGGTTGGGCTGGCCAATCCGGGTATCGAAGAACAGATCGTCATCCTGCGCACCACGCGCCAACACCTGCAACAGGCCGGACAGGGGGTCAGGCTGATCGCCTCGATCTTCGGGACGGCGCTGGAGGATTACGATTACCTTGCGCAACGCATGGCCGAGGCGCAGCCCGATCTGCTGGAAGTCAACATCTCCTGCCCCAACGTTCATGACGAACTGGCGCGTCCCTTCGCCGCCAGCTGCGCCGCCGCCGCCGCCGTGACGCGCGCTGTCAAGCGGGCAACGCACATCCCGGTCATCATCAAGCTGTCGCCCAACGTCAGCGACATCGGCGAGATTGCGCACGCCGTGGAACAGGCCGGCGCCGACGCCATCGCTGCCATCAACACTGTGGCCGGCATGACGATTGACATCCGCGCCCGCCGCCCAGTGCTGGCCAATCGCGAGGGCGGGCTGAGCGGTCCGGCGATCAGACCGGTGGCAGTGCGCTGCATCTATCAATGTTTCGAACGGGTGAAGATCCCAATTCTGGGCATTGGCGGCGTGAGCAGCGGCGAGGATGCCGCCGAACTGCTGATGGCGGGCGCCACGCTGGTCGGGGTCGGCTCGGCGGTTCATCAGCACGGCGTGGAGACGCTTGGGCGGATTGGCGCCGAACTGGCGCACTTCATGGCCGCCGAAGGGTTCAGCGCACCCCGCCACCTGGTCGGCCTGGCGCACGAACAGCAGAAGCACTGAGGAGCAGCCATGTCCATCCATTACGCCGCACGCGTGACGCAGATCGAAGCGGAAAACTACCGGGTCAAAACCCTGACGCTCGACCTGGCGCTGCCCGCGGCGCGGCCGGGCCAATTCGCCATGGTCTGGCTGCCGGGAATAAACGAACGTCCGCTCAGTTTTTTGAGCAACGATCCCGTGCGTTTCACCGTGGCGCGCGTGGGCGAATTCAGCACGGCGCTGCACACGTTACGCGTGGGCGACTGGCTGTGGGTGCGCGGGCCGTTGGGCAATGGCTTCCGGTTACAGGGCCGTCATTTTCTGTTGGCCGGCGGCGGCTATGGGGTCGCGCCCATCTTCTTTCTGGCGACCGAGGCCCTGGCGGCGGGCGCGGCGGTCAGTGTGGCGATTGGCGCTCGCCGCGCCGCCGATCTGCTCTTCGAACAGCGGTTTCGCGCGCTGGGCGTTCCCGTCGCCCTGACCACCGACGACGGTTCGGCCGGACTGCGCGGCCTGGTCACGGTGGGTCTGGAACGGCTGGCGGCCGCGGCGACCAGCCCGGTGGATCAGCTTTGCGCCTGCGGGCCGGGGCCGATGTTGGCGGCGTTGGCGCAGTGGGCGACGCAGCACGGCGTGCCGGCGCAGCTCAGTTGGGAAAACAAGATGCGCTGCGCCCTGGGCATCTGTGGCGTCTGCGAGCAGGACGGCTGGCTGGTTTGCCGCGAGGGGCCGGTGCGCCACCTGAGCTGACAATCGCTACATTCCCCACACGCTGATCGCCAGCCCACCGGACTGCTCCGTCCGCTGCCAGATTTTCTCTTCCCATGCCCGCCCCGGCCGGCGGTCGAAGATGACCAGGTGCGCCTCGTCCGCGGCGCAGCGATCCGCATACTCCCGCGTCTGCGCCAGCCCTTCGGCCACGGTCGCATCCAGCGACTTGCGCAGCACTTTGAGTTCGATCACCGCACGCTGCAGGCCGGCATCCGGATGCATGAAGCCGGTGGCTGGCAAGCGCAGACTGGCGCCTGCCCCCTGCTCCCTGGCCGCAGCCGGCGACCACACCACCAGCAGGTCGGTTCGTCCGCGGCCCAGGCCATATTCCCGTTCCACGCGGCCGCCGCCGTTGACGATGCGCTGCAAGAAAGCCTGCATCAGCAGTTGCGGCCCGGCCTCTTTGTACTCGAAACGCTCCACCCAACTCTCCGAGTGTTCGCGGAAGAACTGCTGGAACGCGGCCAGTAGCTTGGGCATGTCCAGGCGGCCATCGCCGCGGATGTACCAGGCTGGCCGCTGCTGCGCCTCCAGGTTCAACTGGGCA
Organism: uncultured Anaerolineae bacterium; assembly: GCA_964580725.1. Taxonomy (GTDB): domain Bacteria; phylum Chloroflexota; class Anaerolineae; order SSC4; family Amarolineaceae; genus Amarolinea. Next base: position 11,843 of record CAZOLV010000039.1, on the reverse strand, counting down.
ATGAGGGTCAACTCGCGTGGAACAACCTCGCGATAGATGGGGTTGGCGATCTGTGGGCCGCGTGCGCCGCGGCGCACCAGCCCCAGATCTGTCACATAGGTGATGTCATCGCGGGTAGCGCTCTCGTCCAGTTCGTCGCCGCGCAAGATCGGCTCGATGACGCGGCGCACGCGCGGTTCCCGGAGTTTGTCCGCCAACTGATCGAGATGGGTCACGCGACGCTCGATCAGGCTTTCTTTGGCCGTCTGAATGTGGACGGGCGTAATCGGTTGGGACCGGTCGCGCCCTTCGGGCATACGGAAACAGGCGGTGTAGGCCAGGGCGTTGACCAGCCACGGCTGCCCGGCGGACAGCTCCCAGACCAGGTCGAGCGCCTCTGGCGTGAAGACCTGGCCCGTTTCTTTGGTGTGCTCCAACAGCAGCGTCTCGGTCTCGCGGCGGTCGAAGTCGCCCAGGCGCAGCGATTCGGCTTTGATGTTGAACGCGCTGCCGCCAGTGATCACGGCCTTCTCAAGGCTGGACTGGATGCGGTAGTCCTGCAAATCGCGCACGCCGCACAGGATCACCGACTGGGGGAAGGCGTCCGGCCGCTTGGGATAGCCGGCGCGCAACTGGCGCAGCAGTGCGATCAGGGTGTCGCCGACGAGCGCATCCACCTCGTCGAGCAGCAGCACGGTGGGGCGAGACGCGTCCTGGCACCAGCGTGTCAGGAACTCCTCGACCACTGTACCGCCAGTGGAACTGGCAATCACCGTTCGAGCGAGACCGGTCGCAGTCAGATCGCCAACCTGATCGCGGGCGCTGCGCGAGATTTGTTCGACGACCGCCGCCATGCCCTTGTCCACATTTTCGCGATAGGCCTGGGCCACTTCGATGTTGGCGTAAACTGCCCGGTAGCGTCCTTCCTGGTTCAGATGGCCAGCCAACGCCAGCAAGCAGGTGGTCTTGCCCGTCTGCCGCGGGGCGTGGAGCAGGAAGTACTTCTGCTGCTCGATCAGTATCAGCATCTCGGACAGGTCGAGCCGATCGAGCGACGGCAGGCAGTAATGGCGGGCGCAGTTGACCGGCCCTTCCGTGGTGAAGAATCGCATCGGTTACCTCCAGGGGCTGAATTGCAGTCTGGCATATGGTGGGTCGGTAAGACCCCGTGGACTGCTGACAATCGCTACATTCCCCACACGCTGATCGCCAGCCCACCGGACTGCTCCGTCCGCTGCCAGATTTTCTCTTCCCATGCCCGCCCCGGCCGGCGGTCGAAGATGACCAGGTGCGCCTCGTCCGCGGCGCAGCGATCCGCATACTCCCGCGTCTGCGCCAGCCCTTCGGCCACGGTCGCATCCAGCGACTTGCGCAGCACTTTGAGTTCGATCACCGCACGCTGCAGGCCGGCATCCGGATGCATGAAGCCGGTGGCTGGCAAGCGCAGACTGGCGCCTGCCCCCTGCTCCCTGGCCGCAGCCGGCGACCACACCACCAGCAGGTCGGTTCGTCCGCGGCCCAGGCCATATTCCCGTTCCACGCGGCCGCCGCCGTTGACGATGCGCTGCAAGAAAGCCTGCATCAGCAGTTGCGGCCCGGCCTCTTTGTACTCGAAACGCTCCACCCAACTCTCCGAGTGTTCGCGGAAGAACTGCTGGAACGCGGCCAGTAGCTTGGGCATGTCCAGGCGGCCATCGCCGCGGATGTACCAGGCTGGCCGCTGCTGCGCCTCCAGGTTCAACTGGGCAATGAGGGTCAACTCGCGTGGAACAACCTCGCGATAGATGGGGTTGGCGATCTGTGGGCCGCGTGCGCCGCGGCGCACCAGCCCCAGATCTGTCACATAGGTGATGTCATCGCGGGTAGCGCTCTCGTCCAGTTCGTCGCCGCGCAAGATCGGCTCGATGACGCGGCGCACGCGCGGTTCCCGGAGTTTGTCCGCCAACTGATCGAGATGGGTCACGCGACGCTCGATCAGGCTTTCTTTGGCCGTCTGAATGTGGACGGGCGTAATCGGTTGGGACCGGTCGCGCCCTTCGGGCATACGGAAACAGGCGGTGTAGGCCAGGGCGTTGACCAGCCACGGCTGCCCGGCGGACAGCTCCCAGACCAGGTCGAGCGCCTCTGGCGTGAAGACCTGGCCCGTTTCTTTGGTGTGCTCCAACAGCAGCGTCTCGGTCTCGCGGCGGTCGAAGTCGCCCAGGCGCAGCGATTCGGCTTTGATGTTGAACGCGCTGCCGCCAGTGATCACGGCCTTCTCAAGGCTGGACTGGATGCGGTAGTCCTGCAAATCGCGCACGCCGCACAGGATCACCGACTGGGGGAAGGCGTCCGGCCGCTTGGGATAGCCGGCGCGCAACTGGCGCAGCAGTGCGATCAGGGTGTCGCCGACGAGCGCATCCACCTCGTCGAGCAGCAGCACGGTGGGGCGAGACGCGTCCTGGCACCAGCGTGTCAGGAACTCCTCGACCACTGTACCGCCAGTGGAACTGGCAATCACCGTTCGAGCGAGACCGGTCGCAGTCAGATCGCCAACCTGATCGCGGGCGCTGCGCGAGATTTGTTCGACGACCGCCGCCATGCCCTTGTCCACATTTTCGCGATAGGCCTGGGCCACTTCGATGTTGGCGTAAACTGCCCGGTAGCGTCCTTCCTGGTTCAGATGGCCAGCCAACGCCAGCAAGCAGGTGGTCTTGCCCGTCTGCCGCGGGGCGTGGAGCAGGAAGTACTTCTGCTGCTCGATCAGTATCAGCATCTCGGACAGGTCGAGCCGATCGAGCGACGGCAGGCAGTAATGGCGGGCGCAGTTGACCGGCCCTTCCGTGGTGAAGAATCGCATCGGTTACCTCCAGGGGCTGAATTGCAGTCTGGCATCAGGAAGATTATAGCACAGCTTCCCCCGCGCACAACTCACCGCCGTCCTGCTCTCTACATTGCGACCTTGACAGTATCAGGGTTCACTGTCGGCCAAACTGCGCGATACGGTGCATGCTGATCAGATCAGCCAGGCGAGCGCTGAGTGCAGGGCTGTGGCCACCTCATCCACCTGCTCATCAGCCATTTCCGGGTAGAGCGGCAAGGAGAAAATTTCCTGCGCCGCCTGTTCGCTGACAGGCAGCGCGCCGGCCGCGGCCAGGCGTCGGTAGGCCGGCTGCAGGTGAATGGGCGCCGGGTAATGGATCAGGGTGCTGATGCCGACCGCCTGCAGCGCTGCCTGCAGAGCGTTGCGCCGCACGTGGCGCACCACATAGAGATGATAGACATGGTTGCTGCCGGCCCGCCGCTGTGGCGTGATGAGGCCGCAGCCGGCCAGCAGCCGATCGTAGCGCGCAGCCAGCGCCTGACGCCGTGCGTTCCAGGCCTCCAGGTGCGGCAGTTTGACGCGCAGCAGCGCCGCCTGCATTTCGTCCAGGCGGCTATTGCAGCCGTGCTCCTGACTGACGTAGCGCGCCTCCGGGCGCCAGCCGTATTCACGCAGCGAACGTGCGCGGGCAGCCACGGCGGCGTCACGGCTGACCACCATGCCGCCATCGCCGGCGGCGCCCAGGTTCTTGGTAGGATAGAAGCTGAAGCAGGCCGCATCACCCCACAACCCCACAGGCGTGTCGTGATAGCGCGCCCCGTGCGCCTGGGCGCAGTCCTCGATGACGCGTAGATCGTGCTGGCGGGCAAAGACCAGGATCGGCGCCAGATCGGCCGGCTGGCCGTAGAGATGCACGGGGATGATGGCCCGCGTGCGCGCCGTGATGGCAGACTCCAGTTGGGCCGGATCGAGCGTGTAGGTCGCCGGCTCGATGTCAACCAATACCGGTCGGGCGCCGGCGTCCACGATGGAAGCGACGGTGGCGACGGCGGTATGCGCCACGGTGATCACCTCGTCGCCCGGCCCAATGCCGCACGCAATCAGCGCCAGGCGCAGGGCATCGCTGCCGGAGTTGACCCCGACGGCGTACGCACCGCCGGGCAGACCGAGCCAGGCGCTAAACTCGGCTTCGAACGCGCTCACTTCCGACCCCAAAATGTACCAGCCGCCGCGCAGCACCCTCAGCGCCGCCTCTTCAAGCTCTGCCGCCAACGCCCGATGTTGGGCGCTCAAATCGTTGAATGCAATTTTCGGACTCATCTGTACGCCTGCAAGTAGTGACTGCCAAACTGTTCGTAGAAGGTCAGCGTGCGCCGCAGCCCCTCTTCCAATGGGATGATTGGACGCCAGCCCAACGCCGCCTCGATCCGGGCGTAGCTGGAGAAGACATCGCCAATGTCAATCTTTTGGCGGTCGGCCGGCCAGGGGATCAGCCGCACGCGCCCGCGCCCCGTCAGCTCCACCAGCATCTGCGCCAGGTCGGCCAGCGCCACCGGCGCCAGCCCGCCCAGATTGAAGACCTGCCCAACTGCGGCCGGATGGGCGCCAGCCAGCAGGAATGCGTCTACCACATCATCCACGTAGGTCAGATCGCGGCGCTGGCGCCCATCGCCATAGACCTGAATCTCGCCACCTTCCAGCGCCAGGCGCATGAACCAGCCGATGAAGCCCTGACGATTGTGACGCAAAAGCTGGCGCGGGCCGTAGGTGTTGGTCAGGCGCAGCGAACAGGCGGATAGACCGTAGACCTGATGGTAAATGATGTGATACCACTCACCCGCCAGTTTGTTGACTCCGTTGATGTCGGTCGGGTGCTGCAAATGCCGTTCGTCCAACGGGAGGTAGTCGGGCTTGCCGTACTGCTGGCGCGTACCGGCGTAGACGATGCGGATGGTGGGGTTGCGACGGCGGCACGCTTCCAGGATGCTCAACTGACTGCGGGTGTTGATTTCCAAATCGGTGAAGGGATCGGTCATCGAGTCGAGATGGCTGACCTGGCCGGCCAGGTTGAAGAGGTAGTCGAAACCGGGCACGAGGGCGTTCATGGCGTGGGCGTCGCGCACATCGGCCAGATTGACGCGCACCTGCGCCCGGATCGGCTCGATATTGAACCAGTTGCCGCCGTAGTCTGGGATCAGCGAATCTACCAGGGTCGTCTGTGCGCCGAGCGCCGCCAGACGCAGCGCCAGGTTGGAGCCGATGAAGCCCAGTCCGCCGGTGATGAGGACACGGGCGCCATTGTAGCTGCGAGTCAGAAGTTCGTTGGTCATGAATCCCTCATGGTTTGGGCGCTGCGATGTGCAGACGGCCAACCTCCGTTTCGTTGGCGCCGTTTGTCAGCGTCAGCCGCTGCCCGCTTTGCGGATCATACAGGCCGATCACCAAACGATAGATGCCCGGCGCCAGGGCCGTGGGCAACGACAGGTTGCGCCGATCTGCGCCGGGCTGATCTGGCTTCCAGGCGGTAAAAGGTCGCAACCCAAACCAGACCGGCGGGCCGTCGGCCTGGGCCACGTTGTCCCCGGCGGCGTTGCGCAGATGTACGAAAACGCTCCAATCGCCGGCGACAGGGGCGGCCAACCGCCAGGTCAGCGTCAGGGGGATGCTGACCGCTGCGCCGCCCGCCGTCAGAACGGCGGGCAGGCCCTCCAGGCGGTGAAGTTCGATCCATGGCGCGCCGGCGCTTATCTCGAAAACGGCCAACGGCTCGACCTCCGCCGCAGGGCCGGGCAGGGGAAGCAGGCGGCGCCCCACGCGCTGTATGGGCGTCAAGCGCGCCCAGGTCTGCTGGTCGAAAGCCACGTCGGCGCCCTGCACGGGCCAGCGGCTGGCTTGATCGGTCCAGGCCTCGCCTGCGTAGACGCCGACGGCGGGCGCCCAAACCGGCGGCAGGAACCAGGGCAGGGTTTCGACCACGATCTGCTCGCCCGGCTGCCAGCGGGATGGCGGGTACCAGAGCGTCACGACCGGCGGGCGCAGGGCAGGATCGTCGGCCAGACTGCCGTCCGGGGCGACAGCGAATGGCCAAACCCGTAGGACGGCGGGCAGTGGAGCTTGCGCCTGCCAGAAGCTGCGCCAGCGCGTCAGGCCCCATTTGCCATCGTCCACCAACTCGTGGCCCAAAAAATCGAGGCGCTGGCCGAAGCGCAGCGGCGCCGGCGCCAGGTCAGGCGGGTGCCGCAGCAGGCCGCTGCGGGCGCTGCGGGCAAAATCGAAGAAGGCATCGGGCAGCGCACAGGCGGCAAAATCGGCGGCAGGCAAGGGTGGAGCGCAGGGAGGCGTCAGTATGACGTTGGCGGCCGGTTGCAACAGCAGCACATAGCCGTCGGCTGCATCGGCGACCTGCCAGCCCTGTGCGATCAGGCCGAGCACGGTGTTCTGAATTTCGACGGGGTGATGATCGGTGACGCCGGTCACATCGATGAGCGCCCAGGCGGCATCGGCGACGATGGGAAATTTGTAGAGCTTCTCGCGGTGGCTGAAATGCGGGTAGAGGGCCGTGGTGACGCTGCCAGGGGCGTTGGGCGGGACCTGGTCGGCAAAACGGGCGAGCAAGCGGGCGTGCGGCGTGATCTGCGGCCAACTGAATTCACGGCCAAGCGGTGTGTAGCCCTCCAGACCCTGATAGGCGAGCGCCCAGAACAGGAGCCAGGCGCACAGGACGCCGGCGGCGCGGCGGCGGCGAGCCAGCAGCCGTCGCACGCCGAACAGGGCGGCGACTGCGATGAAGGGAACGAGCGGGGCGGAGTAGTGAAATTCGCCGCTGAACTGCGCCGGATAGGCGCTGAAGAGGTTGGCGATGAGCAGGGGGGCGCTGAGGAGCAGTATCTCTGGCGCCAATAAGCTGAGGAATCCAAACGGGGCCAGCAGCCCGGCCAGATAGGCCAGGCGCGCCGGTTCGATGGCGATCTGCCAAACGAGCGCCGGTTGGGTGAAAAAACTCTTGACGATGGCGAGCGGCGAGTCGCCGAGCGCGCCGTAGCGGGCGAAATAGACCGAATGCTCGACGCCGTAGGCCTCAGCGGCATGTTGGGGGATGATGATGAAGGTGGCCAGATAGAACCAGACGATGCTGCCGAGCGCGACGCCCAGGCCGGCGCTGAGGCCGGCGCGATTTTGCCGCCAGGTTCGGCGTTGCCGCCAGATGGCATGACAGCCCAGGGCACAGGCGAGCAGGGCGGCTTCTTCTTTCACGCTGGCGAGCAGCAGGCAGGCGACGGCAAAGCCAATATGGTCGCTGCGTTGCAGACGCCAGAAGGCGAACAGGATGGGGGCGGCGGCGAAGGGGATGGCGTGAAATTCGGTCAAATTGGCAGCCTGCAGGGCGGGCGTCAACAGGTAGGCGGCAGCCAGGGCGACCGGTAACAGGGCGCCCAGGCGCCCGGCGGCGGGCGGCAGCAGGTCGCGCGCCAGGGCGAAGAGGATGAGCGCGCCGCCGGCGATGGCGATGGTCTGCAGGACGAGCAGGGCGCGCACGTCGTTCCAGAGGTAGAAGACGAGCGAGAGGGGGGCGAAGATCGGTTCGACGTGATCGGTGAGACGGGTGCTGACGAGGCCGTCTTTGACTTCCTGCACGAAACGGCCCTGACTGGTGTTCCAGATGGCCAGGTCAATCTGACCCAGGTCGGCCATGTGGGTGCGCAGGGCGTCGTGCGGGCGGATGGAGAGAATCGAAAAGCCGATGACGTAGAGCGCGCTGAGGAGAACGACGATCAGTAGTTGGTTCGAGGCGAAACGCTGCGCCGCCGGCGCGATGGGGTCATGACTGGCAGGGATGGCGGGCGTCGTGCGCCTGGTCAAGCCGGCGGCCAGGGCGCCGCCCACTTCGCCGGCGATCATCCAGAGGCGAGCGATGATGGCGATGACGGCGGGAAGGGGAGCGGCGAAGAGGCCCTGTAACAGGAGCACGAGGGCGCCTTCTCGCACGCCCAGGCCGCTTGGCGTCAGCAGGCTGAGGTAGCCGATGACGTAAGCGGCGGCGTAGCCGGCGATGAGCCAGGGAATTTGCGCCGGGGTGAGGGGGGTCAAGCTGCGGGTCAAGGCGCTGAAGCCGAGGCCAAAGCCGATCCAGACCAGCAGATAGGCGGCGAAGAGGCGCGCCAGGTCGGGCAGGGTCAGGACGATGCGCAGGGGCGGGCGCTCGAGGCGCGCCAGCGCCCAGTTGAGCGTGGTTTCGAGGATGCGGGGATGCAGGCCAAGTAGGCCAAGCGGGGCCAGCCACAGGGCGGGGCGCAACCGGTCGAACCAGACGCCCTGTCCCATCAGGGCAAAGTAGAATGCGGCGAGCAGCAGTCCGGCCAGGGTGGAAATGGCCTGGTGCAGGGCGATGCTGGTGAAGGTTGCGGTGCGTGGGATGCCGTGGACGGCGCACAGTTCGCTCATGCCGAGGAACTGCCAGACGTTGCCGGGGATGTAGCGGATGATGTTGGAAAGGAACCAGATGCGCGCCGCCTGGCCGTAGACGAGCGGGCCGCCCAGGCGCATCAGAATGAAACGCCATTGGTTGAGCTCCAGCAGCCAGGTGAGCCAGAGCAATAGCACGGCGACGCCGGCCCAGAGCGGTTCGATGCGCCAGGTGAAGGATTGCAACTGGCGCCACTGGGAGGCCAGCAGTGCGCCGAGGAAGACAAGGGCCAGGATGAAGACGCCGATGCTGAGCCAGGGACGCAGGCGGGCGAACCGGGTCGCCGGTGCAGGAGGCGCGGGGACAGCGGATTCGGCTGGCAGCGGCGGTTGACTCATGCTGGTCAGTATAGCACTTGTCGGATACCGCGGGCAAATTGGGA
>CAZOLV010000039.1:0-3115 GCA_964580725.1 uncultured Anaerolineae bacterium | reverse complement strand
ATGTCCTGCACCTTGCGCTTGACCGTCACTTCGCTCCAGAACATCTTCTCCGCAATCTCCTTGCTGGTGGCGCCTTCGGCGATCAACTGCAGCACCTGTTGTTCCTGGGCGGTCAGGCCAGATTCGGCGCGGGCTTTCTCTTTGGCCAGATCTTCGAACTCGCGCATCAGCTTGCTGATCAAGGCCGGGCTGAGCAGGCGCTCTCCCCGCGCCACCTGGCGAATGGCATTGGCCAATACATCGTGCGAGGCGCTCTTGAGGAGATAGCCGTCGGCGCCGACGCGCAGGGCGTTGAAGAGGTAATCGTCATCCTCATAGGTGGTGAGGATGATGACCTTGAGCTGCGGCCATTCACGTTTCAGCCGCTGCGTGATCTCGATGCCGTTGGGGCCGGGCATACGAATATCCATCAGCACCACATCGGCGTCGGTGTGCGCCAGGCTGCTGAACAGCCCCATGCCGCCGTCCGCCTCGCCCACAACCACGATGTCGTGATGATTGGCCAGAATGCTGCGCAAACCCTGACGCACCACCGGATGATCGTCTACCAAAATGACGCGAATCATGATCTTGCTTCGTGTTCGACCACTGTTCTGCTGACCGGCAGGGCCGGGTGCGAATGCACGGCGGGCGACGCCGGCGCACGTGCGCCTGACGCCGGCGCGCCAGCCACATCGTCGGCGGGCGGCGTCATGGGCGCCATGAAGATGATGCGCGCACCGGCGCCAGGCTCCGAAAAGATGTCGAGCGTGCCATCCACGCTGGCGGCCCGCTCGGACATGCCAAGCAGACCCAGGTGACTGCGCGCCTGCGCCCTGATGGCCGCCGCATCGAAGCCGCGGCCGTTGTCCGACACCTCGACATACAGCTCACGCAGGCCAAAGCGCAGATAGACGCTGCAACGGCTGGCCTGGGCGTGCTGCTGAATGTTGTTGAGCGCCTCTTGCACGATGCGGAATGCGGCGACTTCGGTCTCTGGCCGCAAGCGCCGTACAGCGCCTTCGCACTGGAAATCGCAGGGGACGCATGCCACGCGCGCAAAGCTGGCGACGCATTCGCGCAGGGCGGGCGCCAGGCCATGCGTATCGAGCAGCATCGGCCGCAGGCTGTAGATCGTGCGGCGCATTTCACTGGCGATGTGTTGCAGCAGTTCCTGCGCCGCGCTGATACGCGCCGTGGCCACCTGACTGTCGCGCGCCAGTGCATCGTGCGCAGCCTGCATTTCGTACAGCGCCCCGATGAGCAACTGCTGCACGCCATCGTGCAGATCGTGGGCGATGCTGGTGCGTGTACGTTCTTCGATGCGGCGCTCCTCGATCAACATGCGCTGCAGGGCGTCGGCTTTGTGGGCGGCGTCTTGCTGCGCCAGTTGGAGTTCGTGCGTGCGTTGGCGCACCCGGTCTTCCAGCGCCTGATTCAACTGTTTGACCTGCTCGTGCAGGCGCGCCTTCTCCACAGCAATGCCGATCTGATAGCCGATGGCGGTCAACAGGGCGCGTTCGGTCATCTCGAAGGTGCGCGGGGTGCGGGTGGCCACGTGCAGCACGCCCAGGACGCGATCCGCCGTGCGCACCGGCACGCTCAGCACCGAACTGAACCGCTCCACGGCGCAGGGTGTGTTGCTAAACTGCTGTAGACGGTCGAAGTAGTTCAAGGCCATCAGTTCGCCGCGTTGGGCGACGTTGCCGCAGATGCAGCGGCCCAGGTGGGCGCACGGTTCGTTCGTCCTGAACGCAGGCGCAACCCCCTGCGCCGCATGTAGCAGCAGACGCCCATTTTCCAGCAGCCGAATGTCGCCGGCGTCGAGACGCAGCGTCTCCAGGATGCACCGCAGCGCCTGGTTGAGCACGGCGTTGACGTCGAGCGACTGGTTGACCGCTTCGCTGAGGGTGTTGAGGATGAGCAGTTGTTGATTCTGGCGCATGCGCTGCTGTTCGGCGCGTTCCAAGGCGACGACGGCGTGCATGGCCCAGTGCAGCGTCAGAAAGGTGAGCAGCGGGCCGATCACGCCAAAGAGGGCGAAACCGACCACCGTTTCGGGCGAGGTCAAGAGCCGGCTCTGGCTCTGGGTGTCCCAGGCGACATAGCCGATGCCGAGCGCGCTGAGCGTGGCCGGAATGGCCAGGCGCAGTTGTTCCACCAGGCGCATCAAATCACGCGCCTGCGCGGCGCCTGGCGTCTGGCGTCTCCTTGTAAAATTGAGCAAAGTGGCGCGCAATGCGACCATGACTGTCCTTCAGCGCCGTCGAAGCATGCACGGCCCGGTTCACGACAACGTGCTGTCAGCACGGGAGATTGTTCCACGACGAACCCGAACAGGGCGAAGAGTGTCGCAAGTATAGCACAGAGCGGTCAAAAAGGCGCAATCGCGATGCCGCATTTCGATTGTTCGGCGCCGGGGTTGGCAGATTGTGGTCTTTGGAATAAAATAGAGCGTAGAGCGAAAATCAACGATGTTTATTTCGCATCATTGTTTTTCCTCCGAATATCTATTGACTTTGGAGGGCGATTGTGCTAAATAGTTCACAAATGACAGGACTGGATGAACTCGATATGCAGGTGTTACGCGAACTACAGACCGATGGGCGCATCAGCAATGTCGAACTGGCGCGCCGGGTCAATCTATCGCCGCCGGCCACGCATGCGCGCATCAAGCGGTTGCAGCAGCAGGGTTACATCAAGACGGCGGCGGTGATTTTGGATCGCGCCATGCTCGGTTTCGATCTGCTCTGTTTCATTCAGATCAGCTTGCAGATGCACCAACTGGAGCAGGTCGAGCGGTTTCGCGAGGCAGTGCGACAGATGCCCGAAGTACTCGAATGTTACCACCTGACGGGGGAGTATGACTACCTCCTCAAAGTGGTCATCCGTAACCGTCAGGACCTGGAGCGATTCGTGGTTGGCAATCTGACGCCGCTGCCGGGGGTGGCGCGCATCCACACCAGCGTGGTGTTCAGAGAGATCAAGGCCACCACCGCCTTGCCGATTTAGGCGTTCCACTGTCCGCAACCGGACAGAAAGAACAGATTCGTTTTGGACGAGACCATTTTACACAACATTTACGCAACATTTTACACAACATTTACGCAACATTTTACACAACATTTACGCAACA
>CAZOLV010000038.1:21528-43569 GCA_964580725.1 uncultured Anaerolineae bacterium | reverse complement strand
CGGCGGCTCGTCGCCGTTCAGCCAGATGTCGTCATGCACATCGTCGAGAGTGTTGCCATAGGCATCGCGCAACCGCAGGTGGACGCTGCGCAGGCCGGTCCCTGCGTCCAGTGTCCAGGCCAGCGATGATTGAAATGGCTGCCAGTTGGCGCCGACGAAGGCGGGGTTGTTGGCGATCAACATGTCACTGGCCCACTCGCTGCCGTAGATTGTCAACTGTACGGAGCGGCTGTCGGTGGTGGGGGCCTCGGCGTTGATCAGAATGGGGTAGACATCGTAACGAGCGCCGAAATTCTGCACCCAGTAGTGGTAATAGGGGCCGCCCATCGCGCCGCCCGGCAGCAGTACATTGGGCTGATCGTCGGTTTGAAACAGATAGCCGATGCCGATTTCGCGCATGTCGGGATGCAAGATGATGGCGCGGTGGGCGGGGCTGGCCATCCAGGCGGCGACGACGGCATCGGCGGTGGGGTAGCCAGCGGCGATGTTCTCGCCCGCCGTGGCCCAGTTGAAGTAACCCGCGGCAGCGATGCGATCGCCGACGCGGCTGCCGTCGGAGCCGGTATGGCTGAAGAAGTCGTTGTTGGCCATATCGGCGGCATGGATCGAAGCGGCGGCATCTAGTTCGGCCACTCGCTTCAAGGGCAGCAGTCCGTTGGCGGCGCGCTGCTGGTTGGTGAGATGGATCACGTCGTTGGCGAGGTCGGCAGGCTGCGCGGCGGCTGCGCCGAGCGGGGGAGTCGCCGTTTGAGCCACGGTGGACAACGCGCTGACGAGCAGCCAGGCGATGACCACGACAAGACGTACGGCCGGTTGGCTGTGGAGTTGTAGCAAGCGGGCAAGAGACTCAGCGCGCATTTGGATCATGACCTCGTCAACTTCGATCTGCCCTGAGTCTAGCCGCGCGGCGCGTTTTTCTCAATGGGAACTAGGTCACGAGCCGACAAAATAATACGATACGCCATCTTGCCCGGTACTCTTGGCGTCTTGCCTGAGTGCCAGAATTGACATATAATTCGCCCCTGTTCGAGTTCTCGTCATGACATCCACTGACCCAACAGACTCAGGTGAACATCGAAAATCGGGAGGTCGCCATGCCACAACCAAGAATCCTGCTCATCGAGGACAACGAGAAGAATCGTTACCTGGCCTCTTTCATTCTCGAAAAGCACGGCTACGAGGTCTTGCAAGCCGAGGATGGTCAAAGCGGCATTGCATTGGCCGTCCAGGTGAAACCCGATCTGATCCTGCTCGACATTCAACTGCCGCTGATGGATGGTTACGCCGTGGCGCACGCCCTGACTCGAAACCCGGCGCTGCAGGAAATCCCCATCGTGGCTGTAACTTCCTATGCCATGGCGGGCGATCGCGAACGTATCCTGGCGGCGGGGTGTGCAGGCTACATCGAAAAGCCCATCAACCCCCTTACGTTTGTCGCCGAAATTGCACAACACATGAGAAGACCTGCCTCATCATGAAGCAGCATCCTCGCAGCGCCCCTGATGGTTCGCTTCTGATAATTCGACTGTGATCGAACGCCCTCGATGAAGCGCCCTGCCTGATCCAATCCAAACGACCGCCGTCACTGCCGGTGGCCGGCTGACATTACAACCAAGCCGCAAAGGTTTGCCATGAGCAAAATACTGATCGTGGATGACGAACAACCCAACCGTTATTTGCTGCAGGTGTTGCTGCAGAACAACGGCTATGCGCTGGACATCGCCGCCAACGGCGCCGAAGCCCTGACCCTGGCGCGTCGCGCGCCGCCCGACCTGATCATCAGCGACATCCTGATGCCGGTCATGGATGGCTTTTCCTTCTGTCGCGCCTGCAAACAAGACCCGCAGCTACAGCACATTCCGTTCATTTTCTACACCGCCACTTACACCGATCCAAAGGACGAAGCGTTTGCCCTGAGCCTGGGCGCCGAACGGTTTCTGCTCAAGCCGGCCGAACCGGTCGAACTCATCGCCATCTTGCGTGAAACCCTGGCGGCGACTGCGACCGACCAGAGACCCACCGCCGTCACTGCCCCGCAGCTAGATTCCGACTATTACCAGCAGCACAATCAGGCGCTCATTCGCAAGCTAGAAGCCAAGATGCAGCAGTTGGAAACCGCCAACCGTGTGCTGGAGCAGGAGATCGTCGAACGCAAACAGATCGAGGCCAGCCTGCGCAGATTGAATCGCATGTACGCGACGCTCAGCGATGTCAATCAGACGATCGTGCGCGTCCGCCAACTGCCAGCCCTGTTCGATGATATTTGTCGCATTGCCATCGCCAACGGCGAGTTTCTACTCGTCTGGGTTGGCCTGTTGGACGACACCGGACAGCTACGGATCGCTGCGCAGGCCGGCCCCGCCGTGGCACAGCTCGAAGAGGCCGGCGTTGTCGTGGGCAGCGCGCTGACGGCGGGTTGCCCCGTGCGCAACACCTTGCACAGCGGCGAACACACGATCGCCCGCACCCTCGAACCGTGGGCGCCCTGCCAGCGGATCGTCGCACGCCTGGGCGCTCGTTCCGTGGCCGCTTTCCCCCTGAGCGTGGCGGGCCAGATGTGCGGCGTGGTCAATTTCTACGCCAGCGATCCCGACTTCTTCGACGCCGGCGAGGTGCGCTTGCTCGACGAGCTGGCGCTCGATGTCTCCTTTGCGCTCGAGTTTGTACACAAAGAGGAGGAACGCGAACGGCTGTTGGCGCAGATTCAGGCGCAGGCGCAGCAGATCGGCCAGATTCTGGACGCCGTGCCCGAAGGGGTGGTGCTGTTGGATGCGCAAGGTCAGGTGTTGCTGACCAATCTCGCCGGCCAGCGCGATCTGGCGACGCTGGCCGGCGACGCCGTTGGCCAGCCGCTGACCAGCCTGGCCGGCCGGCCGTTGGCCGAACTGCTGGCCATGACGCAGCATGACGAAGCGCCGCGCGAACTGCGGGTTGGCGCCCGCATCTTCGAGGTCGCCCTCCGCCCGCTGACGGCGCAGGAGCAGTGGGTGTTGGTCATCCAGGATGTGACGCAGACGCGCCATCTGCGCCAACAACTGGAACAGCAGGAGCGCCTGGCGGCCATCGGCCAGTTGGCGGCGGGCGTGGCCCATGACTTCAACAATATCCTGGCCATCATCGCCCTGCACGCGCCTCTGTTGGCGCAAGCGCCTGGCCTGACCGAACGCGACCGCGAGCGCCTGGCCGTCATCAGCGAACAGACCACCCAGGCCAGCCAGCTCGTCCAGCAAATGCTCGACTTCAGCCGCCGCGCCGTCATGGAACGGCAGCCGCTCGACCTGGCGCCGCTGCTCAAGGAGCATGTCAAGCTGCTGGCGCGCACCCTGCCCGAAACAATCACTGTGACGCTGCACTGCACACCCGGCGAGTTCATCGTCCTGGCCGACCCCACGCGTCTGCAACAGGCGCTGATGAATCTGGCAGTCAATGCCCGCGACGCCATGCCCAATGGCGGCGCCCTGCGGCTGACTCTGGCCAGCCAGGCAACGCCGCCGCGGCCCGATCTGCCCACCGGCCCCTGGGCGCGCCTGGAGGTGAACGACAGCGGCAGCGGCATCAGCCCGGAGACGCTGGCGCATATCTTCGAGCCATTCTTCACCACCAAGCCGCGTGGACAGGGCACTGGGCTGGGCCTGGCTCAGGTCTATGGCATCGTCAAACAGCATGGGGGTGAAATCAATGTCCATTCGGCCCCCGACCAGGGAGCGATGTTCGTCCTCTTCCTGCCCCTGATTGCCGCTCAGGTTGCTGCGCCCGCCGCCCCGGCTGGTGCGACGCAGCAGGGCCGCGGCGAGACGATCCTGATCGTCGAGGATAACCTGGCCCTGTTGGACGCCTTGCGTGACATCGTCGAAATGCTTGGTTACCGCGTCATAACGGCCAACAATGGCGCCGAAGCCTTGATCATGCTGGCGGCGGACGCTGGCCGCATCGCGCTGGTGCTCAGCGATCTGATCATGCCGGTGATGGGCGGCGAAGCGCTGCTGGCCGCCATGCGCGCCCGCGGCCTGGCCATCCCGGTGGTGATGCTGAGCGGCCATCCCCTCAAGAACGAACTACAAGCCCTGAGGGTGCATGGCCTGGCCGGCTGGCTGCTCAAACCGCCCGACATTGATCAACTGGCGCATCTGCTGGCACAGGCGCTGGCGTCGTCTTGAAATAAACCACTAATCGCCGAGGAGACGCTGCGCTGATGCGACCCGCGATTTTCGATACGATTGACTTCAGGCCCAAGAACCCAGAATATCGTTCAGCGCGGCTGTTGCTCGTCGTTCTGCTGTTGATTGCAACCGGCCTGTCGCTGACCGGCTATCGTTTCATCAGCGACGACGCGCGCCTCTATCGGGCACAGATGGAGCGCGAAGTCGAAACGGTCACATATTCGAAGCTGAGTCAACTGGTAAATTGGCACAGAGAGCGCCTGGGCGACGCCGGCATTCTGTATCGCAATCCCGTTTTCAGCCGCCTGGTCGAGCGCGCCCTGGCGCCCGGCGGCGACAGCCAGGCGCAGGCCGAACTGCAGGCGTGGTTCGACAGGTATCAGGCTTATCAGCAGTACGATCGCGTCTCTCTGCTCGACGCCGCTGGCGTCGAACGTCTGGCGGCGCCTGGCATGTTGGCTGCTGCGCCATCCGCCGTGCAGCAGGCCGCCGCCGAGGTCTTGCGCACAGGGGACATTGCCTTCGTTGACTTCTTCGAAGACGCAACGCTCGGCTCGGCGCGCCTGGCCATCGCCGTCCCCATCCTGGCCGAACCGGCGCACGACGTGGCGATGGGCGTTGTCGTCCTGCGCATGGACCCCGCCCTCTATCTTGACCCTCTGTTGCGACAGTGGCCATTTCCCGGGCTGAACGGTGAAATTCTGCTGGCGCGGCGCGAGGCAGATGCGGCGGTCGTACTGAACAGCCGCACCGGACCGTTGACGCACATTCCCTTGACCGCCGCCGACTCGACAGTCGTGCAGGCTGTCTTGGGCAGGCAAGGCATCTTCACAGGCGCCGGCGCAGACGGCGTCGCCATGATCGCCGACGCCCATCCACTCCCCGATACGCCCTGGGTCTTGATGATGCAGTTCGACGCGGTGCAGGGGAATGCGCCTCTGTTGTACCGCCGCTTGCAGATAATCGCCCTGTTCGCCGCGGCGATGCTCGTCAGCAGCACCGGGCTGGCGCTGATCTGGCGGCAGCAGCGTGTGCGCTACTACCGGGCGCAGGCGCAGGCGGCGCAGGCGCTGCGCACCAGCGAGGAGCGGTTCCGCCTGGCCTTTACGATCTCGCCCGACGCCCTTTCCATCGCACGTCTGGCGGACGGCCGCTTCCTGGCCATCAACCAGGGCTTCACCCGCATGTTGGGCTTCGAGGAGGCCGACGCCATCGGCCGCTCGTCGCTCGATCTGCCGCTGTGGCCCGACCCCGCCGAGCGCGTCAAGGCGGTGCGTCTCTTGCAGGAAACAGGCATGGTTACAGGCTACGAGACGATCTTCCTGACCAAGACGGGAGAGCCGCGCCAGATCATGCTGTCGGCCGTCATGATCGAGCTGAACGGCGAGCCGTACATCCTGAACACGGCGCATGATATCGGCGAGAGCAAACGGGTGGAGGCCGAACTGCGCCGGCAAAACGCCTATTTGACGGCCCTGCAGGAAACAACGCTCGACCTGCTGGCCCAACTCGACCTGGATACACTGTTGGGGAAGATCGTGGCCCGTGCTGCCCAACTGTTGGGCGCTTCGGCGGGCTTTCTCGACCTGGTCAACCCGGCCGGCGGTCAACTCGAACCGCGCATCGGCCTGGGGGCGTTGGCGGAATCTACAAAACACCCCACACGGCGCGGCGAGGGGCTGGCGGGCATCATCTGGCGGACCGGCCAGCCATTGATCGTGGAGGATTACGACCGCTGGCCGCAGCGCACGGCCACTTATGCGCATGGTGTCATCGGCTCATTGATCGGCGCTCCCCTCCTGGCCGACGGCCAGGTCAGTGGGGTGCTTGGCCTGGCACACGAGGCGGCGACGCCGTGGCGCTTCCGGCCGGAGGATGCAGACATCCTGAGCCAGTTCGCCCGCCTGGCGACGATCGCCATCGGCAACGCCCGGCTGTTTGAAGCGGCGCGCCAGGAGTTGGCAGAACGCAAACAGGCCGAAGAGGCGCTGCGCGCCAGCGAGGCGCGCTATCGTGAGTTGTTCATCTCCAATCCTCACCCGATGTGGGTTTACGATCTCGATACGCTGGCCTTCCTGGCCGTGAATGACGCGGCCGTGGCGCATTACGGTTACAGCCGGGACGAGTTCCTGGCCATGACCATCGCCGAGATTCGCCCCGCCGCCGATGCACCACAGCTCCTGACTAACGTGGCGTTGGCAGCACAGAGCCATGAAGAGTACACACGCTCCAGTTTCTGGCGGCACCTGAAGAAGGACGGTAGCCTGATCGAAGTGGAAATCGCCTCGCATCCGTTGGAATTCGAGGGGCGTCGCGCCCGCATGGTGCTGGCGTACGACATGACAGAACGCAACCGGGCAGAGGCGCAGCTTCTGGCCGCTCAGGATGAGCTGAAGCGCCTGCTCGGCAGCGCCGACCGTACGCGCCAGGCGCTGCTGAGCGTGGTCGAGGATCAAAAGCAGGTCGAGGCGGCGTTGCGCGAGAGCAATCAGCGCATCCAACGCCAGGCCGACGAATTGGCCGTCATCTACGAAGCGGCACGCCGGCTGCAACGGCTGTTCCGGCCCAATGAATTGGCGCAAGAGCTAATTGATCTGCTGGAAGAGACTCTGCATTACGAGTTTGGCGCTATTCTGCTGGTGGACGAGGCCAATCGCACCTTGAGACCCTTTGCGCTCAGCGACCAGGGTCAGGATGTAGATTTCATCGCACGGGATAAGATCTACATTGCTGCGCACGATCTGACGGTTGACGTCGGCATCTGCGGATACGTGGCCCGCACCGGCGAGACGGTGCGTCTGGGCGATGTGCAAGCAGACCCCCGCTACTATGGAATGCGCGCCGACATTCGCTCGGAACTATGCGCCCCCTTGCGCGTGGGCGACCGCATCATCGGTGTTCTCAATGTCGAAACGCCGCGCCCGAACGCCTACACCGAGTCCGATCAACGCGTGCTGGAGACGATCGCCGCGCAAGTCGCGTTGGCGATCGAACAGGCGCAACTGCACGAACAGATTCAGCGTCACGCCGTCGAGTTGGAACAACGCGTGGCGGCGCGTACAACGCAGTTACAGGCTGCCAACCAGGAACTGGAGGCTTTTTCCTACTCGGTGTCGCACGACCTGCGGGCGCCGCTGCGGGCGCTGGATGGTTTCAGCGCCGAACTGCTGGCGCACAGCGGCAATCAGCTCGACGCCCAGGGTCGTCATTATCTGGACCGCATCCAGGGGGCGTCGCGGCGCATGGGACAGTTGATCGCCGGCCTGCTCGACCTCTCGCGCGTGACCCGGCGCGACCTGGTGCGCCAATCGGTTGATCTGAGCGCGCTGGCCAGTGAGTTGGCGACTGAATTGCAGCGCGAGGAGCCTGCCCGCCAGGCCGAGTTCATCATCGAACCGGGTCTGGTCGTTGCCGGTGATGTTCATCTGCTGCGTCTGGTGCTGCAAAACCTGTTGGGCAACGCCTGGAAGTTCAGCAGCGGGCGGACGCAGACACACATCGAACTGGGCGCCCGACCGCAAGACGACGAGATGGTCTATTTCGTGCGCGACAACGGCGTTGGTTTCGATATGGCTTACGCCGACAAACTCTTTGCACCCTTTCAGCGTCTGCACAGCCAGGCCGAATTCCCCGGCGCCGGCATCGGCCTGGCGACCGTGCAGCGCATCATCCGCCGGCACGGCGGACGCATTTGGGTCGAAGCGGCGGTTGACCAGGGCGCTGTCTTCTACTTCACCGCGGGAAACCTGCCCTGAAGCGAGTTGATCTCGCCCACAACCGACCCTGCTGTGGTCTCGAACATTCACCGGCTGCTCGTCTCAGCCGCTCGCAGACCGGCTGCGAGAACCCGAATACGAGGATAAGGATATGATCGCATGGACAAAACCTTGCGCGTGCTGATCGTCGAGGATACGCCCGACGACGCCGAACTGATGCTCTTGTACCTGGCCAGGGATGGCATGGCGCCGGAGTGGCAGCGGGTGGAGACAGAGTCCCACTATCTGGCGGCGTTGCGTTCGCCGCCCGACCTGATCCTGGCCGACTGGAACCTGCCGCAGTTCAGCGGGTTGCAGGCGCTGCAACGTTTGCACCAACAGGGTCTCGACATTCCCTTCATCATCGTTTCCGGTAGCATCGGCGAAGAGGCGGCCGTGGATGCGCTGCGTCAAGGCGCGTATGACTATGTCCTGAAAGACCGCGCCGGCCGCCTGGGATCGGCTGTGCAACGGGCGCTGGAAGAAAAACGCCTGCGCGAGGAGCGCCGGCGCGCCGAGGCGTCATTGCGCCAGCTCAAGGAATTCAACGAGGGGATCGTCCAGAGCGTGACCGAAGGCATCGTCATGACCGATGCCGAGGGGCAGATGACTTTCGTCAATCCGGCGCTGGCGGCGATGTTGGGCGAAGCGCCGGAGGAGTTGGTGGGACGGCGCTGGTTGGCGCTGGCCGCGCCCGATCAACAGGTCGCCATGCAGACGGCGGAAGCGCGCCGCGCGCCGGGAAAGATGGATCGCTACGAAATCGAACTGCTGCGCCGCGACGGCGCCCGTGTTCCGGTTCTGGTCAGTGGCCGTTTGCGTTTCGACGCAGCAACGGGGACATACGCCGGCGCGTTGGCCGTGGTGACCGATATCAGCGAACGGCGCAAGGCCGAGGCGGAACATTTGCGCCTGTTGGCGCAGGTGCAGGCCCAAGCGCAGCAAATCGCCCAGCTCATGGACACCGTACCCGCCGGCATCATCCTGCTCGACGCCGATCAGCGGGTGCTGATGGCCAATCCAACCGGTCAGCGTGACCTGGCCACCCTGGCCGGCGTGGCGGCCGGCGAGCGGTTGCTGCATCTGGGCGATTTGCCGTTGGGCGAACTGCTGGCCAGCGGGCAGCGGCACAGCCCCTGGCGCCAGATTCAGGCCGGCCAGCGCATTTTCGAGGTCATTGCCCGTCCCACCGATGGCAGCGGGGCGACGGCAGGGCGTTGGGTGCTGGTCATCAATGATGTCACGCATGCCCACGATCTGCGCCAACAGTTGGAACAGCAGGAACGCCTGGCGGCCATCGGCCAATTGGCGGCGGGTATTGCGCACGATTTCAACAACATCCTGGCGATCATTGCGCTCTACACGCCGCTGGTGGCCCAATCGCCTCTGTTGACCGAGCGCGACCGTGAGCGGTTGGCTGTCATCGGTGAGCAGACGGCGCACGCCGCCCGCCTGGTGCAGCAGTTGCTCGATTTCAGCCGCCGCGCCGTCATCGAACGGCAGCCGCTCGATCTGGGGCCATTCCTCAGGGGTCATGTCAAGCTGCTGGCGCGCACCCTGCCCGAAACAATCTCCGTCACGCTGGACTGTGCGCCGGGCGATTTCATTGTCCTGGCCGACTCGACGCGCTTGCAGCAGGCGCTGATGAATCTGGCGATCAATGCCCGTGATGCCATGCCCGCTGGCGGCTCTC
This sequence comes from uncultured Anaerolineae bacterium, assembly GCA_964580725.1. Classification (GTDB taxonomy): domain Bacteria; phylum Chloroflexota; class Anaerolineae; order SSC4; family Amarolineaceae; genus Amarolinea. Next base: position 33,961 of record CAZOLV010000038.1, on the reverse strand, counting down.
TGCGCCTGACGCTGAGCGGGCAAGCTGTTGCGCCCCGTCCCGATCTGGCGCCCGGCCCCTGGGTGTGCTTGGAGGTCGCCGACGGCGGCAACGGCATCAGCCCGGAGGCGCTGGCGCACATCTTCGAGCCGTTCTTCACCACCAAGCCACGCGGCCAGGGCACTGGCCTGGGTCTGGCGCAGGTGCACGGCATCGTCAAACAGCACGACGGCGAGATCCTGGTGCACTCGACGCCGGGTCAGGGCACCGTTTTCACGATCTATTTACCGGCGCTGGTGATGATGACCGCTCCACCCGTCCCGCTTCCCACCGTCCCGGCGCAGCTCGGCAACGGCGAGACGGTGCTGATCGTGGAGGATAACCCGGCGCTGTTGGAGGCGATGGGCGACACGTTGGAAATTCTCGGCTACGCGTCGATCGGCGCCAGCAACGGCCATGAGGCACTGGCGCTGTTGGAAACGCACGGCGAGCGCATCGCGCTGGTGCTCAGCGACCTGATCATGCCAGTGATGGGGGGTGAGGCGCTGCTGGCCGCCATGCGCGCCCGCGGCCTGGCTACGCCCCTGGTGATGTTGAGCGGGCACCCGTTGGAAGGGGAATTGCAGGACATCAAGGCGGCGGGTCTGGCAGGTTGGCTGCTCAAGCCGCCAGACGTTGACCAAATGGGCCAACTCCTGGCGCATATCCTTGCCAGCCGCGCGTAAGTGGGGCAGCGCGGGCCGGGCGATTGAAGCCGGACGATTGAAATCGCGCCTGAGGGGCCTGCGGCCGGGCGTCCACCTGCGTGGACGCGTGCCGTGGGGAGAAATTCGCCCGATCCGATGCCGGTCGGCGCGACTGGGCGATTGAAATCGCACCTGAGGGGCCTGCGGCCAGGCGTCCACCTGCGTGGACGTGTGTGGTAGGGAGAATCACGCCCCGCCCGATACTGGACGGCGCAGGCTGACCTCGTGGCGCAACGCCGGCTCGACCGAGCTCGCCGAGGTCCTTCAGCTCCGAATTCATTCGGACTGTCTACTACTGTCTACCCCCTCTGCGCCTTTCTCCTATTCTCCCCTCTCACACATTCTCCCCATCTCCTTGTCTCCCCATCAAGCCGGAACCGGGAACTGACAGGCAAACTCGATCACGGCTTGATGGACGCGCTCGATCACCTCGGCGTCTTCGACATGATGCACAATTTCGCCGATCCAGCGTCCGACCTGACGCATGTCGTCAGGCCCCAAGCCGCGTGTGGTCGCGGCTGGTGTGCCCAGGCGGATGCCGCTGGCAGTCAGGGGCGGTCTGGGATCGAAGGGGATCATATTCTTGTTCGTGTGGATGCCAGCCGCATCGAGCGCCCGCTCCGCCGCTTTACCGGTGACGCCGGCTGGCGTCAGGTCAACCAGCAGTAGATGATTGTCGGTACCGCCGCTGACCAGGCGCAGCCCCTGCTGCGTCAGTTCATGGGCCAGCGCCCGCGCATTGGCCAGCGTGCGCTCTTGATAGGCCCGGAACTCGGGCTGCAGTGCCTCGTGGAAGGCGACCGCTTTGGCCGCGATGATGTGCATCAGCGGGCCGCCCTGAATACCGGGGAAAACCGCCTTATCAACTGTCTTGGCCAGTTCTTCCTTGCACAAAATCAATCCGGCGCGCGGGCCGCGCAACGTCTTGTGCGTCGTGCTGGTCACAACATCGCAGTAGGGCACAGGATCGGGGTGCAGATCGGCGGCGATCAGGCCAGCCACATGAGCCATGTCCATCATCAAACGGGCGCCCACCTGATCGGCGATGGCGCGCAGACGGGGAAAATCGAAATGACGGGGATAGGCGCTGGCGCCAGCGACGATCAACTTGGGGCGATGCGTAAGCGCCAACGCCTCGATCTCGTCATAGTCCAGCCGCTCGGTGTCTTGCCGCACGCCGTAGTGTTGAAAACGATAGAGCTGGCCAGACTGGTTGAGATGAAAACCGTGCGTCAGGTGGCCGCCGTGATCCAGCTTGAGGCCCAAGACCGTGTCGCCCGGCTGCAACAGCGCAAAGTAGATCGCCGCATTGGCCTGTGCGCCCGAATGCGGCTGCACGTTGGCATGATCGGCGCCAAACAACGTCTTGGCGCGTTCGATGGCCAGTTGCTCGGCCACATCAACGCATTCGCAACCGCCATAGTAGCGCCGACCCGGATAGCCCTCGGCGTACTTGTTGGTGAGAACCGAACCCATCGCGGCCAACACCGCTGGGCTGACGTAGTTTTCTGAAGCGATCAGCTCGATGCCAGCCGTCTGCCGCGCACGCTCCTTTTCGATAGCGTCGTAAATCAGCGGATCGGCGGCAGCCAGGGCGCGGCGTGGGTCTGGCAAATCTACCCAGGGCGCCAGGCGTTCGAAGACGGAAACGTGGGACATACGAAGAAAACCTCCCGAAAAACTCTCTAAACTAAAATCGAAAACCCATTTCCTTGCTGCCAGCATACCATCCCCCTTTGCTTTTGTCAAAGGATCCAAGCCGGTTCGTGGGCGCAGGCGTGGCTGGCAAGATCGTTGCAGCCGCCCGGCCGCCGCGAAACGTTTGACAGGCGCGGTGGACTGTGGTATCTTTGCTTCCCGACAGCACAACGCTTTGCCTGAAGATCTGCCATGCGTCATGTGATTGGACATCAATGGGCCGTCCAGTGGTTGCGTCAGTCAATCGTCAACCGCCAGGTGCGCCACGCCTACTGCATCACAGGGCCTGCCAACGTCGGCAAGATGACGCTGGCCCTGGCTTTTGCGCGTGCAGTGCTCTGCACCGCAGACGATCCGGCCGATCGGCCCTGCGCACGCTGTCCGGCGTGTCAACGGTCGGCCGGCGGTTTTCACCCTGACCTGCGCCTGATTGCGCCTTCTGCCGAAGCCAGCGCCATCAGCGTCGAGTTGATTCGAGACCAGGTGGTGCGCGAAGCGGCGCTGTCGCCGGTCGCTGGTCAGCGCAAGGTGTTCATCATCGAGAGGATGCACCTGGCGTCGCCAGCGGCGGCCAATGCGCTGCTCAAGACGTTGGAAGAGCCGCCCGCTGCCGTCGTCATCATTTTGCTCAGCGAACGCGGCGATGCGCTGCTGCCCACCATCGTTTCACGCTGTCAGATGATTCGCCTGCGCCCTCTGCCGCCCGGTTCAATCGCCGGCTACCTGCAGACCGAATTGGGGTTGCCGGCGGCCCAGGCCGAACTGTGCGCCCGTTTGAGCGATGGGCGGCTGGGCTACGCCCGCCATCTGGCAACCGATCAAGCCGCCTGGGAGCAGCGCCGTCAACAGATCGACGATCTGATCGGGCTTCTGACCAAGGGGCGCGTCGAACGGCTGGCCTTTGCGGCGCAGTTGACCGGGCAGGCCGAGCGGGCGACTGACGCCCTGCGCACCTGGCAAGGGTGGTGGCGTGATGTGTGGCTGTGCCAACAGGGCGCGGCGGCGCAGACAGTCAATCTGGATCGGGCTGCGGTGATTCAGGAACAGGCCAGGCGCATCCCGCCGGCGCAGGTGCGTGATAGCCTGCAGATGACAATGCGCATCGCGCAGTTGCTCGAAGGTCACGTCAATGCACGCCTGGCTTTCGATGTTCTGCTTCTGCGCCTACCGCGCCTCGACGCGGCATAGCCGCCGGGCGTTTTTTTGACGGAATTGGCAGGATGGCAAGCGGAGCCGGGGATTCGGCAGGCCGAGCTTGTCGCAGCCGAGCTTGTCGCAGCCGAAGACAGTGGATCATTTCGATCAGGAGCATCAAGATGCCGACGGTTGTTGGCGTGAGTTTTCGACCTGCAACAAAGGTCTATTATTTCGATCCAACGCGCGTACTCGACTTGCAGGCCGGCGAGTATGTGGTGGTTGACACCGCACGCGGGCGCGAGGTGGGTTATATCGTCTTACCGCCGCGAGAGGTGACGGCGGGCGAGGTGGGCGGGGCGCTCAAGAATGTGGTGCGGCGCGCCTCGGCCTGGGACATGGTCAAACGGGAACAGTGGCGCCAGCGCGAGGCCGACGCCGTGTTGCGCGCCCGTCAGCAAGCCGCCGAGCACAAACTGCCCATCAAGGTCGTGCGCGCCGAGTACAATTTCGACGGCGGACGCCTCGTCGTGTCGTTCACTGCCGACAAGCGCATTGACTTTCGCGCCCTGGTGCGCGACCTTGCGCGCATCTTCCGCTGCCGTATCGAGATGCGCCAAATTGGCGTGCGCGATCAGGCCAGGCTGCTCGATGGCGTCGCCAAGTGCGGCCGCCCACTGTGCTGCTCGTCCTGGCTGCGCGAGTTTGCGCCCGTCTCGATCAAGATGGCCAAGTCGCAGAACCTGCCGCTGAATCCGAGCGAGATCTCTGGTGTCTGTGGGCGGTTACTCTGCTGTCTTTCGTATGAGAACGATACCTATGACGAGCTGCGCGGCCAGATGCCAAAGGTGGGCAGCACGGTCTTGACAGCGCAGGGCGTTGGCAAGGTGCGCAAACTCAACCCTCTGCAGCGTACGCTCTTCGTCCAGATGGAAGACGAATCGCTGGTCGAGATTTCGGTCGAGGAGATTCTGGAAAATCGGGGCAAGCAACAGCCGCGCACATGCAGCGCATGCAACGGCTGCTCGGCCAAGCGAGCGGCGCCGGCCGCCGACTCCAAATCGGCGGGCAGAGCAGGGACGGCTCCTGCGCCAGTCGCCGCAGAAGATGGCGACGACGAGGATGAGGATTCGACCGACCTCGATCTGAGCCAGCTCCTCTGACGCCTCGGCTCACGCCTCGGCTCACGCCGTACAAATGAGGGTGGGACAGGTGACAGATTCGATAGCGGTTGCAGAAACAACAAACGGCGCCAGTCGTGTCACTGGCGCCGTTTGTTGTTGGATGAGACTTGCCTCGAGGTTTATGCTGTGCGGCTGGCGTCATGTAGACGCTGCCTGGCGCACACCAGAGGCGTTGACTTCAGGCGGTAACCCTCGGTTCGACAGTGAGGCGCACGGCGGTGCGCTCTTGCCCCTGGATTTCGATTTCGGTGAACGATGGAATGCAAACGATGTCAATTCCATCCTGGGCCAGATAGCCTTTGGCGATGGCAATCGCCTTGATGGCTTGATTCACGGCGCTGGCGCCAACGGCCTGAACTTCGGCGTGGCTCTCATCGCGCATGACACCGGCAATTGCCCCAGCCACAGCCGGAGAACGAGATTGCGCTGAAACTTTGATGACTTCCATGTTCGTGCTACCTCCGTGCACACTCAGAACCCTGTGATGAAGTTGGAATGTCGCATCTATCGTTTCTGTGCACCACGATCGGTCAGAGTGTGGCGAAATGGTTGTAGTGCGCTTGCTAGATGCGGACTTCATGACGTTGCGAGGCTCCAAAGGATGCGAGAAAGTGGGTAGTCGGTAATGGATTTCCGTCGGCTGAGCTTGTCGAAGCCGGGTTTGCAACCGCCCCCTTCGACAGGCTCAGGGAGCGGGGCGCCGCACTCCCGTGCGGTCTCCCCGTCCCCCCTCTCCTTGTCTCCTTGTCTCCTTGTCTCGTTATCTCGTTGTCTCGTTGTCCCGCGTCCCTACTTCGCGTATTCCACGGCGCGCATTTCACGAATCACGGTAATCTTGATCTGACCCGGATACTCCAGGTTGTCTTCCACCTTCTTAGCAATGTCGCGCGAGAGCTTGATGGCCGCCATGTCGTCCATCGCGCCCGGCTTGACAACGACGCGTATTTCGCGGCCGGCCTGAATGGCGAAAGACTCCGCCACCCCCTCGAACGAGTTGGCCACATCTTCCAGGGCCGTCAGACGTTTGACATAGGTTTCCAGCGCCTCACGCCGGGCGCCGGGCCGCGCCCCCGAAATGGCGTCGGCTGTGGCGACAATGATCGCCTCCAGACACTCTGCCTCCACCTCGTTGTGATGCGAAGCAATGCAGTTGACCGCCTTGGCCGGCACGCCATAGCGCCGGGCAATGTCGGCGCCCACCGCCGCATGAGGCCCTTCGACTTCATGGCTCACCGCCTTGCCTAGGTCGTGCAGCAGACCGCCCATCTTGGCCGTCTTGACATCGGCGCCCAGCTCGTTGGCAATCATGCCGGCCAGGTGCGAAGTCTCGATGGCGTGATAATACTGGTTCTGACCGTAACTGGTGCGGTACTTCAGCCGCCCCACCAGCTTGAGAACTTCCGGGTGCAACCCTTGCAGCCCCGTTTCGAGAGCAGCCTGATCGCCCGCCTCACGCATGGCGCGCTCCACATCTTCGCGCGCCTTCTCCACTTCCTTCTCGATGCGCGTCGGGTGGATGCGCCCATCTTGCACCAGCTTGCTCAACGCCAGACGGGCCACCTCGCGCCGTACAGGATCGAAGCTGGAAATGATGATCGCCTCTGGCGTATCGTCCACCACCAGATCAACCCCGGTGGCAGCTTCGATGGCGCGAATGTTGCGGCCCTGACGCCCAATGATACGTCCCTTCATCTCGTCAGTGGGCAACGCCACCGACGAGACGGATGATTCCGACACCTGATCCGAGGCCAGGCGTTCCATCGCCATGATGATGACGCGCCGGGCGCGCCGTTCGGCCTCCTCGCTTGCCTCAGCCTCCACCGCACGGATGACTTTGGCCATGTCTTGACGGGCGTCATCCTCGATGTTCTTGAGCAGCAGCAGCTTGGCCTCTTCTTGCGTCAGGGCCGAAATACGTTCCAGTTCGGCCAGGCGCTGACTTTCGATCTTTTCCATCTCCTTGAAACGCTTATCAACCGTGCTCTGACGTTGATTGAGCCGTTTCTCGCGCTGTTCGATCTGTTCAGCGCGACGATCCAACATCTCCTGTCGCTTGTCCACGCGCTCTTCCAGGCGCTGCAGGTCACGGCGGCGGCGGTCGAGTTCTTTTTCGGTTTCCTCTCGCAGTTGGATGACCTCATCCTTGCCCTGCAAGACGATCTCCTTGCCATGCGCTTCGGCCTCGTTGACAATCTGCGCGGCGCGTATCTCGGCCGATTGAATCGTGGCTTCGGTTTTCTTCTTGTGCCGATCGAAACCGATGAAATAGCCGGCCCCGGCGCCAAGCATCAGGAGTACGATCCCCAACAGGATGACTACTCCAGGTGGCATACAGTTTCGTCCTTTCTCCAACCTCTTGATCGTTCGTGTTTGGTCGCCAGACAAGGGCAAGATGTGTTCAGTATCTGCTCACTCATCGTCTGGCTGTGCACCTGCACCGCTTTCGCGCAGCAGGCGTTCGGTCGTGGTTCGAATCGTTTCATAATCGAAACCACGGCGGGCCAGAAAGGCATGTACCTTCTGGCGCAATGCGCCTGGATCAAGCTCGAACCAGCGCGCAGCCGATTTGCGCACGGCGGCATAGGCCGTCTCATCGGCCGATAGATCGGCGAGGGCCTCTTCGATCACATCGGACGCAATACCCTTGCTGCGCAGTTCGAAGCGCAGCGCCCGCGGCCCCTTTGGTCGTTGGGCATTGCGGCTGGCAACCCAAGCCTGCGCAAAGGCCTGGTCGTTCAGGTAGCCCAGCCGATACAACCGCTCGACCACCTGATCTTCGACGTCGCCAAATTTGTTCTCCGCCAGATAGCGGCGAATCTCAGCTTCGCTGCGCGCCCGATAGCTCAAGAACTTGAGCGCCCGTTCCCAGGCTCGCTCTTGCAGGTCGGCGGTCTGTAGCGCCTCGATGTCATCATCGCTCAACCGCTGTCCAATATGCAGCGGCGCGGCCACGATCGCCGTCAAGCTGAAGGCGTATTCCTCATCCAGAAAGACCTGGATGCGACCCTGCGACTTTTCGGAAACTCGCAACGCTGTAATCGTCTTGGCCGCCATCGTTCTACCAGCATACTCTTGCACATAAAAAATAGCTGTGGCAGATCCACAGCTATGGCTACACCGATCGGCATCTCTCATCTGAGGCCGAACGAAAACAGGATGGCCGCAAGCGCCGCAATCCATGCCGGCAATGCAGTTGCTCGGCGGGATCGAGTCTGTTTCGAACGCACTCATATCACAGAGACGATCAGGCCCGCCAGCGCACACACGCAACTGCGCTGTTCGATTCCCAAACCACGCCGGCCACAAAGTGGCCATGACGATGGGCCATGAGGTCCCTGAAAATAGATGAAAGCATGCAAACTGGCAAGCTGGCCGGTCTTCGACGCAAACGGCGTTGACCGGCGCTGACAAGCTGTGGAGAAACGAACGCTCGCAAGCGTCCCAGTGGATTTCTAGCTCTGATTGGCAGTGGCGATCAAACCAGCTTCTGCACGAATGCGACTCTCCAGGGCGTTGGCCATAGAAACGTTATCGCGCAAGAACTGCTTACAGTTCTCGCGCCCCTGACCAAGTTTGGCATCGCCGAACAGATAGAAACTCCCTCGTTTTTCCACCACGCTCAACGAAACCCCCAGGTCCAGGAGGTCTCCTTCGCGTGAGATTCCCTCTGCGAACATGATGTCGAATTCGGCCACGCGAAAGGGCGGCGCAACCTTGTTCTTCTTAACAGTCACCCGCGTTCGGTTGCCGACCATCTCGTTGCCCTGTTTGAGGGTCTCGATGCGACGCACATCCAAACGTACCGACGCATAGAACTTCAGGGCCAGGCCGCCGGTCGTGGTCTCCGGGTTGCCGAACATCACGCCGATTTTCTGGCGCAATTGGTTGGTAAACACCAGCGCGGTATCCGAGCGTTTGATGGCGCTCGTAAGCTTGCGCAGCGCCTGACTCATCAACCTGGCCTGCAGACCGACATGGCTATCCCCCATGTCGCCCTCGATCTCGGCACGCGGCGTCAAGGCAGCAACGGAATCAACCACAACCACGGCGAGCGCCCCCGAACGGATCAGCGCTTCGGTGATTTCGAGCGCCTGCTCGCCAGAATCTGGTTGCGCAACATACAGAGCATCCAGATCAACGCCGCAGCGCCTGGCGTAAAGGGGATCGAGCGCATGTTCGGCGTCAACGAAGGCGCAGATTCCGCCGCGCCGTTGCGCCTGGGCAATGATGTGCTGGCAAATCGTTGTCTTGCCCGACGATTCAGGCCCGTAGATTTCGGTCACCCGTCCACGGGGGACGCCGCCGACGCCCAGAGCAATGTCCAGAGCGAGCGAGCCAGTTGGAATCGCGGCAACCTGCTGTCCGGCTGCGCTCAACAGCATCAGCGTCCCTGCGCCGTAGCGCCTGGTCAAGCTGGCAACCGCTGTGTCCAATGCTTTCGTTCGGTTGTCGTTGGTTGCAGTTTGTTTTGGCATGGGAACGCTATCACGCTCTCGAACAGGATACGAACTTACAGAAGCGCCAGACAAGCATCCATAGTTTACACGATTCATTACAAAAAATCAAGTTGCCTGTGGAAGCGCAGACGTTCGACTCCGGCAAGGAGTCGAACGTCTGGTACGTGCAGGATATTGGCTTTTGAAACTGTTCGGCCGTGCATCGCCAGCGATTCATCCGATGCTGGCTTTTTTGGAAAGCCGGGCGTTTTATGAACTTACAGATAGTCGCGCAGCTTGCGACTGCGGCTCGGATGGCGCAGCCTGATCAGGGCCTGTGATTCGATCTGGCGCACGCGCTCGCGCGTCACGCCGAATTTGCGCCCCACCTCTTCGAGTGTGTAGTTATAACCGTCCACCAGGCCGAAGCGCAGTTGCAGAATGCGCATCTCGCGCGGCGTCAGCGTGTCGAGCACCTCATCGAGGGTATCGCGCAACTGCTGGCGTTGGGCGCTCAGTGCGGGCGATGTCACCTCTTCATCTTCGACGAAATCGGTCAGCGCCGCATCTTCTTCTTCGTGAATGGTCATCTCCAGGCTCAACGGCCGCTCGGCCACCTGCATGATGTGTTTGACCTTGGCCGGCGTCATGTCAAGCTCTTGCGCAACCTCTTCTGGCGTGGGGTCATGACCGATCTGTTGGGCCAGGTCTTGCGTTGCGCGAGTCACGCGGTTGATCTGATCGTACATGTGTACCGGCACGCGGATCGTGCGCCCCTGATCGGCAATTGCGCGCGTCACCGCCTGTCGAATCCACCAGGTGGCATAGGTGGAAAACTTGTAGCCGAGCCGGTAGTCGAACTTCTTGACCGCCCGGATCAGGCCGATGTTGCCTTCTTGAATCAAATCGAGAAAAGGGACGCCGCGTCCCACGTACTTCTTGGCCACACTCACTACAAGGCGGGAGTTGGCCTGAATCAGGCTGTCTTGCGCCAGCATGCCGTCGAGCATGACGCGGGCCAGGTCGTCGCACTGGCGTGGTTCGCAATGACCATTGTGATAGAGCCGGCGCGCCAGGCGTCCCTGCTCGATGCGCTGTGCATAGGCCACTTCTTCTTCGGCCGTGAGCAGGCGCACGCGGCCGATTTCCTTGAGATAGAGGCTGATGGGGTCTTCGGCGTCCGATGTTTTCGCTTCGGATGTGTCTGCCTCTTCCATGTCGCCTTCATCGTTCGTCTTGCGTGCGCTGGGGCGCAGATGGAGCGATGTCAGCGTCTTTTCGCACAACACGAAATCCTCATCGTCGAGCCCTTCTAGCTCTGTCGCCAGTTCTCGCCTGGCTCGTTCCAACCTGGCCTGTTCGAACCTGGGGCGCAGGCCAGCCAGCGATTCTTCTTTATGCCGACCCGATGTGGTCAGCGGGTGATCCTGTCCAATTCCGGTGTCATTCACAAGCGTGCTCCTCTCGCATCGCGATGCAAACCTGCCAGCAATGACGATCTTCGCCGGCGACCGCTCCGGTTCATCCAGCGTTCCTTACGATAGCAAATGTCTACAACGCTGTAAATGATTTGGCGCAGGATTGAAGGCGGACTTTGCCGCAAACTCCACGACAGACTCTGGGGTCAACTTTGAATAGAATGGGCATTAAGTAAACTCTGACTGGAAAATGGATTTGACACACCCGAACGATTATGCTATAGTCGGCCGACTAAGTTTTGATTGATGAAGTGTTGTCATCCTTGAGGAGGCCGCAATTAGCAGCAAGCTGCAAATACGTGTCAATGAGATGATCCGCACCCGTGAAGTCCGGGTTGTGGATGATGAAGGCAAGCAACTGGGCATCTTGCAGGTTCGCGACGCGCTGATCCTCGCCCGGCAAAAAGGACTCGACCTGGTAGAAGTCGCGCCGAATGCGGTCCCGCCGGTCTGTCGCTTGATGGACTTCGGTAAATACCAGTACGAGCGCGCCAAGAAGGAACGCGATGCACGTAAGGCCCAGAAACAGATCGAAGTCAAAGAAGTGCGTTTGCGTCCAAAGACTGGCGAACATGATGTGGCCTTCAAGGTGCGAGACGCTCGCCGCTTCATCGGTGATGGCAACAAGGTGAAAATTCGCATCCGCTTTCGGGGACGTGAAATTACTCATCCTGAGGTGGCAAAGGGGATGCTTGATCGAGTGGCGCAGGAACTGGGAGACATCGCCATCATCGAACAAGCCCCCGCACTGGAAGGCAACAGCTTGCTGATGGTTTTGATGCCGAAGGAAGGCGCGCGCGAAAGCGCACGTGAAAGTTGAGCAGACCCAAAGCGCCCGCTCGCCAGGATGAAGCTCGATTGGCTGATAATGACAAGCAGAGCAAGACAGGCAAAACAATCAAGGCCTGACACCGCTCTGCTTGTGTGTGCAAATGGGGAAATTCGAGGGAGAGATAGTATGCCAAAGTTGAAGACTCACAAATCAACGGCAAAGCGTTTTCGTTTCTCAGGCGGCGGCAAGTTGGTGCGCCGCTTGCAGGGGCAGGGACACCTCAAACGTAAGAAGACGCCGAGTCTGAAGAGCGATTACAAGGGCACGGTGACGGTGACAGCGCCCGCTTTCATCAAGCGCGTCAAGAAACTGGCCCCATTCATCGAGAACAAGAACAAATAGGTGCAACGACGCCGGCACCAGCGCGACAACCCCATGCGGCCGGCAGGCGTCGAGCATTTCGAGTCGAGTCACGTAAAATCTATATCATTTTGTGAGGGTGGCCAGTATCAAGTGCTTGCAGGACAACGACCTGCAGGCCGCCATCCGAGGAGAAAATCATGTCACGAGTCAAACGAGGCGTTCCCGCCAGGCGGCGACACAACAAAGTCTTGAAACTGATGAAGGGCCAATTCGGCACCCGTCATCGTTTGTTCCGCCGCGCCAATGAAGCCATGCTGAAGTCCTTTTTCTACGCCACGCGCGATCGCCGCAATCGCAAGCGCAACTTCCGTGCCCTGTGGATTACCCGCATCAACGCGGCGGCGCGTCTCAACGGCCTCTCCTACAGCCGATTCATGCACGGCCTCAACCTGGCCAATGTCGAGTTGGATCGCAAGATGCTGGCCGAACTGGCCGTGCGCGATGCAGCGGTTTTTGCCCGTGTGGTCGAAAAAGCCAAACTTTCTCTCGCCGGCTCCTGAACATTCCCGCCGGCCGTTGCTCCTTGCATGTCCACGGAGCGATTTGCCGGTACGCGTCTGAGCCAACACCGCGCCAGTGCAAC
>CAZOLV010000038.1:0-21428 GCA_964580725.1 uncultured Anaerolineae bacterium | reverse complement strand
TCTGTCAATGCCGGGCGCTTGAGAGGATGCGCCATGATCGTCAGTTCTCACAACACCCGCGTCAAGCTCGTGCGAGCCTTGCTACAGGACTCCAAGACGCGCCTGGAGATGCGCCAATGGTGTCTGGAAGGGGTGCGTCTGCTCGAAGAGGCGCTGGCCGCACAACTGCCGCTGCACTTCGTCCTCTACGCCCCGGCCCGCCTGACGCGTTCGGGGACGGCCGCCCATCGCCTGGACAACCTGCTGGCGCGCCTGCGGGCGCATGGGGCCGCCTGTGAGGAGATCGAGACAGCGCTGCTGGAGACGCTCAGCGCCGTGCAGGCATCGCAGGGCATCATCGCCGTGGCAGACTGGCCGCAACCGCAGGAATTTGCCGCCGATGGCCTGCTGCTCGTGCTCGACGGCGTCAGCGATCCCGGCAATGTCGGAACGATTCTGCGCACGGCGCTGGCGGCGGGCTGCGCCGGCATCCTCCTGACGCCCGGCGCCGTTGATCTCTACAACCCCAAGGTTGTGCGCGCCGCCATGGGCGCCCATTTGCGCCTGCCGTTGCGACGCGCCGCATCGTGGGACGATGTGACCGCCGCCGTGACAGGGCGCCACGTCTGGCTGGCCTGCGCACAGGGGGGAACGCCCTACGACGCTGTTGACTGGCGTCTCCCGTCGGCGCTCGTCATCGGTAGCGAAGCGGCGGGCGCCAGCGCACAGGCCGAACGGCTGGCCGCCGGCCGCGTCACCATCCCCATCCAGCAGGCCGAATCGCTCAACGCCGCAGCGGCCGCCGCCGTTCTCTGCTTCGAAGCCGTCCGCCAGCGCCGGTCTTCCTGAGCGCAGCCGCGCTGGCCCATCTGCGGCGGGCGGCCCCGCGCTGGCGCCGGCCTGGCCGTCAGTTGCCGCCCAACAGACTTCCCAGGTTGATGTTCGTCCCGCCGCTGCTGCCGCGCCCACCGACCTGCGGCATGAACTGCGCCACCTTGTTCGCCAGCTTCGACATCGGCATCGTCTGCAACCAAACGCGCCCCGGCCCGCGCACCGTGGCCAGAAACAGCCCTTCGGCGCCCAACAGTAGGTTGCTCAAACCGCGCACGATCTGCACATCGAATTCTACCGTCGGTTCGATCATGGCGATGTGACCGGTGTCCACCTTCAGCATCTGGTTCGCCTGCAGGTTGTACTCCACGACATCGCCGTCAATCTCCACGAACGCCAGGCCCGGCCCGGTCAGGCGCTGCATGATGAACCCTTCGCCGCCGAAAAGACCGGCCCCCAGGCGTTTGCGGAAGTGCACATCGAGGTCTACCGATTTCTGGGCGCACATGAAGGCGTCCTTTTGCACGATGATGGACTGGCCCTCCGCCAGCCTGACATCCATGATGCGGCCCGGAAACTCGCCGGTGAAGGCAATCAGGCCCGGTTGTGTGTCACGCACGACGAAATCGGTCACGAACAGCGACTCGCCGCCAATGGCGCGCTTGAACACCTTGCCCAAGCCGCCGCCCGTGTTCGTGCTCATGTCAATGTTGGAACTCATCCAACTCATGCCGCCCGCTTCCGAATAGATTGCCTGGCCCGGCTGCAGTTGAATGGTCAGAATGGGCAGCATACCGCTGCTGATTTGATACGTGAGATCGCTTTCCATGAAATGAACGCCTCCTTCTGGTCTCTCGTTGGTTTTCTTTCGGTTGATCAAGCAATCAATCGCCCCTGCTCGCTTGGGCGCTCAACACCCTGCACAGGGTCTCTTGCCAGCGTCAACGCCAACGCCAACGCCAATTCAATACGCTGCAACCTTTGCCGCGGTTTCAACGTATCGTTGAGCGCACGATGGCGAAGCCGGGCCAGAAAATCGGCGGCTATCTGGCAGCAAGACGACAGGCAGCGCACGCCAATCGGTGCTATCGTTGTGCATGGGCGCGGCAGGCGCCTGTCCAAATGTTGTCTATCGCAGCAACAAATCGCTGCGACGAATTGTTGCTGCAAAAGGAGATCCAAATGTTGATTGCGCGCGTTCTCAGTATGGTCGGCTGGCTGCTCTTGCTGGCCTTCTTCGTTTATGTCATCAACGTCATCGTGGGGCGCAGTCGCCGCGTCACAACGGCGCGTCTCTCGCCGCCCCTGCTGATCGGATGGCTGCTGCTCGCCCTGATCGTGATGACGTTAGGCGCCGGCGTGGTGGTCATAGACGCCGGCGAGGTGGGGGTCGTCTTCAACGCTGTCAGAGGCACGCGTGCCCAACCGCTATATCCTGGCATCAGCTTCATCGTGCCCTACGTCGAAACGGTCTATCGCTACAACACGATGGAGCAGGTCTACACGATGACCAAAGTGGCGAGCGAAGGCGCGGTACAGGGCGATGATTCGCTGTGGTCGCCCACGTCGGAAGGCCTGCAGGTGGGCATTGACTCCTCGACGCGTTTCAAGATCAACCCGGCGCGTGCCGCCGATATTCACAACAACCTGCGCGACTACGAAAACGTGTTGGTGCGTCCTACCATTCGTTCCGTCGTGCGTCTGCTCGTGTCACAAAACAAGGTGACCGATGTCTACGGCCCCAAACGGGCCGTCATTCAGGCTGAAATTGAAACGATTCTGCGCGAACGGTTCGAGAAAGAAGGACTCCTGCTGCTCTCGTTCGACATTCGCAACGTCAACTTCACCGACGATTACGCCAAGTCCATCGAGCAGAAGCAGATTGCGCAGCAGCAGGCCGAGCAGATGCAGTTCGTGCTGCAGCGCGAGCAGCAGGAAGCGGAGCGCAAGCGAATCGAGGCGGAAGGCGTCAAACAGGCGGCGGTTGTGCGGGCGCAAGGCGAGGCCGAGTCGCTGCGGCTGATCAACGAACAGTTGGCCAAGAATGAAAACCTGCTCGTCTATCGCTACATCGAAAAGCTGGCGCCGAATGTCAGCGTCATGATGCTGCCCTCCGGCAGTCCCTTCATGATCAATCTCGATCAACTCAAAGGCAACACGACAGCCGAGCAAAACCCGACGCCGTAGAGAAGATCGCGGCCTATCAAAGATGCAGTGCCCCCGGCAGGACTTGAACCTGCGACGCACGGTTTAGGAAACCGACGCTCTGTCCCCTGAGCTACGAGGGCGTGGCACGCAGTTTAGCACGAAACAGGGTTTTGAGCAAGGCGCTGACGCCAGGCGCGCACCAACCAGCATGCGCCGAGCAGGGCGAAGACCCCATCGGCCCACAGCGCCGCCCGCCCGTTCCACCAGAACCAGGCCTCGTCGCCGCGCAGAAGCTGCAGCGCCCCGTCGCCCAGACCGCCGAGCAGTAGGGCCAGACCAACGATCAGGCCTGGCGCATGCGGCCGGCGCTGCAGCCAGGCGCTGACGCCAAGCAGCGCCAGACTGAACAGGACGCCCAAGCCCTGCACCGGAATGCGCGGCAGAAAGACGCCGTACAGATCGGGCCAGTCGAAGCGGGCCAGCGCCGGCCAGCGCGCCAGGTCAAGCGGGCGCCCATAGGCGCAGCCCGCCAGCGCACAACCAAGCCAGGCGGCGGTTTGCATGATGAGAAACGGCGCCACGAACCGCTCCAGACGTGCGCCGCCGCCGCTCCCGCCGGCGGCGCGCCGATCTTGCCAGCCGAGGATGAGCAGAGCGCCGGCCGCCGTCCCCTGGGCAGAAAGCCCGCCTTCCCACACCCGCAGCGCCTGCCGGGTGTGTTCCGCAAAGAACTCCCACTGCGCCAGCACAAAAACGATGCGCCCGATGGCCAGACCAACCAGCACGACAGGCAAGGCGTCGTCCAGCGCCGCGCCCAGGCTCGCCAACCAACCAGTCAACCGTTGGCGCCAGCCTGACGCGGCCGGGCGCGGCTGCGCGCCGCGGGCCAACCAGGTCAGCGCCGCCAGCACCCCGGCGGCCATCGTCAGGCTATACCAGGGAATGTGAAATGGGCCTAGAACGAGGACAGGTGGAAACAATGGGCTGTCATTCCGTCAAGTCACGCAGCCGCTGCACCTCGTGCCCAAAACGCTCTAGCAGGCTTGTCAGCTTTTCGAGCGAGGTGGATTCGGCGGTGATGATGATGTGGGGATTGTCGGGGTCGGGCCGGATGAGCACCCACTCGCGCGTGTCGAAGTTGAGCTTGATGCCCTCTTGGGTCTCACCGGTGTGATGAATTTCCATCAGGCGGCGCATCACGCTGCCTTTGATTTCCCAGGGGCAGGCCACGCGCATGTTCTCCATGAAGATTTCCGGCAGATCGCGCACCAGGTCGGACAGCGGCTCCTGTTGCGTCGCCAGGAATTCCAGCAGTTTGGCCGTGGCCATCAGACCATCGGTCACCGGCTGAAAGGCGGGAAAGATGAAATTGCCGGCGCCGTCGGTGGCCAAAATGACGCCCGGCTCCTGTGCGGCAATCATCAGCGCGTGAATGTCAACCCTGGTGCGCACGACCCGCCCGCCAACCTGCTCGGCCAGACGTTCGAAGGCGTGCGAGACGTCAATCGGTGCAACGATGACGCCGCCGCCCTTACTGCGCAGGGCCAGGGTGGCCATCAGCATGGCGACGGAGGCGTCCGACAGGATTTGGCCGTGATTGTCCACCAGGAAAATCTTCTCGCCGGCCACATCGAGTTGAATGCCCAGGTTGGTGTTGAGAGCACTGGCGATGATGGCCAACTGGCGCAGACCAGCCTCGAAATCCTCCTGCTTGACGGCGATGCGATGCGCATCAACACGGGCGTTGAGCGGCACGACATCCACATTGAGCCGGTTCAGGAGGGGTGACAGAACATCGGAGTTGGGCGAGTGGGCATAGTCAACCACCACCTTGAAGCGCGCTGCACGAATCGCCTCCACATCGAGCGCCTGCATGAAGCCGTTCGTGTATCGTTCGACCACCAGATTCGGATATTCGATGCTGCCGATGTCGTCCATGTAGGCGCGCCGAAAATCCTCACGAAAATAGATGCGCTCGATCGTGCGCTCGCGCTCTTTGCTCAGGTTCAGGCCGTCGGCGTCCATGAAGCGAATGTCCACCACGCGCTGATCGTGCGGCGATAGGCGCACATGCACCCCGCCCACGGCCTGCGTGACGCGGGTGAAGTAGCGCGCAACCGGCACCGGGGCGTTGCCCAGGTCCCACACATTGACGCCGGAGGAGGGTAGGCCGGAGATGATAGCGCGCTTCAACATGCGCGGGCTGCGGTGCGGATCGCGGTTGATGGTGACATATGAGCCTTTGGGCAGCGTAGCGCCAAAAGCCGAACCAAGCCGGGCGCAGAAATCGGGCGTCAAATCTACGTTGACGACGCCGGTGACGCCAAAGCGCCCAAAGAGCACGCGGCGCCCCTGGCTGCCCCAAATGATGGATGATTTGACCGTGGCGCCTGCTTCGACCTCCTTGCCCGGCCACAGCTTGACGTTGCTGTGGATCACGGCGCCCTGGCCGATCACGCAGCCGTCGCCAATCACGCTGCCTTCGTACAACACGCTGCGCGCTTTCATGGTGGATTGGCGGCACACAATCGCCCCGCGCAGTTCGCTGCTCTCGCCGATGTAGCAGTTGCGCCAGATCAGGCTGCGATCTATCTGCGCCCGGTTGTCAACCACGGTGTAATCACGAATGGAGGTCGGCCCGTGGATGACGGCGCCGCTGTTGACTTTGACCTCGTTGCCCAGGTAGATCGGCCCGATGAGCTGCGCATCGGGTGCAATTTCGACATTGTCGCCCGTCCAGACATCGCCGCCGCGGTAGTGCCCCAGGCTGCCCACGCGCACCTTGCCAGACAGGACATCGGCCGCGGCGCGGCGATACTCGTTCAAGTTGCCAATATCGCACCAGTAACCCTCGGCGACGTAGCCGTAGAGCGGGAGGTCTTTCTCCAACATCAGCGGGAAGATGTCTTTGCTCCAGTCCACGCTGTGCCCCGGCTCGACCATCTCCAACACAGAAGAATCGAGCACGTAGATGCCAGTGTTGACCGTGTCCGAAATGACCTCGCCCCAACTCGGTTTTTCATAGAAACGCGTCACACGGCCCCGCTCGTCGGTGGTGATGACGCCAAACTCCAGCGGATTGGGCACGCGGTAGAGCACCATCGTGGCGAGGGCTTTGCGCTGGCGATGCCACTGCACGATGCGCGGCAGGTCGAAGTCGGTCATGGCGTCGCCGCTGATGATCAGCAGCGGGCCTTGCGGCTCCAGATACGAAGCGGCGTTGCGCACGCTGCCGGCGGTGCCGAGCGGCGCCTCTTCCACGGCATATTGAATCTTCACGCCAAACGACTGGCCGCTGCCAAAGTAGTCCTGGATATAATCGGCCATGTACTGCAACGTCATGACGACGTCGCTGTAGCCGTGACGCTTCAGCAGTTCCAGAATATGCTGCATGACCGGTTTGTTGACGATGGGCACCATTGGTTTGGGGCGGCCAATCGTCAAGGGCCGCAGGCGAGAGCCTTCGCCGCCCGCCATCACTACGACTTTCATGACGTTACCTCCAGCTACACGTTGGACAGCGCGCCGTCAGTCATATGAACCGTGATTGACGATGTCTGGCGGGTCGGTTACAATAGGCGTCCAATCAGCAGAGACTGCGGAGGCCCTCGACAGTCTGTGTGAACCAACATGGAGCCTGCCATGCCTGCATCCGACTATCGCCAGATGGATCTAGAAACGCTGCACTCTCTCCTGCAACAGCAACGAGAGAACCTGAAATATCTGATCCAAACCGCCACGTTGAGCGGCGGCGAGGAATTTGCGTCATTGGAACTGCGCAATTTGCTGCGCAAGACGCGTCAAGAGATCGCCGAACTGGAGCGTGAGATCGCCGAACGGGCGGCAGCGCCGCCTGCGCCCCCAGTCAGCCCGCCGGCGCGCCATTCAAATTCGGCGCGCCTGCGCCGTCTGTTGACCAGGATCTTCAGCGCCGACGAGTTCGAGTTCTTCTGCTACGACTACTTTCGTCCCGTCTACGACCAGTTCACGCCATCCATGAGCCAGACGCAACGCATTCAACGCTTGATTGACCACGTGGAAAGCAGCATGCAAGAAGCGCATTTGCTCGCCCTGGCGCGTGAGTTCAACGCGGCCGGTTTCGACGCGATCATGGGGCCGCCATCGTCATGACAGAGAACGTTGGCCGGAGCTAAAGCGAAAGCTAAAGATTGAAACGCACATGCACAATGTCGCCATCGGCGACAACGTAATCGCGCCCTTCCAGCCGGAAACGGCCCACGCGCCGCGCTTCAGGGATGGAGCCGGCGGCGATCAAATCGCCATACGAAACCACTTCGGCCCGGATGAATCCTTTGGCCAGATCAGAATGAATCACACCCGCCGCTTCCACGGCGGTTGCGCCGCGCGCAATCGTCCAGGCGCGCACCTCGTCCTCGCCCACGGTGAAGAACGACTGCACCCCAAGCAGATCATAACAGGCGGCAATGACCCGTTCCAGGCCCGGTTCCTGCAAGCCAAACTCTTCCAGAAAGAGCGCGGCATCCTCGGCGGCCATCTGGGCCAGTTCCATTTCCAGCTTGCCGCGCAGCGGCAGCACGATGGCGTTCTCCAGCCCGGCGGTCAGTTCAGGGCCTGGCTGGTCGGTGTCGTCGTCCACGTTGAGCACGACGATCATCGGCTTCAAGCTGAGCAGGCTATAGCTGCGCAGCAGCTTTTCTTCGTCGCCGGTCAGTTCGATGTTGCGCAGTGGTTTTTGTTCTTCCAGGCGCGCATAGAGCCGCTCCATCAGCGGCAGCTCCAACGGCTGTTCGCTGCGCGTTCGTTCCTTGCGCAGCCGTTCCAGCCGCTTTTCGATCACGGCCAGATCGGAAAGGATCAACTCAGCTTCCATCGCCTCATAGTCACGCGCCGGGTTGATGCTGCCGTGCGGGTGAGGCACCGACAGATTGGTGAAGCCGCGCACGACGTGCAACAGCGCGTCATTGCCTCCCAGCTCGTTCAGCAGGCGGCCGCTCAGCCCGCTCTTGTGACCGCTGCCCTTGCTGTCCCCCTCGATGCCGGCCACATCCTTGAACTGCACCTGCGCATAGATCGTCTTGCGCGGCTTGTAGAGCGCACTCAGCCTGTCAACCCGCGGGTCTGGCACGTTGACCGCGCCAACGTTGACACTGAAAGTCCCCGCGTTGAAGGCGCCAGTCTGCGCCTGTCCGTGCGTCAGGGCGTTGAAAATGGTTGTCTTACCGCTGCTCGGTAGTCCGATGATTCCAATGTGCATGTTTTGCCTCACGTCTGTGATTCATGGATTGAGTTTAGCACAAAATGACCATTCGCCCAAAGAGACGCCAGGCGGCTTTGACAGGCGCGCGGATCGAAGTATACTTGAGCCAACAAGTAACAGATGAGGCGGGAGCGAGAGGCATTTGACACTGGCGATCGAGACAACCGATTTGAGCAAACGTTATCCCCAGACCAACGGCCTGGGGCGGTGGCTACAACGAGGCCTGCGCACGGCGCCCGAAGCGGTCAGTCACATCAACCTGGCGGTGCGCACAGGGGAACTGTTCGGTTTGCTCGGCCCCAACGGCGCCGGCAAGACAACCCTCGTCAAGCTGCTCTGCACCCTCATCCTGCCGTCCGCCGGCTCGGCGCGTGTGGGCGGCTTCGACCTGGCGCAGTCCGACCGGGTGCGCGCCCAGGTTGGCATGTCAACCGGGGACGAACGCAGCTTCTACTGGCGCTTGACCGGCCGGCAGAACCTGCATTTTTTCGCCGCACTCTGCAACCTGCCCAAAGCCGTCATCGCACCGCGCGTCACCGAAGTGTTGGCGCAGTTGGGGCTGGCCGCCGTGGCCGATGCCCCTTTCCAGACCTACTCCAGCGGCATGCGCCAGCGTTTGAGCATCGCCCGCGCCATCCTGCACAGCCCGCGCATCCTTTTCCTGGATGAGCCGACGCGCAGTCTCGACCCCAACGCCACGCGCGATCTGCACCGCCTGATCGAAGAGGAACTGCGCGCCCGCGCCGGTATGACCATTTTTCTGACCACTCACCGCCTGGACGAAGCGGCCAAGCTGTGCGACCGGGTGGCGATCATGCACAAAGGCCGCCTGCGCGCCGTCGGCACGCTGGCCGATCTGCGCCATTCGCTGCAGGCCCGGCGGCGCTACTACCTGACCGTTGACCAGATGCTGCCAGCGCAGATGCACGAACTGCGCCAGCAGATTCCTGCGCTGGAAGTCGAGCCAACCGCCCATGACGCCATGCGCCTGGCCCTCAGCGCCAGCGACGACCAGCGCCTGGCAGACGCCATCACAGCCATCGTGACGAACGGCGGGCGCATCCACACCGTGCAGCAGGAGGATGTTCCATTGGAAGAACTGTTTGCCGCCTTGACGCAGGAGCAAAGCCATGACGCCTGAAGTGATCTCGCACCCGGCGCCCCGCCGCCCCTGGCAGGCAGTTGGGCAGCGCCTGAACAAGGCCTCCTGGTTTCTCTGGCGCGATGTCACCATCGAGGTCAGTTACAAGCTGTCGTTCCTGTTGCAGTTCGTCGGCATCTTTCTCAGCGTCTTCATGTTTTATTTTCTGGCCCGTCTCGTGGACGGCAGCACGCAGCCGTCGCTGGCGACTTACAACGGCGACTACTTCGCCTTCGTCTTGATCGGCGTGGCCTTCAGTCTCTATTTCACCGTCGCCATTTCGGGATTTGCCAAGAACCTGCGCGACGCTCAAACCACCGGCACGCTGGAAGCGATGCTGCTGACTCCCACCGACCTGCCGACGATCATCATCTCCTCGTGCCTGTGGGATTACCTTTTCACCACCTTGCGCGTGCTCATCTACCTCTTGTTGGGCATGTTCGTCTTTGGCGCCAACCTGGGGCATGGCAATTATCTGGGCGCGCTGGTCGTGCTGCTTCTGACGATCATCGCTTTCAGTGGCTTGGGCATTCTGGCCGCCAGCTTCATCATGGTCACCAAACGCGGCGACCCGGTGACGACGATCGTGGGCGGCGTGGGGCTGCTGCTGGGCGGCGTCTACTATCCGGTCGAACTACTACCGGGCTGGCTGCAGGTCTGCGCGGCGCTCATCCCGGTGACCTACGCCCTGCGGGCAATGCGCCAGGCCCTGCTCAACAACGCTCCCTGGTCTGTCCTGCTGCCTGACATCGGCATCCTCGCCATCTTCTGCGCGGTGCTGGTGCCCCTCAGTCTGGCGACCTTCCGGCTGGCGGTGCGGCTCGCCAAGACGGACGGCAGCCTGGCGCACTACTAACCCGGCTCTACTGTACCCGCGCCTCTGGCTTGACCAGACGCGTGGCCGGGTCGCCCAAGAGGTTGAAAGTCTCCATCACATCGCGATAGGCCTTGCCCTGATCGGGCATGTCCTGTTTGGCGCGCAGGAGCGCCTCGCCCACGGTAACGCCGCCGCTGCCGAACAGCTCGCGATAGAAGGCATCGGCCAGCGGTTCCTGCTGCGACGTGACCGACTCGCTGGTTGGCGCCAGCGCCGCCACGATGCCCTTTTGCGGCGCACGCAGCATCACTTCGGCCATCGAGTCGGCGGTGGGATGGTGGAAGAACCCGGTCAGGCAGGTCATGGTGACGAGCAGCGGCAGACGCCCGCCGCTGTCTGTCATCCTGGCCAGATCGGCGCTCTTGAGCGCCTTCTCGGCGCCCCACACATCCAGGCTGCCGTGCCCCACGTAGTTCACCATGCTTACCCCTTCGCCGAAGACCTTCAGCACTTCGGCGTTGGGATCGGGTACCTGGCCGATGTAGACCTTTTCGATGGTGTAGGTCTTGGAGAGATGATCGGTTGCCAGCGCCTCCGACATCTGGGTGAAGGCTAGATCGTCATCGTCGGCCACCAGCAGCGCCCGGCGCCGCCATTCGCCGTCCGGCGCCGAATTTTCATAGGCGATGATCTTGGCTACCATCGCCTGCAGTTGACCCACCTGCTGCGCCGGCAGCCGTCCGATCGCCATGCTGGGCCGGAAATCGTCTTTTCCACCAAAGCTGACGAACCAGTTATCGCTGGCCGTTTCGCCCACGTAGGTGGTGTCGAGCAGGAAGGTCGGCATGATGTTCTGGAACTTGCCGTTCAGACGGTTGCGGAAGTCGTAGCTGGCGTCGCCTACCAGCAGCACGAAGCGCGACCCTGACCAGTTTTCGAACGCAAAGCGCAGAAAATCGCGTATTCCATACGGGCTTGGCCGGCCATTGCTGAAACTGGCGAACACATCGTCGCGATCTACGATCTGCACGCGCAGCCCGTTGGCGCGCCGCTGCTCGGCCAGCGGCGCGATGGCCGCTCTAAATTCGGCCGGGGTGATGATGATGTAGTCCACCGCTTCCGTCAGTTGGCGCGGGTCGGAGCCATGCCAGGGTGTGACGGCGGCGGGAGTCAACGCCTGGCTTCTGTCCAACGCCAGGTAGCGGCGCGCCGGCGCTTCGTCGGAGAAACGCAGCGCAAAGCCCCCCTCATTGGCGGCTGTCGTGTAACCGGTCAACAGCGTGGGGGTCAGCGGTTCGCTGACATCCCACACCATCAAGTTGTCGCTGGTAAACCCGACGAGCTTGAAATGCGCCTGATTCGGTTCTGCCTGCCAGGCGATGCGATCGCCTGCGACCGTCAGCTTATGCCAGTAGTCCATCTCCACCCAATCGAGCAGCGCGCTATCCACCACGGCGCCGGTATCGCCCGGCGAGACGATGACCAACTGGTTGGCGCCGCTGTGTACGATGCCCGCCTCGACCGTTGCGCTGATGATGCGTCGTCCCGCACCGTCCCAGGATTCATCTCTGACCAGGTGATCGTTCAGCAGCAGTTGGACGTGATGATCTGGGTTCTCGTTCGTCTGCGTGCTGGCCCACAGCGAAACGCGCAGCGTCGCCGCCAGCTCGACCGCATGGGGCAGATCGAGCGTCACGGTGGCGGTGTAGGGCGCCCGCATCTGCTGCCAAAGCCAATGCTCGCCTGCGGGAGGGCCTTTGGGCACGTACACCCGATCCTCCTCGGCGCGTGCGGTGGCCAGCGTGGCTGTGACCGGGAAGCCAGCCATTGGCCCGACGCTGCGCGTGGGGATGGCAGGGCTGGCCGGCCGTTCGCTGTCGGCGGGCAGCACGCGCAGCCAATAGACCTCATAGGCGGCGTAATCGTCATGCCGCGCCTGCCCGTAGAAGATGAGCGCCTGTTCGACGCCGGCACCGGTCAGCTCGAAGGGGATCGTTGCACCGTCGCGCGTCAGCAGCAGGCGCTCGGCGCTGAACTGTTCTGGCTTCAGGCCTGGAACCTGGGCGCGGCTGATCCGGTAGACCCCATCCTGCTCGATGCGGATCTGATAAACTTCCGCCGGCGCGGCCTGCGGCTGCCGGCAGGCCGCTAACAACAGCAACATGAGTGCGACGCCCGACGCCAGCGCCAGCAGGTGAGTGCGTGCAAATCTCTGCATCATCATGATTGTGGTGGCCGATCGCTGTTGTTGCCCGGTTGGCGGCGCCAAAGGACGAAACCGACGATGGCCAGCAGCGCGGCGCCGATCAAAGCGCCGCCGCCCACACACAGCAGCAGACCGGCGGCGGCGCCGTTGCGACCGGCGGCGGTCGGAACGACGGTCGCTGTGGCGTCGGGCCGCACACGCGGCGGCGGACGCGTAGGCGCAACGGTGGGCGGCGGTTCCAAGGTTGCCGTGGGCTGCAGGCTGTCAGTCGGTGCGGCTGTCGCCGGGATGATCTCGGTGGCCGTGACATCGGGCGAGGGCGTGGCCGTGGCATCGGACGCGGGCGTGGCGGTCTGCTGGTCGGGCGAAGCGGTGGGCGTGACGGCGCCAGTGGCGGCGGGCGTGGTGGTTGGCGCAGACGACGTGGCGGTGGCGATTGACGTTGGCGTCGCGGTCGCAACCGGCGGCGTGGCCGTGTTGGCGGGGGGCGTCGTGGGGATGCCGGTGGGTGGCGTCGTCGGCGTGTTGGTGGGCGGCGCCGTTGGCGTATTTGTAGCCGGCGGCGTGGGGGTGTTGGTCGCTTCCTGTGTCGGGATGCGCGTCGCCGTGATGCTCGGCGTCGGCGTGGGCGTCGCGGTGAACTCCGACGTCGGCGTGACGGTGGGAGTCGGCGTGTTGGTGGCGCCGGCCGGCGTCGTGGCGGTTGCGGTCGGCGTACCCTGGAAATAGGTGGGGTTGGTATCCGCCGGGTAGACGCGCGATTGGCCGTTGGCGTTGAATTCGTAGAGCCAGTAGTAGTAGGCCTGGCCGGGGGTCAACCCCGGTTTGTTGTCTGTACACTCGTAGGTGGCCCCGCTGATGTTGCTGCCCTGCGGCGGACGCTCACAGACAGTAACGAACGGTTCTACCGGCTGCGCCGTGACGCCCCGGTAGATGATGAAGTTGTAGACATCGAGTTCCGTTTCTGTGATCCAACGCACGAAGATCGTGTTGCCCTGCGTTTCGGCGGTGAACGACGAAAGGGTCACATTGGCGAGCCGGGCGGCCAGGACAAGCGGAACGGCGACGGCAAACAACAGGATGGTCGTGAGCGGCAACAGCGCCAGGACGCGCGGCATCCTGGCTTCGAGTCTCGACAAGGGATGATTCATCAGCGGTCTTTCTTTCCTCGCAAGAGATGATTCAAGATCGTCGCACGAGCAGGTGCGCCACGATACGTCCGGGCGCAGCCAGAAAGCGTCGCAGCAGAGCGCCGAAGGGGAGAACGCGATTGGACGGCAGCCGCCGGCGCAGCGCCGTTGCCCGCGCCAACAGGCCCATCTCGATATGCGAGAGATGGCCGATGACGCGGTTGAACAATGGCCAATAGCCGTTCGTCAGGCTGACCTGGCGCCCGTCCGGCTTGTAAACGGTGATGACGCGGCCAATCAACTGGTTGGCGCTCCACGGGTGATCGCGCAGGGGAGAGCGGTCGCCGCGAGTTTGCAGGAACCAGTTGTTTCTGGCCAGAATTGGCCGCGCCAACAGCCGGTGCGTGTAGAAGTGACTATTTTCGTCGAACAGCAGAATGTCCCCGACGCGCAGGTCGGTGGGCTGCACGGCTTGCAGCTCGACCTCGTCGTCAATTTCGATCAAGGGAGCCATGCACTCGCCCACTACTCGAAAGCGCAGTTGGCCATCATGGGCCAGGTGGTCGCGCAACAGGTCGAGCGCCAGCGCACGTGTGCGGATTGGATCTGACATCATATGTCGTTCGAAATCCACTTCTGTAAAGTTCAACGGTGTGCAATGGGCAGGTAGACTCGTTTTTGCCAGTCTACGATCAAATCGTAGGCAAAGGGGCCAGGCGAGCCTTCTGCGCCGATGCGCACGAAGTAGCGCCCGGCGGCCGGGGCGGTCCAGTTGAGACCTGACCAGCGCGAGCCGGGCGAAAAGTCGTTGTTGTGCGCCAGTTGTGCACCATTGGCAGCAAAGAGGGTCAGCGCGGTGTTGCCTTGCTGTGTCAGTTGGCTGGTGTGCAGGAAGAAACGCTGCCCGGCGGCGGCGTCGAACCAGGCCCAGTCTACGTCGGCGCTGGTGTGCAGCGTGTGACGCATCGGCTGGCCGATGGCCGGCAGGGCCGCCGCCGTCGCCTGGGAATCATCGGCCTCGTAGCGGTCGGCCAAGAGGACATCCAGGCTGACCTGCGCCGTGTTGTTGCTGATTTCTGGTTCGATCCAGCGATTGCGCAATGTTGCAACGGTGACGATGGGCGCCTGCGCCACGGTGATACCCTCCTTGACCTGCGCCTGCACGGTGATGACGCCGCTGGCGCCGACCGGAATTTCGGCGATGTTCCAGAGATAGCTTGGCCCTGGCTGCACGGTGACGGATGGGCCGCTGGCGCTGAAACCGATGACGGTCAGTGCGTCGGGCAGCGGGAATTGGAGATTGACGTTGGTCGCGGCCACGCTGCCGCGATTGTCGTAGCGAATGACATAGTCCACCATGCTTTCTTCTCCCACGACGTCGCCGGGCGTGCTGCTGAGGCTGACGGCCAGCTCTTGGGGCGAGGCAGGAACGACGAAGTGCAGGGCAGGATCGCCGAACATCATGAACGACTGCACTAGATCGGGAAAGGCGCCGATCGCGGCCAGCTTCAGGCGTCCGGCCGTCACTGCGCCGCCGAAGAAGTCAATGCCCTGGCTGTTGACCGCCTGCAGGAAACCTTTGTGCAGCAAGTCATGGCCGGTGGCCACGCCCAATCCTGTGGGCGCCCAGTGGGCCACGGTGCCGCCACCGGCGTATTCGATCATCGTCTCGGCCAGGCTGGGCCGGTTGGGCCAGTCGAAGTAGCCGTCCAGACAATCCATGGAAAGGGCGATGGTGAGCCGATCGAGGTTCGTCAGCAGCGATACGTCGCTGGTCGTCCAGAGGTTTTCGGCCCATTTGTCAATGGTGGCGTGGCCGACGTAGTTGGTGAAGAGCGCGCCGTTGTTCAATGCCGCAGCGACGGCGTCGCGCGTCTGGGCAACGGTTGGGTAGCGCCAGGCGTCAGGCGGTGGATTGGGGCTTGGGTCGTAGAAGACCCGATCAATGCTGTACCAGTTGGGAATCGCATCGGCGACGACGCCCTGGATCACTTCTTCGAAGTTGCCGGCAGGATCGGGGGCGCCGGAGGCGTTCAGGTAGTTGTCGGCGACGAACAAGGTGCGTTGGCGCCAGTCGCCGGGACGCGTGGTGCGTTCGTAGGCAATCGTCTTTTCGACCATGACGGCAACCTCGGCGGCGGTTTGGCCCGCCATGCGCCCAACATACAGGTCGGGCAGGATGTCGTTGCCCGCTACGGTGACGAATTCGTTGTCAACCGCCACCTCGCCGGTGTAAGGGTCAATCGTCAGGTTGAAGGTCGGCACGTAGGTCTGTTCCAGCGAGCCATAGTAGGCGGGGTTGTAGCCCATTGGGTTGAAGTTGGCGTCGCCCACCAGCAGCGCAAAGCTCGGCGCCGGGCTGGCCCAGTTGTGATAGGCATAGCTGATGAAGTTCTTGATGCCCTGCGGGTCGAGGATGCCGGCGTTGAACTGGTCGTAGAGCCAGGCGACATCCACGACTTCAACCGCCATACCCTGGCCGGTGCGGAACTGCACCAACGGCTGGATGGCGTCCAGCAGGCTGGCGTGGACGATGATCAGATAGTCGGCGCGCCGGTTCGTTGCGCGCAGGTCGTGCGGTGGCGCTTCGTAGCGTTGAATGGCGGTTGGTGTGCGCAGCGCGCTGTCGGTCGCGGCATACAGGCGCGTCTCTGGCCCGGCCGTGTCTTGGAAGATGAGCTGCCCGCCGTTCATTTGACCGTCGAGCAGGCGCACTGGCAGCCGGGGGTTGGTCAGGTCGAAGACACGGGCGATGTCGGCGAAGCCTCCGACGGCGAAGCGCCAGGAGCCGGCCGCATCGGCGCCAAAGTGCAGTTGCCCATTGTCGGCGGTGTAGAGACGGTCGTAAGTCACTTCGAGCCAGTCGAGGTAGTAGATGTCGTAGGCATACGGCGTGCCCATGTCAAAGACGGCGCGCAGGTAGAGGGTACTGACGCCAGGCGTCAGGCTGGCGCCAGCGGCGACGCCGCTCAGTTCGATTGGCTCGCGCCCGTTCCAGATGTGTTCTTCCACGAGCGTCGTCGTGTCGTTGAAGTAGGCGCGCACGTGGTGATCGGGGTTCTGGGCATAGTCTGTGTTGGAGGCCATCGCCACCCGCACGCCGACCGGCTGCGTTTGATTGGCGACGCTGGGCAGTTGGACATCGAGCGTGGCGGTGACCTGGGTGGCTGTCGGGTTGTCATAGAGGGTGTACTTCTGCCACCACCAGGTCTTGTTTTCACGCAGGTGCTGCGTCCAGCGCCACTGTTCTTGTTCGAAGCGCACCGTTGCGCGGAAGCTGGCCGGCGTCGTTCCGTTGCCTGGGGCGACGCTGCGCGTTGCCATGCGCGGTCCGGCCGGCCCGTCCACGTCCAGCCAGTAGACGTTGGTTTTGGTGAAGTTGGTATTCCAGGCCTGGCCGTAGAACTCGATGTAGTCGTTGGCATCGAAGCGCCCGTCGGCCTCGCCGGAGACGAAGATGGCGACATCGGCATCCCGATTGCGCATGGCAAACTGCTGCGGATTGACGCTGGCGGCGTTCAACCCGGCGGCAACCAGGTCGGCGTTGGTCACACGGTAAAGACCATCGGCGGCGACGCTCAGGCGGAACTCGCCCGTGGCAGGCGCTTGTGGGAGCGTCACGGCTTGTGCGGGCGGCGCTGGCTGTCGCCAGGCGGCGGCGTCTGCTCCGTTTAGGATAGCGCTGTGCAGCAGTTCTTCGACAAAGAGCGATTCTGGCGGGGCGACCGCTGCTTCCTGGCGGCCAGCGGGATAGCTGAAACGCAGGACGACGCGCAGATGCTGGTGAAAGATCACGGTTCCGCTCTCCAGGTCGGCCTGGAACGGATAGAGCCGCACCGGCGCCACCCGTTGGTTGCGCACGAAGGCGATGTCGCCCACCTGCGCCAGTGATCCTGGGTACTGCACTGCGCCGGTTTTGGCGTGATCGTTGCTGGCGGCGTAGACCTTGATCGGTGCGGGAAGTTCGACGTCAGCGGCGGTTGGATCGGTTTCTGGGATGACTGTGCGTGGGGCCGGCAGCAGGCGCAGCCGGCCAGGCAACGTTTGCTGCCCGGTCGAAGTCGCCTCGACGCTGACCACAGCGCCTGGCGGTATCGCAAGCAGCGCAGCCTGCATCGGGAGCTGGGGCAGGCCCGGCTCCCTGGTCACATCGTAGCCCGGCGCGTGCAGAACGTCGAAGACGCCCTCCGCGACGGCGATTTGGCTGATCTCGTAGCCCGGCGTATCCAGCGCAAGCTCTATGGCGCTGTCAGATGTGCTGAGGACGCGAATGTCGGCCGGCAGTTGGCCGCCGGTTTGGGCGGATTGCCGCAGCACATCTGTGGGCGTCAGCGCCAGGGGAGTCGCATGGCTGGCAAGGGGCAAGAGAAGTGTAACGATCGAAAGAACAATGGCGATCAATTTCATGGTCGGACGCCTCCAAACGGATATGCTGGCGGCCTCCTCCCCAAGTCCTCCCACGAACTTGCGCCGCAACTATAGCACAGCATCAACACCCTGTCAATCAGCAAACACCTACGGTTGCCAGCCATAGTCGCTGGTAACGATGATGATGTCTGAGATGGAAATCACGCCGTCGTTGTTCACGTCGTAACGGCTGGCGTAGCCGCTCTGACCGCTGCTGTAGTTCCAGCGCGCCGCCACTTTCTGGATATCCACGATATTGACGTTGTTGTCGCAGTTGACATCGGTCACGCGGCAGAGGGGCGTCAAGGTTGTGGCCGGATCGCCGATCAGACCGAAGGTGTAGATCAGGTCCTGGAAGTAGTTGGGCAGCCCGGTGTACAGGTTGAGCTTGGCAGCCATGACGATGGGGCCGGTCTGGCGCACGTTGTTGTTGACGATGGCGTTGTAGAAGCCGCGATGCAGGTAGTCGTGCCCGGTGGCGATGCCCAAACCGGAGGGGGCGAAGTGGGCGACGACGCCGCCGTTGTTGTGCGTCAGGAACTTCTCGGCCATGGCGGGCCGGTTGGGATAATCGAAGTAACCATCCAGACAGTCCAACGAGATGAGGAAGGGCAGCTTGCTGCCGTTGGTCAGCGTCGGCGTGTCGTTGTTGTGCCACTGCTGATCGGTCACGGTGCTGCCCCAGTAGTCCAGGAAGGCGTGCCCGACGTAGTTGCCAATCGCCACGCCCTGGCTCCATTTGCTGCGGATGGCGCCGCGCGCCAGGTCAACCGTGTTGTAGTACGGGTCAGGCGGATTGACCAGGTTCGGGTTGTAGTAGACCTTGCGCAATTCCCAGCTTGGCGACGTCAGATAGCTGGCGATGATAGCTTCGCTGATCGCCTCGAAGTTGCCGGCGTCGTCGGTGTTGTCGGCCACGAAGAGGATATCGTTCTGCCAGGCGCCTCGCGTCGGATTGAGTTCGTAGGCGATGATCTTGTTGACGGCGGTGGTCAGGTCGGCGGTCGAACTGACGGGCAGGCGCCCGATGTGCAGGTCGGGCATGGGGTCGTTGCCGCTCACGGCGGCAAACCAGGCGTCGGCCGCCGATTCGCCCTGGAACGGGTCAACGTTCAAGTCAATGGTGGGCAAATAAACCGGCTGCTGCGGGCCGTAATAGCTGGTGTTGTACCCGTGCGGGTTGAAGTTGCTGCCGCCGACGAGTAGGGTGTAGGCGGGAACCGGGGCGGTCCAGGAGGAATAGGCGTAGTTCAGGAAGGAGCGAATCGCCTCGGTGTCCATGATGCCGGCGTTGAACTGATCGTACACCCAATCAATGTTGGCAACAACGACGCGATATCCCTGCGACTCGCGGAAGGAAACGAGCGGCTGCAGCGCCGTGCGGAAGAGCGGGTGGGTGATGAAGATGTAGTCTTTCTGCAACGTGACGTCACGCAGGTTGATGGGGGCGGCCATGTACATGGAGAGGGCGTAGGGGGTGCGCACGGCGCTCGGTCCCACGGCCAGGAAACGCTGGTCGGGCGTGGTGTTGTCCTGGATCGAGAAGGTGCTTGGCCCGGCGACGCCGTCGGTCAGACGCACCGGAGCGCGCGGATCGGTGATGTCGAACACCCGCACATTTTGGCCGGAAAAACCGCCGAGATTGAAGAGCCAACTGCCGGGCATGTGCTGGCTGAACGCCAGCTCGTCATTGACCGCCGTGTAGAGGCGATAATAAGTGGCATCCACCCACTTGAAATAAGTCCAGTCAACACGCGCATTGGCCGGCCGTCCCACGTCGGAGACGATGGTTTCCAGGCGCAGTGAGTTGGTCCCTTCGACTAGTTCCGCTTGGGCGACGTCACCGGCCAGATCAATGAGAATGCGCCCATCCCAGAAGGCGTCAATCGTGGCTGTGGGGCTGCCGTTGATGTAGACGCGGTTGTGATGATCCGGGTTGTATTCGGGCCAGGAGTAGCGGCCGCCGATGCGTACTGAGATGGTGGCGCTGTAGGGAACGCTGGCCACGGCGGGCAGGTCGAAGTTGTAGCTGCGTGAGCCGTTGGGATAGGACACCGTGAACTGATCCCACCACCAGGCCTGCCAGGCCGCCATGTGTTGCGACCAGCGCCAGTTTTCCTGCCAGGTGCGCAGGGTGGTCTTGAAGTAAGGCGCCGCCTCGCCATCGTCGGGCGGGGTGGAGCGAGAGGTCATCTCCAGGCCAGGTGTGGGGTTGGCGATGCGCAGCCAGTAGATGTTGTCGAAGGTGTAGTAGATCCGGGTGGGCGCCTGGCCATAGAAGAAGATTGCATCGCCCGGATCCATGAAGCCGTTGCTGTTGCCGTCTTCGATCCAGCGGGCGATGGGGCCGTCTTTGTGGAACATGGCAAAGTGGCTGGTGGGCCAGCCGCCGATATCGTCATAACCGAGGTTGACCAGATCGTCGTAGGTGATCTGGTAGATGCCGGTGTCGCGCACGACGATGCGCAAATCGCTGCTGGCCGGGACGAAATCGGGCAGGTTGGGAACGGCGGGGGTCGTGCGCCAGGCGCGAGCAGCCTCGTAGTTCAGGGTTACGCCGGCCAGTGTCGTTTCGAAGTAGGGATCGGGGCGGGACGCGCCGGTTGGCTGGCCGCCCTGAAAATTGACCGTGACGCGCGCCTGGCGCAGCCAGGCGATTTCGCCGCGCACCGGGTTGTAGCGCACGGGGCTGAAGATGACTTGAATCACATCTTGATCGCGCAGCCGTGCGGTCTCGCCCAGGCTGGCCAGCGTCGCCGGCGTCCAGGCGTCAGCCGCATAGGCCTGCGCGTCAGGTTCGAAGAAAGAGGCGACAGGTGCGCCATCCGCCACGTCCGTGGGGCTGGCAAAGTCGAAGCGCGGCGCTGGCAGCAGCGCATGTGCAACCGGCGCAGTTTGCCACACCTCGCCCTCGATGCTGAGGACGGCGTGGGCGCCAGGCGGCAGCGCCGCCAGACGGCTGGTTTGGGGCAGTTGGGGATGGCCGGCGAGCGCCGTTGCGCCAAAGTCTGGCCCCAGCGAGACCTGAGTGTAGGAAACGCCGTCGCGTTCGACGGTCGTCCGGGTTGGCTCGGCAAACTGAAGGTCGAGCGCCAGGTGGGTTGCGTCGGATTCGACCACGATGATGCCGGCGACGGCTGAAGACATGGCTTGCGCCGGCTTGACTGGAGAGAGGGGAGGCGCCGCAAGGACCGCTTGCACGGTCAATTGGACGCATAACAGCACAACGAGCAGACGACGAACAGATTTCCAGGACATGGAGCACCTCCTGATTTCGGAACCTGATTGCGCATCGGCAACCGCGCCGGATAATCTATGCGGAAGTTGCCTTCTTGTCAAGTACCGCTGCACGCATTTCGCGCATATTGACTTGGATTCGGTCGCGCGACGCCGTGCGCCGTCGAGCACGCCCGCCCGGCGCTGAAGTCGCCGGGCTACAAGACGACGCCCCGTGAACGGGGCTTGGCGGCCGCGCCCAGCCCGGTTCACCGGGCGCAGCGTGGTCGCCCGATCCATTCATGGTCGGGCGG
>CAZOLV010000037.1:33772-43970 GCA_964580725.1 uncultured Anaerolineae bacterium | reverse complement strand
TGCCGGGCATCGGATTGCCGAGCCTGGAAGTCGAGTCGGTGGCAGCGCCGGATGTGGAACTGCCGGGCATCGGCTTGCCAAGCGTCGAGCTTGGGTCGGTCGCAGGGCCGGAGGTTGAACTGCCGAGTATCGGATTGCCGAGCATCGGAGCGCCAAGCCTGGAGCTTGAGTCGGTCGCCGCGCCGGATGTGGAACTGCCGGGCATCGGATTGCCGAGCATCGGAGCGCCAAGCCTGGAGCTTGAGTCGGTGGCCGCGCCGGATGTGGAACTGCCGGGCATCGGCTTGCCAGGCGCGGAGTTCAGCGCGGCATCTGCGGGCGTGGGCAGCGAGGCGGTTGGCGTGAGTCGGGCGGCAGCGACAGGCGCCGATGATCCGCTGGTGGAAATCAATGGCATCGGCCCGGTCTTCGCACAGCGCCTGCGGGCGGCCAATGTGACGACCTTTGCCGCTCTGGCCGCCCTGTCGGAGACGGAACTGTCGGCGATCGTTCAGGCGCCCGCCTGGCGCAAACCAGACTATGCCAGATGGATTCAGCAGGCCCGTCTGGCCGCGAGCGAGGGTCTGGCGGCGATCACGCAAACGGCGGGACTGCGCGCTGTACAGCCTGACAACCTTGCGCTGCTGGCTGACGTGGGTGAAAAAACAGCCGATGCGCTGCGGGCCGCCGGCTTCTACAGCTTTGCCAGTGTGGCCGCAGCCGCGCCCGCCGACCTGGCCGCTGTGATCGAAACCGCAGGTCTGCCAGCAGGCAATTACGCGGCGTGGATCCAGGAAGCCGCCGAGCGCGCCGCCCAGGGTGGTCGCCGCCGCCGCACCCAACCGCCGGCGTAGACGCCGCAGGAGGAATGAGCGATGGATTCACAACGCCCGCCTTTTTGGGAATGGCCGCTCGACCGCCTCAATGGCTTGATCCTGATCGGCGCCCTGAGCACCCTGCTGATCTTGAGCATCGTGAACTATGCACTGCAGCGGCACGCAGCCGAGCTGGCGCTGGAGACGCCAACACCCGCGCTCACCGCAACGATAGCGCCCACGCTGGCGCCCATCATGACGCCCACAGTCGCAGCCACTGTCACGCTGCCGATCACGCCGACGGCCACCGTGACGACGACGCCCTTCATGATCGTCACGCCACGCTATGGTGCACGTCTCTCGGCGCCGCTGCTGCGCATCGAGGGCACAGCGCCGGCCAATGCGACTGTCCGGGTGTTCGACTACAACCGGCGCCTGGGCGAAATCGAGGCCGACGCCGCCGGCGCCTGGGCGCTCGATCTCCCTGTGCCACTGACCGATGGCGACCATCTGTTGCGGGCAGAACTGCTCGATGCACAGCGCCGCCCGGTGCAGCGTTCGGCTCCCACACTCGTCATCATCCTGACAGCCGAACCACCTCGGATTACTGCGCCAACCGCCAGCACGCGTCTGAGCGCCCGCACGACCGTTGCGATCCGCGGCGCAGCGATGCCCGACAGTCTGGTGCGCATTCAATTGGACGGCAAACCGGTGGGTGAGGTCAACAGCGACCGCAGCGGCGCCTGGCAGTTGACGCTGGCCAGACCGCTGTCACGTGGACAACACCGTCTGCGCGCCGACCTGATCAGCCCCAACGGCAACATCCTCAGCAGCAGCGCAGAAGTCGTCGTGACCGTTGCGCCGTAGAGGCGCGCCGGCTGACAAAAACACGCCAGGGCGTCAGGGGAATTCCCTTGACGCCCTGGCGTATTGCTGGCTGACCGACGCGATTGGTGAACCGATGTCCTGACGCCGAAAAGCGTTCTGGAGCCTCTGGCGCGCTGCGCTTCAATGTGACAAGATTTGCGATAGGAACAGTTTGGTGCGATCCTCTTGCGGGCGGTTGAAGACATCCTCTGGCGAGCCACTCTCCACGATTTGTCCCTTGTCGAAGAAGAACATGCGATTGGCGACAGCGCGCGCAAACCCCATTTCGTGCGTCACCACCAGCATCGTCATGCCCGAACGCGCCAGTTCGGTCATGACATCGAGCACCTCTTTGATCATCTCCGGGTCGAGCGCCGAGGTCGGCTCGTCGAAGAGCATGATTTTAGGCTGCATGGCCAGGGCGCGGGCAATCGCCACGCGCTGTTGCTGCCCACCGGAGAGTTGGCCAGGATATTTGCGCGCCTGATCGGGGATGCCGACGCGCACCAACAACTGCATGGCCGTTTCTTCGGCGCGGGCGCGCGGCCAGCGCCGCACCCAAATCGGCGCCAGGGTGATGTTGTCCAACACCGTCAGGTGCGGAAACAGGTTGAACTGCTGAAAGACCATGCCGGTGTCGGTGCGGATGCGTTCGATGTTGCGCACATCGTGCGTCAACTCGATGCCATCCACCACGATCTGCCCGCGCTGATGCTCCTCCAGACGGTTCAGCGTGCGGATGAAGGTTGACTTACCCGAACCAGATGGGCCGAAGATCACGATGACTTCGCCCTTGCTGACGGTCATGTCAATGCCGCGCAGCGCATGGAACTGCCCATACCACTTGTGCACATCGCGACAGACGATGATTGGGTCGCTGGCGCTGTTGTTTGTCTGACTCATGCTCCTGGTTGCTCCTTGTTCGATGCGTTCTCGACGCCGGGCTGTGCGCCCATCCCGCGCCGCTGAGAGACGCGCTGTTTTATTGCGGCCTGGCGCTCCCTAGCGCACGCCGACGCCCAGCGCCGTCTCCAAACGCAGGCTGACGGCTGACATCAGATAGCAGAAGATGCCGTAGATGATCGAAATGAACAGATAGACCTCCGCCTGCAGGCCCAGGAAGTCGGGTTGGGCCAGGACAGCCCTGGCAATGCCGAGCAGTTCGAGCAACCCCACGATGACGACCAGCGAGGTGTCTTTGAAGAGGGCGATGAACTGGCCGACCAGCATGGGGATGATGGCGCGCAGCGCCTGCGGCAGCACGATCAACAGCATGGTCTTGAATCCGCTCAGGCCAAGCGCTTGCGCCGCTTCGACCTGTCCCTTGGGAATGGCCTGCAGGCCGCCGCGCACATTCTCGGCCAAATAGGCGGCGCTGAAGATCACCACGCCGGCCATGGCGCGGATGACACGATCAATCGTCACATTTTCCGGCAGAAAGAGCGGCAGCATCAACTGCGACATGAAAATGATGCTGACGAACGGCACACCGCGAATCAGTTCGATGAAGGCAATGGAGAGCGAGCTGATGATGGGCAACTGCGAGCGCCGCCCCAGGGCCAGCAGCACGCCCATGGGAAACGAGAGAACGATGCCAACCACGGTCAGTAAGAAAGTCAGCAACAGCCCGCCCCACAGATTGCTCGGCGCCGGCGGCAAAACGCTGTTTTCGTCGCCAAAACCGCTGATCAACAGGATGACCAGGGGAAAGTAGCCCATCCAGAGCAGCGGCACGGCACGCCGCGTGACGGCAGGGTTGAAGCGCCCCACGGCAAAACCAACCAGGCCGGCCGCCCCCACCGCCGCCAGCGCCGTGCGGTTGACCAGCGACGCCGGCAGCAGCATGAGCAAGAAGGGAACAGCCGCCAGCAGCAGCCCGGTGAGGCGCCGGCCATACAGCCAGATGCCCCAGGTGACGCCGATGATGAAGGCCAGGGCGCCGACGCAGAGCCAGACGCGCCAGATCTGCCCGGCCGGATATTGTCCGACCATGAACAGCCGCAGATTGGTGGTGATGACCTCCCAACGCGCCTGGGTGAAGATCCAGGTCAGAATGGCCCGGCCGCCGGCAAAAAGGAGATAGGCGACGATGAAGGTGAGCAGCGCGTCGTACCAGGTGCTGAACAGATTCTTGCGCAGCCAGCCCAGCGCAGTGTAGCGTTCGGTCGGCGGCGGCAAAACGGCAGAGGATATTTTGGCTTGGCTCATGGTCAACGCTCCACCAGACGCACACGCTGGTTGTACCAGTTCATGACGGCTGCTGTTAGCAAGCTGGCGGCCAGGTAGACGCCCATGATGATCGCGATCATCTCGACGGCGCGGCCGGTTTGGTTGATGACTGTGCCGGAGATGGCAAAGAGATCGGGGTAGCCGATGGCGACGGCCAGGGTGGAGTTCTTGGTCAGGTTGAGGTACTGGCTGGTCAAGGGGGGGATGATGACGCGCAGTGCCTGCGGAAAAATGATCAGGCGCAGCATCTGGCCGCCGCTCAGGCCCAGGGCGCGCGCCGCTTCACGCTGGCCTTTGGAAACGGCCTGGATGCCGGCGCGCACGATCTCGCCAATGAATGCGGCGGTGTAGATCACCAGGCCGATGAGCAGCGCCAGGAATTCGGGGGTGAAGGTGCGCCCACCGCTGAAGTTGAATCCCTCGATGGCGGGGTAATCGAGGCTGAGCGGTGCCTGCGGCATCAAGAACCAGCCGACCGTCGCTGTGAGCAAGAAGGCGAGCAGGCTGGTCAGGAAGATGGGCTGCGGGCGGTCGAGGCGACGCTGGCGCTGGCGCATCAGCAGGGCCGTCGCCGCGGTGATGAGCAGAGCCAGTCCAAGCGCCAACAGATAGAGATCGAACGAAGCGGTGGGGATTCCCCAGGGCGTGGCAACGCCGCGGTTGCTGAGATAGATCGGCCCCGGCAGTTCGAGCGCCTGACGCACGCGCGGTAGTTTGAGAAAGAATGCGGTGTAGATGAAGATCAGCAGGACGAGCAGCGGGATGTTGCGCATCGCCTCCACGAAGATGCGCGCCAGGCGGTTGACGAGGAAATTCTCAGAGAGGCGGGCCAGGCCCACCAGGATGCCCAAGATCGTCGAA
Source organism: uncultured Anaerolineae bacterium (assembly GCA_964580725.1). Lineage (GTDB taxonomy): Bacteria > Chloroflexota > Anaerolineae > SSC4 > Amarolineaceae > Amarolinea. The sequence continues at coordinate 39,219 of CAZOLV010000037.1, read as the reverse complement.
AGCAGAATGCCGGCGGCGCAGACGACCAGGGTGTTGAGCAGCCCAACCTGTAAGGCGCGAGAGAAGGTGTCGGTGCTGCTGAAAGAGATGAGCATTTCACCAATGTCGAAGCCGGCGGCGTCGCTGAGAAAATCGAACCCCAGGGCGATGCCCTGTTTGCGCAGCGATGCAACCATGTTGCGCGCCAGGACATAGGCAGAACCAACGACCAGGGCCAGCACAAGTATCTGCGTGGCGACTCTGAGAAATCGCTCATCGCGCCAAAACGAACGGGCGAAGCCGGAGGACGAAGAGGATGATGGAGCAGACATGGCGATTCACCGTGTGCAAAAAGCGCCAGGAGCAAATCACCTTGCGGTCATTTGCTCCTGGTTGGTGGCATGGGGATCAGCGGAAAGGCGGGCTATAGAGGAGACCGCCGTTCGTGTAGAGCTGGTTGAGGCCCCGCGGGATGTACGTCTTGGTGGAAGGCCCCAGGTTACGATCATAGATCTCGCCGTAGTTGCCAACCGCCTTGATGACATTGACCGCCCAGTCCTTGCTGAGGCCGAACTTGGCACCCAGGTCAACCTTTTCGTCGGCGCCCAACAGACGGCGCATCTCTGGCGTCTTGGGATTGGCCGCCATGTCGGCGACGTTGGCGCTGGTGACGCCAAATTCCTCGGCCGAGAAGGTGGCGAAGACCGTCCACGAGACGATGTCGAACCACTGATCGTCGCCCTGACGCACCATGGGGCCAAGCGGCTCCTTGGAGAGGGTAGCGTCCAGAATGACGTGGTCATCCGGCTTGGCCAGCACCGAGCGGCGGGAGATGAGGCCCGACTTGTCGGTGGTCACAGCGTCGCAGCGGCCTTCGGAGTAGGCGCTGAAGGTCGAGTTGGCGTCTTCGAAGACGGCGGGCGTATACTTGATGTTGCGCGCGGCCATCTGATCGGCCAGGTTCAGTTCGGTGGTGGTGCCCTTCTGCACACAGACGGTGCCGCCGTTCAGGTCTTCGAGCTTGCTGATGTTGAGGCTCTTGGGGACCATGATGCCCTGGCCGTCGTAGAAGGTGGTGGGGACGAAGTTGCCGCCGTTGTCGGTGTCGCGCACCAGCGTCCAGGTGGTGTTGCGGATCAAGACGTCAATTTCGCCGCTTTGCAGGGCCGGGAAACGCTGTTCGGCGGTGACCGGCCGGTACTCGATCTTGCTGACATCGTTGAAGATGGCAGCCGCCAGCGCCTTGCAGTAGTCAATGTCGAATCCTGCGTAGGCGCCGGACGAATCCACGAAGCCGAAGCCAGGCACCTGGGCATTGACGCCGCAGACCAACTTGCCGCGCTCCAGGATTTTCTTGAGAGTCTCGCCAAACCCGGTTGGCGCCGGGGCCGGCTGTGGGGTGGCGACGGGCGGGGCAGTGGCGGCCGGCGCGGCTGAAGTCACTTCGACGATGCGGGTCACTTCGACAACCTGCGGCGTGGGCGTCGGACCAGCACACGCTGCCAGGGCGACCACCAAGATGAACAAAACTGGAATCAACTTACGAGACATCGGTTCTCCTCCTTGGATTGGGAAACAGGGTTCGTTCTGAGAGTTCGACGTGCGCACAACGGCGCCATCAGAAGTTATACGTGCGATCGTCTCCTTTCTGTCTCTGCGCGGGGCAGTTCTTACGGGGCGATTGTGTGCAAAACGGTTTCGAACGGTCGAGCGTCTGGCAAGGGTTCTTCCGCGACATCAGGCAAGCGTCCTGATGAACCCAGGGGCGAAACTCAGGGAGAAAATCCCAGGGTTGCAACGAAACTATCGAACTGTTACAAGGATGGGGCAATTATAGAGAGAGAGAAACAAAAGTCAAGTTTTCCCGGCCGCACTCTCCCTTCACGGGGCAGCGGTCATCCTGACCGACCGCAGCGCGCCGTCGCTTCGTCTTCGATCAACGGCTTCTTCATTTTTTTCACACAACTTTCTTGTTTTTTTCACATCTTTTCCACATACATCCTTGATGATTTCTGTGCTATAATGCGGATGCAGCGCGTCCCTCGCTGCGTTGCGTCGAAAAGACGATCACACAGGACATTTTGCCGTAGGAGCCTAACCATGAACCGCCGCATCCTGGTTGTTGATGACGATCAGAAAACGATTGACTTGATTCGCATGTATTTGGAACGGGACGGATACCGCGTTTTCAGCGCCCACGATGGCCAACACGCATTGCTGGCCGCGCGGCACAAACGCCCCGATCTCATCATCCTCGACTTGATGCTCCCAACGCTGGACGGCATGAACGTCTGTCGTATTCTACGCGGCGAGTCGAAGGTGCCGATCATCATGCTGACGGCGCGCTCCACCGAACAGGACAAGCTGGCCGGTCTCGATCAGGGCGCCGATGATTATGTCACCAAGCCCTTCAGCCCGCGCGAGCTGCTGGCGCGTGTGCGGGCGGTGCTGCGGCGCTTGAGCGAAAGCGACAGCCGCGGCGTTGACCAGATGACTTTCGGCGACCTGCTGGTTGATTTCGTCAGGCATGAGGTGCGTCTGCGCGGCGAGTCGGTGCGCCTGACGCCCAAAGAGTTCAAGCTGCTCGAAATCCTCATTCGTGAGCCTGGGCGCGCCTTCAGCCGCCTGGAACTGCTCGAACAGGCCTTCGGCTACGATTACGACGGGCTGGAGCGCACTGTGGATGTGCATGTCATGAATCTACGCCGCAAGATCGAACCGAATCTGGGCGAGCCAATCTACGTGCAGACGATCTACGGAGTGGGTTACAAGTTTGCCTTCGAGGGAGGAACCAATGTCAACTAGCCTGCGTTTGCGCCTGCCGCCACGGCGCTTGACTCCCAATGGCAGAACGACGGCGCCGCCGCTGTTCGACAGTCTGCGCTTTCGTCTGCTGCTCATCCTGGCCCTGGTGGTGATCGTGGCTGTGGGGATGGCTGCGCTCGTCGGCAGTTGGGCCATCACGACACGGTTCGAGAGTTACGTCAACGAAGGTGGGACGATGAGCGTGCGCTGCTTCGATGTGGCGGTCGCCACCGGCGTCCGCACCGGCCCCGATGTCTTCATTCGGTCGGTCAATCAATCGCTGCTCGCCGCCATTGTGGCGGCTGGCGCAGTCGCCGTGACGCTGACGCTGACGGCGACGCGGCGCATCATCGGCCCCATTGGCGCCTTGACGAAGGCGGTGCGACGCATGGAGGCGGGCGACTTGCGCCAGCGCGTCGAGGTGCAAACCAGGGACGAGTTGGGCGCCCTGGCGCACGCCTTCAACGCCATGGCCGATGGGCTGGCGCGTACCGAACACCTGCGCCGCCAGCTTGTCACCGATGTAGCCCATGAGCTCTGCACGCCACTGACCAACATTCGCGGCTATATCGAGGCCATGCAGGATGGCGTGGCTGACCCCAGTCCAGCCGTGCTCGATTCGATTCACGAAGAGGCGATGCTGCTCGATCGGCTGGTGAAAGACTTGCAAGAGCTGGCCCTGGTGGAGGCCGGGCAATTACAACTGCTGCGCCAGGACGTGGGACCGGAAGAGATCGTGCGGCGCGTGGTCACTTCGATGCAGTCGGCCGCCGGCAGTAAGCTCGTCGAACTGAAGATGGAACTGGCCGAGGCGCTGCCGCGCGTGTACGCCGACCGCGAACGGGTGGGCCAGGTGTTGCACAACCTGTTGGACAACGCCATCACGCACACGCCGCCAGGAGGCGAAATCGTCGTCAGTGTGCGTGTCAGCGGCCTGGAGGTCGAGTTCAGCGTGCGCGACACCGGGTCGGGCATCCCTTATCAGGACTTGCCGAACGTCTTCGAACGTTTCTACCGGGCCGACCCATCGAGAACGCGCGCTACGGGCGGGTTTGGTCTGGGGCTGGCGATCGTCAAGCAACTGGTCGAAGCGCACGGCGGCCGCGTTTGGGTGCGCAGCACAGTGAATGTCGGTTCGACGTTCCTCTTCACGCTGCCCATCGCAGCGCCCCCCGCTTGATCATCACTTTTAGAGACCAGATGCGGCTTGTGCCTGGTCGCATGGCGTCTGGTGACGAATCAGCCATCCGCCGCCGTCCAATGCCTTGTAACCTGATTGAAGTCAGTAAGAAAGGCAAGACATGATGAAAAAGTGGTGGATTGGAGCAATCGTTCTGACGCTGATTGCCGGCGCGGCGGCGACACAGTTGGCAAACGTCAAGAGAGCGCCTGCCGCAGAGGCCGCACCGGTGATGCAAACGACAGCGCGAGCCGTGGTGGTCAGCGCCCGCGTGACGCCGGCGCAGCGCGCCAGTTTGAGTTTTGCGACCAGCGGCATCGTGGCCGAAGTGCTGGTAAAAGAAAACGATAGTGTGACCGCCGGCCAGGTGTTGGCCCGTACGAATCAAGCCCGTGCGCTGGCCAATGTGGCGCAGGCCCAGGCCAGCCTGGCGCGCGCCGAGGCGCGTCTGGCCGAACTGCAGGCTGGCCCGCGCCCGCAGGAGATTGCCGTGGCCCAGGCGGCGCTCGATGTCGCCCTGGCGCAGGCCAACCGCATTCAGGCGCCGGCGCGACCAGAAGAGCTGGCCGCGGCTCAGGCCGAGCTGGCGGCGGCCCGCGCCACCCTGCAACGCGTGCTGGAAGGCGCCACGCAAAAACAGATCATTGCGGCCGAAGCCGATCTGGCCAACGCCGAAGCGGCAGTGCGCCAGGCGCAGGCGGGCTATGACCGGGTGCAGGGCGATCCCAACATTGGGGCCAGGCCCGAAGCCCTGCAATTGCAGATTGCGACCAATAATTACAACGCCGCCAAGGCACGCTACGAAGACTTGAAGCGTGGGTCGAGTGCGGCCGATATTGCCCAGGCGCGGGCGCAGGTGCAGCGGGCGCAAGCGGCTCTGGACAGAACAACGACGCCTGCCCGCGCCGAAGAAGTGGCGGCTGCGCAGGCCGAAGTGCGCCGGGCGCAGGCGCAGCTCGATCTGATCCAGGCGGGCAACCGGTCTGAGGCGATTGCCGCCGCCGCGGCAGATGTGGAAGCCGCCAAAGCGGCCCTGGCCCAGGCGCAAGCCGCCCTGGCCGATACAGAATTGCGCGCTCCCTTCGCCGGCAACGTGGCGACGTTAGCCGTGGCGGTGGGCGAAAATGTGACGCCGGGTCTAACGGCGGCGCAACTGGGCGATCTGAGCAGTTGGCAGATCGAAACGGAAGACCTGACCGAACTCGATGTCGTTGGCGTCGCTGTGGGCGACACGGTGCAACTGACGTTCGACGCCATACCCGACCTGCAAATGTCTGGCGTGGTGCTGCGCATTGGCGCACTGGGCATCAGCCAGCAGGGTGACATCACCTACCGGGTCGTCATTCAGCCAGAAAAGGGCGATGCGCGCCTGCGCTGGAACATGACCGCTTCGGTGACGCTGCAATAAGTGAGACGTTCGAATTCTTGGAGAAATGAGACGTTCGAATTCTTGGAGAAATGAGACGTTCGAATTCTTGGAGAA
>CAZOLV010000037.1:0-33672 GCA_964580725.1 uncultured Anaerolineae bacterium | reverse complement strand
GAGAAATGAGACGTTCGAATTCTTGGAGAAATGAGACGTTCGAATTCTTGGAGAAATGAGACGTTCGAATTCTTGGAGAATTCGAACGTCTGTAGAGTGGCACAAGTTCAGGAGGAAACGATGCGCATTACGATCGAATTCTGTGTACCTTGAAACTACACAGCACGCGCCGCCGGTCTGGCGGACGTTCTGGTCAACACGTTCAAGCGGCCGCTCAACCAGCCGCACCCACTCAGCGAAATCGTCTTGATTCCGTCGTATGGCGGACGCTTCGAGGTGAAGATTGGCGATGAGCTGATCTACTCCAAGCTGGCGACCGGCGAGCATCCGGCGCAAGAGTACATCGTCAAGCAAGTGCAGGCGCGTCTCGGCGCCGGCGCTTGATCCTTCTTGAGGTTGGCGTCTCGGCCAGAGGCGCTAACCTCTTTTTCATGAACCTCAATCGCACTCCCCTCCTTGATTGGACGGTGGGTCGCATGCACGCACCGCGACCTCTTCGATGCGCAAATCGTCCATCTTGACGACCTCGAAGCGCCAACTGTCCCACACGAAGTGATCGCCTTTGGCCGGAATGCGGCCCAGTTGGCGCAAGACGAAGCCAGCGACCGTCACATAGTCGCCAGCGCCGGGCAGTTCGTCGAGATCGAGCAGTTCGCGCAGTTCATCTACCGGCTGCATCCCGTCGAACAGCCAGGAACCATCGGGCCGTTGCTCGGCGCGCTGTTCGACAGGCTGCCCCACATCGGGCATGTCGCCCACGATGGCGTGCAGCACATCGTCCAGCGTGACCAACCCCAGGACGCCGCCGTACTCGTCCAAAACGATAGCCATGCGGTTGTTCTCCTTCCTGAACAGTTCCAGAAGGTGCAGCGCCGGCGTCGTGTCGGGGACCAGCAGCGGTTTGCTCACAGCATCCGGTAACGAGGGGGTTTCGCCGCGTAGCGCCGCGGTGAGCAGACCGCGCGTGTTCACGATGCCCCGCAAATCATCGAGGGCGCCGTTGGCGACGGGGTAGTTCGCAAAAGGAGTGCTCATAATCTTGTGTAGATTTTCGGTTGGATCATCCCCCAGATCGAGCCAGACAACATCCGGCCGCGGGGTCATGATAGTGGCCACGGTGCGATCACCCAGGCGCAAGGTGCGGCGGAAGATTTCCTGCTCTGCGCTGTCGAAGACGCCCGCGTCCGTTCCCTGTTGGATCAACACCTTGAATTCATCTTCGGTGACGGGCGGTTCGGCGGACGAACGAACGCCGAGCAGGGACAAGACGAGCGAGGTGGAGAGGCTGAGCAGACGCACGATGGGATGCGCCAGGCGCGCCAGCAGGTGCATGGGGCGCGCAACCAGAATCGCCAGTTGCTCCGGGCGATGCAGCGCCAGGCGCTTGGGCGCCAGTTCGCCGATGACCAACGAGAAATAGGCCACGATCAACACCACGATGGCCAGGCTCAGCCCTTCGCTGTAGGGTGCCAGCGCGGGAAAACGCTCGAAGAAAGGGGTCAGTTGGGCGGCCAGCGTGGCGTTGCCGATGGCGCCGGTCATGATGCCCACCAGCGTGATACCGATTTGTACCGTCGAAAGAAAGACCGATGGGTCAGTGGCCAGCGCCAGCGCCGTCTGGGCGGAACGATCACCATCGTCCGCCAGGCCTTGCAGGCGCGCTTTACGCGCCGAGATAAGCGCCGCTTCGGCCAGAGAAAAGGCGCCATTGATCAGGATGAGCAGAACCAAGATGAGCAGACTTGTCATGGGCGAATTCTCCACAAGCGCCTTGCGCTGGCCATGATTGCCAGCACAGGCGCAACGTTCTACGGGTTCAGCAGCACCGCGGCGCTGAACGGCGGCAGGGTGACGCTCGTCACCAGTTGATAGCTCAGGCTGCCGGTAGGGACGCCGTTGGCGGGCAGGCTGCCGCCGCCGCTTCCGACGGCCCGCCGGTAGCTGCCACCCAGGTTGACCGTCGTCGTGACGCCGCTGCCGTCCCACGGATTGGTTGGATTGACCAGTACGAAGCCGTTGCTGAAATTGCGCCGGTACACCTGATGATCGGCGTCATACAAATTCATGATGTTGGCGCCGGCGCTCTGCACGGGCACGCCGATAGGTATATCATACTCCGGCCACCACTCTGGCGCCAAATCCAGGTCTATGTTGAGAAACGCGCGGTTGCCTTTGATGAGCAAGTAGGATCCCAGAGCAAACATCCGCTCCTGCGCGCCCTGCACATAGGTTTGCCCCAACAGAGCCTGTCCGCGCTGCACGGCGGTCAGCGCCCGGTTCATCTGCAACTGCCAATCGCTGTACGGATAGGGGCTGGCGTCCGCCTCCAGGCCGAAGCCTTCGATCATGAGGCCATCGGCGGCGCTGTAGTCGGTGGTCTCGCGGGTGGTGATCCAACTGCCGACGTTGGGAACCAGATAGTACGCGCCGAGCGGCTGTGTCTGCAGCCAGACCAACCAGGCACCGATGCGGGCGGCCCAGGCAGTTTCGAAAGTCTCGTCAATGGCAGGTAGGGGCGGGCTGTAGCGATCGGCGCCCAGGTAGTTGGGCACGCTCAGACTGTCCATGAAAACGCCGTCGTCATCGTTGGCCTGTACCTGTCGCAAGACCTCGCCCAGCCAGTAGGCGCGCCAGGCGCTGTTGTCCAGTTCCATCAAATACCAGCCCCAATCGCAGTTCAAAACGCGCGCGCTGCTGGCTTCGGGCCAATGAAAGAACCACGGCTCCTGTACGACGCCGTTGCCCGGCCATTCCTGCACCCAGGCGTCGCCCTCGATGATGTGCAGCCAGCCGCCGGTCGGCTGGCAGCCGTTCTGGATGGCGCGATAGCCCAGACCATGACCAAGCCGGTAGTGCAGGATCAGAAAATTCGGATTGACTGTGCGCAGGCGGTCGGCTTCGGAGCGGATCATCTTCTGCGTGCCGGCGTAGTGCGTGGCGATAAACTGCACCTGCGCCTGTGTCATGCCTTCGCTCAACTGATCGCCGAAGACATGCACGCCGCTGCTCGTATCGGGCCAGGGGCGCGGCGCGCCGGCCCCAGGTGTCGGCGTTGGAGTCGGTGTTGGCGTAGCGGAAGCGATTGGCGCCGGCGTCGGCGTGGCCGTCGAGGCGCCAGTCGGCGTGGCCGTCGGCGTGACGGTGGGGGTGACGGGCCAGGGCTGCTGCCAACTGCTGGCGATGAGCGCGATGAAGACATGGCACGATGGGCTGACCGTCGCCCACACGATGTCGAAAATGTCTACCACGCCGTTGTGGTTGGCGTCGCTCACGCACTGCTGTGCGCCGGGCGTTGGCGTGACGGTGGGCGTGGGCGTTGGCGTGGGGGTGGGGCCGCTCAGGCTCAGCAGCAGGCGATTGCCCCCCGCGCTGACGGCGAACCCATTCACGGTCAGCAGACCCTGGCTGTTGGCGGTCACAACGCCGCTGGCAACCAGGCCATTGTCACTGACGCGGCGGTTTTGCCAGGCGTAGGTCGCGCCCGGCATGATCGTGAAGGCCTGCAAGCGGCGCGGCGTCACCGCCACGGTTTGATTCGAGCCGTCGGTGGTACGCAGGCTGATGCGCCACTGGCTCGCCGTGTCCACCGGTGCGCCATCCCAGGAATTCCAGCTAGCTGACCATTCCAGCGTTTGGTTGTAGCCACCGGTGGGGCCGGGCGGGTTGGGCGGCGGCAGCGCCAGGTTGCCGCTGGCGCCGCTCAGCCCTGGCGCAGATTCGTTCAGCCTGGCCTGCAGGGCGAAGAAGGGGATCAGCGAGGAATCGGGGGCCAGGTTGGGGGGTAAACCAGTAAAGCCGAGCCAGGTGTGCCCGGCGTCCAACACGGCGCCGCCCCAGACACGTCCACCCGCGTCGAACGCGGCATAGGCTGGGCGGCCCTGCGTGGGCCATTCGATGACGTCATCCTGACGCCCATGCGCGACGCCAAACGGAACCATCTCGGCGGCCAGGCGGCTCTGCATCTGCGCCTGGTGATTTTGCCAGTCCCAGACGCCCGTGCCGTTGTCGTCTTGCAGATGGGCCGCCCAGTCGCCGGGGCCGCGCAGCAGAACCGGCAGGTTGAGCGCCGGCTCGCCCCATTTGGGCGCCAGGTCGGGCCGCCAATCGAGACCACCGCCATCGCCCGATGTCGCGTAGTTGGTCATCGGCTCGCTGGCATAGGCGGCGGCGAAGACGTTGGGATAGCGCATGGCCAGCGCCAGTGCCCCGCTGCCGCCCATTGACTGGCCGTACACGTACAGACGGTTGCGATCCACGTGCGGGCCGAGCGTTGGGTGGCGCAGCAGGTCGTAGAGCATCCGCAGGATGCGCTGTTCGGTGTAGTTGACGATCGTGTCGCCGGCCAGGGGAACGATGGTCTGGCGGTAATCACGATCCTGATCAAAGCCGAAATACCAGGTTTGGCTGACATCCACGGGGTAGACGTTGAAAGAGCACCAGTAGGGGTCGGGGTGACTGGTGGGCGGGGCGTAGGCGTTGTCGCCCCAACCGTGCAACGACATGAGTAAAGGCGCCTGGTTGGGCACACTGCCGTCGCACAGACTGGAAATTGGCTCATACACCACGTAGTCGTAGGCGTATTGGAGCGCGCCCGTAAGGGCCGGCGTATTGGGGTCAAGACCATAGTAGGCGTTGGTCGGATTGGGCGCGTGGAAAGTAGGGTTCGACTGCGTCACGTCCATGTACTGAATGAAGACATGCCCGCCAGCTCCCACATTGGCGTTGATCTCCACCGGCAGCGGGTCGGCGATCAGTTCGGCGATGGGGCCGATGCTGTTGGCGCCAGAAAAGTCGGTGCGATTCTCCTGACCCTGGCTATCCACAGTGGTCACGGCGTAATAGCCCGGACCAGAGGTCAGGCCGCCCAGTTCGGCGCTGTGCAACTGCCAGACCAGCAGGCCAACGCCTGGCGCCAATGGCGCAGCAAAATCGCTAATGACGAAACGGTCGCTATAACGCGGCTGCCAGACGCCGCTGCTGTCCACGTTGTAGCGGTTGGCGTAGAAGCGGCCCGAATCCTCGGCCACTTCGAGCAACGGCCGCGCCTGCGCCAGGTTGGCGGTGTTGATCGGCAGATGGTGACGGTAGATGCGGTAGTGTTCGCCGCTCAGGTCGCCGCGCTCGGTCCAGGTGATGAAGGTCTGGCCGCTGCGGTGAACCGCCGCCAGGTTGGTTGGTTGCGGCGGCAAGGCCCAGGCCCGCGCCGGGGCAGATGCGTCAGGCGCGGTCAGGGCGAGCGCCGCCAGGAGCAGACAGAAAAGCACACGGCCAGGAGAGCCGTTGCGTCCAAAACAACGCACTACAAATATCGTCGAGATTCGAGTCGCTGTGGCCTTCTTCATGGTCATCCTCCAATCAGGCAAGCTTCCTCAAGCCGATCAAGCGCCGAGTGGCCGACATACAACCGGCGCAACGCGGGGCCGCCGACGCGCGATCGGCGCTATGTGGCGCTCAGTTCTATAACAAAGAGGGCTGTAAGGGGATAGGGCTTTCATCTCAGAACGATGCACGTGCGGCTCGACGGACAGCGCCGCCGCTGACGGCGAGCAGCGCCGGCCTGCGCCTGGCATCATGCCCAGTTTCGACCCTGGCGATAACTGTGCTAAAATTGCCCATACACACATCGTTGGCCATACGTTGGTCGTTGGCCGTTGTCTCAGTGTTGATCGTGGCGAAAGGAAAGGCGCATGAACCAGGAGCAAATCCTCAATCTCTTCGACTACAATTACTGGGCCAACCATCGCGTGCTGAACGCGGCGGCCAAAGTGACGACGGAGCAGTTCGTGGCGCCGGCGGGTCTGAGTCACGGCAGCTTGCGCGGCGCGCTGGTGCACGTGCTCAGCAGCGAAGTCCTCTGGCGATTGCGCTGTCAGGACGGCATTTCACCGCCAACCATGCTGGTGGAAACCGGCTTTCCCACCCTGGATTCGCTGCGCGAACTGTGGAACGAGGAGGAACAGGCGATGCGCGCCTACTTGAACACCCTCACCGACGCCGATTTCGAAAGCCGCGTCCGCTATCAAACGACCAAACGCGTCGCGTATGACAATCGTTTGTGGAAGGTGTTGCTGCACGTGGTCATACACGGCACGCAATTTCGCAGCGAAGCCGCCGTGGCGCTGACCCGTTATGGCCAGTCACCCGGCGATTTGGATATGATTTTCTTCTTCAGGCAGAAGTAGGCGCCCCCTGCGTTATCAGCGCGTCGGAAGATTCACAGCGGCGGGCGCAGAGGTTTCTTTGTTTCTCCTGTGTGATACGCCCCCGATCCTCATGGGTGTCGAAGCGCAGCTTGACCCCGCAACTCCACGCAGTAGTGACTTTCTTGCCCCGGTTGCTGGATTGCAGTAAAATGCAGCTATGATTGCACGTTTGCCGTATCTCTGGGATTATGATATCAACGAGGCGCAGTTTCGGGCACTGCTGGCGGGTGAACTGACACTCGGCCGGCTGGACCGTGATTGGGCTGTCGTGCGCTTGCTAGAATATGCCCCCTACCCAGACATGGTAAAGCTGTTGGGTTTTGCACGCTTTGTCGAAGGCTGGCCAACCTGGCGGCAACGCATCCGTTCCGATGCGCGCCGACGCGCTTTCGACTTTCTGGCCAGTTGGTTGGCCAATAAACGTCCGGATCTGCTTCGATAATCATCCGCCGTGGTTACAGAAAAAAATCAGCTTCTTTTTCGATCATCTTTATCCGCTGCAGAACCAGGTCTTGCGGCTCATCAACCAGCAAGATACAGGTTTTTATCTCAGCGGCGGCACGGCGGCGTCGCGTGGCTATCTCCAGCACCGTTTCTCAGACGATCTAAACCTTTTCGTCAATGACGATTCCCGCTTTGATCTGTGGGCGACACGCATCATCCAGGCATTCTTGACTCAGTCAACCTGGCGGGTAGTAGTAACACAGCGCGAGGCGCGTTTTATACGTCTCAATGTCAGTGCATCAGACGTGACTCTGAAAGTCGAACTCATCAACGATGTTCCTGCCCATATTGGTTTGATCCGGCAATACGCAGAACTTGGGCGTCTGGATAGCGCCGAAAACATCCTGGCCAACAAGATCAGCTCTGTGGTGGATCGTGAAGAACCCAAAGATCTGGCGGATATCTGGGGTTTCTGTTGCCACATGGGACTTTCACTCGTGGATGCGATTCAAAACACTGGCAGTAAGGCCGCAGGGATATTTGTCCTTGACATTGCGCGGATTCTTTCATCGGTGACCGAGGTAGACTGGGAAGTGGTGCGTTGGATTCATCCTCCGCCTCCAGAACAGTATGTCGCTGAACTGCAAGCGCTCGCTGAAAGATTGATCTTGGAGCCCTGACCCATGACAGCGGTCGAAGACTCATCGCGTGTACGTTAGTTTAGCCGTTGGCTGACCGTGCCGTGCGCCAGTTGCGGCGTGCGCGGGCCAAAGCGCGCCGCCAGTTCGGGACTCATCTCGGCATTGACGTAGAGCGGCATCGGCGCCAGCGAAATCGGCTGCTTGTGTTGGGCCGACCGGCCGAGCGCTGGGCAGCCCCAGGCATCCTCCTCGACATCGCGCCGCTGCTCCTTGAATTGACCCAGAATGCCGCAACTGAAACAGTGTTCGCGACAGTCGTCAATCACCGCGCCCACCTGACTGTGGCGGTATTCTTGCACCAGGAACTCCTTGTGCAGCCCCAGGTTGATGTGATCCCAGGGAAAGACCTCATCCATGTCACGCGGCCGGCGCGCATACCAATCGGGGGCGAGACCATGCTCGGCAAAGGCCTGCATCCAGGCATCATCGCGAAACTGATCGCCCCAGGCGTCGAATTTGGCGCCCAACTGCCAAGCGCGTTCGATGACAGCGGCCAGGCGGCGGTCGCCGCGGCTCAGGTAGGCCTCCATGAGGGTTTCGCGCGGGTTGTTCCAGTTAAAATGGAAGCCGAAGCCGCGCAGGCTATCTTGCAGATAGGTGATCTGGCGGCGCACCGTGTCCTCGGCCTCCAACGGCACCCACTGAAATGGCGTATGCGGCTTGGGCACGAGCGTGCTGACACCGACGCGCACTTTGGCCTTCTTACCGATGAGCCGCCGACCGACGCGCATCACCGCCCAGGCCAGATCGGCGATGGCCTTGACATCGTCATCGCTTTGCGTGGGGTGACCAATCATGAAATACATCTTGATCGTCGTCCAGCCGCGGCTGAAGACTTCTTCGGCCGTCTTGAGCAGGTCGTCGGTCGCAATCGGCTTGTTGATGACATCGCGCAGGCGGTCGGTGGCGGCCTCCGGCGCAAAGGTGAAGCCGCTGCGCCGCCGTCCCTTCTCCAACAGGTTCATCAAATCTACCGAGAACGATTCGATGCGCAGGCTGGGCAAGCCAATGCTCAGCTTGTCTGCGCCGTGCTTGTCCACCACCGCCTTGATCAGCTCATCAATATGGGTGTAATCGCTGGAACTGAGCGAGAGGAAGGAGACTTCCTCAAAGCCACAACTGGCAATCATCTTGTCCACCGCCTCCAGCACATCCGGCACAGGTCGTTCGCGCACCGGCCGATAGGCCATGCCCGCGTGGCAAAAGCGGCAGCCGCGTGTGCAGCCGCGCTGAATCTCGATGGCGGCGCGGTTGTGCACCACATCCAGATAAGGCACGATGAAATCGGTGGTGGGCGGCGGCAACGTGGCTACAATGCGCTTGGTCACCACGCGTGGGGCCACATCGGCAAACTCAGGCCGCGGGGTGGTGGCAAGGAGCGTGCCATCCGCGTGATAGGTGGCTTCATAGAACGAGGGTACGTAGACGCCAGGGACAGATGCCAGGCTCCGCAGCAGATCGGTGCGCGTGATGCCGGTCGGGTTGGCCTGGCGCGTCCGTTTCCAGGCCTGGTGGGCGCGCAGGATCTCCAGGATGACCTCTTCGCCCTCGCCAATCAAAAACGCATCGATGAACGACCACATCGGCTCTGGGTTCGTGCCTGCACTGCCGCCGGCCAGGATGAGCGGATCGTCTGGGGAACGTTGCGCGGTGCGCAGCGGGATGCCGGCCAGGTCGAGGCAGTTGAGGGTATTGGTGAAGAGTTGTTCGTAAGGCAGGCCAAAGCCAATGATGTCGAACTCACACAGGGGATGGCGCGTTTCCAGGCTGAAGAGCGGCATTCCTTCCTGGCGCATGAGCGCTTCCATGTCAATCCACGGCGCATACGCGCGCTCGGCCAGCATGTCGGGCTGGCGGTTGACGATGTCATAGAGCAGCATCAAGCCCAGGTTAGACATGCCAAGTTCATAGGTGTCAGGAAAGGTCAGAGCCAGGCGCATGGGAATGGCGTCCCAATCCTTGCTCACGCTGTTGTGTTCGCCGCCGGTGTAGCGGGGCGGCTTCTGTACCTGCCAGAGGATACGGTCAAGGCGCGCACTGATGCGCGCCGGAGTCCAGGTATTCATGCAGTTTTTCTCCTAAGTCTGCCCGGTCAAGCCGGGGCGGGGTTGGTACCCGCTGCAATCGAGGGTTGGTTCAAGAGGCAGATGCCTGCAACAATCGTCGTACCGCTCACTTGACAATAGACCTTATGCACAATTGGGGTGAACATGGTGTAACAGCTTCATCCAAACCAAGGAGAAGCCACCATGTTCACCGAAGACAGTTTGCGTGATAATCCGAAAATAGTCAAGATGTTCATGGGTATATCGTCTGACCAGTTCTGGGACTTGGTGCGCCAGGTTGAGGAGCGGCTGCCGCTCCACGAAACCGAGCGCCTCGAGTGTAACGATCGCCGGCGCGCCATCGGGGCGGGCCGGAAGTTTGCACATTCCCTGGCGATCCGGTTGGCGTTGGTACTGACCTATCTGCGCTTGCGCACCACCCAGATGGCCGTGGCCCTTGCGTGATTTACGAATGGGTGCGACCGAGTTTATCGGCGGCCAGGCGGTTCAGGCTGACACCCGCTTCCGCGGCTTCCAGTGCGAGTCGTCGGTGGAGATCTGGCGGGACACGAACGATAAAGCGGCCGCTGAATTTTTTCACAGACAATGGCTCAGGAACCAATTCCCCGTTGGCCTGCATGTCCATCACTACATCCGCAACTATGTGGCGGATACCCCGTAAAGCCGATTCCGGGTCAACTGCCAACCAGCTCAGACTGGGGAACTCAGCGCACAAGCCAATGTACTCACCATCATCTTTAGACCAGGTGACTCGATAGGTATAATGATCATGATTCAACATCTTCTTGCGCCTCCAGCCTCTAGATAGCTTTGAGCACCTGTTTTACTTGATAGGCTTGCGCCATGCCTTTTTCGTTTTGAATATTGACGCGCGGATCACCTTGCCAGGGAGTTCTGCATATCCTGTGACTGCTACCGCTCTGTCTGGCTTTCCCAAAGTAATGATCACAGACTTTGCACAGATCGTCGTAAACGACACCCTTTGGGTTGCGCCGCATGATGGCAAGTATGTCCTTAATTTTCGGCATGGTAGGATAATACCATTACTGATACCGCTGTCAAGAACCGTCAAAACGATTCGCTGCCTGCATCGCTGATTCTACCACAATCAGGGACGGCAACCAATGAAGAGACCAGGGGCGGCGCGCAAACGGGTTGCGTTATGTCTTGCCACGCGGCGGCAGACGATGTACAATTCAACCCTTGCGTATGACGATCAAAGACAACGGAGATGAACCACCATGTCAGACACAGACAAGATCACCTGGATCATCGGCGACATTCACGGCATGTATGACCCCTTGGCTGCGCTGGTGAGCCACCTGGATAACGAACGACTCGCCAGGTTCGTATTCGTCGGCGACTACATTGATCACGGGCCGTCCTCCAAAGAGGTATTGGACCTGGTCATGGGGCTAGGAGACCGCGCCATTCCATTGATGGGTAATCATGAGCACTTGCTGCTGCAAACACTCTATGATGCACGCCACCGAGAACACTTCGGCGAACGAATCTGGCTGGAGAATGGCGCCCAAAGCACGATGACCTCATTTGGCTGCAAAAACTTCGAAGAATTCCAGGCCAAGATTGATGAAAAATACACCGGATTCTTGCGCGGCCTGAAGTTGTATCACGTCGAGCCACTGCTCAGTGGAGGGGCCAACCTGAACGTCTTGATTACCCATGCCGGTGTGATGCCCCACGTGCCGCTGGCGGAACAACTGGCCGCCAACAGCTATGCTGATTTCAACCAACTGATGGAAAAGAAACGCATCTGGATCGAAGATTCGTCGGTTTGGATCAGAGAGGATTTCTTTGGGGGTGATCCGAACCACTGGAAAGGCCACCTCATCATCCACGGGCACACGCCGACCCACCTGCTCGATTATTTTGCCAAAGACTTTCCGATTGATGCTGAACGTCACTTCCTCTTCTTGAGAAAGCATCCACAAAACGAATCTGTCGTCTCGATCGGATTGGACACGGGGGCGGCTTTCGGCAATCGTTTGACGGCACTGGGCGTCGCTCAGGATCAGCTTCGAGGGGACACCTTGCCCAAGCTGACCCTCTACGTGGCTCAACTCGATATCAAGCGCGGGTATTACCGCCAGGAACCGATCACCCTGAGCACGCTGACAGTACCGTTTCATGTCGCCTGAAACCCGGCAAGAAATCCCATTGGCCGCCAGACAGTGATCAAACCACACAATTGGATGTCCATACTGCGACATCCTCCAAAACGAAAGCTGACGCATAATACAAGGAGAAGTCACAGTGAAATACCGTAGACTGGGAAGCGCAGGGCTGAAGGTGTCGGCCCTGTCGTTGGGCGCCTGGGTGACGTATGGCGGCCAGGTGGGTGTGGAGACGGCGCGCGAGTGTATGTTGGCCGCCATCGAACATGGCGTCAACTTCTTCGACAACGCCGAGGCCTACGCCGGCGGACAGGCCGAAATCGTCATGGGTCAGGTCATCAAAGACATGCGACGCGAAGACCTGGTCATTTCCAGCAAGGTCTTCTGGGGAGGTCAAGGGCCAAACGATCAGGGTTTGAGCCGCAAACACATCATCGAAGGATGTCACAATTCGCTCAAACGCCTCGGACTCGACTACCTCGATCTTTTCTTCTGTCACCGGCCCGATTTCGACACCTCCGTCGAAGAGACGGTGCGCGCGATGGACGATCTGATCCATCAGGGCAAAGTGCTCTATTGGGGCACCAGCGAGTGGCCGGCCGACCGCATCATGGCGGCCTACAGCGCGGCCCGCCAGTTCAACTGCTATCCGCCACAAATGGAACAGCCACAATACAACATGTTCGTGCGCCAACGCTTCGAGCACGAGTACGCCCGTCTCTACCGCGAGATTGGGATGGGAACAACGATCTGGAGTCCGCTGGCATCCGGCGTGTTGACCGGCAAATACAACGAGGGTATTCCCGCCGGCAGCCGCGCCGCGCTGAAGGGGTACGAGTGGATTCAGCGTGACGTGATCACATCCGCACGCGTGGAGAAGGTCAAGCTGCTGCTGCCGCTGGCTGCCGATCTGGGGTGCAGCGTGGCGCAACTGGCCATTGCCTGGTGCCTCAAAAATCCAAACGTCAGCACAGTAATCACCGGCGCCAGCCGGGCGCAGCAGGTGCATGAGAACATGAAGGCGCTGGAAATTGTGCCCAAGTTGACGCCAGAAGTAATGGCGCACATCGAGGCCGTGCTGCAAAACAAGCCAGACGATCACGAATAATCACTCGAGCGAGAAACGCCCGCAGCAGTGACTGCTGCGGGCGTTTCTTTTTTATGGGGCAGTTCTGAATTTGACTTAGTGTCAGTTTTACAATATAATAAGTGTAGAATTAACACTAATCAATCAGGAACGCAACAAACCCTTGAACAGACCAGGGCAAGCGAGCGCAAGTCATCAGGAGGATACAGAGGGGTACAGAGGATACAGAGGGGTATAGAGGGGTACAGAGAATACAATGGAACCGACATTGGCGACCACGTTACAGCAACTGCGCCAGGCAATCAGCGCCGAACAGGTCTTTGGTGCGGCAAATCTGGCCTCGGCCCAGGCGTTGCGCCGAAGCTATCGTAAGCTGGCGGCGCAGACCCACCCGGACCATCACCCCGACCAGACGACGGCGGCGCACGAAGCGTTTCAACTGCTGCAACACTGGTACGAACAGGCGCAACAGCGCATCGCCGCGACGACCGGCCGCTATCATGACGTGGGAGTGCCGCTCGCCGGCGACCTGTGTGATCTCTATCCGGCCCAGGCAAGAGGCCAGGCTGTGCTGCTCAAAGCAGCCCGGCAGCCGCGCAACCACGATCTGCTGCAAGCCGAAGCGCGCACGCTGGCCCGCCTGGCGCACGAACTGGACGGCAAGCCGCTGCGGGCGCATTTCCCCACGCTGATCGAACACTTCCTGTTGCGCGGCAGCGACGGCAGCCTGCGTCACGTCAACATGCTGCGGCGCGAAGAGGACTGTTTCACCCTGGCAGAGGTGGAGCAGGCCTTCCCTGGCGGTCTCCCCCTGGCCGACGCCGCCTGGATGTTCAACCGGCTGCTCGTTGCGCTGGGCGTCGCCCACGGTCTGGGGCTGGTGCATGGCGCGGTGACGCCCGCCCATGTGCTCATCCGCCCCGCAGACCACAACGGGCTGTTGTTGGACTGGTGCTACTGTGTGCCCAACGGCCAGCCGGTCAAGGCCATCAGCCGGCCCTACGCCGCCGATTATGCGCCAGAGGTGTTGGCCCGGCAGCCGGCCAGCCCGGCAACCGATCTGTTCATGGCCGCGCGCTGTCTGCTGCGCCTGCTCGGAGGTCAGCGCGACCCGGAGGATTTGCCGGTCAGCGCGCCGCCGCCCCTGCGTGCGCTGCTGCGCGCCTGTCTGATTCCCTCGCCCATGCGTCGGGTTGGCGACGCCTGGCAGTTGTTCGACGATTTTCGTGACATTCTACAGCGGCTTTACGGCCCACCCGCCTTCCGGCCGTTTCGTATGCCCGGCCACTGAGCCGGCGTTTCAGTCATCAGCCTGAAGCAAGGAAAGGCAAGGAAAGGCAAAGAAAGGCAAGGAAAGGCAAGGAAAGGCAAGGAAAGGCAAGGAAAGGCAAGGCAAGGCAAGGCAAGGCAAGGCAAGGAAAGGCAAGGAAAGGAAAGGAAAAACGATCATGGGATACTCGAATTGGAGCGACGCCGCCTATCAAGGACGGCAGAATTATCGGCAGCAGGCGCACCAGACCGCCTTCACCTACGACCAGCAGGTGCGGGCGACCGGCGTCTACCAGGTTCATGATCAGATGAACCCATTCGGCAAGATGCGTGAAAGCCGCGACAGCGCCGAACATCCGCAATCGGTGGCCATCGCCGTCCTCTTCGACGTGACCGGCTCGATGGGAACCGTGCCGCGCGTCCTGCAAACCAAGTTGGGCAAACTGATGCGGCTTCTCATCCAGCGCGGCTACGTAGCGCACCCGCAAATCCTGTTCGGCGCTGTGGGCGACGCCAACTGCGACCGCGTGCCCCTGCAGATCGGGCAGTTCGAATCGGGTCTGGAAATGGACGATGACCTGGGTAAGCTCTTTCTCGAAGGCGGCGGCGGTGGTCAGGTGCATGAGACCTACGAACTGGGTCTATACTTCATGGCGCGTCACACCGTCATTGACTGTGACGAAAAGCGCGGCCGCAAAGGCTACCTCTTCACCATCGGCGACGAAAAACCCTATCCGGCTGTCCAGCCCGGCCAGGTGAAAACGCTGATCGGCGACCACCTCCGGGCGCGCATCTCCACCGAGTCCATCGTGGCGGAGGTGCAGAACCGCTACGAGTATTTCCACATCATCCCCGCCAACACCTCGCATGGCCGCAACCCTGATGTGCAGGCGCGCTGGCGAGACCTGCTCGGCGAGCGCGTTTTGCTCCTGGAAGATGAAAACGCCGTCTGCGAGACGATCGCCCTGGCGATTGGTCTGTGCGAAGGCACGATTGACGATCTCGACACCGGCGCGGTTGATCTGCGCGGCGCCGGCTACGATGCGCACGCCACAGCCGCCGCCGCTCTGGCGTTGACCCCCTACGCCGCCGTGCGAGCGCCCGTCACAGCCGTCTTCGACGGTCAACTGCCGGGCAACGGCCTGCATGCGCCGGCCGATGGGCGCCTGTTCTGAACGAAGGTCCGGGCATCCGTAGCGGGGGCTGCGGATGCCCTCTCGCAGGAGGATCACAATGCAGCAGACCATTCTCACCGTTGATCTCGGTTTTGGCGATGCGGGCAAAGGCTCGGTCGTGGACTTTCTGACACGCCGTTTCGACGCCCACACCGTGGTGCGCTACAACGGCGGCGCTCAGGCCGGGCACCGCGTGGTGACAGCGGAAGCCGCCCCGCGCAGCCACGTCTTCGC
This sequence comes from uncultured Anaerolineae bacterium, assembly GCA_964580725.1. Lineage (GTDB taxonomy): Bacteria > Chloroflexota > Anaerolineae > SSC4 > Amarolineaceae > Amarolinea. The sequence goes on along the minus strand of CAZOLV010000037.1, from coordinate 18,358 downwards.
TCAATTCGGCAGCGGCGCCCTGGCCAGTGCGGCCACGCACCTGTCACGCTTCATGCTGCTCGACCCCCTGGCCATGCTGACCGAGGCGCAGCGTCTGCGCACCCTGGGCATTGCCAATCCCTTCGACCTGACGACGATCTCTGCGGATGCGCTGGTCATCACCCCCTTCCAGCGCGCCGTGAATCGTCTGAAAGAACTGGCGCGCGGCGCCGGCCGGCACGGCAGTTGCGGCATGGGCATTGGCGAAACCCAGGCCGACGCCCTGGCCTTTGGCGGCCGCGCCCTGCGCGCCGGCGACCTGCAACGGCCCGCCCTGTTGTACGACAAGCTGGCGTTCCTGCGCGCCGCCAATCTGGCCAAAGCGCCGGCGTCGCCGGCTGATCCGGCCGGCGCTGCCCGGTTCGCCGCCGAATGGGAGCTGCTGGCAGAGGACGATTGGGCCGATTGGCTACTGCCCGCCTATGCCGATTTTACGCGCCAGGCGCACATCGTCCCCGACAACCATCTACACGCCATTCTGCGCCGGCCCGGCACGGTCATCTTCGAAGGGGCGCAGGGTGTGCTGCTGGACGAATGGCGCGGCTTTCATCCGCACACCACCTGGAGCACTACGACCCTGGCCAACGCCAACCGGCTGCTCGACGAAGCCGGTTACAGCGGACGCATCGAGCGCCTGGGCATCACCCGCGCCTACGCCACGCGTCACGGCGCCGGGCCGCTGATCAGCGAAGATGCCAGCCTGACGGCCGCCCTGCCCGATGCCGCCAATGACCTGGGCGCCTGGCAGGGCAGCTTTCGCATCGGCTGGCTCGACCTGGTCATGCTGCGCTATGCGTGCGAGGCGGCCGGCCGACTCGACGCCCTGGCCGTCACCTGCCTGGATCGCCTGGCCGCGCTGCCGGCCATACGGGTTTGTCAGCAGTACACCTGCGACGGTCAGACCATCGAACGGCTGCCCCTTTGCCCACAGCCACAAGACCTCGATTTTCAAGCCAGGCTGACCCGAACGCTGGCGCGCTGCCAGCCCTGCACGATCAGCCTGCCCGATGAAGGTGCATTGCTACGCATGCTGAGCGCGGCGCTGCATCTGCCCATCGCCCTGACCTCGCACGGCCCGACTGCCGCCGACAAGCGGGTCATACCAGGCTGATCGGGTCGTTCGCGTGCGCTTGGCGTCCATCTGCTTTTCGGCTATAATCGGCCCCATGCCAAACAACGAACGAACGGCGCCCCGGCGTGTCATCTTCCTTTTTCTGGATGGTGTGGGTCTGGGCAACGACGACCCGGCCACCAATCCACTGGCGCGCGCTCATCTTCCAACGCTGCATGACCTGCTCGACGGCGCCCCATTGACAGCAGCGAGCGGGCAGGTCAGCACAACGCAGGCCACACTGACCCCACTCGACGCCCGGCTTGGCGTGCCGGGGAGACCGCAGAGCGCCACCGGCCAGGCGGCCCTCTTGACCGGCCGCAATGCGCCGCAACTGGTCGGCGAGCACTACGGGCCGCGGCCCCATGCGCCGGTGCGCGCACTGGTACAGCAGGGCACGCTGCTGAGCAGGGTGCGCGACGCCGGCAAACGCTTCTCGTTCGTCAACGCCTATCCACCCAGTTACTTTGATGTCGTCAACCGCGGCAAGCGCGTGCTGTCGGTCATGCCGTTGGCGGCGGTCGCTGCTGGCCAGGCGCTGTGCACGCATGAGGATTTGCTGGCCGGGCGCGCCTTTTCGGCAGACTTCACCAATCAGGGCTGGCGCACGCATCTTGGATTCGCCGATGCCCCACTGCTGGCGCCGGCGCAGGCCGGCCGCAACCTGGCCGCCCAGGCGCAGCAGCTCGATCTGGTTCTTTTCGATCACTGGCTGACCGATGTGCATGGTCATGAACAGCAAATGGAGCCGGCCGTGGCCAATCTGGAAACATTCGACAGCTTTCTGGCCGGCCTGATCGAGGCGAGCGATCTGGCGCACACCTTGATCGTCGTGACCAGCGATCATGGCAATGTCGAAGACCTGAGCACGCGCAATCACACCATGAACGATGTGCCCGGCCTATTCATCGGCGCCGGGCACGCGGCCCTGGCCGCGCAGACGCGCGACCTGACGCACCTGGCCTCAGCCCTGAGCCAGGCGCTGGCCATTGCTTGAAGAAAGGTTTGCAGGTTCGTATCATCTCAATGATTCGGGGCAAAGACCTGTCAGGTTTCCCCTACTTATTGAGATGATACACAGGTTCGATCCGAGGATTTCCAAACAGAGGTGTCGTGATGTCCAACCAACTGAAAGTGGGCCTGCTGGTAGGCCGCGAACGTTCGTTTCCCGAAGCGTTGATTGCCGAGGTCAACCGGCGCAATCAGGGCGTCACAGCGGAGTATGTCAGCATCGGCGGCGTGACGATGGAAGACCTGCTCGGCTATCGTGTCTTGGTGGATCGCATTTCGCACGATGTGCCGTTCTACCAGCCGCTGCTCAAGTATGCAGCACTGCAGGGCGCTTATGTCATCAACAACCCCTTCTGGCGCATTGCCGACGACAAGTTCTTCGGCGCGGCGTTGGCGCATCGCCTGGGGGTGGCTGTTCCCAAGACGGTCGTGCTGCCCAATCACAGTCAAGGCCCGGATGTCTCCAGCGCCAGTTTGCGCAACCTGATCTACCCACTCGATTGGGAACGCGTCGTCAATTATGTCGGTCTGCCTGCCATCCTCAAGCCGCACTGGGGCGGAGGCTGGCGTCACGTTCACATGGTGCACGACATGGAAGAGCTTTGGCGCGCCTACGACAGCAGCGGGCGCCTGACGATGATCCTGCAAGAGTTCATCCAATGGGATCAGTACATTCGCTGCCTCTGTATCGGTCAAGAGAACATCCTGCCCGTGCGTTGGGACCCCACGCGCCCCCACTTCGAACGGTACATGGGATCGAACGAGCCGCTGGCGCCCGAACTGCACGCGCGCGTCGTCGCCGACGCGCGCTCGCTGAACCGGGCGTTGGGCTACGACATGAACACCGTCGAGTTTGGTGTGCGCGACGGCATCCCCTACGCCATTGACTTTATGAATTCGGCGCCCGATTTCGACATCAGCTCGCTGACCGTGACCTACTTCGATTGGGTCGTTCAGGCTATGGCAGATCTGGTCATCACCAAGACGCAAGAGTCTGCCGTCGCGCCGCCGCTGCGTTGGGACGCCATGTTGAGCGGAACCGCCCACCCCTGAATCTCCCGTATCCGTATCATAACGACCGGAGGAACGATGTTCGTACAAGACGCCGTTGACCACTGGCACGAACTGCTGGCCGCCGATTCTTCGACCATCTGGGAAGAACTGCAAGCCGCGTGGCAGGCCGAACGCATCTATTTCGGAACGCGCCCTGTCTGTTCGGTCATGCGCCCGCACTTTCTCAGCCGGCGCGCCTACGCCTATCTCGTCGAAGCGTCAGGACTGTTGCGCAGCGCCCTGGGCAAGGCGTTCGACCATCTCCTGGCGCGGCCGGCGCTGCGCACGCGGCTGGGCGTCAGCGCACAGGAAGAGGCGCTGCTGGGCCTGGCGCCAGCTCACGGTCCTGGCGATTACAGCGGCCGCCTGGATGCCTTCTACCTGGCCGATGAGCCGGCCGCCGCGGGCCAGCACCCCATTCTCAACTTCGTCGAGTACAACGCCGAAAGCCCCGGCGGTTTGGCCTTTGGCGAGGCGCTGAGCGCCATCTTCCGCCGCCTGCCCATGTTTGAGGTCTTCGCCCAACGTTGGCGGGTCACGTCGTTTGCGCCGCGCCCGCGCATTTTGACCGAGCTGCTGGCCGGCTATCGCGCCTGGGGCGGGTTGGGCAAACCACGCATCGCCATCGTAGATTGGCGCGGCGTGCGCACCTACCGCGAGTTCGAACTCTGTCAGGACTATTTTCGCAGTCAGGGCTACGAGGCAGGCATCTTCGATCCTGACGAACTGGAGCAAGGGGCCGATGGGCGCTTGCGCGCCGGCGACTTCGTGATTGATCTGGTTTACAAACGTGTCGTCACGCTGGAACTGCTGGCCAAATACGGCTTGAACCACCCGCTGATCGAAGCTGTTCGTCAGCGCGCCGTGTGCATGGTCAACGCCTTCGACGCCGTGGTGCTGTTCAACAAGGGGCTGTTTGCGCTCTTGAGCGACGATGCCTTTGCGCTGCCGCTGACGCCGCTCGAACGGCTGGCCGTGCGCCGCCACCTGCCCTGGACGCGTCTGCTGATGGATGGCTCGACCCGCATCGGCGCACACACGGTGGACCTGCTCAGCTACGCAGCGGCGCAGCGCGCCGAGTTGGTGCTCAAACCGACCAACGATTACGGCGGCCGCGGCGTCATGCTTGGTTGGGAGTGCGATCAGGAGACATGGGAGGCGGCGCTGCAAACCGCCCTACAGGCGCCTGCGATCATTCAGCGCCGCGTGCCGATCCCGGCGGCCGTCTTTCCGACGATGCTGGCCGGTCAGCTCGACCTGTCGCCGCGGCTGGTGGACGTAGACCCCTACGTGTGGGGCTGCGCCGAGATCGAAGGCGGTGGCGTGCGGCTGAGCACCAGTTCACTGCTCAACGTCAGCGCGGGCGGCGGCTCGGCCGCGCCGCTCTTCGTCATCGAGCCGGCGAACGGGTAAGCCGCGGCGGGCACAGTCAACGTCGGAATTCTCTGTCTCCTCCGCCCGCGCCTTGCCAAAGATTGGCAGGGGCGGTTTGCTCATGGTTGCCTCGCTGTCCGTCGGATCTAGTGCCGGCCCGTCGCCGGACAGCCGCCGCGTCGCCCAGAGCAGCCAGCCCCAAAGCAGATAGGCGCCGTATACCCGCGGGTAGGCCAGCAATGTCCACCAGCCGACAGCCAGCGCCGGGCTGGTATAAGCCAGCGGCGCAGCGAGCAGAACAATGATGCCGGCGAGAATGCCCCTGGCCCATCGGTCCGCTCGTATCTGCCATCCCCACCAAACTGCCACCAACAGCGAGGGTAGCGCCAACACGACATGATACCCCTCACCCACTGGCGCGTTGACCGTGATCGGCGCCGCCGCCAGCGCCGCGCTCAGCGCCCGTTCGGCATGGCGATCAGAATGCAGCCGCTGCCAGCGGGCGGTTGCCGCCAACGTCACCAACTGCGTCGCCAATGTCAGCGCAACAGCCAAACGCGGCCAATCGGCCACCGGCGCCGGACTGAAACGGCTGTCGTAGGCGAAGAGGTGCAGGAACAAGCTGGTGACAGTTTGATAGGCAGTGACGCCGCGCTCCGGCATGGTCGCCAGCATCGGCAGTTGGGACAGATAGATTAACCAGGGCGCTGGCCCGCTACGCAGAAGGAAAAGCAGCGCCGTCGCAGTGGCTGCGACGGCGGCCCAGACGATCAACCGCCAACGCCGCCCCACGAGCAAAATCGGCCATAGCCACAGGCCGGCAGTCTTGAGAATGGCCATCGAACCAAGCGCCAGTCCGCCCACCCGGCTGGCGCGGCTGGCGTCCGCCCGACGCAACAGTGTCCAGAAAACGATGCAGAGCAGCAGGAAGAGGAAAAGATAGGCCTGACCCAGGCGCCAGACCTCGCGCACGGGCGTGAAGAGGATCAGCGCCGGCGTGACCCACAGCCCCCAACGGCGAGGCAGTAGCAGTGCGTCAGCCAGCAGCAGTAGCCCGCCGATCAGGAAGAGCAGGCTCGACGTAAGCCAGATCAGGCGCGCTGTCTCATGCGGCAGCCTGGCCAGCGGCAGAAGCAGCAGGCTCATCGTAGGCGGTTGGATGCCAAAAACGTCCGGCGCGGGCGCGGGAATCAACTCTTTCTTGGCGGCAGCGAACCATTCAGGGTCGTAGACCGCCGCCAGGTCTTGCGGTGCGTTGGCCAAAATGCGGCTGGCAGTGTAGTAGGCGGCAAAGCCGCTGGTCGTTTGCATCGCATGGGGGCGTAAATAGAACCAGACGAAGGCCACCAACAAGACACAAAGCGCCGCCGTCGCCGCAACCTGCCATCTCGTCCAGGGCGCCAATGTCGGTTTCATGGTCTCGCCAGACTTTCGTAGATGGCCAGCGCCTGCCGGCCGATCGCTGGGATGCTTAGCCGGGCGTCGAAGAAGCGACGGGCCGCCTGCGACTGATCGCTCCACGGCTGCGCAACCAGCGCCTGGATGGCTGCCGCCAGCGCCTCGGCGTCACCCACCGGCCACAGCGCCCCGAATGCGCCCTGGTTGGTCATGACGCGAAACGAGGGGATGTCCGTGACGATCGGCACGACGCCGCAGGCCAACGCCTCACAAAGCGCATAGCCGCTACCCTCATAATGACTGCCCTGCAGGAAGAAATCGGCGCTATTGAAGAATCGCTCCATTTCGGCGTAGGAAAGCGTCCCCACTAGCGTCACAGCGCCCGCAAGGGTGCTGCTCTGAGCAATCCGACGCTGCACCTCTGGCAGCAGTCCGGCGGAGCGATAGACCATGTACAGGCGCGCCGCAGGCATCGCCGGGAGCGCCAGTTCGAACCCGGTCAGGACGGTGAGTGGATCCTTGTTGGCGTCCAGATTGCCGGCCCAAACGAAGACAGGGTCGCCGGTCAGACCGGTGCGCGTACGAGCGACAGGGCGCGGCATGATGTCGAATGTTGTGGAGCCTTCCATGATCTCGAAGATCGGCTGCTGCGCTGCGATCAAGCCGCGGGTGCGCCAGGGCTGCGCCAGGGTGCGGGCGGCAAAGAAGAATCCGGCGGCGGCGCGCAGCCCGCGGCGCTGGATCAGCGCACGCAGGCCGGCAAAGGGGCGTTCTGCGTGATGTTGGGCAATCGAAGGGCAAGCAGGCGGCAGGCTGCGGCGCAGCGCCCAGAGTTGGGCAGGAAACAACAGGCCGTTGACATGCACGGCATCGGGGCGCGCCTGCGCTGCCAACCGGTGCAAACGATGAGGGATTTGCCACAGGCGCGGGTATGGCCTGAGATCATCGCTGACGAAGCTGTAGCGCACGCCCTGGTGTATCAGTTCTGCAGTGCGCCCGAAGCTCTGCATCACTGTGACGCGGGCGCCGGCCTGCTGCAAGCCGGCGGCCCAGTTCACCAGACTGACGTAGCGTGCGATCAAATCGTCAGGCTCGGTCAGGTCGGGAGCATAGGCATAGTTGACGACGACAACGTGGGTCAAGACCGTTGGCCTGTCTTCGCTGTGGAGAGTATGACGACACTACACGCATGGGCGGGATGCCATTCGTTTCTGGAGCTGCTACGCAGACACTCGTTGCGGCAACAGATCGAGCCAATCGTTCAAGCTCTTGACGGTTTTCAGGCTCACCTGCAGTGTGCGCAAGAGGCCGATGTCATTGATCTCATTTACCTCCGGCATCACTGCCAGGCCGTCCAGGCCGAATCTCAACTCCAACCCCGTCTCGATGGCCACCAGCAGCCCCTGGCGCAAACCAATTCGTTCCCCCCGTTCAAGGCCCCGTTCCAGGCCCCGTTCAAGACCCCGTTCAAGACCCCGTTCAAGACCTTCTTGCAGACCTTCGTCGCGCCCTGCCTTGTGACCTTCTTGCTTGCCGATCTCGTATCCGCGCTGCATTCCTATTCGTTCGATACTGGTGATGTAAGGCATATGCTTTTCCTCTTCGATCTCTTCCACCGCCTGCATGATCTCGTGTTCAGCCGCTGGAGATAAAGCGAGAACCCAGTCAATGAATCGAAACAGATTCAGAATGTCCTCGCGTACGTGCCCCTGCTCGTAGAGCCGCCGAATCAAGCGCAGCTTCCAAAATTTACGCTGCTCCTCGTCATGCTGTGTTTCCTGCGCCTTCAAGTGCGTCATGACCACGGTTGCGAATGGGTTATCGCTGGCGACCAGTTCATCCCATCGCGCCAGATAGTCGTGCAGCTTGACCGTAGGAAAACGAAAATTGATCTCGCAACCAAACAACTCGAATGCAAAATGACCCGGCCGCCATGCCGGTTGCGTGTCGGCCAGAACAACCAGACTCGCTACCTTGTGCTTGTAACGATCGAACAAGCGATAGAAATAGATGAAAATCCGCTCATCGAACGATGCCTCGACTTCGCCCTGTATCTCGACGTGAATCAACACCCACGCCTCGTCCCCGTTCGACAGCCAGACACGCGCCAGCTTGTCCCCGTAACGCCGGCCAAGCGAGGCGTCCCGCACCACCTTCTGCAGCTCCTTGTCCAGAAACTCGTAGCCACGTGACCAGTCAATCTGAGCATACACGGAGGAAAAGAAGAACTGAACGAACTGCTCGAAATAGACCTCGAGCACCTCTTTCCACGGGCTGTCGTAATCGCTTCTTTCCTGTTTTCGATCCATAGGCGCCTCGGAAAGTTCGATGCATGATGTGTGCGACCCGGATGTGCTGTACAGATCTATTGTACTGCGAAACTGCGCCGTGTCAATTGAGAAAAGTCGCGAAGGTCTCGCCTCAGAACCCAGACGTCTCTGGCCGTTGATACCGCATGTACCTCTGTAACGCTTCCAGCTCGATCGGCCAACGGTAGATGCGCAAGCCGTAGCGCCAACCGCTCAGCGCCTTGAGAACGGGACGCCAGAACGGGCTGCGCAGCCGGCGGTCGGTTGTTGTCGGGTAGTAGGCATTGAGCACCGTCTCGAAGTTGCGCATCAGCTCGCGCTCACTGCGTCTGAACCACGGTGTATCGGCACTGCGACGCAGTTGCACACGCACCCATTTGGGATCGGCCCATTCGTCCAGCGTCTGCGGGAACGCAAAACCGGACGCCTCAGCGGCCAGCCACATCTCACCGGCCAGGGGTACCGGGTCATAACGATACATGATGATTTCCGCCGCCGGGTTGATGCGCTTGACGCGCCGAATGAACTCGATACCGCGCGCGATATCCTTGCGCGGGTCGGGCGGATTGCCCAAAATGAAGCTGAACTCCGGCACAACTCCATACGTGCGCATACGCGCCGCCAACGCCAGCGTCTTGTCGGCGGTCAGCGTGCCGCCCTTGTTCATCTTGCGCAGCGTCTCGTCATCGCCACTCTCGGCCCCCATGAAAACCATGCGCAGACCGCTGGCGCGCATCAGCTCCCATGTCTGATCGCTGTACTTGAGCAGCGTGTCAATGCGCCCCTCGCCCCACCAGGCCACCTGCAAGCCGCGACGCAGCAGATTCTCGGCAAAGGCGGCGGTGCGCTTTTCGCTGGTAAAGAAGTTGTTGTCGTGAAACTCCAGCGCATCAATCTGCCACCGGTCAACGAAATGCTGCGCCAGTTCGCCCAGGCGGTCGGCGCTCTCCGGCAGCCACTTGCCGTCCGCCAGGTTGACCACCGCACAGAAATTGCAGAAGAACGGGCAGCCAAAGCTGCTGTGATGGCTGAGCGTGCGCGCTCCCAGGTGCGTGCGGTTGACATACCGCTCGACCGGCACGCGGTGATAGGGATACCAGGGCAGATCGTTGGGGTGATGCGGCGGCCGCGGCGGTGTGAAGATGACCTGGCCGTCGCGTGCAAAGGCCAACCCGGTCACCGCGGCCGGATCGCCGCCCCGTTCCAACACCTCGACCAGTTCCAACAGCGTATCCTCGCCCGCCCCAATCGCCACATAGTCAATCGCCGCATCCTGTGCGCACGTCTTGGGATGATTGGTGGGAAAGTACCCGCCCACGATGATGGTCGTCTGTGGGCACGCCGCCTTGACGCGCTTGATGTCTGGAATTGCCTGCTGCAACTGCGGCCCCGGCATGACCGTCACGCCGAGGTAGCGCGCGCCCGTGCGCTCGATTCGCTCGATCAGGCCGGCGGCGTGATCGCGCCCCTGATCGAGATTGCCATCTATGATCTCATAGGGATACCGTCCCTCCAACAACGTCCCCAGTTGCAGCAGCGAATGCGGCAGGCGGTGATAGCCGGGCTTGGCCACCTTTGGGTTGAAGAGTAGAACAAGTGGTTGTTCGGAAGTCATCCAATTTTACCTCGTAAATACAGCAGTGCCGGCGCTCAAGCCGCCGCTTGCCGGTAGATCGTCTCGAACGTCGCGGCGGTCCAATCCGCATCGTGCTGAACGGCCCAGGCCTGGGCGGCCTGGCCCAACTGGGCGCGTCGCCCATCGTCGCCCAACAGCGTCAGAATGCCGGCGGCCAGGCCCTCCGCATCGCCGACCGGGACGACGCAGGCGGCAGCGGGCGCCAATTCGGCAGCCAATCCCACCGCCGTGCTCACCGTCGGCGTTGCCGCCGCCGCCGCCTCGACCATCGCCACGCCCTGGCTTTCATGCCGCGATGACTGCACGTACAGATGCGCCTGACGAAAGAAAGGAATCAGCGCCGCGTTCGGCTGCACCCCGTGCAGCGTCACCTGGCCGGTCAGCCCCAGATCGGCGATCAGGCGCGCCATCTCTCCTTGCAACGTATCCTGCCCAAACCAGTCGAGATGCACGCCCGGCGCCTGCTCGACGACCAGGCGCAGCGCCCGCAGCAGCGTGATTTGATCCTTCACCCGGTTGATGCTGGCCGCGTGCAGCAAACGCCAGGGCGGGCCAGGCGCACGCTGTGCCTGGGCTGCTGCCCCGCCAAACAGCTCGGTCGCCACACCTAGCGGCGCCCAGCGCGCATCGGGCCGCAGCGACAGGATGGGCGCCAGCGCCTGCCGGCTGCCGCCGGTCACAACCTGCGCCTTGCGCAGCGCCAACCCAACCTGCAAACGCTGGCGCCAGGAAGCTGCGCCGCCATAGCCGATCTCCGGCAGCCAGACCAACTCCCCGCCGCCAATGCTGACCACAACGGGCAGGCGTTGCCAGCGGCCGACGGCCAGCGCCAGCGTGCTGGTCGCCCCAAGCCAAAAAGCGTGCACAACGTCGGCGCCGCCGTGATCTGCAATCGCCGCCAGACTCAGGCGCAAACGTTGCGCCAGCCCCATCCCCGGCAGCCTGGCCGCGCGGCGCCCCAGATTGACCACCTGGGCGCCCAACAGTTCGTAGTGAGACGGCGCCGCTTCCTGTTCTAGCGCAAGCACCAGCAGACGATGCCGGGCCGCCAGGCGCTCGATCAACCAGAGCAGGGCAGGAATCACCCGTTCGCGGCCGCTGCGGTCAACGCCGCCAGGCACGATCAAGGCGATCTTCATGGCGCCTGAGGCGACCGGGGAAGAATGAGCCGGTAGGCCGTCAGAATTTCGTTGACCAGGTCCTGCCGCGCCGCCACCTGTTGTTGAAACCCGGCTGTCCGCAGGCCAGCGAGCAGTTCGTCGCCCGCGCCATCCGAAGACAGGATCAACAGCGCCTGTCCGCCCGGCTTCAGATGATCGGCCAGCCCTGTGCTGAACCGCTCGAACACATCGTCGCCGCGCCAGGCATGATCGAGCGGGCGACGGGGTTGGCCGCGGTAGAAGGGGGGATTGAAGAGCACCAAGTCGAAACGCTCGTTGGCCACCGGCTCGAACAGATCCCCCTCGCGCGCCTCGATGGCGTGTTCCAGATGGTTGAGCAGGGCGTTGATGCGCACGCAGCGCACCGCCTCCGGGTTGATGTCCACCGCGACGACGCCAGCGCCGCGGCGGGCAGCAAAAATGCCGCCCACGCCCGAACCGGCCCCCAGATCGAGTACCGAGGCGCCGGGCCACAGTGGCAGCGCCGCCACGCTGCGCGCCAAGAACGCACCGGTGCGCAGCAGCACCGGATTGAATACCTCCGGCAAAACCACCAACGGTACGCCGTCAATCTCCTCCAACACCAGGCGACCATAGCGCCGGCTCAGCACACGATAACGCAGCGCCAACCATCCCCGCGCCGCCGCCGCCAACAGCCCCACATTCCCCTCCTCGCTCTGCCCTCCGGCCTCTGCCCTCACGACAAACGTTCCGGCGGCCAGAACCAGCGGCTAACGATCTGTTCCAGCGGCAGAGCATATTGATCGTGTTGGCAGCGCCACTGCGCCAGCTTCTGAAAGGGGCGCATCGAAGCCGTTGGACGATCCCAGGCCAGTTGGGCATAGAACTTGAAACGCTCCACCTGCCGGTAACGTGCGGCGCTGACCCACGGGCCGGCCGAGCCAATGAAATCGAAATCGGCCCATTCGTCCAGGCTGCGCGGCAACTGGTAGCCGTTACGCACAGCCTCTTCAGTGATGGGCGAACCGGGGTACGGCTTGAAATAAAAGATCGGCGTCTCGAAGTCCGGGCTGAGCCGGCGCAGCCGCTTGATGACCTCGAACGACGCCTGCACGCTCTCATCGCTTTCGTTGGGAAAGCCGACGATGAAGGGAAAGATGACGCGAATGCCGTGCCGCAGACACTTTTCGGCGCTGATGAACACCTGCTCCAGCTTGATGTCCTTGCGAATCCAGTCCATCATGGCCTGCGAGCCGGACTCGACGCCGATGATGACGCGACGCAGGCCCGACTCTTTGCAAAGCGCCATCACCCGATCCGACAGGCGGTCGCCCTGATCGGCGCGCAGCGTGCCGGCCCAGGTGATGGGCAGCCGACGGCGGATGAACTGCTCGGCGATGGCCTCGACACGCTCGCCGCGCGTAAAAAAGGTTTCGTCCTGAAACGACAGATCGTCGAAACGGTACTGCTGCCAAAGCGCCTCCACCTCGTTGGCCACGCGCAGCGGCTCATACCCCGTCCATTTGCGCCGATAGACGAAGGGGTCGGCGCAGAAGGCGCAGCGGAAGTTACAGCCCTGCGACGAGATGTAATCGAGCTGGCGCTTGCCTTTGAGTTGATAATAGCGCGTCACCGGCAGCAGGCCGTAGTCGTGCGGGCGAAAGGCGGCGACATTGCGCAAGGGGCGCGGCGGGTTGATCCGCACTTCGCCGGTCGCCGTGCGATAGCAGCAGCCAAGACAGTCTTCCAGAGTTTCCCGGTTGGACAGGCGCGCAACGATTTCGGTCAGCGTTTCTTCACCCTGCGCCTGGACGGTGATGTCTACGGACGACTCCTGCAGAGACTCGGCGCCGAACAGCGATGGGTGCCAACCGCCCCAGATCACCGGCAGATCGGGGCGACGCGCCTTGACGGCGCGTGAAATACGAATGGCGTCACGAATCGGCGCGCCAGTCAGCACGCTGACGCCCAAACAGAGCGCCTCGTCCACATGCGCCAAGACGGCGGCAACCGGGTCGGTTTCCAGGCGGCCATCCACGATGACGACCCGGTACTGTTCCGGGTCGAGGTGCGAACCAACCGCCAGCAGTCCAAGCGGCATGGTGAAAAAGACCGCCTGGGGATTGTAAAGAATGATCGTGCGACGGCGCATCAGCCGGCCTCCCGCAGGGAAAGCGAACAGACGCACTTGCGGCAGATGGGATCCTGGTGGGTGTCCAACTGCCGGCGCCAGGTCAGCGCAGCGGGAGAATTGAGCAGGCTGTCCAGGTCGGCCGCCTGATGGATGTTGCCCAGGGGCGGGTGGAAGAAGCAGGGGCGCACCGTTCCATCGGCCTCGATGACGGTCGAAACCCAGGGCGCATTGCAGGAAACCGGGAAGAAGTCGGCCTGGCCAAGCAGCGCCGCAAAGTAGGTCAGCAGACGGTGACGCAGCTTGAGCGGCGATTCGGCGATGAACTGGCGCTCGAAATCGGCGCTGAAATCGGCTTCCAGGGCAGCCAGCTCCTGCGCCAGCCGCGGCAGGTCGGCGGCGGCCAGGGCCACCTGCGCCACACGCGCGTCATCCCACCCCTCCGGCCGGTTGAAGGCGTCGCTGCTGACGTCGGCGGGCAGAAAGCTGATGCGGTCGAGGCCCAGTTCGTGTGCGCAGCGCACCGTGGCGCGCAGATGGGCGTAATTCAGCCGCTGCACAGTGCAGCGGGCCGTGATGATGACATGAGGGGCGGCCGCCTTGACGGCATGGACGCCGGCCGCCAGCCGTTCATAAGCGCGGGGGACATTGCGAATCTGGTTGTGCAGGGCGGGCGGCCCGTCGAGACTGACGATCACATCATCGCAGAAGGTCGCGACCTGGGCGGCGGACCGGGCCAGCAGCAGCCCGGTACTGAGCAGGGTGATGCCGATGCCGGCGTCGCGCAGATGGGCGCACAGTTGCCAGAGATGCGAGTGCATGAGCGCCTCGCCGCCGCTCAAGATGACGCGCCGCACGTCTAGCGCACGCCATTCGTCCAGCCAACGCGCCACATCGGCTGCTGTCAGTTCATCGCGCGTTGTCGTGCGCCAGATGTCGCACATGGCGCAGCGGCAGTTGCAGCGGCTGTGGGGAAAGAGGATCAGGATCGGCAAGCGCGTGATGGGGTCCACACGCGGCAGCGGGGCATGGGTCTGCTGCGTCGTCTCTGGTTGCGGCTGTGGTCGCAAAATCGTCATCGAACCTCAGTCTGGCGGCAGGATTTCAGGCGGGGCGCAGTGGTCAACGTCGCCGGAGTTCTAGCAAGAAATGATCGGCGAGCCAGGGCAGGGGAAAGAGTGTCTCCAGGCGCCGCTCTGCGTGCGTCAGAGCCGTCACAAGGCGGGGATGGCGTGCGGCCCACGGTTCGGCGTAGGTGGGCGGCAGCAGCGCGCCGACGGCGCTGACCCGCGCCAGCTCGAAGGAGGGCGCAAAGGCGCGCCGCACGGCTCCGATGGATGGATAGTGGATGGTCAGGCCGCGCCAGGCGACGCCGCGGCGACGCAACCGCCTGAACGCCTTGCCCGGCTCGCCCCGGCCCAGATACCAGGCCCATTCCCAGGGCACCAGCGGCCCCATGATGCACAGGAGCGTCCAGGCGCCGGGCGTCGTGACGCGCGCCAGCGCTCGCGCCGCGCCGGCCAGGTTGGCGATGCAGTTCAGGCCGCCAAAGTTGGAGAGCACCCCGGTGAAGGGCCGCACGTGCGAGAACAGCAGGGCTTCGACCTCCGCAGCAGGCACGCCGTCGCCCCAGGCGGCCAGCGCCTGCAGATCGAGCCGCTGCACTGTCACGCGCTGGCCGGCGCCGGCCTCGATCACTCTGGCCTGTGCGGCGGCCAACATGGCGCGGGCAACATCGGTGGCCAGGACTTGGACGCCGCGCTGCGCCAGAAACATGGCGTCGGCGCCGGTGCCGCAGTTCAGTTCCAGTACACGGTCGCCGGACTGGAAGCGCACAGCGAGCCGTCGCCAGACCGCCGCGCGCAGCGCCCGGCCGATGACACTGCCGGTGAAATCCTGATCGTAACTGCCGGCCAAGTCATCGAAGGCAGACGGCGGCGCGTCGGGCGCGGGATGGGCCAGGGCATCTGGCGACATTACGTCAGGCATGTCATGCCTCGACGTCAGCGGCGACAGCCAGCAGATCGGCGCGGGCGGCTTGCGCCAGGTCACGCAGACGTTGGGCTTCGGCGGCGTCCTGATCGGCCAGGCGGTGGGCGGCGACATCATGACGCAGCCATTGATCGGCAAAGCGGTAATACTGGCGGGTGTGGCGACCGCGCACCACGTAGTCGCGATCGGTGACCTCGGCCCAGTCCCCATCCAGCCGCAGCGAGTCTGCGATCTGCGCAAAGTAGGGGGTGTTCTTGATGGGATAGGCTACTGTGGTGAAGAAGACGTTGGGGTTGGCCCGCTTGACATGCTCGATGGTGGCCTCGATGTCCTCGACCTGCTCGCCGTCGTAGCCCCACATCAGAAACATGCCAACCTCGATGCCGTGATGCTGCGCGGCGTGCGTGGCCCACTGCACCTGCTCTACGGTGACGCCGCGCTGCATGGCGTCGAGAATGCGCTGGCTGCCGCTTTCGGAACCGATCCAGATGCGGTAGCAGCCCATGCTGGCCAGGGTAGCCAACACATCGTCCTTGAGCAATCGGTCGGCGCGCGAGATCGTCTCGAACGGCAGATGCAGACCGCGGCGCTTGAGTTCGGCGGCGTATTCGTACAACCAGCGGTGGTTGATCGTGAAGACGTCGTCGGCGTACCAGAGTTGGTCGGGCCGGTAGGTTTCGACGATGTGCTGCACCTCGGCGACGCAGTCGAGCGGATTGCGGCGGCGGTGCGAATAGCCAAAGACGGCGTGCGAACACCATTTGCATTTGTAAGGGCAGCCGCGTCCCGTGATCAGGTTGACGCTGCCCATGCCGTGGTGCGTGCGCCATGCTTCGACGTAACGGCTCATTTCGATGTTGGCGCGGTCGGGCCAGGGCAGGGCGCCGATGTCGCTGATCTGCGCCCGTTCGGGGGTGCGGATGATGCGCCTCTCGCTGACGCCCGTTTCCCCCTCGCCGTAGAAGACCAGCCCGTGGATATCGTGCAGTTGCTGCCGGTTGCCGCGAGCCAGGGCCGGCAGCAGTTCGCTGAGGGTGATCTCCCCTTCGCCAACGACGATGATGTCGGCGCCATGGGCCAGATATTGGGCCGGGTAGTTGGCCGACTCAGGCCCGCCGCAAATGACCGTCCAACGGTGTCGTTTGGCCTCGGCCATGATCCAGACGACGTTCTTGCGCGTCATCAGGTTGGTGTAGATGCCGAGGACGCCGCCGGGCGTTTGGGCCAGGCGCGCCGCCAGGTCGGCCTTTTGCTTGAAGGTCGAGTCGAAGATCTCCACAGTGAAGCCGGCGCGCCGCAGGTAGGCGGAGTTGTAGAGCAGCCCCAGGGTGGGATAAGGCTTCATGATCTGTTGTTCTTTTTCGTCTTCGCTCAGGAAGTAGCCGTGAGTCAACAGCAAATCTGGCATCGAGTCGAATCGAATCTCCCCTCAGCGTCGCCTGGACTTTAGTTCCAGTCGGCGCTCAAATCGGGCGCCGCTGGCGCGTCGTAGCGTTTGACGATCAGCGTCGGGGCGTCGGCGCGCTGAAGCGTTTCCAGGCGCCCCAGATCGAGCCACTCCTGGGTCAGGTGGTCGAGTGCGGTCAACAGGTCGGCGTCGCGATCGTGCCCGTTGACGGAACGGCGCGCCAGGCGCTGGCGCAGTTCCAGGTCACGATGCAGCACGCGGTGGAGTTTGCGGTAGAAGGGGGACAGATAGGCGCCCTGGAACATCATGGCCAGATCGCCGCTGTCTACCCAGTTCGTTTTGGCGCCCAACTGCTCTTTGACCATCTCGTAGAACCCGGTGCCGGGCAGCGGGTAACTGACGCTGATGCCAATGTTGTCGGGCAGCGTCTCGCGCACCAGTTGCACCGTCGCCATGATGTCATCGAAGGTTTCGCCAGGATAGCCGAACTGGATGAAGAAGCAGGCTTTGATGCCATGTCGCCGCAGCAAATCGCGCGCCGCTTTGATTTGGTCAATGTGAATACCTTTATCCATGGCATCCAGAACCCTTTGGCTTCCGCTTTCGGCGCCCATCCAGACCTCGACGCAGCCCGCCTGCTGCAAGCCACTCACGGCTTCGGGGGTCATCAGATCGACGCGCGACTGAATCATGAACGGAATCGCCGCCTGACGGGCCGCGACCTCACGTCCTAATTCGGCCACCCAGGCCGGACGCAACCCAAAGATGTCATCGGCAAACCAGATGTGGTCGGGGCGCAGGGTCTGTTTGATCCAGGCCATCTCGGCGGCGACATTGGCGGGGGTGCGCATGGCGTAACGCTGGCCCCAGATCGGCTTGGCGCACCAGTTGCAGTGAAAGGGGCAGCCGCGCGTCGTCACCATATTCAGGCTGAAGTATCCATGCGCCTGCGTCCAGGCGCTGCGATAACGTTCGACGGCGAGCAAGTCCCAGGCCGGAAAGGGGAACACATCGGGGTGACGTTCGGGGGCGCGTTGGCCTGTGCGCAGCAGCATACCGGGGCGCTGCGGGTCGTGCAAGACCAGGCCAGAAATTTTCTGCGCCAGTTCGGGATGCCCCGTCCGTAAGGCATCGAGGAGTTCGCACACGGTATGGTCAGGCTCGCCGGTAATGGCGTATTGAACGCCGCGCTGCAGGTAGATCTCCGGGTGATCGCTGACGTCCGAACCGGCGGCGATGACGTTGGCGCCGTGCTGGCGCGCCATTTCGCTCATGCGGCAGGCGGCTTCGCGCATCCGCGTCAGGCACATCTTGCTGAGGAAGTTGAAGTTGTCTTCGTAGAGCACGACAAAGCGTGGCCGCTGCTGCGCCAGCATCGTCTCGAATTCGTGCTCGCCTTCGGCCAGCATCGCATCGAAGAACGCCACGCTGTAGCCCATACGACGCAGATAGCTGGCCGCATAGAGAGTCGCCAGCGGTGGGTAGGGGCGCATCTTTTCCAGTTGTTTGGAATCGTACTTGAGAAAGTAAGAATGGGCTAACAAAACGTCAGGCATCGCATCTCCCCGCGCCGGGCATGTCTAATTGTGGCGGCAATGATACGCGGTTTGACGCCCGTTGTCAAGTTGTCAGGTCAATAAAATCCAAGATTGTGATAAAAATTCGAGAAACCTGTCAGGTTTTCCCCCAACGTGAAACCTGACAGGTTTTGGAAACCTGTCAGGTTTTCCCCCAACGTGAAACCTGTCAGGTTTTCCCCCAACGTGAAACCTGAC
>CAZOLV010000036.1:0-44404 GCA_964580725.1 uncultured Anaerolineae bacterium | reverse complement strand
GATGACCGCCTCCTGGTATACAGCGCCGGTGATAATGACCTCTTGATACAAATCACCAATCAGATCAAGGTTCGGCTTACTCGTATCCCACACGATTCTTCCACCAAATCCGCACAGGCGTGCAATCGTCTCCGTCAGCTCCTTGATGCTGATTTCGAACGCGCTGCCGAGGCCTGACCTGAGCCCAGTCGAAGGGTTAACCGGATCGCTCTCGTTGTACCGCTCAGTCGCCAGCCATGTCCTGAGCGCAGTCGAAGAAAGGATCCCCTCGGCCGCATCCTCCACGTAGAGGAACTCGCGTATCGGCGAGCCGTCACCCCAGGCCACGATCTCAGGATCGCCGCGTTCCACCACCTCGACGCATCCTTCGGCTTTGCTCAGGACATGCTTCTTGATCAATGCCGGGATCACGTGCGAGCTGTCGGGGTTGAAGCTTGTCCTGAGCATCGTCGAAGGCTTGTCGCGCGGCCCGTAGATTGACAGGGAGGAGGAAGATGGAATTGAAACCAGCTTTCGTGCATCAGGGGAACGCCCATCATCAGCAGCAATCACAAGGCCAGCCATTCATCACGCGTGATGCCGACCTGTCTGATTATCTCCCT
Organism: uncultured Anaerolineae bacterium; assembly: GCA_964580725.1. Lineage (GTDB taxonomy): Bacteria > Chloroflexota > Anaerolineae > SSC4 > Amarolineaceae > Amarolinea. The sequence goes on along the minus strand of CAZOLV010000036.1, from coordinate 43,802 downwards.
GATCAAGCCCACGCTGATGTCTTTGCCGCTGTGAACTGGAATAGGGATGATCTGACCGCTCTCAGGATGCACCATACGCACATGACGACCTCCGGAGATGGGGCCATCGTAGCCCAATTGACGCAGCTTCCGCACAACTTCACTTGATTTAAGCGGCGTAAGACGGGACATGCTGTTCCTCGATCACTACCTCATCCAGCGCTGGAATCGGCAGCCCCATCTGCAATGCCAGCGTCAAATTGCCCTCGATGGCATCACGCAGGCTCTCACGTGCATCCTCGAAAGTCTCTCCTTGGGAAAAGAAACCAGACATACCTGGCACACGAGCGACGATTATACCGTGTTCGTCAGGTTCATAGACAGCGCGCTCTAGTGCCGCTTGTACATACTGAGAGATCGATAACATTCGCACTTTAGGCATGAGACACCTCGTCAAAAGAATGGGGAAAATTTATCCTACCCCACCATGTACCTTGCATCAACCAGACCAGCAAGACAAGCTATCTTGACCCAATCACGGGCTCTGTATGCCTGTACCACTCGATCGTTCGCCGTAATCCTTCTTCAAACGGTGTCTGGCTCTCGAACCCAAACCGTTTCCGTGCCCGACTGACATCAAGCTTCCGCCGCGGTTAGCCGTTGGGCTCGGAGGTGTCCCAGACGATGCGCCCCTCGAAGCCGGTCAGGTGGGCGATGGTCTCGGTCAGGTCTTTGATGCTGATCCCTCGCATTCGCTTACGTAGTCCCGCAGACGTCTGCGTCCAGGGAGGACACGTCTCGAGCGCGCTGCCCAGGCTTGCCCTGAGCCCAGTCGAAGGGTTGACCGGGTCGCTCTGGTTGTAGCGCTCGGTCGCCAGCCTTGTCCTGAGTGCAGCCGAAGGAAGGATGCCCTCGGCGGCGTCCTCCACGTAGAGGAACTTGCGCGTCGGCGAGCTGTCGCCCCAGGCGATGATCTCTTGATCGCCCTGTTCCTTGGCCTCCAGGCACTTGCGGATCAGCGCCGGGATGACGTGTGAGCTCTCCGGGTCGAAGTTGTCGCGCGGGCCGTACAGGTTGACCGGCAGGAGGAAGATGGAGTTCCAGCCGTACTGCTGGCGGTAGGTCTGGCTCTGCACCAGCAGCATCCCTTCGACAGGCTCAGGACAGGCTTCTTGGCCAGGCCGTAGGGCGCGTTGGTCTCCTCGGGGTAGCCGTTCCACAGGTCGTCCTCATGGAAGGGTACCGGCGTGAACTTGGGGTACGCGCACACCGTCCCCAGCGCCACGAACTTGCTCACGCCGGCCTGCCAGGCTTCGTGCATCAACGGCACGCCCATCATCAGGTTGTCGTAGAAGAACTCGGCGGGGTGGAGCCGGTCGGCGCCGATGCCGCCCACCCGCGCGGCCAGGTGCAGGATGATGTCCGGCCGCGCGTCCGCCAACATACGCCGGATTGCAGCCAGATCGCGCAGATCGTAATCTTCGATACGCGGCACAAATATCTCCGCCGCGCCGCGTGTGCGCAGCTTCTCGACGATGAAGGAACCGAGAAAACCGGCGCCGCCGGTGACGACGACACGCTTATCGCGCCAGAAGGTGGTGCTATCAGGCCACAATGTCTCAACCCTTCATTGCATGTCGTGTGCTCACCATCAGCCCAACCTGCCGCTTGATCGCGGCCCAATCATAGCACGAATGATCCGTCACCACCCCTGCGCAATTGGTCGCGTCCAGGTCGGTCTCGCCGGCCAACTCGAATCCGTTGTGGCGGATGACCGGCACGTGGGGGTCGTGGTAGCGCACGTCGGCGCCCCGCTGCCGCAACAGCTCGATCACATCCAGCGCGGGCGACCGAAGAAGGTTGACTACCTCAAGCGCTTGCTTCCCATTCTTGGCGTGTCACACCGGCTTCATCCAGTAGACGCACGAGCAAGTCCACGCTGATGTCACCGCGGTGCGGGTTCGGGACGATCAACCGGCGATCAGCGCGCACAAGGAACTCGTGGCGTCCGCCCGAATAGGAGCCTTCAAAGCCCAGCGCTTGCATGCGCTTGATGAACTCGCGACGCGACACCGGTGTTAAGCGCCCAGGCATCAGGCGACAACCCGCTGCGGTAGCCGGACCACAACATCACCCAGGTCCGGCAATTCTAAATTGCGGGCTACGCTGAACAACACCCAATCCTCCAATGCCGAAGCCAGACGCCGCCGGCATTCCTCCAATGTTTGACCGGTTGCCCAAACGCCCTTCAGAGCTGGGACATGACCGTAGTACGGCTCCGAATCGTCAATAAGCTCGTAGTGCGCTAATTCCATGGCCGCGCTCAGATATTCTGTTAACATGTCATCTACTTCTCCCCGTTCGCCATCCTCACCATGCTGGCCGTTGCTTTCATCCCGCGGCGTGTCGCGTATCCACGATCAGCCCCACCTGCCGCCGGACCGCCGCCCAATCATACCACGCACTCCGTCACTACCGCGCAGTCCGACGCTGCCAGCAGCTTGTCCTGAGCTGTGTCGAAGGCTTGCATCCATGTCAACGCCGACCACCTGGCGACCCCGGAATGCCAGGGTCACGCCGGTCGTCAGGCCCACGTAGCCTTGTCCCTGCGCAGCACCCTGAGCCTGGCCGAAGGGTGAACCGTGTCGCTTGTACTGAGCAAGCATGTGCTTTCTCTCGTTTGTGTCAATCACCCGTCATCAAAATCGTTCGGCCGGTTTCCGACAGCAGTCCTCACGCTTCCCGCGCTCCGCCCTCCCTAACCGCGTGGAAAGGGAAGGAGAAACGACATTGATTCATCTGTAGAGTGGGCTGGAGCAGATGCTACGACAGGTTCCCCTCGTTCGTCGGTGGGTCTCAAGATGGGCTGGATACCCTGATCACTGCACATCATAGCACAGAACCGGTCTTGTGGCAAGTTTTGCAATCTCATGGCGGCGCCGGCGAGTGTGCGGTATCACTTGCTTCTGAAGATACGAAGCGGTGTCCAAATGCGAATTTTCTTGGCCTGAGCAATGACAATTGTCCCAGAGGCAAGCGTCTGCATATGCTGGGCCAGTAAGTCCTCCGGCAACGCCCTTCGTTCGGCGCGCGGCAGGTTTTCCAGTCGCAAGATGCCGCAATGGGGGTTTCCCCGACGCCAGATCATCTCCTCGAAATCCTTGTCAGTTGTGACGATGATCCGCTGCTCCTGTTCGGCCCATCGCAGGATCTCTTCGTCAGGCAAACTCACATCTCGATCTGCGACCTGTTTCACATTTCCCCAGATCAAGTAGCCACTGGGCCAATACGCCATTGGCGTTGACATCGGTCAGAAACTTCATTCAGGCGACAACTCGTTCCAGGATCGTTTCGCCGGCGACCAAGCCATGGGCGTAAGAAAGTGCAGCCTGGATATCAGCCGCCTCGAGTTGAGGATAGTCCTGAAGTATCTCTTCGACGGTCGCGCCGCGGGCAAGCAGTCCCAAGATCATCTCCACAGAAATGCGCATGCCGCGGATGATCGGCTTGCCAGTCAAAACATCCTTGTTGAATGTAATGCGGGCCAACGAACCTGCGATGGCCTCGTTTCTGACACTGATAGTTGTCATCGTTCATCCTTTCTCATGCGTCCAGGTCTCGACGCAGATCGGCGATGGTTCCATAGATAGAGTATAATGGACGGCAAAATCTAGATAGAAAATGGCCGGAGTCCAGGTGCAAAGTGCTCATCTCATCGTGCAAGCGATCCCCTGTCTGGATTGTAGTAGTCGTTGATGGACCTGTGCAGCTCAACCCGCAACAATTCCACGCGCCGCCAGTTCTGCCAGAATCATCTGCACCGCATCCTCCGCACTGACCAGGTCGCTTTCGACCACCAGCTCCGGCGCCTCCGGCTCCTCGTAGGACGAGCTGACGCCGGTAAAGTCCTTGATTTCACCGCGCAGCGCCCGCGCATAGAGGCCTTTGGGATCACGGCGCCTGGCGACTTCCAAATCGCATTTCACGTACACCTCGAAGAAGCGACCGTCCGGCGCCAGTGAGCGGGCGAAGCGACGATCCTCCCGGTATGGCGAGATGAACGTGCAGAGCACCAGATGGCCGTGCTCGAACGCCAGCCTGGCGGCCTCGGCCACGCGACGGATGTTCTCCTTGCGATCGGCCGGCGAAAAGCCCAGGTCGCCGTTCAGCCCGTGACGCACATTGTCGCCGTCCAGATAAAACGTTTCATAGCCCAGAGCGTAGAGCCGCCGCTCCAGCAGCCGCGCAATCGTAGATTTGCCCGACCCCGACAGCCCGGTGAACCACAACACCGCGGCCTTGTGCCCGTGACGTTCTTCACGCATTTCTCTGCTGATCGCCGTCCCCTCCCAAACCACATTCGACGATTTGAGTCGCTCCGGTTCACCTGTGATGACATCCGCCAGTTCACGCACCGTGCGACGGATCATGCCTGCGGCCACGGTGTTGTTGGTATAGGGGTCAACCAGGATGAAGTTGCCGGTCGCACGATTGGTTTGGTAGGGATCGAAGAAGATCGGCTGGGTGGTCGTGAGTTTGACGCGGCCGATCTCGTTCAGTCTCAAAGTCGAGGCCGGCTCACGGTGCAGGGTGTCCACATCGACGCGGTAGGTGAGTTCGCTGACATGGGCGCGCACCTGGCGCGTGGTGTGCTGCAGGATGTACGGCGTGCGCACATTCAATGGCTCCTCATTCATCCAGCAGAGCGTGCATTCCAGATTGGCGCTGACTTGGGGCAGGTTGCGCAGGCGCACGATCATGTCGCCCCGGCTGATGTCAATCTCATCCTCGAGCGTCAAGACCACCGAGTCGCCCGCAGCGGCCTCTGCCAGTTCCCCATCGAAGGTGACGATGCTGCGTACACGCGACGAGCGTCCCGATGGTAACACCACCACCTCCTCACCAGGTGTAATCGTGCCAGAGGCAATCTGACCGGCGAACCCGCGGAAGCCGTGGTGCGGTCGTAGAGCCATCTGCACAGGAAACCGGAAATCCACCAGGTTGCGGCTGCTGCCCACGCTGACATGCTCCAGGTGGTGCAGAAGCGACGAGCCGTCATACCACGGCATCTGCTCGCTCTTGTGCACCACGTTATCGCCTTTGAGCGCCGAAATGGGGATGAAGGTGAGATCGGGTACCGAGAGCTTGCTGGCAAAAGCCGTATACTCGGCAACGATGGCGTCGTACACCTCCTGGCGGAAATCCACCAGGTCCATCTTGTTGACAGCCACCAACACATGTGGAATCTGCAAGAGTGAAGCGATGAAGCCATGCCGCTTGGACTGCGTCAGGACGCCGCGCTGTGCGTCGATCAGGATGATCGCCAGCTCGGCGGTCGAAGCCCCCGTGACCATGTTGCGTGTGTACTGAATGTGGCCAGGGGTGTCGGCGATGATGAACTTGCGCCGGGGTGTGGCAAAAAAGCGGTAAGCCACGTCAATGGTGATGCGCTGCTCGCGCTCGGCGCGCAGACCATCGGTGAAAAGCGCCAGATCAACATACTCTTCCCCACGCAACTGGCTGGCCCGCTCGACGGCTTCCAGTTGATCTTCGAAGATGCTCTTGGTATCGAGCAGCAGCCGCCCGATCAGCGTGCTCTTGCCATCATCTACGCTGCCTGCGGTGGTAAACCGGAGCATGTCCATCGTTAGATAGGGATCGGAAGTCATTTAGAAGTACCCTACCTTTTTGCGATCTTCCATGGCCGAGTCCGAGCGTTTGTCATCCGCCCGACCGCCTCGTTCAGTGATGCGCGCCGCGGCGACTTCCATGATGATCTCGTCCAGGCTGGCAGCATCAGAGTCAACCGCACCGGTGCAGGTCAGATCGCCAATGGTGCGAAACCGCACCTGCCGATTGACGATCGGCTCATGGGCCAAGGGCGTCACCACCTCGGAAACGGCCAACCACATGCCATCGCGCCACAGAACGTCGCGGCGATGCGAAAAATAGAGACTGGGGATAGGAATCTCCTTCAGGCGGATGTATTGCCAGACATCCATCTCGGTCCAGTTGCTCAGCGGAAAGACGCGGAAACTTTCGCCCAGATGTTTGCGGCCATTGTACAGCGACCACAGCTCAGGCCGTTGATTCTTGGGATCCCATTGGCCAAAACGGTCGCGGTGCGAGAAGAACCGCTCTTTAGCGCGAGCCTTCTCTTCATCGCGGCGTCCGCCGCCCATGGCAGCTTCGAACTTGTGCTCGGCCAGCGCATCCAGCAGGGTGGTGGTTTGCAGCAAGTTGCGACTGGGATTGTGCCCCTGCTCCTCCTGTACTCTGCCGCGATTGATCGAATCCTGCACGCTGGCTACCAGCAGCTTGACTCCCAACTTCTGCATCAGCCAGTCCCGGTATTCCATCGTCTCCGGGAAATTGTGTCCTGTGTCAATGTGCAGCAAGGGAAATGGAATGCGTCCTGGCCAGAAGGCGCGCTGCGCCAGATGCGCCATCACAATCGAATCCTTGCCGCCCGAAAAGAGCATCACCGGCCGCTCGAACTGAGCGACGGTATCGCGGATGACAAAAATTGCCTCCGCTTCCAGTTGTTGAAGATGAGAACGAAGATAATCACTCATTTTTAGAATATCGAATATTTGGTGCTTCTAAAGGCAACGTCCAGGTCGCCCGCGCCATGCATCTCGAACGATCTTGATGCGACGCACAACTCGCACGCCAGCCCGGCGAATCTCATCTGTCAGCGGATTGCTGGCATGGCAGGTGAGAGCGTAGTCATTCGAACAACTCCTTGATCATCATCATTTGATGCGGTGCGGTAACACTTTTGTCTCGCTTCTATCATGGACGTGGTGCGGCTGTGTAGGCACATGTTGATGATGAGGCGCGTTGTCCCATCGCTTGTGCAAGCTGCCGGCAGCATTCTGCCAGTGGAAGCTGTACTTGCTCACCATGACTGCCTTTGACGAGACCTGAAAGCGTTCGAATACCTCCAGGAGGCCGCCATCCTATAGTAGTGCCACGAGCCAGCACGAGAACCAGCGCAGCGACAAGCCGCGCCTTCGTTGCTGCTGATCGCGACGCGCTCCGCCGTCCCTGGCCGGCCTGACCAGAGACGGTTCATCATCGCAATTCTGAGGAGAGGGCAGAGCGATTGCTGCAACGAACCCCCTCGCTTGTGCGCGGCCTGTGTACAACGCCCGCATTGCTCGTCTATCTTAACGCAATGCCCCCTGCCTGACAAATTTAGTCCGCCAAAGACCCGGCTTACGGCGCACGACGGCGCCTGTTCCAGCCTTCTTGCCCCGTGATGTGGCGGCGGCCGGCCGTTCCTAGCCGATCGTCAGCAGCAGGGTACGCACGTTCAGTAACACGATCAGCGCCCCGACCAACAGCATGAAGGGCTGGTGGGGCAGCCGCCGGGCAATCACCGCCGCCAACGGCGCCGCAATTGCCCCACCGATCAGCAACCCCAGAATGATCGTCCCATATTTGGCGATCTCGCCGCTGCCAAGCGCAATCACGAAGGTCACCGACTGCGCCAGAGAGACGAAGAACTCCGTCAGATTCACACTGCCCACCGTGTAGCGCGGCGCATTGCCACGCGCCACCAGCGTCGAGGTGACGATCGGCCCCCAACCGCCGCCGCCCACGGCATCCATGAACCCGCCGCCGAGCGCTAACGGTGTCAGCCACGAACGTACCTCACGCGGGGCCAGGCTGCGAAACGCCCGGTAGATGATGATCAAGCCCATCACGATCAGATAGATCGCCGCAAACGGCTTGATGATGTCTCCCTCGAAGTTGGATAGCAGATAGGCGCCGATCACCCCGCCCAACACCCCGGGGATCAGCAGATGCCTTGCCAGGTCGAACTGCACATTACCGGCCCGCCAGTGCGCCAGCCCTGAAATGCCCGTCGTCACCACTTCCGACGCGTGCACCGCCGCGCTGGCAAATTTCTGGGGAACACCCAAACTGGTCAGAATAGTCGTCGAACTGACGCCATACGCCATGCCCAACGCCCCATCGATCATCTGAGCCACGAACCCGACGAGCATGAACGCCCACATCGGGATAGCTTCGATCTCCACGTGATTCTCCTCTGCTCGACCCCTGCTTGGACAACCGGCAGTGCGGGCGGTCATCCGGGCACAGAAGGAGTCTCTTTGCTCAACGTACCGACTGGTACCACTCGATCGTTCGTTGCAGTCCGGCCTCGAACGATGTCTCCGCCTCGAAACCGAAACGCGCGCGCGCCCGGCTCACATCCAGCTTACGGCGGGGCTGGCCATTCGGCTTGCTCGTGTCCCACACGATGCGCCCCTCGAAGCCAGTCAGACGGGCGATCGTCTCCAACAAATCCTTGATGCTGATCTCGAACGCACTACCGATGTTCACCGGAGCGCTCTCATTGTAACGCTCAGCCGCCAACAGAATCCCTTCTGCCGCATCTTCCACGTACAAAAACTCTCGCGTCGGCGAGCCATCGCCCCAGGCCACAATTTCAGCCGCCGCAGACCGCCCCGCGCCGTCGCCTGAACCTGTCGCATCCTGCGCCTCCAGGCACTTGCGAATCAACGCCGGGATCACGTGCGACGTCTCCAGATCGAAATTGTCGCCTGGCCCATAGAGGTTGACCGGCAGCAGAAAGATCGAGTTCCACCCGTACTGCTCTCGGTAAGTTTGACTCTGCACCAGCATCATCTTCTTGGCCAACCCGTAAGGCGCGTTCGTCTCCTCTGGATAGCCGTTCCACAAATCATCCTCATGAAAAGGCGTCGGCGTGAATTTCGGATAGGCGCACACCGTACCAATTGCCGTGAACTTCTGCACACCGGCGCGCCACGCCTCGTGCATCAGCGGCACACCCATCATCAGGTTGTCATAGAAAAACTCGGCCGGTTTGGCGCGATTGGCCCCAATCCCGCCCACGTGCGCCGCCAGATGAATGACATACAACTGTGTACCGGGCAAAGCCGCTCCTCCTCTCACCGCATCGGCGAACAGGCGGCGGATCGCCTCGATGTCGCGCAGATCGTACTGAGAGCGCCGCGGAACGATGACCTCTGCTGCCCCGCGGGCGCGCAGCTTTTCGACGACCCACGAACCGAGAAAACCGCTGCCGCCCGTCACAATGACACGTTTATCGCGCCAGAATACGGCGCTGTCCGGCCAGGCAGGTGAACGTTTGTTTGACAACGTCATGATGCTCCTTTTTGACATAATTGCTCGCATGGTTGACCATTTACTCACATCGTATCTCGCACGCCCAGGCGCGATTGGCCCGATACCACGCCGCCAGCCGCCCCATCCCTTCCACCAGCGTCGTTTGCGGCCGCCAGTTCAGCAGCCGTCTCGCCTTGCTGATGTCGGCCCAGGTCGCCGGCGCATCGGCCGGATGCGCTGGCCGGAACTCGATCCGGGCCGGCCGCCCCACCAGTTGCTCCATCAGCCGAATCGCATCGAGCAGAACCACCGGACGGTCCGAGCCGAGGTTGATGATTTCATATCCCAACGGCTGCAGGCCTGCCGTAACCCCTTCCACGATATCGTCCACATAGGTAAAATCCCGCGACTGCTGCCCATCTCCGTGCACCGTGACCGGCCGCCCTTCGCTGATCCACTGCACGAAGCGAAGGGGCGCCATGTCCGGCCGGCCGGCCGGCCCGTAGACGGTGAAGAAACGCAGCACAGTCACATCGAGATTGTACAGGGAGTGATAGGTGTAGCAGAGCGTCTCGGCGGCCTTCTTGGATGCCGCATAGGGCGAGAGTGGATGATCGGTCGCCTGATCTTCGCGATAGGGCAGCGGGTTGTCCCTGCCGTACAGGCTGGAAGAAGACGCCAGCACAAACTTGGGGATGCCGGCCGCACGGCACAGCTCCAGCAGATGCAGCGCCCCGATGACGTTCGTTTGGAAGTAGACCCCCGGGTTTTCGACCGACTGCCGCACCCCCGCCCGCGCCGCCAGGTTGATGACGGCATCTACCCCGCGTAGCGGGCGCAACGCCTCGCTCAGCGCCGCCCGTTCCCCAATGTCGAGCTGCAAGAACCGAAAGCCGGATCGCTCGTGCAACTGCGCCAGGCGTCGCTGTTTCAAGCGCACATCGTAGGCGTCGTTCAGATTGTCAATGCCGATGACATCATGCCCATCGGCAAGCAGACGGTGCGCCGTGTGCGAGCCGATGAAACCCGCCGCACCGGTCAGAATGTATGTTGCCATGACTTGTTGGATGACCGCAGAGAGTCCCGCCTCTCAGAATTCCAGCGCCAGCGTGACTGGCTCGCCGTTCATCACCAGCGAGCGTTGGGCCGCCTGCAGCACCTGCAACACCCGCAGCGCACTCGTCCCATCGGTCAGCGGCGGCTGGCGTGTCTCCAGGCTCTGTAGAAAAGCCTGGCACTCCAGGCGCAGCGGCTCCGCCTCCTCGAAGGCAATCAACTCGCCCTCGCCCTTGACCGGCGCCGGCATCCCCGCCTCGATCTCGACCCGCTGATCGTACAACACCAACTGCTTCGACACATCGTCGAAACTCGCCATCTTCTGGCTGCCCACGATGACCAGGCGCTGTTCCTTGAACGGATGCAGCCACGACACGAAGATGTGCGCCCGCACCCCATTGTCGAACAGCAGATTGGTCACGGTGACATCGGCAATGTTCGGCTGCACATAACTGCCGCCGCACGCCGTCACCTGGAACGGCATTTCGCCCAACAGCCGCAGAATCACCGCCACATCGTGCGGGGCAAAGCTCCACAGAATGTTCTCCTCGCGGCGCACCTTGCCCAAGCTCAACCGATTGGAATAGACGTAGCGTACCTTACCCAACGCACCGCCCCGCACCAGATCGTGCAACCGCACGATTGCCGGATGATATTCGAGCACGTGCCCCACCATCAGGATACGGCCCGTCTGCTCCGCCAGGCGCAACAGTTCGGCCCCGTGGCGGAACGTCAGCGCCAGCGGCTTTTCGACAAAGACATCCTTGCCCGCCAGCAGCGCCTGCCGCACCAGATCGAAATGGGTCTCGGCTGGCGTCGCAATCACCACAGCCGGAATATCGGCCTGCCAGACTTCCTCCACCGCGGCGCTGATGGGCACCGATGGCGCCAACTGCGCCGCTGCCGCCCGCCCGCTCGCCGTCGCCTCGCAGACCAGCGCCAGCGCGCCGAGTTGCGCGAAGTTGCGCACCAGGTTCCGGCCCCAGTAGCCGCAACCGATCACAGCCACAGATGTTGGCTTGCCCAATCGCTCCACCTTTCCACGCCAACCGCAATACCGTCTGCGCCGGCCGATTTTCCGCTGGCTGCGGCGACGATCCATCGCCCGGCTGCGCCGGCCAGCTTCGAATCCGCCCGCCGCACACCGTCGCGAGTTTAGCACAGGCGGCGCAAACGGGCAAGTAACGCCGCCAGTCGCATGGTTGCATCTTTTCGCACGCCATCGCGCCAGCCGGGCCGCCGGCGGCTGTGCAGCATCGCCGCCCTGGTCCGGTCAGCGGCCGGCATGGACGGCGGCGCACGGTTGGCCCCAACCGGCAAGTTGACCGTTCCGCAGCCTCTGCCTATAATAGCCGGGCGCCGGGCCGCAAGCCGGGCTGTAACAACGAGGAGATGACCATGCATTCGACGACGCCGGGCGCTCTGTCGCCCGTTCTCAGCCAGTTGGCCGCCGAAGCAGCCACGTTCGACGCCGCTGTCGAGCGTTACTGGACGGCCGAAGGGGTTTCGCAACTCGAGATCTTCATTGACCCCGATCTGTTCCAATATTTGCGGCGTTGGTACAACGAGTCGCGCAGCTTTGCGCAGCGCGTGGCCAGTCTGCGTGACCTGGCCGGGTAGGGCGCATGTGACCACCCATCCCGCCGGTTCGACGGCCGCCTGTGTGATCTCGCCCGCACCCCAATCGGGGCCAGCGACCATCCTGCCATCACGCCGATGTTGACCGCCATCCTTGCCATCCTGATCCTGCTCATCGTGGCCGGGGTGCTCGCCCTGGGCCTGGTCGTCGTCTACGCCTGGGTCGTTTGGCGCCCCCAGACGCAGATGGAAGGAACGCTGCGCCTGCCCGGCCTACAAGCGCCGGTGGAGGTGCGGCGCGATCGTTGGGGCGTTCCGCACATCTACGCCGCCAGCGAGGCCGATCTTTGGTTTGCCCAGGGCGCCCTGCACGCACAAGATCGCCTGTGGCAAATGGAGTTGAGCCGCCGCGTGGCGCAAGGGCGCCTGGCCGAACTCTTCGGCGCACAGGGGCTGGAGACCGATCGCTTCAGCCGCACCATCGGGTTTCAGCGCAGCGCCGCCCGCGAGCTGGACGCGCTGCCTCCCGCCGCACTGATCGCCTTACAGCAGTACGCCGCCGGCGTAGATGCCGTCATCACTCACAGCGCCAGGCGCCTGCCCGCCGAATTCACCCTGCTGCGCTTCAGCCCTGACCCGTGGACCCCACTGGATAGCCTGGCTTGCGCCCGCGTCTTTGCCTGGAGCCTGAGCGGCAACTGGGAGACCGAACTGCTGCGCACCGCGCTGTTGGCCCGCTTTGGCCCTGAACGCGCCGCCGGCCTGGAGCCGGAGCAAACGCCCGGCGCGCCGCTGATTGTGCCCGGCCTGGAAGGGATGCAGCAGATCGCCGGTTTGCTGCTCAGCCAGTACGACCAACTGCGCGCCTGGTATGGCGCAGTCGGCAGCCCTGGCCTGGGCAGCAACGCCTGGGCCTTGAATGGTCAACACACGGCGACGGGCAAGCCGCTCCTGGCCAGTGATCCGCATCTGGCGGTGCAGATGCCCTGTCCCATCTACGAAAATCACCTGGAAGCCGCCGATGGCGCTGGTTTGCGCCTGACCGGCGCCAGCTTGCCCGGTCTGCCCGGCGTGCTGCACGGTCACAACGCCTGGCTGGCCTGGGGCTTGACCAACGCACCCGTTGACACGCAAGACCTCTACCTCGAACAGCGCCATCCCGACAACCCGCGCCTGTTTCGCTGGCAGCAGGCCGAGGCCGAGCAGTGGGAAGAGGCGCGGGTCTTTCAGGAGACGATTCAGGTGCGCGGGGAGGCGCAGCCAACGACGCTGGAAGTCGTCTGCACTCGGCATGGCCCGCTGCTCGACGGCATCCTGCCGTCCGGCGCAGATCAGCCCTTGCCGTCGCTGGCGTTGCGCTGGACAGGCCACGAGGCGGGCGGTTTTGTGGCGGCGCTGCTTGCCATGAATCGGGCCGCAACATTGGAGACGTTTCGCACGGCGGCGGCCTCCTGGTGCACCCCTGTGCAACAGATCGTCGTCGCCAACGCTCAGGACAACATCGCCTCGCTGATGGTGGGCCTGGTTCCGCAGCGCGCCGAGGGCCTGGGGCTGGCGCCTGCGCCTGGCTGGAGCGGTCGTCATGAATGGATCGGCTGGCTGCCGCCCGACGCCCTGCCGCAGGCGTTCGACCCGCCGGCCGGTTTTGTGATCAGCGCCAATCAGAAGCTGGTGGGCGACGATTATCCGTATTTCCTGACGCTGGAGTGGGCCGATGGCTTCCGCGCCCGCCGCATCGCCGAGGCGCTCAAGAGCAAGCCGCGCCAGACGCGGCGTGACTGCGAGGTGCTGCAAAACGACGTGCTTTCGCTCTCTGCACAGCAGATGGTGTCCTATTTCAGCGTGCTGACGCCGACCAACCCCTGGGAGCGCACCGCTTTGCGCTCTCTGGTCGAATGGAACGGTCGCACCGACCGCGACAGCGCCGGCGCCGCCGTCTTTGCCCTGTGCCACATCAATCTGCTGCACCTGGTCTTTGGCGACAAGCTCGGCCCTGAGTTCGACCACTTTCTGGGCCAGCCGCGTATGCCCCTGTTTCCGCTGACCGCCATGCAGGGACGCGCCAGCCAGCGCCTGCAACAACTGCTGGAACAGCCCGACCCGTTCTGGCTGGCCGCCGGCGCCCGCCCGCGCACGCGTGAGGAACTGCTGCAAGAGGCCCTGACCCGGGCGGTGCGCACTCTGTTGGAGACGGTGGGCGACAACCCGCGCCGCTGGCAATGGGGCCGTTTTCACCAGGTCGTTTTTCGCCACCCCCTGGGCGAGACCCGGCTCGGCTGGTTGTTCAGCCGCGGCCCGCTAGCCGTGGACGGAGACGACAGCACAGTGGCGCAGAGTGCATTTCCGTCGAAGTTGCCCATCGGCTTCGTCAGCGTCACCGCCGCCTATCGCCAGATCATTGACCTCGACGATTTCGACCGCAGCCTGACGGTGCTCAACACGGGGCAGTCAGGGCAGCCGGGCAATCCGCACTACGCCGATCAAATCGAAGCGTGGCGTGAGGGAGAATATCACCCAATGCTGTGGAGTCGCGCCCGCGTCGAAGCAGAAACCGAGCACGTGTTGCTGCTCGAACCGTGATGCGTCAACGCTGTGTGGGTAGGAAGGCGGATGGGTCTTCGAGTCGGCCGAAGTCGCGTAACTCGAAGTGAAGGTGGGGGCCGGTCGAATTACCGGTGGAGCCGACGGCGCCAATGACCTGGCCCTTTTCGACAACATCGCCCGGCTCGACGTAATAGTTGCTCAGGTGCGCATAGAGCGTCACGTAGTCGTTGTTGTGGTCAATCACCACGCGATAGCCGTAGCCTTGACTGTTCCAACCAGCCATGACCACTACGCCGTTGTCGGCGGCCGTCACCTCGACGCCGGCGGGCGCGGCCAGGTCAATCGCCCGGTGCGCCAAGCGGTTGTAGCCCTGCGTCAGGCGGGCGTTGCGCAGCGGCCAGGCGAAATGGCCATCTCCATAGGGCCACACCCCTTGCCAGTAAAAGCCATCCGGTGTCACGTGCATCCCTTCCGGCGGGTTGGCCGGGTCGAAGGGCAGGGCGGAGAGGTCCCAGCGCGGCAAGCTGCTGCGCGGCAGCGCAATCAGCGGCTGTTCCACGCCCTCTCGCTGATAGACCAGCAGGTGTTGACCGGTCATCAAGATGTAAGGTGGTTGTTGCAGCCCGTTCCAGGTAATCTCGACGATGCTTTCAGGGCTGACGTCGTACAGCGCCGCCACCTGTTCCAGGGTTTCGCCGGTCTTCACCTCGTGGCAAACGGTGTTCAGCGCCGGAATGGTGATGACCTGCCCGGCGCGGAAGTTGTAGGGATCGGGTGCGTAAGGAGCGGTTGCACAGGCAAGGCTTTCGATGTTGCGCCCGAAATCCACAGCCAGGCTCCACGGCGTATCCCGCAGTTGCACCGTGTAGGTGAAAGTGCGTGTTGGAATGATCGGCTCCTGGCCGGTTTGATTGGGAACGGGCGTTGGTGTAGCGGCGGGGCTGCGCAGGGCGTCGCTCCAGGAGCCTGACGGCGGCTGCGGTCCTGCCAGCGCCAGACGCGCCGTCAGGAAGCTGCTGGCCCAGAGGATCAGCAACCATGCGCCGATCTTGATGATTGCGTAGTGCGTCGCTCGTATCCGGTTCATCGCGTCCTTGCACCTTGACTACAGGCATTATAAGCGCCTTCGGGATGGGCTGTCAAGTTGTTTTTGTGAGAGTTCGTTTAGAAATCTGCAGGAGCGTGTCGTATGTCATCACGTCGTCGTCAGCGCCCCTTCATGCCTGGCGTCGCCGATCCAGCGGCGTTTGGCGAACAGGTGCGGCAGTCGCTGGCCATTGTGACCAACCGGCCACAGCCGGGCCAGCCCTGGCGCGATGGGGACAATCTGCCCTGGGACGATCCTCTCTTCAGCGATCGCATGTTGGCGGAGCAGTTGGATCAGAGTCACGGCGCCGGCAGCCGCCCATTGGACGCCATCGAGCGCCAGGTCGAGGCGCTCTGGTCGTGGCTCGATCTGGCGCCTGGCGCTCGCGTACTCGACATCACCTGCGGGCCAGGGCTGTATGCGCAGCGCCTGGCCGCCCGCGGCTGTCATGTGACTGGCGTTGATTTCAGCCCGGCGGCGATTCACTATGCGCGGGCGCAGGCCCAGGCGGCCGGCCTGACGATTGACTACCGCCTGGCCGATGTGCGGCAGGCGCTGGCCGCCGGACAAGGGCTGGCCGGCGCCGAATTCGACGCCGCGCTCCTTCTCTACGGCCAATTTTCAGTCTTCCCGCCGCAGACAGGCGCCTGGCTCTTGCAACAGGCGGCGACGGCGCTGCGCTCTGGCGGGCGTCTGGCGTTGGAACTGCTGGACTTCGATCACCTGGACAAGAAATCCGATTCCTGGTGGTACACGGGGCGCGGCGGGCTGTGGGGTGATTTCGAATACCTTCATCTGGGCGATCGTACGTGGGATGAGGCACAGCAGGCGGTTTTGGAGCGGTTCTACATCATCAACCTGGAGACCGGGGCGCTGCAATCGTATGGTTTGAGCGACCAGGCCTATCCAACCGCTGTGCTGCAGGCGCGCCTGGCGCAGGCCGGCTTCAGCCGCTGCCGTCATTTTCCGGCCTGGGGCGGCCTGCCGCTGGACGATGCGCACGAATGGGTTGTGACAGTGGCGACGCGCGATTGAGCGCCCACATCTTCAACCGGCGCAGGCCAGCGATTCTAGCAGCGGCAGGCCAAAGCCTTCGTAGAGCGAGGGGAAGACGAACGCCTCGGCCAGGCTGTAGAGGGCCGGCTTGTCCATCTCTTCGACCCAGCCGCAGCAGACAACTTGAGCGCCAATTCCCAGGCTGGTCGCCAGCGCACGCGGGTCGGGTGTGAAGGGGCTATCATGCGCCGGCAAACGCCCGGCAATCACCAACAGAACGTCTGGCGGCAGGGTGCGCTGCTGGCGCGCCCGTGCAAAGGCGTGCAGCAGGGCGCCGACGTTCTTGCGCACGTCGAATCCACCCATGTATAGAATGAAGCGAGCCGGCAGACGGTAGCGCGCCCGCACGACCGCCAGTTGCGTTGCATCGCTGACCCGTGCAAAATGAGGCCCGGCCGCCAATGGCGTCACTCGCACCTGTTCCGGCGGCAGACCCAGACAGCGCACGATGTCGGCGCGTGAGGCCTGCGAATCGGTCAAGACCAGGCGGGCGCGTCGAGCCGTCCTGCTGACCAGCCAGGTGTAGGCGCGCGGCAGCGGGCCGCCGCGATAGGCGGGCAGAAGCAGCGGAATCACATCATGAATGGTCACGACGACGGGGCAAGGCGTCCACAGTGGCCCGGCCCAATAGGGAACGTGGGCCAGGTCGGCGCGCCAACGGCGGCAAAGAAGTGGGAAGGCCGCTTGTTCGAACCACAGTTTGGCCAGGTCGGGATGACGCAGCGGCGCCGGCGGCGGCGCAATCAGCACCTGCCAGCCTGGCGGCGCCGACGCAGCGAGCGCCCGGGGCGTCGCCAAACCCCATTGCACGATGGGCGCCATGTGCGACAGGTGGGCCGCCAACTGGCGCACATACTGCCCACTGCCGGTCGTCTCCTGATCCCAAAACCAGCCGTTGAGCAGAATGCGGGTCGGCGCGCCCATCAGTCAGTCGCGCCTGGCGCAGCTTCGCCGCCCAGGTCGGCCCAAGGGGCGTCGACGACGCGTTGCAGTTCTTGCGGTGTCAGGCGCAGCATGGTATGGTCATCCCCACCGCCGCCAAAAATGACATCCCACCGTTGGATGGTCTGGTCGAGCAGGGTGGGGACGTGCGTCAGGTGTCCAAAGGGAGGAACGCCGCCCACGGCATAGCCCAGGCAGCGTAAGACGGTTTCGGCGCTGGCCAGTTTGATCTGCTTCTTGCCCACGCCAAAGCGAGCGGCCAGGTTGCGCCGTTCCACGGGTGCGTCGCCGCTGGCGATGACGAGGACGGGTTGGCCTTGCACTTCGAAGAGGAGCGATTTGATGATCTGGCCTGGCGTCACGCCCAGCGCCGCCGCGGCCGCCGGCACGGTGGGAGTCTCCACCTCTGTCGTCACCATCTGCGCCGCAATACCGGCATCGCAGATGAAACTCGCCAGATCATGAGGAGTCAGGGTTGGGTGAATCATTTGTACCGCTAAATTTATTCAGCGCCTTGTACCGCTAAATTCATTTAGCGCCTTGTACCGCTAAATTCATTTAGCGATCCCGACCGCTCGCAAGGGGGAGTCGAGCCAGTTACCCGGCTCGACTCCGTTGATTCGAGAGGAGTTACATCAAGGCGCTTGATAGATCAGCTTGAGCTGCGGGCGCACGAACGACACCACGTACTCGGAAGCGGTAAACTCCAGTTCGGAGTTGGTCATCCCGGTTCCCATGACCACGATGCCATTGTTGCTGCTCGGATCGCCGACCCACTGTTGGGCCAGGCCGGTCACATCGAACCAAACCCAGCGTCCGCCGCCGCCGAAGGAGACGCGATCGGTGAGGCTGGCGGCATGGTCAGCCGGCCCCATGGCGCCCGGCATTTCCCAGGCGTCGCCTGCGCCGGTGTCCATCCAGGTTGCCCCGGCCTCAGTCCAGGCGCGGGTCACTCCGTAGGCTTCCATCGTCACAGGGTTGCCGCTGCCGTAGGTGACGTACACGCCAATGCGCGCCTGCGACACCTGCGCCAGGCCCGAAACGCTCGACAGGTCGAACTTGAACAGGGCGGTCTTGGTGCCCGGCTGGCGGATGTAGAAGTTGCTGCCAGCGCCGTTTGCCGTCATCGGCGCCCAGGCGTCCAGATAGGTGTCGTCGGTACCGCTGTAGCCGTCTACGCCATCCTGGAAGATCGTCTCGTAGTTGTTAAACGCCGGCACGCTGAGGGTGGTCGAGGCGGAGGCCATTTCGGTGTTCAACAGATAGGAGTACAGGGTGAAGTCCGCACCCATGCCGGCCGCGCCGGTCAGCACGTTGACCTGGAAGTCGAAGGCGGCGGTCGTGTCGGGCGCTTGATCGCCCACCCAGGCCACAGCCACGACGGCGGCGTCAGGCGACGCGTTGCGCAGCGCAGCCGCGCCGCCCTTCTGGGCCAGGTTGAGCGCGGCGCTCATCGGCACACGCACCGGGAAGGCGCCGTTGGTGACGCTGCCTTCCACATACTCGACCCGGCTGCTGTCCAGCGGCACGATGTGCATGATGCCGGCGACGCCGCCGGTGTTGCTGGAGCTGGCGCTGACGGTGGCCGTTTCGCCAACCATCGCCGTGGTGGGGGCGACCGAGATGGCGTTCGTCACCGTCACCTGGGTGATACGCCCATCCAGCGCCGGGGAGATTGGTGTGAAGGTGGTGATGTAGTCCATCACGGCGGCGTCCAGTGCCGGGCCGAAGTCGTAGGGGTTGATGGATTCGGTCAGGAAGACGCTGTAGCCGTCGCCGCCGGTGCGCATGAAGTTGTTGCTGACCACGTTGTAGACGCGATCCGCTTCGATGGGCCGGAAGGTTGTGCCGTCGAAGACCTCGACATCGCTCACACGGGAGCCGACCGGGAACTTCAGGTTGAACTTGAAGCGGATGCCGCTGACTTGCGGGAAGCGACCGTTGCCCGAACCGCCGACACGGCTGACGCCGTTTTCCAACGCGGCTACGACATCGTCGCCGCGCAGCCCAAAGGTGGCCATGGTGTTGCCGAAAGGCAGCACTTCCAGCACTTCGCCGATGCTGATCGGCCCCACGTCAATCGGCGCACGCAGACCGCCGCCGTTGGTGATGGCGAAGTCGTAGTGGGTGTTCGGGTCCACCTGATTGATGCGCCAGAGCATGGCGTCGGCCACCATGTTGCCCATCAGACACTCGCCTGCGCGGCAGATCTGTTGACCGCCGACGATGATCGGCATTTCGACTGTGGTGTCGCCGATGAAGGTGTTGCGCAGTGCATCCACGCCAGCGCGGTAGGAATCAACCAGCGCCTGCACGGCGGGATCCTGGGCCACATTGGCGCCCAGGTAGTCGGGATTGCCCTGCCAGGCCGTCGCCACGCCGTTTTCGTCGAAGGTGACATCGAGATGGCCCAGGTAGCGGCTCCACTGGAACGCCGTCACGACCAGGACGGGGTTGCCGTCGGCGCCGTTGGCAACGGTGGGATAGGGGCCGGCGGGCATGTCGCCATTGACCGGTGCGGTTTCTGGCGTGTACAGGAAGGTATGGCTGTGCCCGCCCACGATGACGTCCACACCATGCGTCGCCTGTGCCAGCGCCACGTCTTCCTGATAGCCGATGTGCGTCAGGGCCATGACCTTGTTGATCCCCTGGGCCGCAAACTGATCTGCCGCGGCTTGCACAGCGGCGACCTCATCGCTGAACTGAACGTTGGGGCCAGGGCTTGACAGGATCGTGGTTTCACTGGTCGTGACGCCGATGACGCCGATTTGCTCGCCGTTGATCTCGATCACAGCCGTGGGAGCGATGCGGCCGGCCAGGGTTGGCTCAGCCGAGGCGTCGATATTGGCGCTAACGACCGGGAAGTTGACGCCATCGATCAGACGGGCTAGCTCGGCCGGGCCATCGTCGAACTCATGGTTGCCGATGGTCATGACGTCATAGCCGAGCATATTCATGGTTTGGGTGATGATGTCGGCCTTATAAAGGCGATAGAACAGGGTGCCCTGGAACTGATCGCCGGCATCCACCAGCATCACGTTGCTGTTGGCGTTGCGATACTCGTTGATTTTGGTGGCCAGCCGGGCCGAACCACCGATCCCGCTCTGCCCGTCGACGCGGGCGTGGGTGTCATTGGTATGCAGCAGCGTCAGGCTGAAACTATCGCTCGGGCCGACCGGGCGCGAGAGCGCGGTTGGCTGCGCCATTGCCACGGTGGAACCGAGCAGGGCGGCCAGGAGAGTGAGAACTAAAACGACGTTGAGAACACGCAAATGCTTCATCAAATCCTCCTTGATTGTGTCGAAACGGTGCATCAATGAGAGGGGGCGCAGAGGAGGCTATTTTAACCCAACTCCAGCGGAAACAGCAAATTGCCTATGCTCCAAACCCCAGTTCGGCGACGAGCAGTGGAATTTCCATCTCGCCGGGCGTCAGGCCGCCGTGGTGTCCCCAGAACTTCTGCTCGAAGCGCCCTTTTTCGTACCAGAAAACCCCCTCGCCCTCCAGCGGCAAGATGACCAGGTTGCCCACGCGCTCCATGAAGACCGGCGAGGGCGGCGTCGGGCCGAAATAGCCGGCGGCGATCAGGTCGTTGGTCTTGTGTACCTCGGCGCGGCCCTGCAGCCGGTCGGCTAGAAACGCCTGCGCTTCGTCGAGATGATCGTCCAGGATGGACAGGAAGAGGTCGCGCGCGGAACCGGCAGGAATCAGCGGCCAACGCTGCCTGCTGGTTTTGAGGAAACGTTCGACGCTCACCAGTTCCGGCCGCCGGTTGAGATAGATTGTTGTGTTCGGGTTGATCTTGACCTGACCATGATCGGCGGTGAGCAGCAGGAGGGTGCGCCGGCCCCGGCGTGTGCGCAGGCGCTGCCAGAATTGCCGTTCCAGCAGCGAGAAGAAGGTGTCAATCTCGGCCTCGGTCTGGATGGCGTCTGGCCCGTGCTGATGGCAAACGCCGTCAATCTGATCGTGGTACAGAAAGATGTAGCTGGGCCGATCGAGCGTCGCCGTCAGTTCGGCGACATTGACCAGTGCCTGAGTGATCGTCTTGCAGGGCTGAACCTGTGCGCCAGCCAGCAGGGAGTTGGAATAGGTCGAAGCGGCGATGCTGGCATCTTGAAAGACGAATGACTGCACGCCGTGGACGGCCAGCGCCTGGTAGATCGTCTGTTGCGGGTAGAGTCGTTCGCCAGTCACGCCGGTTTTGGCCAGTGTGCCGGCCTGTTCGTCGCCGGCAAAGGAATAACGCAGCGGGGCGATGATGGCATCCACCTGCGGCTCGTAGTGAAACCACTCGTAGATGCCATGAGCGGCGACCGGCAGGCCGCTGTGAATTGTGGTCACATGGGCCGCCGTGGTCGAGGGGAACTGAGCGGTGAGTCGGGCCGCCCGACCGTCGTGCACGAAACGCTGCAGGGCCGGGTAGAGGGGCGCTGCCTGCTCGAAGAAACGCCAGCCGAAGCTGTCAATGAACAACAAAATGACCGTATCGTAGCGGTCGGCCAGGCCGGCTGTGATGTCGGGGGCCAGGGCCATCTCCCCGGCGCCGGTCAGCAGGCGCTGAATGGTCGGTGGCAGGTCGGCAAAGCAACGGCCGCCATACTGCGGTGCGATGAAGGTGTCGTGCACGGTATTCTCCTGGGGTCGGTTGTCACACTGAGCGGGTTGGATGCGGGAGACAGGGGCATTGTACCGTTGCCGGCATTGCCCGTCAAGAGCCTGCTCGCGTCGCCAACATTTTTCTTGCGGGGACGCGTGATGTATAATGAGGACGTACATGCGCTGCACCAACGTTCCGGGCACGACGATCTTGCAGCGGTCTTGTAAGGAGTCGAACGATGAGTCTGGCTACACTAACTGCAATCGTACGTCGTTTTCCACAGGATATGCAGTGGACGATGCTGGAGTTCGCCGAGGCGATCGAAAGCAATGTGCGCTCAGAACTGGCCGCGCGCCGCGAAGACTCCGATGCTCTGCAGGCTGCCATACATGATTTGACGCGTGTTCAGGAACTCACTGGAAAGAGCGTCCGCGAGTTGACCGCAGCGCAGCAGCGCACCGAACAGCGTGTCAACGAATTGGCCGAGGCGCAGAAGCTCACCGAGCAGAGCGTCCGCGAGTTGACCGCAGCGCAGCAGCGCACCGAACAGCGTGTCAACGAATTGGCCGAGGCGCAGAAGCTCACCGAGCAGAGCGTCCGCGAGTTGACCGAGGCGCAGAAGCGCACCGAGCAGCGTCTCGATCACCTGGACAATGTGGTTGCAGAGCTGATCGAGGCGCAGAAGCGCACCGAGCAGCGTCTTGATCACCTGGACAAGGTGGTTGCAGAGCTGATCGAGGCGCAGAAGCGCACCGAGCAGCGCGTCAACGAACTGACCGAGGCGCAGAAGCTCACCGAGCAGCGCGTCAACGAACTGACCGAGGCGCAGAAGCTCACCGAACAACGTGTCAACGAACTGGCCGAGGCGCAGAAGCGCACCGAGCAGCGCCTCGACGAACTGACCGAGGCGCAGAAGCGCACAGAGGAATCGCTCAATAGACTCATCCAGCGCGTAGATCGGATCGAAATACGCCTGAATGGCCTGATCGGCGATAACCTGGAACGCAGGTATCGCGAACGAGCCTTCTCGTTTCTGGGAGAGATTCTGAGGCCGGTGAACGCTTTCCCGCTGCAGGATATGCTGTCCGATCTCGAAACGAGCCTGACTGACAAGGAGATTGACGATTTGGCGCCGCTCGATCTTCTGCTGCGCGGGCGAGTCAGGCAGATGGCCAACAGGCCCGAAGTCTGGTTGGCCATGGAAATCTCGTACACGGTGGATCAGGGCGATGTCAAACGAGCGATTCGTCGCACTCGTCTGTTGCGTAAGGCTGGACTGCGGACGGTGGCCGTTGTCGCCGGAGAACATGCCACCGAAGGGGCCATCGAGCTGGCTGCCAGGCAGAGGGTCTTCTTGCTACAGGACGGACGCCGTCTCAACTGGAACGAGGCTCTGCAGTGGGCATTTTCTGAAGATGAGCCAACTCCATCACAGGATGCCGCTGAGGCCGAGTCGTAGAGGAGGGCGGCGCTTCACCCAGGCGCTGACTCCCCTCTGCCGTAGCGCATCGCCAACAGCTCTGCGCGCTCGCCGCGGCTGAGTGTGCGCACGGGACGGGCGACGGCGTGAGCCAGCAGCACGATTTGCGCCGTTTCTTCGATCAGCGCCGCACGCAGCAGCGCCTCTTCCACGCTGCGCCCCACCGCCAGCACTCCATGATTTTGCAGCAAAACCCCCGGCGCTTGCCGCAGTGCTGTTTCTACCGCTTCCGCGAGGGCGCTGCTGCCAGGCCGTAGATAGGAGACCAACGGCGCCCGCTCGCCCACGTGAATGGCGAAATCGGGCGTCAGGGCTGGCGCCTCCAACCCCACCGCGCCGCAGGCGATGGCGTGCGGCGGGTGAATATGCACGACAGCCTGGATGGCGGCGTCTGTTCGATAGGCCGCCAGGTGCATCAGCAGTTCGGACGATGGCCGCGCACTCCCCTGCGCTTCACCGCTGACCAGAGTGACCGGCGCAAACGCCGCCGCGTCGAGTTGATCGAGCGCCGCGCCGCGTATCGTGATCCAAATCACGCCGCCCAGGCGCCCGCTCAAGTTGCCGCCGCGCCCCACGGCCCAACCCTGCGCAACGATGTGACGGCCCGCTGCCGCTAATTGCGCCAGCAGGTCTGGCGCCAGCATGACATCCCCCGTTTGTGGCATGGATGATTCAGAACGCTTCGAGGTCAAAACCAGGTCTTCCAATCGTCGCCCAATGCGCCGCGCCCCCGCGCCCCTGCCTGACTTTGGCTGCAGGCGCAGGTGCGCACTGCCCGCAGAGCCGTCAAAATGGCGGGCAGGGCCGCCAGTGCACTGCGCAGCGCCTGGCGAAATTCTCCCGTTCGTTGCCCGGCGCCCCCGCCAGCTTCACGGTCGGCCCCTGGCGCAACGACAGTCGTCAGGCCGGCAAAACAGAGTTCCAATTCCTTCGCCAAAATCACTTCCGGTGTCAGATTGAGGCCCAACACATCGGCGCCCCAGGCGCGAAACAGGCGTGCTTCGGCCGCCGTCTCGCGGCGTGGCCCATCGAAACCCAAGTATGTGCCGACCGCCGCTGCGTCGGGCAGCCCCTGCACCAGCGCCGCTCTGCACTGCGTGCAGAAGGCCGGCGTCTGCGCCAGGTAGCCCAACCCGCGCCGTTCGAAGAACGTCGCCGGCTGGCGTCGCGTCCAGTCAATGAAATCGTCGGGAATGAGCAGGCCGCCGCGCGGCAACAGCGGGTTGAGGCCGATCACGGCATCCCAACCGATGATGCGCATCGCCCCCAACTCTTTGGCGGCCCAAATCGTTGCGCGCGGATCGGTGCGATCAGGTAGACCCGAATAGGGCAGGAGCAGGCAGTGGTCGCGACGGGCAAAGGGGCCGGCGGGTCCAAAAGGGGTTTGCAGCGTGAACTCCTCACGCAGCGCGCCCAGGCTGTCCAACGCTGGCGGCGGTAGGATGACGCCGATCAAGAGAAGAATGTCGCTCATGGCGGTCATCATAGCACGTTTCGCAGCGAACGGCAAAAGGTACCGCAGGGTGTTGGCCGCGGTAAGCGCAGCCGTTTGGCGCTCAGGAAGCGGCGAGATTGCTGCGATGCAAGGTGTGCTCGAATTTCATGGGAGGTGCAATGGATTCGCAGAGGCTCAAAACGCTATTTCTGCTGCGTCCGCAGATGACGTTTCTCAACCACGGCTCGTTCGGAGCCTGTCCCCGTCCGGTGTTCGACGCCTATCAGGCCTGGCAGCGCCAACTAGAAGATCAGCCGGTCGAATTCCTGGGCCGGCGCTTCACCGACCTGATGGCCGACGCGCGTAGCCGTCTGGCCGCGTACTTGGGCGCAGGCGCGAACGACATCGTCTTCGTGCCCAACGCCACCACCGGCATCAACATCGTGGCGCGCAGCCTGGCCCTGGCGCCGGGCGATGAGGTGCTGGCGACCAACCATGAATACGGCGCCATGGACCGCACCTGGCGGTTGCTCTGTGGTAAACAGGGCGCCATCTACCGCCAGGCGGCGATTGCCCTGCCCACGACGACGCCTGAGGCAATGATCGAGCATCTCTGGGCGGGCGTTACGCCGGCCACGCGCATCATCTTCATCAGCCACATTACCTCGCCCACCGCGCTCATCTGGCCGATCAAGGCCATTTGCCAACGGGCCAGGGCCGCGGGCATTCTGACGGTGGTGGATGGCGCACATGCCCCGGGACAAATTGCGCTTGACCTGGATGACCTGGGCGCGGACTTCTACGCCGGCAACTGCCATAAATGGCTGTGCGCGCCCAAGGGCGCAGGTTTCCTCTTTGGCCGGCCGGAGGTGCAGCATCTGATCGAGCCGCTGGTGGTGAGTTGGGGTTGGGAAAGCGACAATGCCGGGCCGTCGCTGTTCGTGGATTACCTGGAATGGACCGGTACACGGGACATTGCCGCCTTCCTGACGACGCCTGCCGCGATCGCATTTCAGGCCGAGCACGATTGGGAGCAGGTGCGCATGGCCTGTCATGAGCTGGTGCGGCAGGCGCGGCAGCGCGTGCATGCCTTGACTGGCCTGGCGCCCATTTGCCCGGATTCATCGGTCTGGTTTCGACAGATGGCGGCCATGCGCCTACCTCCGTGCGACGCCGCCGGCCTGAAGCGCCGGTTGTGGGACGAATGGCGCGTCGAGGCGCCGATCATCAACTGGAATGGGGAGCCTTTGCTGCGCGTGTCGGTGCAGGCGTACAACGATCAGGCCGACATCGAACGCCTGGTCGAGGCGTTGGCCGCACTGCTGCCCCAGGTTCAAGACGACTGAAGTTGCACCCCCTGCCACGGTTTGATCCCGGCTAACGTTTCCGCCAGCTTGCTCTCAGCCACTTCGGTGTCATAAGCCGCCTGCGCAAGCAGCCAGTAGCCATTCGAGAGACCGAAGAACCGATGATGACTGGCGGTTACTTATTATTGTTGTTGTCGCGGAAGCGAGCCGTTTGCGTATGCGTGGCTGTGCGCTTTTGCACCACGCGCAGGCGGGTGATGGAACGGCGCAAGGCCGCCTCCATTGCCTCGCGGCGCTCGGCGCCCTTGGGATGGGCCGCCAGCCACTGCTCGGCGCGCTGACGGGCTTCTTCGGCGCGGGCCGCATCAATGGCTTCGGCCGGTTCGCCGGAGCGCGCCAGCAGCACCACCTTGTCGGGCCGCACCTCGATGAAACCTTCTGCCACCGAGAAGAAGCGGTCAGGGCTGCCCGTCTTCTTGATCACCACTTCGCCTGGCTGCACCAGCGCCATGAGTGGCGCATGTTTGGGCAGGATGCCCAGCACACCATCCACGCTCGGCGCAATCACCATGTCCACATCATCGCTGTAGATGCGTCCCGACTGTCCCACGAACTCGAAGCGAATCGGCATCGTCTGCCTCCACTTACGCCCCTGCCAACGTCTTCGACTTGGCGATCGCCTGCTCGATGGTGCCAACCATGTAGAAGGCCTGTTCCGGCAGCGCATCGTGCTTGCCATCCAGGATTTCTTGGAAGCCGCGCACCGTCTCCTCGATCTTCACATACGCGCCCACCTGACCGGTGAACTGCTCGGCCACGTGCATCGGCTGCGTCAGGAAGCGTTGGATACGGCGGGCGCGGGCCACCACCAGCTTGTCGTCCTCGCTCAATTCTTCCACGCCCAGGATGGCGATGATGTCTTGCAGGTCCTTGTAACGTTGCAGTGTGCGCTGCACACCGCGCGCCACGTCGTAGTGCTCCTTGCCCACGATCAGCGGGTCGAGGATGCGGCTGGTTGACGCCAGCGGGTCAACGGCCGGGAAGAGACCCTGCGCCGCCAACACGCGCTCCAGCGAGATCGTGGCGTCGAGGTGTGCAAAGGTCGTCGCCGGCGCCGGGTCGGTATAGTCGTCGGCGGGCACATAGATCGCCTGCATCGAGGTGATCGAACCGACTTTGGTCGAGGTGATGCGTTCCTGCAGTTCGCCCATTTCGGTGCCCAGGTTGGGCTGATAGCCCACGGCGCTCGGCATACGGCCCAGGAGAGCCGATACCTCAGAACCGGCCTGCACGAAACGGAAGATGTTGTCAATGAAGAGCAGCACGTCGCGCCCCTCATCGCGGAAGTATTCGGCCATCGTCACGCCGGTCAATCCCACGCGCAGGCGAGCGCCAGGCGGCTCGTTCATCTGACCGAAGACCATCACCGTTTGCGGCAGCACGCCCGAGTCCTTCATTTCGTGGTAGAGGTCGTTGCCTTCGCGCGACCGCTCGCCCACGCCCGCAAACACGGAGTAACCGCTGTGGAACTTGGCGATATTGTGAATCAGCTCCTGGATGATGACCGTCTTGCCGACGCCGGCGCCGCCGAAGATGCCGGTCTTGCCGCCCTTGGTGAAAGGAGCAATCAGGTCAACGACCTTCATGCCGGTCTCGAAGACCTGAGTCTGGGTTGACTGCTCAGCAAAGGCGGGCGCCTGACGGTGAATTGGATAGGTTTTCTCGGCCGTCACGTCGCCCTTCAGGTCAATGGGCTGCCCCAAGACGTTGAAGATACGCCCCAAGGTGTTTGGCCCCACCGGCACGCTGATGGGCGCTCGTGTGTTGTAGGCGGGGATGCCGCGCTGCAAACCGTCGGTGCTCGACATGGCGACGGTGCGCACGCGCCCTCCGCCCAGGTGCTGCTGCACTTCGCAAACCAGCGCCGATCCGTCGGCGCGCGGAATTTCGATTGCGTCGTAAATTTCAGGCAGATGATCGGGTGGAAAATCTACGTCCACCACCGGCCCGACCACCGCAAGGATTTTGCCTTCGACTTGTGTTCCGTTGTGTGTCATTTACTTCATTATCCTCCAGGTCTTGAAAGGCGGAAATTGCCGCAAGCCGGCTTCGGGTTCGGCCATTCGTTGGCGCTGGGCACCAGTCCAACGATCCGATTGCGGTCTTCCGGTGGGTCTCAGGCCTTTTCCAGAGCCGAGGCGCCGCCCACAATGTCCATCAGTTCTTTGGTAATCTTCTCCTGACGCGCCTTGTTGGCGCTCAGGGTCAGCTCGCCAATGAGGTCGTTGGCGGCGTCGGTTGCATTGCGCATGGCCACCATGCGCGCCGAGTGTTCGCTGGCAATTGCTTCGTACAGCCCTTGCAAGATCTGCACCTCGGTAAAACTTTCCAGCACCTGCGCCAGCACCGACTGTGCGTCCGGCTCGAAGATGTAGTCGCGCGTCACCGGGATGGTCGGTTCGTCCGGTTCGATCGGCAGCAGCTTGTGAATAACAGGCCGCTGCACGACGGCGTTGACGAAATCCATGAAGCCGATGTAGACGGCATCCGCTGCTTGCGCCGTGAATTCATCTATGACCACACGGGCAATCGGCGCCACCGTTGCTTCGTCCACACCTACCCTTTGGATGCTCAAAGCGCTGCTGGTTGGCCGGTCGCCCACGCTGATGAACTCTGCCCGGATCGGCGGGCCGTAACGACGCATGAAGTCGCGCCCCTTGCGTCCCACTGTCACCAACGCCACCTTCTTGCCGTCGGCTTCCCATTGGCGAATCGCACGCGACGCCTCGCGCAGCATGTTTGCATTCAGGCCGCCGGCCAGACCGCGGTCAGACGTGATCAGCAGCAACAGCACCCGCTTTTCGGGCCGTTCCTGCAGCAACGGCTGCTGATCCGCTCCGCTGCGCCGGATGCGCGCCAGGAACGACAGAATCTCCCTGGCCTTTTCTGCATATGGCCGCGTCGCCACCACCTGGGCCTGGGCGCGACGCATTTTCGAGGCGCTGACAGCTTCCATTGCCTTCGTCACCTGGGCAATGCTCTTCACGCTCTTGATGCGTCGCCTGATTTCACGATCGTTCGCCACAGTTCATCTCCCTTGCCGTTTGACCTGCCAGACTTACGTCTCGCCCGATCGTCACGGCGTGAACATGGCGTTGAAGTCGCCAAGCGCCAGCTTCAGCCGATCCGCCGTCGTGGCGTCCAGGTCTCTGGCGCGTGTGATTGTATTGCCGACGTCGGCGTGTTGATCCTGCATGAACTTGCAGAACTCTTCTTCCCAACGTCGCAGTACACTCACCGGCAGTTTGTCCAGGAAGCCGTTGGTTGCCGCAAAGATCACCATGACCTGATCGGCCAGCGAAGCGGGCCGGTACTGCGGCTGCTTCAGGATTTCGGTCAGGCGTTGGCCGCGGTCGAGCTGCGCCTGTGTCGCTTTGTCCAGATCGGAGCCGAACTGGGCGAAAGCCGCCAGTTCGCGGAACTGCGTCAGCTCCAGCTTCAAGCGGCCGGCCACCTTCTTCATCGCCTTCGTCTGTGCGGCGCCGCCGACGCGCGACACCGAGATACCGACGTTGAGCGCCGGGCGGATGCCAGCGTAGAAGAGGTCGGATTCCAGGAAAATCTGGCCGTCGGTGATCGAGATGACGTTGGTGGGGATGTAGGCCGATACGTCGCCCGCCTGCGTTTCGATGATCGGCAGGGCGGTCAGGGAGCCGCCGCCGTAATCGGCGTTGAGGCGCGCCGCCCGTTCCAGCAGACGCGAGTGCAGGTAGAAAACATCGCCCGGATAGGCCTCACGACCAGGCGGGCGCCGCATCAGCAGCGACACCTGGCGATAGGCCTGGGCGTGCTTGCTCAGGTCATCATAGACGATCAGTGCGTCTTTGCCCTGCTCCATGAACTCTTCGCCCATCGAACAACCGGCATAGGGCGCCAGATACTGCAAGGCAGCCGGGTCGGAAGCCGATGCAACCACGACGATCGTGTGCTCCATCGCCCCGTACTGCTCCAGCGTGGCGACCAGTTGCGCCACCTGGGCGCGTTTCTGGCCAATGGCCACATAGATGCAGATGAGGTCTTTGCCCTTTTGATTGATGATCGTGTCAATCGCAATGGCCGTCTTGCCGGTTTGACGGTCGCCGATGATCAGCTCGCGCTGGCCGCGGCCGATGGGAATCAGGGCGTCGATGGCCTTGATTCCGGTCTGCACCGGCGTATCCACCGACTTACGGGTGATCACGTTGGGCGCAATACGTTCGACAGGGCGCGTGGCGCTGGCGTTGATCGGGCCTTTGCCGTCCAGCGGCTCGCCCAATGCATCCACCACACGACCGATGAGCGCCTCGCCGACCGGCACCGAAACGATGCGACCGGTGGAGCGCACCAGGTCGCCCTCTTTGATTTCGGTATATTCGCCCATGATGATGATACCGACGCTGTCTTCTTCGAGGTTGAAGACAATGCCCATCGTCCCATTGGCGAATTCTACCAGTTCACTGGCAAGTGCGTTCGTCAGGCCGCTGGCGCGGGCGATGCCGTCGCCCACCTGAGTCACCAGGCCCACATCCACCATGCGGGTGGGGGCCTCGAACGCCAGAATTTGCTTCTTGATGAGATCCGCAATGCTCTCAGTTCGAGAGGCAGTCATTACCGCCATCTAGTTTCTCCTCATGCCCCTACTCAACGCACCGCGGCGACCAACTGCTCGCGCATGCGATTCAGGCGGCCAGAGACGCTGGTGTCAATCAGCTTGTCTCCCACGCGTACGATCATGCCGCCCAGGATCGCCGGGTCTTCTCTGTACAGGAACTCGAGACCGGCCCCGAACTGAGCGCACAGTTTCTCTTGCAGCGCCTGGCGATCATCGTCAGACAGCGGTTGCGCCGTTGTGATTTCGGCCAGTTGCACGCCGCTGACGGTGCGTTGCACCAGGGCGTTGAGTTCCATCACCACGGCGCGCAGCTTGTCGAGGTCGCCGCGCAACAACAGGGTTTGTAACAAGTTCATTTCCAGCTTGCCCAAACCGGCTGGCAAAAGGCCGGCCAGCGCAGCGCGGCGCTGGCTGAACTCCTGCCCTGGGTCGCTCAAGCGCCGCAGCAGGGCGTTGTTATCCATCTGCTCGGCCAACGCATCGAAGTGCGCCGACCAGCTCTCCACTGCGGCCTCCAGCAGGCCGCTTGCATAGTCGCGTGCGCTTGTTTCGGCTTTCACTGTAGTTTACTCGCCAAGAAATCATTGACCATGCGCCGCTGCTCGGTGGGATTGGCCAGTTCGTGGCCCAGGATGCGCTCCGCAGCCAGAACGGCCAGATCGGCGACCTGGCGCTGCATGTCACGCAGCATCTGCTCGCGCTCGGCCGACGCCTCTGTGCGTGACTTCGTTTTGATCTCTTCAGCCTCCGCCCGCGCCGCTGCCAGGATGCTCTCCCGTACTTTTTCGCTGTCGCTGGCCACCGTCGCAATGCGCGCCTGCGCCGCACGACGTTCTTCTTCCAGCTTCTTCATCAATTCCACGCGTTCCGCTTCGGCCGCCTGACGTGCGCGGTCGGCCGCTTGCATGCCGTCCTCGATGCGCTGGCGCCTTGCATCCAGCAAGTTCATCACTGGCTTCAGCAAGAAGCGCCGCAGCAAGTAGAACAGCACCAGGAAATTGATGATTTGCGCAAGCAGGAAGGCGCCGTTGATTCCAAGTTGTCCTAAGATGTCCAAGCTGGCACCCCTTCCATCAAACAAATCAAACAAATCAAACAAATCAAATACATCATACAAATCATGCGGATTATACAAGTCGTATCGAACGATCTTGTAGAATCCGATGGTCCGTGCTTCGGTCCCGACGTGTGTCGAAACTGATTACTTGAAGGTCGCCAGACCCGGCGCGCCCACGAAGACCAACAACAGCGCAATCACCAGTGCATAGATGGCGATGGCTTCGGTGAACACGATGCCCAGGATCATGTTCGTGCGGATTTCACCGGCCGCTTCGGGGTTGCGACCCATGGCCTGCAGCGCGCCCATCACCAGCAAACCGACGCCGATACCGGGGCCAATCGCACCCAGCCCAATCGCAAGACCCGCAGCCAAAACTGCATTCATAGTGTTCGATCCTCCTCAATCAAAAAATGATTCTGTCGAGATTCTGTTTGTAACTGACTCAAGCCGATGACGGCTTGTCATTCCGGCCGCCGTCTGGCCGGACCAAAGCAACGTCGCCTGACGCACTGTCGTGACGCCGCTCTTGATTCGATTCAATGCGCCGCTGCTCCGTGCGCGGCCCCGTGCTCCTCGTGCCCCTCATGGCTGACAACCGCTGCGGACAGGAAGA
This sequence comes from uncultured Anaerolineae bacterium, assembly GCA_964580725.1. GTDB lineage: Bacteria > Chloroflexota > Anaerolineae > SSC4 > Amarolineaceae > Amarolinea. The sequence goes on along the minus strand of CAZOLV010000036.1, from coordinate 11,291 downwards.
TCAGGGTTAGAATGGCAAACACGAAGGCCTGCATGAATCCCACGAACAACTCCAGCCCATAGAACGGTAGCGCCAACAGGTACGGAATCAGGAACGGCATGACGAAGAGCAGCACCTGCCCTGCAAAGATATTGCCGAATAGACGAAAGGAGAACGAGATGATCTTGGCGAACTCCGAGACCAGCTCCAGAATACCCACGAAGGCGTCTATCGGCTTCATACCGGTGATGGTAGGCAAGAAGAACTTGCGCCAATACTTGAGACCCAGGGCGCGCATCCCCTCGGCCTGCGTCAAGATGACCGAGATGAGCGCCAGCGCCAGCGGCACGTTGAGATCGGTGGCGGCGGCGCGGAAGAACGGCTTGAGGACATAGCCGCCGTATTTGCTCTCGTGACCGGCGCTCTCATGCCCTTCGCTGGTCGCTGCCGACTCGCCGCCGGCTTCGGCTTCGTGGGCGGCCAAGATCTCCTGCATTTGCTCATCGGTCAGGGTGACCTGATCCTTGACCAGGCTTGGAATGCCCAGGAACGATCCGAGCTTGTAGCCGGTGCGCACTGTGCCATTGGTGTGCTCGGCCGCCACCTCGATCGGCTCGATGATGCCAATGCTATCGAAACCGGGGACCAGTTCCCACCAGTTCGCCACCATCAGGAACATCAGAATGGACATGAAGACCGGGAACCAGCGCCGCGCATTGAGCTTACCGGCAATGTCTTCGGTCATACGGTAGAAGATCTCGAAGAACCATTCGATGAGGTTCTGCAGGCCGGTGGGAATTTCCTTGAGGTTGCGTCCCACCACGAAGGCGACGATCAAGAGGGTGATGTCGGCCATCAACGTGGTGATGAGGGTGTTCGTGACTCCGAAGCCGCCCAGCGAGAAGATTTCTTCTGCCGGTAACAGGATGGTTGGCAACGGCACCGGGAAGAGGATGGCGCCTCCCAACATCACAGCGAGCACAACGGCGATCATGAGAAGGTTGCGTGGTTTGAACAGACTGCGCACTCTGTTACATCCTCCTTGTTCTGAAATGCCTACTTCTTTTGTTGGTCATTTTCGGTATCGGGTGCAATGGCCCGGTACACGCTTCCCAAGCGGCGAACGAGGAAGAATGTAGCAACGCTGGCCCCAGTGCCCGTACCCACTAAAATCCCCCAGGGTGCAGCGCCGGTCGTCATGTCGAACCATAAGCCAGCAGCCAGAGGAAGCAAAAGAGAGAGCGCAACGACGATCATCAGAATCAAGGCTTCACGTACCCACGGGCGCTGCTTCACGATGCCTTTTCCTGACTCACCACCCGCGTCGCTGCCGTCACGGCTCTCCCGCACACAGCCAGACGTTCGCACGATTGGCTGCAACTGAAAGAAATTATAACCGATTGTACCAGGCGGCGCAAATTATGAACAGACGGTACTTTCGACTCTGCAGGGGATTATTCACGCTTGCTGGCGCCGGCTGCGCAGCCACAGTAGCCCGCCGGGCAGGCTGGAAGTGATAATGAGCGCTTGCATGAGCAGCGAGACGGCCAGCGCATGGTCATGCGCAACCCCCACCAGGCCGTAGAGCGCCACGTAAGCGTTTTGATTGACGCCCAGGCCGCCCACCGAAATGGGGATGAGCAGGACGAGGGCGACCAACGGGTTGAACAGGGCAATCGCCAGGAACGAAATGCCGCCGCCCAACGACTCCGACAGCAGGTAATTGACAACGTTGGTCAGCATCATGCCGGCTACGCCAATGCCAAAGGCGATGAGCAGCGTCTTGTAGCGAAAACGATAGGCGCCAAAAGCATCGGCCAGACGACCGTAGACAGGCGCCAGCGGGCGCAACAGGGAGATTTCGAACAGGCGGGCCAGGCGCACACGCACGCGCCGGCTGAAGAGGATGGCAAAGACGAAGACCAGGATAGCCAGGGCGGCAATTGCCGCGGCGCCCACCACCCACAGGTCGGGCAGATGCGTCGTCTGGATGGCGATCAGCGCGGCGACGACGGCCGAAGACATGAAGGCCAGCAGACCCATCAGCCGATCAACGATGACAGAAGCGGCGGCGTCCAGCTTGCGCTCGGTGTAGGCGCTCAGACCGACGCCGCGCATCACGTCACCGCCGATGTTGGCCGGCAGAATGTTGTTGAAAAAGACGCCGATGAAGGTGTAGCGCAGCAGTGCGCCGAACGGCACGCCGGGTGTTTGGGCGCGTAACAATACGGCCCACTTGGCCGTGTTCAGTGTGATGGCGCCAATATAGACGATCAGCGCCAGCAGGATGAAAGCGGCGTTGGCGCCGGCGAGACGAATACGCAGGGCGTCCAGGTCGACGCGGCTGAAGATGAAGACGATCAGTGTCGCACTGACGATCAGTTTGAGCAGCGCCGTCAGTCTGTCACGCACGGGCCGCTCCTGGCGTCTGGCTCAACATTCGGCGCTCCGGGTGCGATGTTCGACGGCCGGCGCCGTCTCTTGCGCCGCGGCGCGGCGGCGTGCTTCTTCGCTCACATCGGCCTTTTGCGTCCAGGCCATGTCCCACACCACGTGCCGGTCGCGTTTGACCCTGAAGTCGTACCAGCCAAGCAGGCGCGCATATCCCTCCAGGAAGGCCAGCAGGAACAGGGTGTAGACCAGGCGCACAGCTCCCCAGATCTCTTTGAGCGCGATCTTGATGACCCGATGGTTGTGGATGCTGGAGACTCGATAGCCGTACTTGGCTTGCAGGAACAGATGCCCGGCGTGATTACGGCGGCGCTGGCGCACGAAGTCGCTAACGGTGTCCGGGCCGGTGTTATAGACCAGGGCGTCGGGGGCATAGCGCACCTGCATGCCGCGCTGCACGACCAACGCCTCGACGAAGGCCTCGTCCATCGCCACATCGGGCGGAATCTGGTCGAACACCTTGCGGAAGGCGATCATCTCCCCCAGGCGTGGAATCTCCATGCAAAGCTCGTGCTCCATGCGCAGGCGCATGTGCGTGAAGAAACCGACGATGTGATCGGGCGTGTTGACCGGGATTTTGTGGGCGCCGGTCATGCCCACCGTCGAGTCTGCGAACATGCGCACCAGGTGTTCCACGGCATCTTCGCGCGGCAGGGTATCGCCGCTCTCCAACACGCAAATATCCTCGCGCGCTTCCTGCAAGAATAGGTTGATGGCGGAGGTCTTACCTTCTCGCCGCGGCTGTACGATCAGCCGGATGCGGTCGTCATCGGCTTGCTTCTGTTCGATGAGAGGCACCGTATTGTCGGTGCAGCCGCTGGCGACGACGATAATTTCGCTGATCTCCACCTGATACAAATGTTGGTTGATCAGGGCGTCCAGCAGCGCCCCGATATTGGCGGCTTCGTTGTGCGCCGTCACGCCCACGCTGCATCGGATCCGACGAACTGGATGTTCCACGTCTCTGGCTCCTCACCACACATGCGTTCGGACAAAGGGCGGTCATTATAACTCATCGCCCAATCCTTGTGAAATCGGCCCGATGACATGATGCCTGTAAGGCTGCGGCGCAAGTTATGCGCCTGGCCGACCCTGTTTCTCCAGATAGCGCGCCAGTTCTGCTGCGCCCGTTTCCACGGGATGACGCGTCTCCGCCTTGACCATGCCGGCGCACAGGGCGTCTTCCACATCTATGCCGCACTGATAGGCCAGCTTGAAGAGGAAGACGAAGACGTCCGACAGCTCTTCGCGCAGCTCTGCCTGCCATTGATCGGGCGTGGCCGACGCCTTGTACCCTTCACGGCGCAGCATGACTCGCGCCACCTCGCCCAGTTCCTCCAGGGCGTGCAGCAGCGTGTGCGTCGGCGCCGTCTGCTCCCATCCCCGCGCAGCATCCCAGGCCTGCAGCCAGGCCTGATAGTCACGAATTTCCATTTTTCTGATCTGACCCCCACAGGGTGTGCATGAGCCTGGGCGCCAGCCCGCAGCCCCAGCGCCCAGGCCATATGCCCCCTCGCTTTACATCACTCTCTCGATCACAAAGTTCAACAGATTGCCATAGGCGCGCTGTAAAAAGCCCGGCCAGCCTCGACCCGGCAGCAGGGGCGGGAAGGCCGATGCGCCGGGCTGATCGAACGTGTTGCCGGCGCCGGAACCATCCCAGATCAGATCCGAACCGGGAACGCCGAGTTTGGTCAGGAATTCGTCCGGGGCGAAGCCATTGTGCGCCAGGGTGTTGCCGTAGATGTGGTTGCCCTCCGGCAGCGGGCCGATGTCCAGCTCGTTTGGTTCGAACAGGCCGGTGCGCGTCAGGCTGTAGATGCCGATGCCGCCGGTTTTGTTGTCCTTGATCTCATTGTCATAGACTTCAACCCGGTCGGATCCCATCAGCAGCACGCCGATGCCGGACGGTACGAAGCGCACGACGCCGCCGCGCGCAAAATTGACTCGATTGTTGTTTTCGATGATGTTGTCGTGAACCTGTGTGTTGGCCGAGATCTTGGAAGTCAACTGCGGCAGTACGAAAACCAGCAATCCCGCCGTGTTGTCGTAGGCGTGACAGTTCATCACTTCGGCGCCGAGGGTGTTCTCGAACTCGATTCCCGCCACGTTGCCATAGGCGATGCAGTCGCGCACGACGGCGTTTTCCGACTGACCAACGTAGATGCCGGCGTCCTCCACACCCGTCACCGTCACCCGTTCGATCAGGATGTTGGTGCTGCGCACCGGATAGACCCCGTAGGTGCCCGTTCTTTCGGCGTAGATGTCGTACAAATGCACACCGGTCGCGCCCTCGACCAGTACGCCGTTGTCGTTGTAGTTCTTGAACGCCAGCTTGCCCAGTTTGAAGTTGTTGCCTGAAGCGACGATCCCGTCGGCCAGCTTGAACTCGCCATCCAATGTGGGGAAATTGCCTTGTCCATCGGGAACTCCCTCGATGGTCAGATCGCTGATGTCAACGGCGACGGTTTCGTGATAGACGCTCATTGGAATCAGCACTGTGTCGCCTGGGCGCGCCTGATCTACCACCGCCTGGATGGTCTGGCCCGGCTGCACGATCAGGGTGACGGCGGCGCGCGGAGGAACTGCCTGCCCGTCTCCGCCGCGGTTGTGATCTGCAACTTGCTGGCGCACCGGGTTGTCAATCGGTTGGACGACGGGTAAGCCGGAGGGAACCGCCGCCGGAACCTCCGGCCGTTGCGATTCGTCGGTCAAGGCGTAGAGGAAGGCGACCAGGTCGGCCCGTTCTTGCCGGCTCAGCTCGAAGCCGTTGACGAACACGTCTACGTTGGCGATGCCAAAGGCGCGGCCGCCGCCGTTGGCGTAGAAATCCACCACATCCTCCAGCGTGGCCAGGGCGCCGTTGTGCATGTAGGGGGCCGACAGGGCGATGTTGCGCAGGGTTGGCGTCTTGAACGCGCCTTTTTGCCCATCGGCAACAACGCCGGCGCGGCCCAGGTCGCCATCGGGCATGCCAACGACGCGAAAGGTGTCGCTGGCGAAGGTGGGGGCAGTGTGACATTCGAAACAGCGTGTGGCGCCGGAGCGGAAGAGGGCCAGGCCGCGCCGCTGCTGCGGCGTCAGGGCGTCGAAATCCCCGGCGGCGTAGCGATCGAAGGGGCTGTTTTGACTCAAGAGGCTGCGTTGGAAGGCGGCCAGGGCCTGTGTCAGGTGCTGCACGGTGACAGCTTGCGCACCGCCGCCAAAGGCGGCGTCGAACAGTTCGACATAAGCAGGAATGGCGCGCAATTCTGCCTCCAGCGCCGTGGTGTCGGCGACGCCCATTTCGTTGGGATGGGTGAGCGGGAGGATTGCCTGCGCTTCCAGCGAATCGCTGCGACCGTCCCAGAAGAACTTCTGCGTAAAGGCGGCGTTCCAAAGCGCCGGCGCATTGCGCGCCAGCGGGCCGGCTGGCCCTTTCGGCGCCGACTGGCCGTCGCCAAAGCCCAGATCAGGATGATGACAGGTTGCGCAGGATGTGTCGTTGGCCTGCGATAGGGCGGGATCGAAAAAGAGCAGCCGGCCCAGCTCGATCCTTGCGGGCGTGGAGGGGTTGTCGGCCGGTTCGTTGCTGGCAGGCCATTGGCGCTGCAAGCCGGAGTAGGACGGTTCGACGCTGCTGGTGCCGGCGCCGTGACGGGTCATGTCAATGGCTGGATCAGCCGCCTCGGGCGCAATGGCCGCCACGATCACGACAAGAACGAGCGCCGCCAGAATGGCGCCAATGATGATGGCCAGGGTCTTCAGCACGGTTTTCATGGGTGTCCTTCTTTCAGAAAGCATCGAGATTGCGAAGATTTTCGCTGTTCGGCGTGGGAGAAAGAACGCCTGCCGGTGCGGGCCGCAGCCCGATCAGAGCAGGCAGGGGGCGTGACGTGGGGTTCGATCACTCTTGCGCCAGGAGGTAGGCGACGACGGCGTCAATTTCTTCGCCGCTGAGGGTTTTGGCCAGGGTCGAGGGCATCAGGTTGTCGAAGCCTGCGACCAGGAAATCGCCGGGCCGCATGATGGAGGTGTAGAGATAGGCGCGGGCATCCAACCCGTCGACGCGCGTGGCGCCCCGTTGGGCGATGCCAGCCAGCGAGGGGCCAACCAGGGTCGTATCTGGCAACAGGCTGTGACAGGCGCCGCAGTGCTGCTCGAACGTCCGCTGGCCGCGCGCCAGCGCAGGCGACACGGTCGGCATGCGGACGGGCGTCGGCGGGCTGCCGCATGCGGTCAGCAGGGCGGCGAGCAGGGGAATCAATCGAACGAGAACGGATTTGTACATCGCAGCGGCCTTCGTATCATTGGTCTGGGAATGGAGCTATTGTACCGCAACCGATAACGAATTGCGAATTGTTCTCCTTGACTTTTCCCCCCACACCCATTATAGTTTTCTTATGACCATCTCTTCACGCATTCGTCGCCTCGTCGTTCTCATCATCGTTCTCCTGGCAGCTCTCAGTTCATTAGGCCTGGCCAGAATGGCGTTGGGAGTGCCGGGCGCAGGAACGCCGGGATCGGCAACGCCAACGGCGCCCGATGTCGCTCTGCCGCCGAGCGCAACCATGCTGGTTGACCGTGATAACTTCGACAGCGCAACGCGCGACATTCCGGGCGTCGAATTAGCCAGCCATCTCGATGTCACCTGGGCCGAGATCAACCCGGCCGACTGCGATGCCAACCCCACCGGCTGTTTCGACGCCAGCGTCATCGAACAGCGATTGCGCCAGATGGAACAACAACAGGTCACGACCGTCGCGGGTCAGGTCATCGCCCCGCGCCCGCTTTGGCTCAGCCTGCCGCGCTTCTGGTCGCAGGGCGATGAGGTGGACGGCATCCGCTACTGCAACAACACCGTGCCAGCCTGGCTGGGCGACCCGCAAGGCCTGGCGCCCAACTACGCAATCAGCGTCACGCGCACCGTTGGCGGCCAGGCGCTGACCCACACCGAACTGATCCCGCGGCTCGATAGCCCCGCCTTCCGCGCCGCCTACAGCGCCCTCATCCAGCGCCTGGGCGCCGCCTATGGTAGCGATCCGCGCATTGCCGGGCTGTTCATTGCCGCTGGCTACGACAACGAGACCAACCTGGCCGCCCCCTGGTGTGGCGTCACACTCGAATTGATCGCCAACTGCGCCGATCCCAACTCGGCCCAGTGCTTGATTTCAGCCTACTCTGGCGGCGAATACGATCTATTCGTGCGCAACGCGCTCGATGCTTTTCATCAGGCCTTCCCGCGCAAACCGGTCTATCTGCTCTTTGCTCCCGCACCTGACGATTACCTGCGCTGCAACTGGGTCTATGGCGTTCCGGGCCAGTTCACCGGCATCGCCCAGTACAGCAACCCGCACATTGGCCTCGGTTTCAACGGCATGCGCTACGACGTGCCTGGCTTCATCCGGCGTCCGCCGCCCGCGCCCCCGCCTGCCTCTGCCCGCTGCAGCGTCTTTCAACTCCTGCTCGACAACCGCGGCCTGCTGCCCATCAAGCTGGAGCCTTCGCAAAGCTGGTCGGGCGTGGCGCGCCATCAGATCGAATACTGGAGCTGGCTCTTTGGGATTGGCCCCTTCTGGCCCGATTTCATTGACACACAGCCCGAATGGTTCTGCGCCGATACCGACGCCAGCGGCCGCTGCCGCGCCCCCGTCAGCAGCGAACTGCGCGTGTTCAACACCCAGTACGGCTTTCCCTTCGTTCGAAGTGACCGCAGCGGCACCCAGGGCGACTTTGCCGACTGGCTGGAGCGCCAGTTTGGCCGCGGGCCAACCAACGCCCGCGACCTCTGGACTGTCTTCCATCGCACCGAGTTTCCGCACACCGGCAGCTACTGCCAGGGCTACTGTGAAGGCTACGACCGCAATTTCGACCATTTCTTGTCCGTCGCGCAGGGCCTCTACAGCGTGCGCTGCGGCGACAGCAGCCTGCCCTGCTACGACCCCAACCCGCTGCCCCAGGCAGCCACCCACATCTACTCCCGCTTTGCCGGGCGCATGGATGGCCCCACCCTCGGCTTTGCCATCAGCAGCACCCTCGGCTACTACGGCCAAACCCTGGGCAATGTCCACATTCGCCTGGCCTATGTCAACGACAGCGACGCCGATTTCAGCGTGACCCTGCCCACCGAATTCAGCAGCATCACCCTGCCGGTTGACCGCACCGCCAGCGGCGACTGGGCCTGGTTCCAAACGACCCGCCGCATCAAACTGGCCAACGACCTGAACGGCGCGGCGCTGCGCCTGGACTACACCGGGCCGGCGCCGCCCCCCACGCTGCACATGGTCTGGATTGACGTCAATGACGCCCACCCGTAACCCCCCAGTGCATGGTTCGTTGATGTCTGCAAGCAACAACAAGGGCATGGGTATCTTCTCAGTAATCAGGGGAAAGACCTGACAGATGCGCCAGTGGAGAAGTCTGTCAGGCAAGAAAGTCGCACGGCGCACCTGTCGGGTCTCGTGTTTCCCCCCGTTTTATTGAGAAGATACGGGCATTGGATCAAGGGCGGTAAGATCGCAGATAGAGAAAGAGGGGCAATGGCGCCAATCATCACATTACTGACCGATTTTGGCTACGACGACGGCTACGTCGCCGCCATGAAGGGCGTGATCCTCGGCCTGGCGCCCGACGCGATTCTGGTGGACATCACCCATGCCATTGCGCCGCAGGCGGTGGCGCAAGCGGCCTATGTCCTGGCGCAGGCGGCGCCCTTCTTCCCGCCTGGCGTGATTCACCTGGCCGTAGTAGACCCCGGCGTCGGCGGCGCCCGCCGCCCCCTTGCCATCGAGACGGCGCAGGCGCGCTACGTGGGGCCTGACAACGGTCTGTTCAGCGCCATCCTCGCACAGAACGAAACCGCTCACTGCGTGCATCTCGATCAACCGCGTTTCTGGCGTGAAGCGCCCAGCAGCACCTTTCACGGGCGCGACATCTTTGCCCCGGCGGCCGCACACCTGGCGCGAGGCGTTCCTCTTGCCGCCCTGGGCGCGCCGATTGACGATGCGCAGCGGTTGGCGTTGGCCACGCCGCAGCGCCGCGCCGACGGCGCCATCGAGGGCGCGATCATTCATGTGGATCATTTTGGCAACCTGATCAGCAACATCCCGCTGGCCTGGCTGGCCGGCGAACATTGGCAGGTGCGCATTGGACAGGCGCGGCTGGCAGGAATTCAGCCCACCTTTGCCGCGGCGCCAGAGGGCGCCCTGCTGGCCTATGGCGGCAGCGCCGGCGCATTGGAAATTGCCATACGCAACGGCAGCGCCGCGCACAGGCTCGCCCTGGGTGCCGGCGCGCCGATTCTGGTCGAGCGGGCGCACGCCGCGTCTTCCCTCGACGATTGAGGAGAATCACCATGTCTGGCTCTTGCTTCGAAATCATTGGCAAACAACCCCTGAACGGCGAAGTAACCCCCTCGGGCAACAAGAACGCTGCGCTGCCGCTTCTGGCCGCCTCTCTGTTGACCGATCAACCCCTGACCCTGCGCAACGTCCCTGCCATCGGCGATGTCAAGACGATGCTGCAACTGCTGCGCGGACTTGGCGTCGAAGCGACCTGGCTCGACGAACACACCCTCACCCTATGCGCCCCCGATCCAACCCAGGGCCGGCTCGACAGCGAACTATTCCGGGTGATTCGCGGCTCGATCACCCTGGCCGGCCCGCTCCTCGCACGCACCGGCCGCGCCGAACTGCCGATGCCCGGCGGCGACAAGATTGGCCGCCGGCGCATTGACACCCATCTGTTGGCTCTCGCCGCCCTGGGCGCACAGATCGAAGAGGGGCCAAGTTTCACCCTCGTCGCCCCCACGCTCAACGGCGCCGACATCCTGTTGGACGAAGCCAGCGTCACCGGCACCGAAAACGCCATCATGGCGGCGACGCTGGCGCGCGGCGCCACCGTCATCCGCAACGCCGCTTCCGAGCCGCACGTGCAAGACCTGTGCCGCTGCCTGGTGGCGATGGGCGCCGTCATCGAGGGCATCGGCAGTAACACCCTGTGGGTGCAAGGGGCATCCAGCCTGCATGGCGCCGATTTCACCATTTCGCCCGACACCACCGAAATCGGCTCCTACATCGGCCTGGGCGCCGTCACCCGCGGCGAAATTCGCGTACGCAACGTGCCGCACGACCAACTGCGCATGATTAGCCTTGTCTTTGGCGACCGGCTTGGGGTGCGCATGCGCTCCGAGGCGACGCCCACCGGCTTCGATCTCATCATTGCCGACGAACAAGACCTGGCCGTGCGTATGGATGTTGGCGGCGCCGTTCCCAAGATTGACGATGCCCCCTGGCCCGCCTTCCCCGCCGATCTGATGAGCATTGCCATCGTCGTGGCCACGCAGGCGCGGGGCACGGTCTTGATCCACGAAAAGATGTTCGAAAGCCGCCTCTACTTCGTTGACAAGTTGATCAGCATGGGCGCTCAGATCATCCTCTGTGACCCGCACCGCTGCGTGGTCGTGGGGCCGTCGCTGTTGCACGGGCAGGAGTTGAGTTCACCCGACATCCGCGCCGGCATGGCGCTGCTCATCGCCGCCCTGGCCGCCGAGGGGCGCAGCACGATTGCCAACATCGGTCAGATTGACCGCGGCTACGAGCGCGTCGAAGCCAAGCTGCGCGGCCTGGGCGCACAGATCAGACGCTTGAATTGACAGATCGAAGCTCCGCCGTTCACCATCCTCCGCAGCGAATTGACGTTCACCCTCGCAGCGAGTAAAATGGCATCATCTCAATGATTCGGGGCAAAGACCTGTCAGGTTTTCCAGAACCTGACAGGTTTCCGCGCCGCCGACCGATTACCGATTACTGATTACCGATTACTGATTTCCTGGAATTCGTGCAAATTAGTGAAATTCGTGGCAGGGAAATCTGGTCGGATTC
>CAZOLV010000035.1:41622-45058 GCA_964580725.1 uncultured Anaerolineae bacterium | reverse complement strand
CCTAATTCCTAATTCCTAATTCCTAATTCCTAATTCCTAATTCCTAATTCCTAATGCCACCCAAGACTCCACACCCACCCGACGCCCCGCTCGTTTCCATCGTGGTCCCCACTCTCAACAGCGACCAGTGGCTGCAAGCGACCGCGGCCAGCGTGTTGGCGCAAACTGCTGTACGCCTGGAGTTCATCGTCATGGACGGCGGTTCCACCGACGGCACACACGCCATCCTGACCGGCCTGGGCGAGCGCGTCACCTGGCGCGTGCAACAGGACACCGGCATTGCGCAGGCCGTCAACCGGGGCTGGGCGCTGGCGCAGGGCGAAATCCTCGCCTGGATCGGCAGCGACGATCTCTATCGTCCTGGCGCGGTAGCCGCCGCCGTGGTCGCCCTGCAAGCCAACCCGGCGGCGCCCGCCATCTACGGCGATTGCGACATCATTGATGCGCAGGGGCGCACCGTCGGCCACATCCACCCCGGGCCGTTTAGCCGCACCCGCCTGTTGGGTTGGAACTATCTGGCCCAACCATCCGTTTTCATGCGCCGCGCCGCCCTGGCGCAGGCCGGCTGGCTCGATGAAACCCTTTACAACGCGATGGATCACGACCTCTGGATTCGGCTGGCCCGCCTGGGCGCTCTGATCTACGTGCCCATGACCTGGGCCGCCCTGCGCGTGCACAATCGCACCACCACCAATCTACAGGTCATACGTGCCGGTGAGGAGACCCTGCGCGTCGTACAGCGCGCCCTCGACGCCGAGAATGCGCCGCCTGCCGTGCGGGCGCACGCGCTCGGCGAAGCCCATCTGCGGGCCGCCATGTGCTACTACGCCGCATCTCACCTGCCGCCGGCGCGCGTCCATCTGCGCCAGGCCGTGCGCCATGCGCCCCATCTTGCCGCCGACCGCCGCCTGCTGCGCACGTTGGTCACATCGCTGCTCGGCGCACGGTTGATCGCACGCCTGCGCCGCTGGCGACCCGGCCCCCACCGCGCCGGCGTCACTGAAACGGGCGGAGTCTAGCCCATGCCGCCCGCACGCATCATCCACGTCATCAAGAATCTGCCCTTCGATGGCGGCACCACCCACTACCTCTACCAACTGCTCTCGCACCTGGATCGCAGCATCTACGAGCCGCACATCCTGGTCATCGAGCGCGAACCGCCCGGCCGCAGCTTCACCCCCTCCTTCGAGGCCATCGGCGTCCCGGTCACCCTTCTGCCCACCGACTCTTTTGCGCCTTCCATCTTGGGGGGAATGGGGGGGCGGGCCATCACAGCCTGGCTGGCACGGCAACGGCCCGCCCTGATCCAGACTCACCTGGCCCGCGCCCACATCTACGGCGGACTGGCGGCGCTGCGCCTGGGTTGTCCCGCCGTCATGACCGAACATGGCATCGTGCGCAACACAACCCTGCCCGTGCGCCTTTGGGACAACATCTACGGCCGCGCCGTCAAGCGCATCGTCTGCAACTCGCACGCCACCCGCCGTCAGGTCGCTCACGACATCCCCCTGCTGCCGCGCCGCCGGTTGGCGGTCATCTACCCCGGCGTCCACGATTACCCCGCCAACAACGATCCGGGCCAACCCACTCGCGCCGATCTCGGCTTTGGCCCGGACGATCAACTGCTCGCCTACGTGGGAACCTTCATGCCCGTACGCCGTCATGACCTGCTGCTACAGGCGTTTGCCGCCCTTCACCCCGTCGAGCCGCATGCCCGCCTGCTCCTGATCGGCGACGGCCCCACGCAGGCGCAGGTGCGCCAGCAAGTGCATGACCTGGGGCTGGAGCGCGTCGTTTTCATCTGGAATGCCCGGCATGACGTGCGCGCCCTCCTGCCACTGCTCGACGGCTACGTCAATCCTGCCAGCGGCGAGGCGTTTGGCCTGGCCACCGTCGAGGCGATGCTGGCCGGCCTCCCCATCGTCGTCAACGCCTGCGGCGCCTTGCCCGAACTGATCGAACACGAAGTCAGCGGTCTGCACGCCGCCGCCAACGACCCCATCAGCCTGGCCGCCGCCCTGCGCCGCCTGCTCAACGATCCGGGCCGCGCCCAGGCCTGGGGTCAAGCGGCCCGTTGCCGCGCCCGTCAGCAGTTCACCCCGCACGCCTTTGCCCGCGCCTACGAATCGCTCTACGCCAGCATCCTCTCCTCCAAATCGCCGCGCCCCCGTGCAGCTCCGGCAACGTCGAGTCTCAGCCAACCCGGTCAACAGGTGGAAACCGCACTGCCGTCCGGCGCCGCCAGCGCAACGCAGCGCGCTCGTCCACGGTTGCTGATCGCCGGGCCAACGCCCCCGCCCTTTGCGGGCGTGGAGACGTTCACCCAGACCGTCGTCATGTCGCCGCTGATCCAGGAGCGTTTCGCACTGGCCTTCTGCAACATGCGCAAACCAATCACCAACGAGCAGCGCGGCCGCCTGGGACTGGTGAACATTCGCTACAACCTTGCGCACCTCTGGCAGTTGCGCCAACTGAGCCGCCGCCTGCGCCCGCAGCTTGCCTATCTGCCGCTCAGCCAAAACCGGCCCGGTTTCTTCCGCGACTCGATGCTCCTCTGGATGTGCCGGCCGTTCAGCGAACGCATCGTGTTTCAAGTGCACGGCGGCGCCTTCGATCATTTCTACCGTGCGCAACCCGCCTGGTTTCAAGCCTACGTGCGGGCCGTCTTTCGGCGCGCCGACGCCTTTCTGATCGGTGGCGAGCGGCTCAGGCAGCAGTTCCAGGGGCTGGTCGCCTCCGAAAAATTTCACGCCGCCGCCTACGGTGTACATACCCTCTACCCGCCCCGTCGCCGGCCGTCAGACGATGACCTGCTGACCATTCGCGTGCTCTTCATGGGGCACATCTCCTTCGCCAAAGGCGCCGTTGATCTGGTGCGCGCCATCCCCCTGATTCTGCCCCATCTGCGCGTCAAGCTGATGGTGCAGATGGCCGGCGAATTCATCCGCAAGGAACGCAACATCACCTTCATTCCAGAACATGATAACGCTCCGGAAGCGATCGAGCGCACCGTGCGTGAACATCATTTGGAAGGCATCGTGACGTTTCTAGGCGTCATTCGTGATGAGCAAAAGTTGCAAACTCTGGTAGATTCTGATATTTTTGTGCTGCCGAGTTACACCGAAGCGATCGGGTTGTCGGTCATGGAAGCGATGGCGGCGCGTCTGCCCGTCGTCGTCACCGCGGCCGGCGCCCTGCCCGACATGCTGACCGAGGGTGTGCACTGTCTCTTCGTTCAGCCGGGCGATCCAGAGGGCCTGGCGCGCCAGCTCTTGCGTCTGATCGAGGACCGCAGCCTGCGCCAACGCATGGGCGAAGCCAACCGCCGGATCATCGAGGAACGCTACAACGAAACCGCCTTCCTCAACCGCCTGGCCGGCGCTCTCGATACTGTTCTTTCAGGCTAATGGTGTACGGCGATATTCATATCGCCCTC
>CAZOLV010000035.1:24272-41522 GCA_964580725.1 uncultured Anaerolineae bacterium | reverse complement strand
CGCCCCACCACGCATCGTCGTGGGAAGGAAGAAGGCGACATGAATGTCGCGGTACGAGGCGGTACGAGGGCGATATTCATATCGCCCTCCGCCCCACCACGCATCGTCGTGGGAAGGAAGAAGGCGACATGAATGTCGCGGTACAAGGCGGTACGGGGGCGACATGAATGTCGCGGTACGAAGGTGAAATGATGCCATCGAATCGAATGTCGAAAGGATCACGCGAGGCGGAAGGCCCGCTGCGGACGGCGTCGGCGACGCTGGCGCCGCGCGTCTACCTGATGGGCGCGCCGGTGGATTGCGTGACCGAGCAGCAAGCCCTCGATCTCTGTCTCGACGCCATCACGCACCGCCAGCAAGTGGCCATTGCCCCCATCAACGCCGCACAGACGATTCTGGCGCACGAAAACCGGGAGTTCCGCGCCGCACTCGCCCAGTTCGACCTGGCGCTGGCCGACGGCAAGGCGGTCGCCTGGGGGGCCAAGTGGGTCAAGCGCCTGCCAGTGCCAAATCAGGTGGGCCTGCCGCCCTTCGTCCATCGCCTGCTCGACGCCGCCGAGGTGCAAGAGTTTGGCGTCTTCTTCTTCGGCGCCGAAGAAAAAGTGGTCGAAACGACCGTAGCCCGCGCCCGCCGGCGCTGGCCGCGCCTCTTCGTGGCCGGTTGGCGCAACGGTTATTTCAAGCCGGCCGACGAGCCGAACATCATCGCCGCAATCAACGACAGCCGGGCGCACATCCTGTTGGTGGCGCTCCCTTCACCCATGAAAGAGTTCTGGATCTTGCGCAACAGGCGTGCGCTCAACGTCTCTGTCATCGCCGGCGTCGGCGGGCTTTTCGATGTGATGGCCGGCAAGGTCAAGGCCGCGCCAGAGCCAATCCGCCAGCTCGGCCTGGAATGGGTCTTCCGCATGGTGCAAGAGCCACGCCGCCTCCTGCGCCGCTATCTGACAACTACCCCCCTTTTCGTCTTCCGCCTGCTCACCGGCTACACCCTCCCATCCCCCCCAGCCCCCCCTCCCGATTGAAAGTCTGTCTCTCTGCCCCGTTGAATCGTGACCATCTTTCGACGAAAGGACTTCTTCTCGATGCGAATTTTAGTGACCGGCGGCCTGGGAGCGGTCGGCAGTTTCCTGGTGCGTGAACTGCGTCAGCGCGGCCACGCGGTTTGGCTCTGCGATCTCCCGCATCATCATGACCCGCAGTATGTGCGCTGTGACGTGGGCGAGTTTCGACAGGTCGAACGGCTCTTCAACCAACACACCTTCGATTATGTCTATCACCTCGCCGCCGAATTTGGGCGCAACAACGGCGAAGACTATTACGAGAAAGTCTGGCAAACCAACGCCATCGGCAGCAAGAACATCCTCCGCATACAGGAAGCGCAGCGGTTCCGGCTGATCGCCTTCAGCAGCTCCGAAGTCTACGGCGACTTCCCCGGCGTCATGTCAGAGGATGTGCTGGCGCAGCATCCCGTGCGCCAGCTCAACGACTATGCGATCAGCAAGTGGGTCAACGAACTGCAAATCATGAACTCCATGGATCGCTTCGGCACCGAGACAGTACGCGTGCGCCTCTTCAACACCTACGGCCCCGGCGAACCCTACTCGCCCTACCGCAGCGTGATCTGCCTCTTCATCTACCGCGCCCTGCACGATCTGCCCTACACCGTTTACCTGAACCATCACCGCAGCTCCACCTACATCACCGACTGCGTGCGCACCCTGGCCAACATCTGCGAACGTTTTCGCCCTGGCGAAGTTTACAACATCGCCGGCGACGAGTATCACGACATCAAATCGCTGTCGGACATGATCCTGGCCTATCTGGGCAAGGACGATCGTCTGGTGACCTACCTGGAGCACGAGGCGCACAACACGCTCGATAAGCGCGCCGATAACAGCAAGGCGGTGCGCGACCTGGATCATCAGGCCACGATCTCGCTGGCCGACGGCATCGCCCGCACGATCGAATGGCAAAGGGCTTTCTATGGCAGAGACTAGAAGCGTGGTGGTCGTCGGCACCGGCTACGTCGGGCTGCCGGTGGCGCTGATGCTCGCTCGGGCCGGCTGGCGCGTCACCGGCGTTGATATTGACGAAAACATCGTGCACGCCATCAACGAAGGGGTGCTGCACATCAAAGAAGACGAACTGCAGGCGCTGCTGCACGATCCCACGGTGCGTCGAAACCTCAGCGCCCGCCATGCGCCCTGCCCGGCCGACGTCTTCATCATCGCCGTGCCGACGCCGGTGCAGCCGCGCAAGAAAGTGGCCGATCTCTCGTTTGTGGTCAGCGCCATCGAATCGCTCCTGCCGCATCTGCGAGCCGGCAACCTGGTCATTGTCGAATCCACCATCCCGCCGCTCACCTGCCGCAACGTTATCACACCGCTGATCGAGCGCAGCGGTCTGCGCGTCGGCGTGGATGTGCACCTGGCGCACTGCCCCGAACGCATCCTGCCCGGCGACATTTTCTACGAAATCGTCCACAACGACCGCGTCATCGGCTGCGCCGAACCGGTTGGGCGCGAGTTGGCGCGTCAGGTCTACGCCTCTTTCGTCACCGGCAATCTCTATCCAACCGATGAAGTGACCGCCGAACTGTGCAAACTGTGCGAAAACACATTCCGTGATGTCAACATCGCCCTGGCCAATGAGTTCGCCGCCGTCGCCGAGGGCCTGGGCGTCAACCCACTCGACGTGATCCGGCTGGCCAACAAACACCCACGCGTCAACATCATGCACCCCGGCATTGGCGTGGGCGGGCACTGCATCCCGCTCGACCCCTGGTTCATCAAGGAGGTAGACCCGGCCAACTCGCGCCTGATCTTCACGGCGCGGCTTGTCAACGACGAGGTGCCGCACAAGATCGCCGCCCGCGTGCGCCAGGCCGTCGCACACATCACCGCGCCGCACATCGTCGCCATCGGCATGAGCTACAAGCAGGACACCGAGGACACGCGCGAAAGCCCGGCCGCCGAGATCGTGCACATCCTGCGCAAGGACGGCTACCAGGTTGCCCATTACGACCCGCTCGTCGCCGGTCACGGCTACAGTAGCCTGGCCGCCGTCGCCGCCGGCGCCGACTGCCTGCTCCTGCTGGTCGAGCATCGGCCGGTCAAGCAGGCCTGGCAGGCCGAACAGGCGGCCATTCTCGCCGCCATGCGCACCCCCATCGTCATGCGCTTCTACCAGGACGACTGATCGTGACCGCAACACACCCGCCGAACCAGTCCCCCGTCGTTTCGACGCAGACAGGCCGGTCTCCCTTCACCGTGCTCTGCATCGTCGGTACGCGACCCGAAGCGGTCAAGATGGCGCCGGTGATCCAGGCCCTTGCCGCACAGCCTGCATTGCGCAGCCTTGTCTGCACCACGGCGCAGCACCGCGAGATGCTCGATCAGGTCTTCAGCATCTTCGACATCCGCCCCGCGGTGGACTTGAACCTGATGCAGCCTAATCAGACCCTGCCCGCCCTCACCGCCCTGGCCGTCACAGGCATCAGCCAGACATTGCATGACCTCAAGCCAGACCTGGTGTTGGTGCAGGGCGACACTACCACCGCCCTGGCGGCCGGGTTGGCCAGTTACTATGCCCAAATCCCGCTCGGACACGTCGAGGCCGGCCTGCGCACCTATCGGCGCTACAGCCCATTTCCCGAAGAGATGAACCGGCGCCTTCTCAGCGCCCTGGCCGCCATGCACTTTGCGCCCACGACGCACGCCGTCGAGGCGCTGCAAGCCGAGGGCATTGCCGCCAACGACATCTACCTCACCGGCAACACCGTCGTTGACGCCCTGCTCTCGATTGCCGCCCAACCCTTCACACCGTCCGCAGCCCTGCTCAGCCGGCTGGCGGCGAGCGGCGAGCGCCGCCTGCTGTTGGTCACCGCCCACCGGCGTGAGAATTTCGGGGCGCCCCTCGTGGCCATCTGCCTGGCCCTGCGCCAAATTGTCGAGCACAACCCGGACGTGCAACTGGTCTATCCCGTGCATCTCAATCCGCAGGTGCGCCAGCCGGTCTTCCGCCTGCTCTCCGGCCATGATCGCATCCATCTGATCGAGCCTGTGGAGTACCGCACGCTGATCTATCTGCTCAAACGCTGCACACTGGTGTTGACCGATTCGGGCGGGATTCAGGAGGAGGCGCCGGTGCTTGGCAAGCCGGTTCTGGTGCTGCGCCGCGACACCGAGCGCCCGGAGGGGATCGAGGCCGGCGCAGCGCGCCTGGTGGGCGTGGAACAGGCAGCCATCGTGCACGAAACGGAGCGGCTGCTGCACGACGCGGAGGCGTATCGGGTCATGGCGCAAACCACCAGCCCCTATGGCGATGGGCAGGCGGCGCGCCGTATCGTCGCCGCCATCGTCAACCGTTTCGGAATCACAACGTCAGAAAATGCATAGCACATGACGACAGAAACTCACATGCCAGATGCCGCTCTCCCCACCGTCGCCCTGGCGCCGGCGCGCCCGCTCTACGAGACGTGCAAGCGCCTATTCGATCTGGCGCTCAGCGCCGCGCTGCTGCTGGCGCTGTCGCCGCTGCTGCTGGTCATCGCCCTGGCGGTCAAGCTAACCTCGCCCGGTCCCATCTTCTATCACTGGCAGGTCGTCGGCGTCGGCGGCCGCCCGTTCACCGGCTACAAGTTTCGCACCATGGTCGTCAACGCCGACCAGATCAAGGCGCAGCTCGCCGCCGCCAACGAGATGAGCGGGCCGGTTTTCAAGATGAAGAACGATCCCCGCGTCACGTCCGTGGGCCGCCTGCTGCGCAAACTCAGCCTGGACGAACTCCCGCAGATCTACAGCGTGTTGAAGGGCGACATGAGCCTGGTGGGGCCGCGTCCGCCCCTGCGCAGCGAATACGCCCGCTTCGAACCGTGGCAGCGCGCCAAGTTGAGCGTCAAGCCAGGGATCACCTGTCTGTGGCAGATTCAGGGGCGCAATCGCATCAGCAATTTCGACGATTGGGTCAAGCTCGATCTGGCCTACATCGCCCATCGCTCCTTCTGGTTCGACCTTTCGATTCTACTGCGCACCCTGCCCGCGGTGTTGTTCGGGCGAGGGGCCTATTAGGCTCCTCCGCCGCGAGCCCACCGAATGAATTCGGCGCTCAAGGACCTCGGCGAGGCTTCGGCAGGCTTCGACAGGCGCAGCCTGCGCCGGCCGGCCTCGGGTGGGGCGTGATGCGCCCCACAACACGCGTCCACGCGGGTGGACGCCCGGCCTTAAGCCCTTCAGACGCAATTTCAATCGCCCAGTCGCGCCGCGAGGAGCGCCAAATGAATTTGGCGGTACTGGTCTCGCGCCGCGACGAAAATATGCTCACTTGCCATTCCTGTGCTAAAATGGGCGGGCTGTGTGGGCGGGGTGAACATGGGCTTGAAGACTGCCGCGGCAGAAAATCTGTGGGGCGAGCACGCACGTCGCGAACGCGAATTCTATGAAAAACAGTACAGCGCTGCGCCCGACGACGCCGCCGCTCGTCTGACCGAGCCGCTCAGCGTGCGCGAAGTCTATGCCCTCGATCTCCTCGGCGACTGCCGCGAGCGCATCGTTTTGGAGCTAGGCAGCGGCACGGGCCGTCATGCCGTCGAAATTGGGCGCCGGGGCGGCCGGGCGCTGGCAACCGACGTGACGGCGACCGCCATGCGGCAGACGCATGCGCTGGCCCTGGCCGCCGGTCAAGCTGACCAGGTACGTGCGGCCAGCATGGATGCACACGCGCTGGCGCTGGCCGACGCCAGCGTGGACTTGATCTTCGGCGCACAGGTGTTGCATCACCTCGATCCTCGCCAGACGGGGGCCGAGATGGGGCGTGTCCTGCGCCCCGGCGGGCGGGCGGTGTTCATCGAGAACTCCAGTCGCAACCCGGTTCTGATGTGGGCGCGACGACATTTGATGGGGCGCTGCGGCATCCGCCGTTTTGGCTCGGCCAACGAATCCCCCCTGGACGACGCCGCCATCGCCGTCATTTGTCAACAGATGGGCGGTTCGGTGCGTGTGCACTTTCCCCAACTCTGCCTGACCGTGCTTTTGGCGCGACACTGGCTCGCTTCTCCCTGGGCGATGCGCTTCTTCCTGCAGGTAGATCGGCAGCTCGAACGCTGGCTTCCAGCCCTGCGTCCCTGGAGCTTCCTACAGGTGCTCGAATTCCAAAAGGCATCCGCAGCCCGAACAGCGGCCGCCAACGAGAAGGACTCTTAGATATTTCGATGAATGTATTGGTAACAGGCGGAGCCGGCTTCATCGGCTCTCATACGGTTGATCTCCTGCTGGCGCGGGGGCATCACGTGCGCATCCTGGACAATCTATCCCCCCCGGTGCATGTGAGCGGCAAGGTTCCTGACTACGTTCCCAAAGAGGCCGAGTTCATCGTTGGCGATGTGCGCGACCGCGACGCCCTGCGCAGCGCCCTGGCAGGCATAGACGCCGTGATTCATCTGGCCGCCTATCAGGATTATCTACCCGACTTCAGCAAGTTCTTTCACGTCAACGCCGTCGGCACCGCGCTCCTCTATGAACTGATCGTCGAACACGCGCTGCCTGTGCGCAAAGTGGTCGTTGCATCGTCGCAGGCCGTCTATGGCGAAGGCAAATACACCTGTCCCACACATGGCGCCCAGTACCCTGGGCTGCGTTCCGAAGAACAACTGCGTCGCAGCCAGTGGGAACTGACCTGCCCCGTCTGTGACGGCCTCATGCAGGTGCAGCGCACAGACGAAAGCCGTGTCAACCCGCACAACCAGTACGCCATTTCCAAATACACGCAAGAACTGATCGCCCTAAATCTGGGCGCCCGCTACCACATCCCCTCGACCGCCCTGCGCTTCTCGATCACCCAGGGGCCGCGCCAATCGCTGCGCAACGCCTATTCGGGCATCTTACGCATCTTCACCCTGGCCCTCTTACACCAGCAAGCGCCCGTCATCTACGAAGACGGCGGCCAACTGCGCGACTACGTGAACGTGGGCGACGTGGCGCGCGCCATCGAATTGACGTTAAGCGATCCACGGGCCGATTATCAGGTCTTCAATGTGGGCGGCAACGACGCCTTGTGCGTTCAGGACTACGCGGCCGCGGTGGCAGCCGCCATTGGCGCCGACGTGCGGCCCGCCATCGAGGGGCATTTTCGCCTGGGCGACACCCGGCACATCGTCTCCGATATCTCTCGCCTGCAGACACTCGGCTGGACCCCACAGACGCCCCTGGCGCAAACGATTCACGACTACGTCGTCTGGGCGCAATCGCAGATCTCATCCGCAGAATATGTCAATCATTATCAGGAAGCGACCCGCATCATGAGAAAACTAGGCACGGTCCGGTCTGTCACGTGATCGAGATGCCATCCGTGGATCATCCGGCCGGGCGACGCAGCTCCTGGCCGCTGGCGTCAACCAACGTCGAGACGCCGCAACCGCTCACCACGCATCAGCTGCTCATCCTGGCCAGCCGGCGTTCCCTGTCCGCCGAAGAGAGCGCCCGCGTGTTCGAGTTGATCGAACGCGGCGTCTCCTGGCCGCTCTTCTTCGAGTTGGCGCAGGCACACGGCCTGGCGCCGCTCATCTTCCACAATCTGCGTGCGCTCAACGTCGCCGCCGCCGCGCCGGCCGCCGTCTGGCGCCAGTTCGAGGCCAGCTACTACAGCACACTAGGCGACAATCTCCTGCTCGAATCGGAACTGTTCCACGCCGCCGAACACCTGCAGCATGACCAGATAGATTTCCTGCTGCTCAAAGGCATCGTCCTGGGCGCCCTGCTCTACCCCGACCCGGCCCTGCGCCCCTCCGCCGACCTGGACATTCTGGTGCCGCGCGCCCAGGTGACAGCCGCACAACGTTCGCTGGAAAGCGTCGGCTACAGCCTGCAGCCCGGGCGCCAGCTCGACTTTCAGTTGGCGCACGGCTACGATCTTCCCTACGTGCGTCAGGCGCCCAGCGGCCAGGGCGTCCTGCTGGAACTGCACTGGAGCCTGGCTGAACCGGACCTGTTCCGGCTCGATGTCGAAAATCTCTGGGCGCGTGCACGGCCGTTCGTCTACAACGACCACACGCTGCACACCTTGTCGTTGGAAGATATTCTCTTTCATCTGACGATTCACATCCGCAAGCACCGCTACGTCGGCCTGCGCTGGCTGGTGGATGTGAGCGAAATGCTGCGCAGTTTTGGCCAGCAGTTGGACTGGCCCTATCTGGTTGCGTTGGCGCAGCAAGCGGGCGCCCGCACCCTGCTCTACACAACCCTCAAGTTGGCGCGCGACGTCATGGCCGCCCCTGCGCCGCAGGTCGTCATGGATGCGCTGCGGCCAAGCGCCATGCGCCGCTTCCTGCTCAAACCATTCGTAGATGCGCAAAACCTCACGCGCATCATTCACGAAGAAAGCGCCGAATGGAGCTGGCTGGGACTTGGGCAAGTGCTCTTGCTCGATCGCACCGAGGCGATGTCGCGTGACCTCAAACAGCGTTTTGCCCCCCCCATCTCTCTTTTTCCCGGCCAGCCGCGCAACGGCGACCCAGGGCTGCTCTATGTCGCCTGGTTCTACGCCAGCCGCCTGGGCATGATCCTGGGGCGCATGGGGCAGGCCGGCGGCCGGCGGCTGTGGAACGGGCTGCGCCGCCGGCTCGCAGGTCGCGGCTAAGGACACGCCATGTTGATCGCACGTGCACCAGTTCGCATCAGCCTGGCCGGCGGCGGCACCGATCTGCCGGCCTACTATCTGCGCTACGGCGGCGCCGTCATCAACACGGCCATCAACCGCTATTTCTACGTGGTGGTCAATGTCAACGACAGCGACACCCTGCAAATCACCTCGTCAGATTACCAAACCTTCTACCGGCACAACCCAGACAACGAACTGCTGTTCGACGGCTCGCTGAGCCTGCCGCGCGCCGTCCTGCACCACTTTGGCCTGGCGCATGGCCTCTCCATGTTCTTGGCTTCGGAGGTTCCACCCGGCACAGGGCTTGGCTCCTCCAGCGCCGTCACCGTGGCATTGGTCAAGGCGGTCAGCGCCGCCTGCGGCTGGACAATGAGCAAACAGGAGATCGCCGAAGAGGCATGCTTCATCGAACTGCAAAAACTCGCCATGCCGATCGGCAAGCAGGATCAGTACGCCTCGGCCTTTGGCGGCGTCAACTATATCGAGTTCCGGTCCGACGGCGTCGAAGTAACGCCGCTTTCGCTGGCGTTGGAAACCTGGCAGCGCCTGCAGCGCAACCTGATGCTCTTCTTCACCGGCAGCGCCCGCAACTCCGCCGAAATTCTGGGCAAACAGAGTCGTTCCAGCCGGCAGGACGACGCCACCGTCATCCAGGCGCTGCACAAGGTCAAGGCGCTGACTGCTGAGGTCAGGCGCTGTTTGGAAACGGGCGACCTGAACACCTTCGGCGAACTGCTGGATCAAAACTGGCAGTCCAAGAAGCGGTTTGCGCCCGGCGTGTCGAACCAGCGCATAGACGAAAGCTACGATCGGGCGCGCGCCTGCGGCGCTATCGGCGGCAAGATCACCGGCGCCGGCGGCGGCGGCTTCCTGATGCTCTACTGCGAGGAGCGCCATCAGCGCCGCGTCACCGAGGCGCTCGATGCGCTTGGCCTGCAGCGCATGGACTTTCGCTTCGACCAAAACGGCGCCCAGGTGTTGATGAACAGCGGCCTGCAGCTCGATTCCCCGTTGGCGCATGTGCGGCATCGCAGCCGCCAGCCGCAAGGGTGAAGCCATGACACGTCGCGAACGTCTCCTCCTGATCAGCGCCCTGCTGATGCTCGATGCCTGCATGATTGGCGGCGCACTGCTGGCCGCCTACTACCTGCGCATCGAAAGCGGCCTGCTGCCGGGGCGCGCCTTTGGCCCCATCGGCGAGTACATGCGCTCCAGCCTACTGGCCATTCCGCTTTGGTTGACCATCATGGCGCTGAATCGCCTGTACGACACGCGCCTGCTGCTGGAAGGTCTGCAAGAGTATATCAAAGTCGCCACCGCCTGCACCTACGGCCTGCTGGCTCTGGTGCTCACCGCCGTCTTCACCAGCCCCGGCGCGCCGCTGCCGGCGCGCGGCTGGCTGCTGTTGGCCTGGGTCTTCTCCATCGTTTTTGTCAGCCTGGCGCGTTTCGCCATGCGCCGCCTCATCGTCTTCGTGCGAGGACGCGGCCGTTTCGTCACCCGCGTGCTCATCATCGGCGCCAACGCACACGGCCAGGCCCTGGCCAGTCAATTCCACAGCGTGCCCGGCGCACGCCTCGAAGTCGTCGGCTTTCTGGACGACTTCCTGCCCCTGGGCGCACAGGTCTGCCCCGGCCCACGCGGCGCCCCGCTCGAAGTGATCGGCGCTCCCAACCGCCTGCACGAGGTCGCAGGGCGTTATCAGATTCGCGAAGTGATCCTCGTCCCCACGGCAGTGGCCTGGGAAACCTTCCAAAACCTGATGCAGCAAGCCGCCGCCCCTCATGCCTTCGAGATTCTGCTTTCACCCGGCTACTACGACATTCTCCCCACCAGTGTCGAGATTAGCTACCGTGACTTCGTGCCCCTGCTGCGCATCAACCAGATGCGCTTGATCGGCCCCGATGCCCTCATCAAAGCGGCGCTCGACTACGGCATCACCCTGGTGGCGGCACTGCTGACCGCTCCGCTGGCGCTGGCGTTAGCGCTGGCCATTCGTCTCAGCGCCAAAGGGCCGATCCTGGAACGACACCTGGTGTGGGGTGTACGCGGCAGCGCCTTCACCACCTACAAGTTCAACACCCGCTTCGACCGCGCCGGCGCCCCGCTCGCCGTCGAAACCCCATCCGCCGATCGAGCCAGGCAAAACCCGGCTTCGACAGGCACAGCCAACGCAGACCTATCGGCCCAAACCGGCGCCAATCGAGACCCGACGCTGCAACCCTCACCCGCTGGGCGCATGACTGCCAGAACGCCGGGGCTGTGGGAAACAGAAGCAGAACGGCTGCACCCACTCGCCCGGTTCATGCTGCGCCTCGGTCTTGACAAGCTGCCGCAGTTGATCAACATCCTGGCCGGCCACATGAGCCTGATCGGCCCGCGCACCATTGCGCACAGCAAGAACATCCTGATCGAACCGACGCTGGCCAACCTGTTGACGATCAAGCCGGGCATCACCGGGCCGTGGGCGGTGGGCGGTGAACGCAGTTTCGACGAAGAAATGCGCCTGACCAACTACTACATCCGCAACTGGACGATTTGGGTAGATTTGCAGATTCTGCTGCAAACTGCCATCCGCATCTTGCGCGGCGAACGCGCCAAAGCGCGACTCCCCCTATCCGAGGAGGATTTCGTATCATGACAGACATGCAGCTCATTCGAGAACAGATCGCACAGTACGTCACAGGCGTACAGGCGCTGGCGGCCGAACTGCCACTGGCCAACACGCCAGAGGCTGTGGCGCTGCTGTTGGAAGCCTGGCGGCACGGGCGTCACGTGTTCGTCTGCGGCAACGGCGGCAGCGCCGCCACCGCCTCGCATTTCGTCAATGACCTGAACAAGGGCGCCAACGTGGCGGGCAAACGCCGCTTTCGCGCCATCGGCCTGATTGACAACACCCCGCTGCTGATGGCCTGGAGCAACGATGTAAGCTACGAACAGGCGTTGGCCGAGCAACTGGTCAATTTCGTGGAAACAGGCGATGTGCTGGTGGCCATCAGCGGCAGCGGCAACTCTCCCAACGTGCTGCGCGCCGTCGAAACGGCTCACGCCCACGGCGCCGGCACGTTGGGCGTCACCGGCTATGACGGCGGCAAGCTCAAGCCGCTGGTAGACGTTTGCCTGCACGTGCCCAGCCACTGTATGGAACAGGTGGAAGATCTGCACATGATTCTCTGCCACATCCTGACGGTGACGCTGCGCCGCGCCATCGCCGCCGAAGCCTGAACAGAGAACCGCGCAAGGAAACGCCATGAATCAGGGCAACGGGCATCGCCCGGCCATCTTTCTCGACCGCGATGGGGTCATCAACGAGAACCGGCCACACCATGTCACTTCGTGGGACGAGCTGATTGTATTGCCTGGCGTCCTGGCCGCCCTGCGCACGCTCGACGCCACGCCCTTCGTAATCGTCGTCGTGACCAACCAGTCGGCGATCAATCGGGGGCTGCTGTCGCTGGTCACACTGCACGACATGCACCGGCGCCTGCAGGAGGTGGTGGCGGCGGCCGGCGGTCGTCTCGACGCCATCTACTTCTGCCCCCACCGGCCCAACGAGGGGTGCTCCTGCCGCAAACCGCAGCCGGGGATGCTGTTGCAGGCCGCCGCTGCGCTCGATCTCGACCTGGCGCGCTCCTACCTGGTGGGCGATGCCGTCAGCGACCTGGAAGCGGCCATTGCCGTGGGTGCGCGCCCGATCCTGGTGCGCACCGGTCGCGGCCAGGATCAGGTCGCCCTGCTCGACACCCAAACCCACATCGTCTGCCCCGTCGTGGATGACCTGACGCAGGCCGTGGACTGGATTTTGGCCCAGCCGTAGAAATCGTCCGCTCGACGCGTCCCGTTCAGCCCAACCACAGCGCCGCCAGCCCCGCCGCCGCGCCGCCAAGCAGCAGCCAGGTCGTCGGCGTGCGGTAGCGCAATAGCAGAAGCGCCGCCGCCAGCCCGACGCCAACAGTGAACCAGTTGGTGAACGCGGCGCGCGCCAGTTGCCAGGTGACGGCAGCCATCAGCCCCAGAGAGGCGGCATTGGCGCCGTCCAACAGGGCGCCCGCCCAACGCGAGGTGCGCAGGCGCGGGATCAACGGCCCGCTGAGCGCCACGAAGATGAAGGCCGGCAGGAAGATGCCAACCGTCGCCGCCACGGCGGCGGCCGGGCCACCCAACAGATAGCCGATGAAGGTGGCCGTCGTGAAGAGCGGCCCCGGCGTCACCTGCCCAATCGCAATCGCATTGATGATCTGCTGATCGGTCAGCCAGCCAAGCCGCATGACGAAATCGGCGCGCACGAAGGCAAAAAGGACATACCCACTGCCATAGAGCACCGACCCGATCTTGAAGAAGGTCAGGAAGAGGCGCCAGACCGAGAAGGGAATCGTTGCCAGCGCCCCGGCCCCGCCCAACACCGCCCCCACTTTCCAGACAGGCGCGGGCAGCAGTCCAAGTCCGCCCGCCAACGGCCTGCCCACGTTGCGCATCAGCATGACAGCCAACGCCACGCCAAAGAGCAGCACCAGTTCGTTCACGCCGGCCAGCGCCAACACAAAGGCCAACGCCGCCGCCGCCAGCAGCCAAGTCGGATCGTCGGACGACGGCAAACCGACGCGGCGGGCAGGAGTCGGCGATGCGGCCGGCGCCGCCGGGCTGCGGCGCAGCGCCCTGCTGCCGAGCGACCAGAGCGCCTGCACGACAATGGCGATGATGACCGGCTTCAGCCCAACGAAGAGCCAGACAACCTGCGGCGCAGCGCCATAGCGCACATAGGCGGCGGAAAGCGCCATGACGATGAGCATGGCGGGCAAGATGAAGCCGGCGCCGCCGGCGATCAGACCCGGCCAGCCGGCGCGCAGGCGCCCGATGTGAATCGCCATTTCGGTGGAGTTGGGACCAGGGATCAGATTGGTCGCGCCGAGCAGATCGAGAAATTCGGCGTCGGTCAGCCAGCGGCGGCGTAGCACCAGTTCATGGTGAAACACGCCGATGTGCGCCGCCGGCCCGCCAAAGGCGGTCAAGCCAAGTTTGAGAAAAACGAGGAAGACATCAAGCACACTTGCCGGCGCGGCGGCGTCGGGCGCTGATTTGGGCAAGGTTCGGTCTCCTTTTGCTGCGGGCGATGGCTGTGTCAGGCGCTGAGGTGGTCCAAGACGGCTTGCAGATCGGCCGGCAATGGGGAGGTGAATTCGAGATAGGCGTCATCGGAGGGACGGCGGAAACCGAGGATGTGTGCGTGCAGGAACTGGCGCGGACAGGCCAGGCGCTGCTTGCGATGCCCGTAAACCGTATCGCCGACGAGGGGAAAGCCGATGAACTGGAAGTGCACTCGAATCTGGTGCGTGCGCCCGCTCAGCGGCTCGGCCTCGACGAGGGTGAAGTCATCGAAATAGGTGCGTACACGGTAGTGGGTGACGGCGGCGCGGGCCTGCTTGCTCTCCTGCCCGCTGATGACCGCCATGCGCTGGCGTTGGCGCGGATCGCGCCCGATCGGCGCTTCGATCACCCCTTCGCGCGGCGTCAACACCCCTTCGAGCAGGGCCAGGTAGACCTTGTGCACCTGGCGATCCTCGAATTGGCGCTGTAAGGAGCGCAGGGCGTTGTCGTTCTTGGCCGTCAGCAGCAGCCCAGAGGTCTCTTTGTCGAGCCGATGGACGATGCCGGGGCGCAGTTCACCGCCGATGCCGGCCAGATCAGGCGTGCGGAAAAGAATGGCGTTGACGAGGGTACCGCTGGCGTGTCCGGGCGCAGGATGAACGACCAGGCCGGCGGGCTTTTCGATCACCAGGAGATCGGCGTCTTCGTAGACGACGGTCAGCGGGATGTCCTGGGCCTCCAGCGCTGCGGGCTGCGTGGGCGGCGGCGTCACCTGCACGTGATCTCCGGCCTGCATGCGATCGCTGGCCCTGGCCGCAACGCCGCCGACAAGGACGCGACCTTCCGCAATCCAACGTTGCAGCAGCGAACGGGAAAAATCGGGCAAAGCGGCGGCCAGCCACTTATCGAGGCGCTCGCCTGTCGTCGGGACAGTGAGTAGAATGGGGGTTGGGCGATCGTGTGCGCTGATGTCAGGCATTCACTGTTCGATGCGCGCCTGGCAGCGGATGCACAACGTGGCGTGGGGCAAGGCTTTGAGACGAGCGAAATCAATCTCTTCGCCGCAACGTTCGCAAAAACCATAGGCGCCGCCGTCCAAACGTGACAGCGCCCGATTGACCTCGAACAGGGTGCGTTTGTGTGCTTCGTTCATTGAGAGCGCGGCGGCCTGGTCGAAAGCGTCGGTGCCATCGTCAGCCATATGGTTGCCCAACCCAGGATTATGACTGCGCGCTTGCACTTCGTAGTGAGCGATTTCCTCCTGCAACCGGTGACGCTCCACTTCGAGTTGACGCCGCAGACGGGCATCATCACGTGTCATACCATCTCCTCATCGAGTACGGCTAAAGGGAACAGATGTCAAGTAGCCGAATTTTAGCCGCGACCTGGCGCTTTGTCAACATCATGCAAGAAGAAACCAAACAGGGCCGCCATGCGCCGGCCGGCGCGCAGCCAACACAGAAAATTGACAAGCCTTGCCGATTGGTCTAGTATGGGCGGCAGTGGGATATCGAGTTCGACGCCATGCGCTATCTGCTCAAGAAACGCCGCCAGGTCGCAAGCCTGGACAAAACCTACTCTTTTCTCGATGTGTACGACGCCGTCGCCGGGACACGACTCTATGCACTGCGCCTGGAAGATGATCGCAGCAGCCGCGGCGTTTTCGTGCGCAGCGAATTCGCCTTGAGCCGAGATGAGAAATTCCTGCAGATCGTCACCGGCGAGCACGTTCAGGGCGAACACAGCTATGACACGGCGATTCATCTGGCCACCAGCGGCGTCGAGCTGGTTCGAGACGCAGACGGTGCGCAATTCGCCTTCAGCGACGACGGTCGCTTCATCTACCTCATGTATCTCACCGATCTTGTGGACACCGCGCAACACGCCGCCGGCGAGACCCTGATCCTGGACGGCGACACCGGCGCCCGGCTCGAACGGCAACGTGACAGCGGCGCGCTGTTCCAAAGCGGCGCACGCGCCGTCACCGTCGAGGCAGAAGATGTCTTCGAAGTCCCCTGGGCGCTGCAACCGGCGTTGCGCAAACGCTATGACGCCATCGTCAGCAGCGCCGTCGCTGTGACGCAGCGTGCAATGGCCGCACACAAGCCAGCCATCAGCAATTCGATCTTCTACGGCGCGACCGAGTTCGATCCGCGCAATCTGGTCATCTGGTTTGCCTTTCGCGACGATGCGGCGCTGCAAATGGCGATCCAAAACGGGCTGCCCGACCAGATTCGCGCCGTGACACAGCGGGCGCTGGTCGAAGCGGGGTATCCCGGCGAATTCGTACGCCCCTCAGCGATTGGGTTCGTCTCCGAAAAAGCAGTCAACGACGCCGGTGGGCCATGGATCTATTTCAGATAGAGCCTGGGCGCGGCGCCGGCGCGGGTGACGATGACCATTCGGCAACCGGCCGCACAGCCCTGCTGCCGGCCCGCATCCCCTATGGCGTCGGCGACCTGTTTCTGGCCGAGGCGGCGCAGCAGCGCACGCTGGAAACGCACCTGCGCACCGCTTTCGTGCGTTGGGCCTATCACGAAATCATCCCACCCACGCTCGAATACGCCGACGTGGTGGCGGGGCCGGCGGGCGCACAACTCGCCAGTCACATGATGCGCTTCGTTGACCGCGATGGCCAGACTCTGGCCCTGCGCCCCGATTTGACCATCCCCACGGCACGCGCCGTGGGCGCCAAGCTCTACGATCAGCCGCTGCCGCTGCGCCTCTTCTACATCGGCAATGTCTTTCGCTACGAAGAACCGCAAACCGGCCGCCGGCGCGAGTTCAGTCAGGCCGGCTTCGAACTGATCGGCGCCAACACCATCGCCGCCGATGTCGAAGTCCTCAGCCTGACCTGCGCCGCGCTGCAAGCGGCGGGCCTGTGCGACTTCCAACTGATTATCGGCCACATCGGCTTCTACCATAGCCTCCTGGCCGCCCTCGACCTGACGCCCGACATTCGCCAACGCCTCAGCCAGGCCATTGACCGCAAACGCCAGGGCGAACTGAACGCCCTGCTCCCCGCCCTGCCGCTGACGCTGCCCGCCCGGCGGGCCTTGCAAGCCCTGCCGCACCTGAGCGGCGGCGAGGAGGTGTTGGCCCTGGCCCTGGAAATCTGCCTGACCAACGACATGGCCGCCGCAGTGCAGCGCCTGCAAGCCGTCTATGCGCGCCTGGCCGCTGTGGACCTGGCGCCGCACATCACCCTCGATCTGGGCGAAATCCGCGGCATGGCCTACTACACCGGCTTGACTTTCGAGGGCTTTGCCCCCGGCGCCGGCGCCGCTATTTGCAGCGGTGGTCGTTATGACAACTTGATCGAGCACTTCGGCCCACCCCTGCCCGCCGTCGGCTGCGCTCTCAATCTGGACCGTGTGCGCGTCCTCGCACAACAGCAGCAGGCCCTGGCGCATCCCCTGCGCCCCGATTGGCTGATCGGCGGCGGAACGGCGCCAGGCGGCGGAACGGCGCCAGGCGGCGGAACGGCGCCAGGCGGCGGAACGGCGCCAG
>CAZOLV010000035.1:18798-24172 GCA_964580725.1 uncultured Anaerolineae bacterium | reverse complement strand
GCGGCGGTGGATTGAGCGCCCTGCACGGCTGGATCGAGGCGCGCCGCGCCGCTGGCCTGGTGATCGAACTCGACCTGCTCGACCGTGACCTGGCCGCCCTGCGCGCCCTGGCGCAGCAACGTGACGCACCCCGCCTGCTGTGGTTGGCCGGCGCACAGGTGCAGATCTGGACGGCGGCCGGCGAGCAGACCCGGACGCTGGCCGATTTCCTTGCGGCTCCGCCGGAGGCATTCGCATGACGCCGCCGCGTCCAACCACGCCAGACGCCATGCGCCTGCCGGCGTTCGATGCGCAGCAGATCGTCATTGCCCTGCCGAAGGGCCGCATGCAGCAGCAGGCGCTGGCCTTGCTCGCACAGGCCGGTTTCGAGCGCGATCCCGCCGACCCGGCGGATGACGACGCCGCCCGCCGCCTGGTCATCACCGCGGCGGATGGTCACATTCGCTGCCTGCTGGCCAAGCCGGCCGACGTGCCGATTTACGTCGAGTACGGCGTGGCCGATCTGGGCGTGGTGGGCGAAGAGGTCTTGCGCGAAAGTGGGCGCGATGTCTACGAGCCGCTGCGCCTGCCGTTCGGCCACTGCCGCCTGGTCGTCGCCGGTCGCGCCGACCGCCCGCAGCGCCCGCTGCGCTTGCAGTCGAACCCGCGCATTGCCACGAAATACCCAAACCTGGCGCGCGCCTACTTCCAGGGGCGCGGCATCTCCGCCGAAATCATCACCCTCAGCGGTTCGGTCGAACTGGCGCCGGTGGTGGGCCTGGCCGATCTGATCGTTGACCTGGTGGAGACCGGCAACACGCTGCGCGCCCACGGCCTGGTCGAACTGCGCACGATTCTGGAATCGCAGGCCTGCCTGATTGCCAATCGCGCCAGTTTCCGGCTCAAAGCGGCACGCATGGGCGATTTGATCGAACGGCTACGCGCCGCAGGGAGTCTCTGATGACAGCAGCACAGCAAGCCAATTTTTCTCGCTCTACGCTCCTCCCCATCTTTCACGATGTGGCCGAGGCGCAGCGCACGATCCTGCGCCGCACCCCGTGGGACGATCAGGCGATCCCCGATTCGGTGCGCCAGGGCATTCGGCGTCGTTTCGGCGCAGACCTGACGCCCGCCGAGGTGGTGACGCGCATCCTGCAGGATGTGCGCCGGCGCGGCGAGGAGGCCGTGTATGAGTGGAGCGAACGTATCGAAGGGGTCGAACTGGCGTCGTTGACGGCGTCGCGCAGCGCACAAGAAGCGGCGCTGGCGCAACTGCCCGCCGAACTGGCGGCAGCGCTCCGTCTGGCCGCCGCCCGCATCGAGACCTTTCATCGCAAGCAGCCCATCGGCTCCTGGCTGGAGACCGACGCCGATGGGGTGTTGGGCCAGTTGACGCGCCCGCTCGACTCGGTCGGGATTTATGTGCCGGGCGGAACGGCGCCGCTCCCCTCTTCGCTGTTGATGGCGGCCATTCCGGCCCGCGTGGCGGGGGTGGAACGGATCGTCGTTGCCACACCGCCCGACCGCAGCAGCGGCCAGGCGCCGGCGGCAACCCTGGCGGCCGCCGCGCTGGCGGGCGTGGATGAGGTCTGGACGATTGGCGGGGCGCAGGCCATTGGGCTGCTGGCCTTCGGCGGGCGCACGCTGCGGCCGGTGGACAAGATCGTTGGGCCGGGCGGGCTGTTCGTCACGCTGGCCAAGCGTCAGGTCTACGGGATGGTCGGCATCGACGGCATCCCCGGCCCCACCGAAACGATGGTCATCGCCGACGCCGGTGCCAACCCGGCCGTGGTCGCCGCCGATCTGTTGGCGCAGGCGGAGCATGACGTGCTGGCAGCCGCCATTCTGCTGACGCCCTCGCTCGATCTGGCGGTGCGGGTGCAGGTCGAGGTGGGACGGCAGTTGGAGCTGCTGAGCCGCGCTGAAATCATCGCCGAATCGCTCAGTGGGCGCGGCGGCATCGTCATCACCACAGATGTGACGCAAGCGCTGGCGCTCTCCAACGCGTATGCGCCGGAACACCTGTGCCTGCTCGTCTCCGATCCGTGGGCGCTGGTGGGGCAGGTGCGTCACGCCGGCGGCATCTTCCTGGGTGAAGGGTCGTTCGAGGTGTTGGGCGATTATGTGGCGGGGCCAAGCCACATCATGCCGACGGAAGGCTCGGCGCGCTTTGCCTCTCCACTCAGCGTGGCCGATTTCGTCAAACGGATCAGCCTGGTGGGCTTGACCCTGCCGGCCGGACGACGGCTGAGCGCGGCGGCGGTCATGCTGGCGCAAGCCGAAGGGCTGACAGCGCATGCGGCGGCGGCGCAGCAGCGCCTGGCCGGCGATGGCGAGCCGGGGCGGAGGCCAGCATGAGCCAGTCAGCAGCCGAGCCGGTCGCCAGCCAGTTCGAATGGCTGTTACGGTCGGATGTGGCGGCGATGGAGGAGTACGCGCCGATCCTGCCGCTGGAGGTGCTGAGCGGCGAACTGGGGCGCCGGCCGGAGGAGATCGTCAAGCTGGACGCCAACGAAAATCCGTATGGCCCGCCGGCCGCCGTGTGCGAGGCGTTGGCGGCTTATCCGTTCTACCACATCTATCCCGACCCGGAGCAGCGCCAGTTGCGGGCGGCGTTGAGCGATTACGTGGGCGTACCCGCCGACATGATCCTGCCCGGCCATGGCGCCGACGAACTGCTCGACTATCTCTGCCGCATCATCCTGCGCCCCGGTGACGCCATTGTCAACTGTCCGCCGACTTTCGGGATGTACAGTTTCGACGCCAAACTCAGCGGGGCGCTCGTGCGCGATGCCTGGCGCCGCGCTGATTTCAGCGTGGATATGGCCGCCGTCGAACGGGCCGCGCCGGGAGCCAAGCTGCTGTTTCTGACCAGCCCCAACAACCCGGACGGCGGACTGCTGGCGGAGGATGATCTGCGCGGGGCGCTGCGCCTGCCGCTGCTGGTGGTCGTGGACGAGGCCTACATCGAATTTGCCGGGCTGGAGCGTTCGGTTGTCTCGTGGGTGGCGCAGCATGACAACCTGGTGGTGCTGCGTACATTCAGCAAGTGGGCGGGCATGGCCGGCCTACGCCTGGGCTACGGCATCTTTCCCCGCTGGCTGATGCGCCATCTGTGGAAGTTCAAGCAGCCGTACAACATCAGCGTGGCGGCGATGGCGGCGGGCCTGGCGGCGTTGGAACACCGCGCCGCGCTGATCCCCTCCATCACGGCGTTGATCGAGGAACGCCAGCGGCTGTTGGTCGAACTGGCGCGCTTCCCCTTCTTGCAGCCGCTGCCGAGTCACGCCAATTTCGTGCTCTGCCGCGTCGGTGATCGCGACGCCCGCACGCTCAAGCAAACGCTGGCGCAACAGGGCGTGTTGGTGCGTTACTACGCCAAACCGGGCCTGGAGAATTTCATACGCGTCAGCGCCGGCCGGCCGGCCGATACCGATGCACTGATCAGGGCGTTGGCGCAGGCATGAGCCGCTGTGCGCTCCCGTGACCGAGCGAGGCGCTACACCAATGCGTCCACGTCGGGGATGACCAGATCGGCGCCGGCGGCCAGGAGATGGCTGCGCAGCGCTTCTCCGCCGGTGACGCTGACGCCGATTGCCATGAACGAACGTTCGTTTTTTGCACTTTGGGCGGCGCGCATGTCGTCCGGCATGTCGCCCAGATAGGCGGCAGCCAGGCGACCGCCAGGGTCGAGCCGGGCGGCGGCGCTGAGCAGCGGCCAGGGATGCGGTTTGCTGAGACGGGTGGCATGGCCCGATGCAGCTTCGGCCGCCGTCACGTCGTCATGCGTGATGCAGAGGGGGAAGAAGGGCGCCAGTCCCAGGCGGGTCAAGGTGAAGATGGCTTCGCCCCACGGTCGCCCGGTGGCGATGGCCAGCCGGTAGTTGGCCGCCAGCGTGGCCAGGGTGGGCAGCCGCACGAGCAGCGTTTCCAGCTCGATCAGGCCGGGGGCGTTGTGAAAGCGTGGGGCGGCGCCGGGGTAGAGGCGCGTGAGCAGGTCTGGCCCCAGGTACACCTCCTGGAAGATGCGCAGCATCAGGTTGGCGGCGGTCAGCGCGCCGCTGGCAAAGACCAGGCCCAGGTTGTGCACGCCGATGACCTGACGCAGCCCGCTCAGGCCACCGCCGGCCTGGCGCACAGGTTCGATCAAGGCGGGCAGGTGAGCGGCGGCAGTGAACAACTGCGGGGCGACGCCGGCGGGTGCGCCGGTCTGCGCCAGGCAGGTCATCACGGCATCGAGGTCGGCTGGCGGCACGGCCGGTTGGGTGAGCGGGGGCAGTTGCGTCAGGAAATAGCCGAGCAGGCCGGCGGTCAAATCCCAATCGTTGTTGAAACCACCCATCAGCTTGCAGGCCTCGATCTGAACGGGCGTGACGAGGGGTTCGGGCAGTGCAATGCCCAGGCCGCGGGTCAGGTAGAGATGCACAGTCTGCACGATGGCCTGGCGGTAGGAGGCGCGCACGTCCACCAGGACGCCGTCCATGTCGAAAATCAAGAGAGGCGGCAGGTTGATCATGCCGCTAGTGTAGCGGAGAAAGCGCAAGGCGCAAAATAGGGGGCAGGGTGTCATGCAGGGTGTAGCTCAGGGTGTAGCCCAGGGTGTAACGCAGGGTGTAACGCAGGGTATGATGAGAAAAGGGCAAGTCGAACGCAAGACGAACGAATCCGATGTACGCCTGACGCTGCTGGTGGATGGCCAGGGCCGGTTTGAGGGGCGCACCGGCGTTGGTTTTCTGGATCATATGCTGGCGCTGTTCAGCGCGCATGGCCTGTTCGATCTGACGGTGACGGCGCAGGGCGATCTGGAGGTGGATGAGCACCACACCGTGGAGGATGTCGGCATCTGCCTGGGCAAGGCGCTCGATCAGGCGTTGGGAGATCGGCAGGGGTTGGTGCGGACGGCGCATAGCTTCGTGCCGATGGACGAGGCGCTTGGTTTCGTGGCGATTGATCTGGGGGGTCGTCCCTACTGCGTGGTAGAGGCGACCTGGCACACGCCGCGTGTGGGGCAATTGGGCACCGATTTGATTTTTCACTTTTTCGAGGCGGTGGCCGTGCATGGGCGTCTGAACGTCCATGCGCGTGTCATGGCGGGGCGCAACGATCATCATCAGGTGGAAGCGCTGTTCAAGGCGTTCGGCCGCGCTCTGGACGCCGCCTCGCAGTGCGACCCGCGCCGCCAGGGGGTGCCCTCGACGAAAGGGACGTTGGCGTAAAGAAAGTGGATAGTGGGAGACCTGTCAGGTTTCGGAAAACCTAAAACCTGACAGGTCTTAGAGACCTGTCAGGTTTCGGAAAACCAAAAAACCTGACAGGTCTTGGAGACCTGTCAGGTTTCGAAAAACCAAAAAACCTGACAGGTCTTAGAGACCTGTCAGGTTTCGGAAAACCTAAA
>CAZOLV010000035.1:0-18568 GCA_964580725.1 uncultured Anaerolineae bacterium | reverse complement strand
CTGTCAGGTTTCGAAAAACCAAAAACCTGACAGGTCTTAGAGACCTGTCAGGTTTCGAAAAACCAAAAACCTGACAGGTCTTAGAGACCTGTCAGGTTTTCTGAGATGGCGGACCAGGTACAGCCCGCGTTGCAGCCAGGCCGGCATCCGGCTGAGCAACAGAAAAGTGATCAGGATGATCGGCCCGTCGCTGATGAGCGGCGCCAGGGCCGCCGGCAGGGTGGCGCGCCAGCCGTTGCGTAACGTCTGCGAGAGCAGATAGGCCTGGAACGGCCCCGGTTGCGCCGCAGCAGCCAACCCAAAGGCAACACCCTGGATCAGAAAGAGCCACATCGCGCTGTCACGATGCGGACGGATGCCTGACAGCGTCCAGAAAACGCAAGAACAGCCCGTCAGCGTCGTGCGGGCCAGGGCTGGCCTCCGGGTGATACTGCACCGAGAAGACGGGACGATCTTTCAGGCGCATGCCCTCCACGGTGCCATCGTTCAAATTCCAGTGTGTCACTGCGACCTGCGGCGGCAGGCTGGCCGCCTCCACGGCGTAGTTGTGATTCTGACTCGTGATCTGCACCCGGCCGCTCATCAGGTCTTTGACCGGCTGATTGCCGCCATGATGCCCAAACTTCAGCTTGTAGGTGTGTCCACCCAAGGCCAGCCCCAGAATCTGATGCCCCAGGCAGATGCCAAAGAGCGGGATGCACGCCGTGTTGCGCCGGGGCGCAGCAGCCGCCAGCAGGCGGCGCGTCGCCTCGACGGCGTAGGTCAGCGCAGCCGGATCGCCCGGCCCGTTGGAGAGCAGAATCCCGTCGGGCGCCAGCGCCAGCACCTCTTCGGCGGGGGTGGCGGCCGGCGCCGTCACCACACGACAGCCAAAGCGCGTCAACCGGCGCAGGATGTTCCACTTGACGCCAAAATCGTAGACTACGATCAGCGGAGCATCGCTGGCCGGCGCATGGCCTGGCGCCGCTTCCCAGGCGGGATCGGACGCCTCTTCCCAGGCGTGTAGCGCAGGGCAGGTCACTTCTCGTACAAGGTCGCGGCCATCGAGACCGGGCCAGGAGCGGGCCAGTTCCACCAGGCGTGCGGCCGACGTGCCGTCGGTCGAAAGCGCGCCCTTCATCACCCCCCGTGTGCGCAGGTGGCGGGTCAGGGCGCGCACGTCCACCTCGCTGATGCCAGGGATGCCGTGACGCGTCAGGTAGGCCGGCAGCGTTTCGGTCGCTCGCCAGTTGGAGGCGCAGGGGCTGACCTCACGCACGATGAAGCCCTGCACCCAGGGGCGCGCCGACTCGACATCGGCAGGGTTGACGCCCACGTTGCCGATGTGCGCCGCAGTCATCGCCGTCATCTGCCCGTGGTACGAGGGATCGGTCAGTACCTCTTGATAGCCGGTCAGGCTGGTGTTGAACACCACCTCAGCAACGACCGTCGTTTCAGCGCCAAAGCCGGCGCCGTGCAGAACGACGCCATCCTCCAAAGCCAACGTGGCATCCATCGGTTCTTTGCCTCCCTGTGACGCCGCTGCGTCGTTTCAGGCCATGATCGCCTCGAGCGGCGCCAGCACCAGCCGCTTGAGCAAACCGTTGCGAGCCGCCGGCAGGGGCGCCGGGGCGATTGTTTCGAGCCTGGGCAGATTGAGCAGCATGGCGGTCTCGTCGCAGTGGTGAAACTTGGGGCAGTAGATGCACTCCTGCCACACCTTCGGCGAGATGTTCCACCGGTCTACGACATCGAAACCGAGACGTTCGAACAGGCGTGGGCGCAAGGTCAACGCACAGACCTGCTTGAAGCCGCGCGCCAGCGCCAGATCGAGCAGTTTGCTCACCAACAGGCCGCCGACGCCGGCGCCCTGAAAGCTGGCATCCACCGCCAGCGAGCGCACTTCGGCCAGATCGGGCGCCAGCGCCGCCAGCGAAGCGCAACCTATCACGCGCTCCGAATTGTCGCCAACCACCACAGCGGCCAGGAAGTCGGGCAGTGCGCGCACAATCTGCGCCTCGCTGCGCGGCAGCATCAAGTTCTGCGCCGCATACTGCCCCACCAACGCCGACATCGCTGCGGCGTCGGCCGCCTGCGCCGGTCGAATTCTGACGTTCTTTGCGTCTGGCAACACATCGTTCTTCATGCGTCTCGACTCCACTCGCTGCCCATGATTCGTCGCCGGCTACAGCGCCGTCAGGATGCTGGCCAGGCGCTCGACCGCCGTTTCCAGTTCGGCGTCGCTGATGATGAGGGGCGGCGCCAGGCGCAGCACGTCCGGCCCGGCGCTGATCAACACCAGCCCCTGCGCCAGGCCGGCTTTTGTCACCTCGGCGGCCGTGATGTCGAGCTGCAGGCCCCAGAGCAGGCCGCGGCCGCGCACTTCCTGCACATGCGGCAGGTGCGCATCCTGCAGAAGCTGCGCCAGGTGCTCACCCTTGCGGCGCACATCCACCAGGAAGGCCGGCTGGCTGATGCGCCGCACGACGGCCTCGGCTATCGTGGCAATCAATGGCCCGCCGGCAAATGTGCTGGCATGATCGCCCACCGCCATCACATCGGCCACGCGCTGCGTCAGCAGAATGGCGCCGATGGGTAGGCCGTTGGCCAGCGGTTTGGCCGCCGTCAACAGATCGGGTGCCACGCCGGCGGCGTGCCAGGCCCACAGCAGGCCGGTGCGCCCCAAGCCGCTCTGCACCTCATCGTAGATGAGCAGCGCGTCCTGCTGATCGCACATGGCCCGCAGCCCTTGCAGGAATTCGGGCGTCGCCGGATGAATGCCGCCCTCGCCCTGCAGCGGCTCGACGATCACAGCGCAGACATCCTCGCCAATCGCCTCGGCGGCGCTCTGCAGGTCGTTGAACTCCGCCACGCGCACCCCAGGCATCAACGGCGCAAAAGGCTGCTGATATTTGGGGCGCGGCGTCGCGGCCAGCGAGCCAAAGAGACGCCCGTGAAAGGCGTTGCTGAACGACACGATATGAAACTTGCCCTCGCCATGCTTGGCGCGGGCGTACTTGCGCGCAAACTTGAACGCCCCCTCATTGGCGCTGGCGCCGCACAGGCTGAAGTGCACACGCTGCGCAAAACCGCTCGTTTCCACCAGCAGCCTGGCCAGGCGCGCCGCGGGGGCGGTGTGATACAAATTGCTGGTGTGCCACAGTCCGCCGGCCGTCTCTTGCAACAGCGCCGTCAACTCTGGGTCGCCATAGCCAAGCGCATTGACCGCAATGCCGGCGGCGCAGTCCAGATACGCCTGGCCGTGATTGTCGTACAACCAGGCGCCCTTGCCGCCTGTGAACACAACGTCAGGCCGAGAATAGACCTGCAACAGATAATCCTGCCCTGTTTGAATGATCATGTCGTCGTTCATTGTTTTTCGTTTCGTTCCTCGCTTCTCGTTTCACGCTTCGTTTCTTGCTTCGTTTCATCTGCATTGCTGACTGCGCTGCGGCGTCGTCAGGCAGTCTGCGGCCGACGGTGCGCCGGCGGCGTCGTTTCGGCCGGCAAAATCGCCGTGCCGCCGCCCCGCGCCAGCCCATCGAGATCGCTGATGACCGCCTGATAGACGCCGGCGTTCACCGCCGCCACGGCGCTGCGCACCTTCGGAATCATGCCGCCGCTGATGATGCCGTCCTGGATCATCTCCTCCACCTGCTCCACCGTCAGGGCGCGCACCACACGTCCTGCCACCAGCACGCCAGGCACATTGGTGACAAAAACGAGCCGCTGCGCCTGCAGGGCGTGAGCCAGCGCCGACGCCACATGATCGGCGTTGACGTTGTACGTCTGGCCATCCTCGCCCAACGACACGGGCGCAACGACCGGCGTGAAACCTTGATCGAGCAGGCGCAGCAGCGGCGCGGCGCGCACCGCCGTCACCCGGCCGACAAAGCCAAAATCGGCGCCGCCGGGCTGCCAGCGCACCGCCTGCACCAGGCCGAAATCTACCCCGCTCAGACCAAGCGCCTCGATGCCGCGATTCACCAACCAGCGCACCACGCGCGTGTTGATCAGGCCGTTGAGCGTCATTTCGACCAGGCGCAAGCTCTCGGCGCTGGTCACACGAATGCCGTCCACCATCTCGAAGGGAACCTGCAAGCGTCGGTGTAGATCGGCAATCTCCTTGCCGCCGCCATGCACGATGACCGGCAGGGCGCTCTCTTGCACCTTCGACAGGGCCTCCGTCAGCCCACTCAGAAAGGCCGCATCTTCGATGTCATTGCCGCCAATCTTGATGACAACGATTGCTTTCCGTTCGCTCATGTTTCATTCATCTCCGCTTGTCTCCGCTTGTCTCCGCATGATACAGCGGTCGCCGGCGGACGTTCAGATCAACGCTGTCGTTTCCGGCAGACCCCACATCACGTTCATATTCTGCACCGCCTGGCCGCTGGCGCCTTTGAGCAAATTGTCTATGCTGCTCGTGACGATCAGCAGGCCGCCGGGCTGCAGGCTCAGGCCGATGGCACAGCGGTTGGTGTGCACGGTATGGCGCAGCGTGGCCGCCTGGTTCAGGCCAAGCAGGTGTACGAAAGGCTCGCCCGCGTACATCTCACGGTACAGACTTGCCAGCGCCTCGGCGTCAAGCGTTT
This sequence comes from uncultured Anaerolineae bacterium, assembly GCA_964580725.1. Classification (GTDB taxonomy): domain Bacteria; phylum Chloroflexota; class Anaerolineae; order SSC4; family Amarolineaceae; genus Amarolinea. Next base: position 13,994 of record CAZOLV010000035.1, on the reverse strand, counting down.
CCGGCAGTTCGACATAGATCGTGCTCAAGATGCCCCGATTGACCGGCAGCAGATGCGGTGAGAAGATCAGATGAAACGGGCCGGCGCCGGCGGCGCACTGGCGTTGCAACTGTTCTTCCATTTCCGGCAGGTGGCGATGATTGCGCCCGATGCTGTAGGGGGTCAGGTTTTCGTTGGCTTCGACAAAATGGCTGCTCAGTTTCAGCCCGCGCCCGGCGCCGCTCACGCCCGACTTGCTATCGGCGATCACGCGTCCGCGCAGCAGGCCGGCACGCGCCAGCGGCGCCAGCGCCAGGATGACGCTGGTGGGGTAACAACCGGGATTTGCCACCAGCCGCGCCGTGCGCACCTGCGCCCGCGTCAGTTCCGGGATGCCGTAGATGGCCTCGCTCAACAGATGCGCCTGCGTGTGGGTGTGACCATACCAACGCTGGTAGGTCAGCGCATCCTGCAAGCGAAAATCGGCGCTCAAATCAATCACGCGCACCCCCGCCGCGAGCACCTGAGCAGCGGCGTTCATAGCGGCGGCGTGGGGCAAGCAGAGAAAGACGACATCCACCTCGCCCAACCGCTCGTTCAACGCCTGACCAAGCGGCAGCAGCTCATCATCGAACGGACAGGCGAAGACATCGCGCAAACGCCCGCCCGCGCTCGACTCTGAGGTCAACCAGGCCAACTGCACCTGCGGATGCCGCCGCAAAATCTGAATCAACTCGAACCCTGTATAACCGGTCGCACCGGCCACACCTGCACGGATCATTCTTCTCTCCACTCACTGCTATTTTCTATTTGCTATTCTCTATTTGCTATTCTCTATTTGCTATTCTCTATTTGCTATTTTCTATTTTCTATTTGCTATTTTCTATTTTCTATTCTCTATTTGCTATTTTCTATCTGCTATTCTCTATTTGCTATTCTCTATTTGCTATTTTCTATTTTCTATTTGCTATTTTCTATTCTCTATTTGCTATTTTCTATTCTCTATTTGCTATTTTCTATCTGCTATTCTCTATTTGCTATTTTCTATTTGCTATTTTCTATTTGCTATTCTCTATTTGCTATTCTCTATTTGCTATTTTCTATTCTCTATTTGCTATTCTCTGATTCCGGGCAACAAAAAAGCCCTCCGCCTGGAGAGCTTTCGTTTTTCCGTGCCACTCGTTCGATCCCCACCCTGGGATTGGCCCCAAACGCGCTAACCCAGACTTGACGTCCGGCTATGACCTCTGCGGGCTCCTAGGGGAGGGAATGCGAATACTAAACATGGCTATTGTGATCCTCGTGCTTCGATCCTCGTGCTGCGGTCGCTGCGACGAACCACCGCAGGACAAGACGAAGTGTAGCACAGGCGGCCCGGCTTGTCAAAGCCGCGTGATCGGCCATGCGCCCCTGGTTCTGTATGAATCCGACAAAAGTCAGCGCAAAGGGGTTTCGACCATAGTATGTTGTTGTGCAGCGTTTGCGGCCTTGCACGCCGCAACAGGCGAACAACACAACGAACGAACAAAGGGAAACTTGCGATGCTCAATCCGTACTTTCTGATGGCCTTTCTTTTCACGGCGGTCGCCGTCCTGGCGGCGGTAGATGCGTCAGCCGCCAGCCTGGGGCTGGCGCCGTGGTTCAATGGGCTGCGCTGGCTGCGCGTGCACTTCATCACCCTTGGCATCCTGTCCGAAGTCACCTTTGGGCTGATGGCGGGGCTGGCTGCCGCCCGCCTGGGTCAACCCAAACCCAAAACGCGTTGGGACATCTGGCTGACGCTCAACGCCGGTCTGCTGACGCTTGCTGTTGGCGTTCCGCTGACCAGCGGCGCGCTCATGCTGACCGGCGGCACGCTGATCTTCATCGCCGCGTCGCTGCTTCTGAAGCAGTTGAGCGACCTGCGCGCCGCCGCAGGCGCCGCGGCGCCGGTCGCCAGCACGGGCAAACGCTTCTACATCGCCGGATTGAGCTATCTCCTGTTAGGCATCTTCGTCGGTACAGGGTTGTGGATCGGCTGGCCCGAGCTATTCCAGATCAAGACGCCGTTGGAAGTGCACATTCACGCCAACAACTGGGGCTTCATGTCACTCATCTTTGCCGGGTTGCTCATTGACCTCTATCCGAGCTTCGCCAAACGACCGCTGGCCTGGCCGCGCTCCATCACCCCGATCTTCTGGATGATGACCAGCGGCGCGCTGTTGTTGGTCATCGGCCCCTGGGTCAAGAACGAAATCTTCTCGGTGCCCGGCATCATTCTGCACCTCAGCGCCACCGGCTGGCTGCTAGCCAATGTCATCAAGCCGTGGGCCGGCGAGCGCCGCAGTTGGTCGCCGGGCGTCTGGCATCTGCTGACCTCCTACCTCTGGATCATCATGCCGGTGCTGGTTGCGCCGCTGATCCTGCTGAAGGTGCCTGGCTTCCCCGGCGCCGGGGTCGAGCAGAGCGCGCCGCAGGCGCTGGTCTACGGATGGGTGCTGCAATTCGGTTATGCGCTGGTTCCCTACCTGTTTCGGCGTGCCTTCCTGCCGGATCAGGCCGCCAGCCTGGGCGGTAGCTGGCTCAGCCTGCTCGCGGCGCACATCGGTAGTCTGTTCCTGTGGGCGAGTATCTTCATCAAGCCGCAGCAGGCGCTTCTGCACGGCCTTGCCTACGCCTTCTGGGCGCTCTCGCTGATTCCGATCCTGGCCGAGCTGTGGGGCATCGTACAGACCGGCCTGACCCGCGCCGAACAGGAGGCTTGACAGGCGGTTTCGTTCTCGGTATACTGGAACCTGCCCGTAGGAAATTGATAGCCGAAAGGGTCGTTTCAAGTGACAACATTCTTACTGAAGACGCTGAAGTTTGGCGGCGTCGCGTTTCTGATCTTGATTGCCGTCATCCAACTGGTTCCCTATGGCGGCAATCACACCAACCCGCCCGTCATCGCCGAGCCAGCCTGGGACAGTGCGCGCACACGAACGCTGTTCATGCGCGCCTGTGCGGACTGTCACAGCAACGAATCGGTCTGGCCCTGGTATAGCAACGTGGCCCCCGTCTCTTGGCTGGTTCAGCGCGATGTGGACGAGGGCCGCGCCAAATTCAACATTTCCGAATGGGGCGTGCCCACGAGACGGGGCGGCGATGATGACAAGGACGGCGGTGAAGGCGACGAAGCCGCCGAAACGGTTCAAGAAGGCAGCATGCCGCTCAAACCGTATCTGCTGACCCATCCCTCCGCCCGGCTTTCCGCCAGCGAGCGGGACGAGCTAATCGCCGGGCTGCTGGCGACTTTTGGCGGCAAGCAGGACGATTGACAACGCACGACGAACGGGGCAACACAAGCGATTGAGCCTGGCGGCGGCGCACTGGTCTGTATGACCTGAATCAGTGCGCCGCCGGCCTGTCTCTGGCATACTGAATCACGATGAACCTGATTGGTTTGTGCAAATAGGGTCGGCTGTGCGGCCAGAGCCTTGTCGTTCGACGCAGGAGCGCAGCGCACAGCGGCCGTGATGAGGATCTGACTATGAAAAAAGTTGTCGTGATTCATGTCAACGATGGCGAGAACAAGGCCATCGTCGAGTTTTTGGGACAGACGATCGAAATCACCCACATCGGCTGTCATGGTGACCCCGACCAGGCAGAGGCGCTGATTCGCCAGTACGACGGCGCCGCCGATGTGATCGGGCTGGAAGGGCTGCCGCACTGGCTCGAACTGGGACATGCGCGCCGCCAGCACCAGGTTGGCGCCCGTCTGAGCAGCATCACAACGCAGACGCCGCTGGTGGATGGCAGCGGCATTCGCGCCGGCATCGAGCGGTGGGGCGTCATTCTGGCCGACCGCGCCCAACCCGGCATCTTTGCCGAAAAGCGCATTCTGATGACCCCCGGTCTCAACCACACCGGACTTTCGCAATCCCTCAGCCGCCACAGCAGCCAGATTCGCTTTGCTGATCCAGAGATCTTCTTTGCGCTGCCCGACATTCCTGGCGTCGGCGCACAGTGGACGCTGGAGCAGGCGGCTGGCCCCACCCTGGAGCAACTGCAGAGTGCTCCCTTCCGCCGTCTCTTGCCCACGGCCGGCCAGCCGGGGGTGGAGCGCAGCAAGGCGCCGTTCGAGTGGGCCGATCTGATCGCCGGCGACATCGGCGCCATTCGCCGCTATGCCCCGCAGCGCCTTGAGCGCAAGACGATCGTCGTCGAATCGGCAAACGAAGAGGACTGCGAAGACCTCAAGCAGCGCGGCGCCGCCATCGTCGTGACGATGATGCCATCGCTGGGCCAAAAGGGGGCGCTCGGCCGCTGGTCGGCCACAGTCATCGAGTGTTGTCTGGCGGCCGCCCGGCGCGACGCCGACGCTCCGCTCACCGAGGACACCTACCTCGATCTGATGGCCGATCTGCAATGGACGCCGGGTGTGCGCTATTTGCAGCCCGAAGAGGCCGGTCTCAACAAGTTCGCCTTCGTGATTCACCCGCTCAACATCGGCTTCATTCATAAGGACAGGCGTTTTCGCTGGACGCAGTACCTGCCCGACGAAATCGTCGAGCCGGTTGCGGCCAACATCCCGCCGATGTACGTGGGCAAGATCACCGGCGGCCAATCGCCCACCACCGGGCAGCGCATCGAGGGCTATCTGATCACGTTGGGCGCCACGCCGCGCGAAATGATGAGCCGCGACGAGAACTTCACCTACAAGAAACTGATGCAGTCCGCCGCCCTGGCTGAACGGATGGGGGCGCGCATCATGGGCTTGGGCGCCTTCACCTCGGTTGTCGGCGATGCGGGCATCACCACCGCCCATCAATGCGACATTGCCATCACCAGCGGCAACAGTCTAACCGTCGCCGCCACGTTGGAAGCGGCCAAACAAGCTGTCATCAAGATGGGCGCCACCGATCTGACCAAAGGCAAGGCGATGGTCATCGGCGGCACCGGCTCGATCGGCTCGGTCTGCGCACGGCTGATTGCGCAGGCCATCAAGGACGTCGTGCTCGTTTCGATCGAGCCAGAACGTCTGATTGAGTTCAAGCGCATGATCGAAGCCGAAACGCCGGGCGCACAGGTCAGCATTGCCACCAGGGCGGGCGATCTGGTGGCAGACTGCGATCTGATCATCACGGCAACCAGCGCCTTTGGGCAGCGGATCGTTGACATCACCAGGTGCAAGCCGGGCGCCGTGATCTGCGACGTGGCGCGGCCGCCAGACATCAGCGAGCAAGAGGCGGCCCTGCGCCCCGACGTGCTGGTGATCGAATCGGGCGAGGTGCTCATCCCCGGCGACATCGAGATCACCTACGACATCGGTCTGCCGCCCAAGACGGTGTACGCCTGCCTGGCCGAAACCTCGCTGCTGGCGATGGAGGGGCGCTTCGAGGATTACACACTCGGACGCAACATCACAATGGAGCGTGTCAAGGAAATCTACAGGCTTTTCAAGAAGCACGGCTATCAGTTGGGTGGGCTACGTTCGCACGGCAAGTTCCTGACAGAGGAGGAGTTGGCGGAAAAACGCCAGCGCGCCGACTACTGGCGCGCCCATCCCGACGAGTTCAAGACGATGCAGGTCGAAGCCAGCGCCAAACTGGAAAAGATTCCGCGCATGTCCAAGGGGGTCAAGACAAAGCAAAATCCGCTCAAGCAGTGGGGCCCGCTGCTGGCCGGCGCTGGCGCCTTCGGCAGCTTGATCCTGGCAGGCCGTCGCGGTCGTCGAAAGGTATCATCTCAATAAGTAGGGAAACCTGACAGGTCTTAGGGTATACTATAGTGACGTTCAACGACCAGGAATCGAGATAGGCGTTTTCTCAGGCAATGGGCGCTTGCCGGCATCTCGCATGTTGAAACTGTCATGCAGACGCCGCCGCAAGCGCCTTGCGTCTGTGGCTGCGCAGTTGCCGAAAAGTAATCAGAATGTTGCATGGAACAACCCAAACGAACCTGTCTGAGCAGAGGAAAGCGACGGTCAGGCTGCCAAGAGAGCTTTTTCTCGTTGTAGATCGTGTGCGCCCGCTCGACATCAGCCGATCCCACTTCGTCGAGCAGGCAGTGCGTATGTTTCTGGCGCAGCGCAAACGCGAGGAACAAAATGCGCGTGATCTGGAGATCATCAATCAACCGGCCGATGCGCTCAATGACGAAGCAGAAGATGTGCTGGCATACCAAGAAGATCTATGCAACGCGGCGATCTGTATCTCCGGAATTCTACTCAAATGTTACCGCTTTCTGAAATCTGTGTGGTATAATCTTCCTCTCGCAGCGGCGAAGAATGCAGCACGAATGCGATGTTCGCCGCCGGGGAGGAAGCTGAGATGTCAATCGAACGAATTCATGGCGCGTGCCCGCACGACTGTCCGGACACCTGCGGTGTGGTGACGGAGGTCGAGGACGGCCGCGCCATCGCTTTCTATGCCGACGCCAATCATCCGGTGACGCACGGGTGGTTGTGCGCCAAAGTGCGCCCCTATCTGGAGCGGGTCTACCACCCGCAGCGGCTGACGCACCCCTTGCGTCGCATCGGGCCAAAGGGCAGCGGGCAGTGGCAGCGCGTCACCTGGGACGAGGCGCTGACCGAAATCGCCGGCCGCTGGCGCGCCATCAGCAGCGAATCGGGGCCGGCGGCCATTCTGCCCTATTCGTACAGCGGCACGCTTGGCCTGGTGCAGATGGCAGTGACCAACGCCCGGCTCTGGAACCGCCTGGGCGCCAGCCGCCTGGAGCACAGCATCTGCGGCGCGGCGGCCGAAATGGCCGTCGAGATGACGCTGGGCGCCCGTCATAGCCCGGCCTACGCCGACCTGACCGCCAGCCGGCTCATCATCCTGTGGGGTCACAATCCGGCCAGCACCGCGCCGCACCTGATGCCAGCCTTACGCGCCGCACAGCGCGCCGGCGCCGAAGTGATCGTCATTGACCCGCGCCGCACGCGCAGCGCCCGCGGCGCACACCGCCACCTGGCGCCTGTTCCGGGCAGCGACGGCGCGCTGGCCCTCGGCCTGGCTCATATCATCGTAGACGCCGGCTGGCACGACGAGGCCTGGCTGCAGGCGCACACCGTTGGCTGGCCGCAGTTCCAGGCGCGCCTGGCGGACTTCCCGCCTGCCCGCGTGGCGCAGATCACCGGCCTGCCCGTCAGCGACATCCACGACCTGGCGCGCCGCTACGCCACGACCCGCCCGGCCCTCATCAAGATTGCCGACGGCCTGAGCCGTCACTGCAACGGCGGTCAAAACGTGCGCGCGATCTGCGCCCTGCCGGCCCTCACCGCCCAGTACGGCGTGCGCGGCGGCGGCCTGGCCTATAGCACCAGCGGCTACCTGCGTTGGGACAGCGCAGCGGTCAACCATTGGGCCGATTGTCCGCCGCCGGCGCGCATCATCAACATGAACCGCCTGGGCGCCGCCCTGCTCGGCGAAGTGAGCGATCCGCCCATTCGCGCCCTGTACGTCTTTGGCGCCAATCCCGTGGCCAGCGCGCCCGACGCCAACGCCATCGTGCGCGGCTTGCAGCGCGACGATCTGTTCACCGTCGTGCACGAACTGTTTCTCACCGACACCGCCCGCTACGCCGACATCGTGCTGCCCGCCACGTCGCAGTTGGAACAAACCGACCTGCACAAGGCCTATGGGCACACCTTCCTGCAATTCAACGCCCCGGCCATCCCGCCGCTGGGCGAAAGCAAGAGCAACTGGGATGTCATGCGGCTGCTGGCGCAGAGGCTTGGCCTGGACGAACCGTGGCTGCGGCAGTCCGCCGAAGAGGTCATCGCCGAAATCGTGGCCGCCGGCGATCAGCCCGCCCTGCGCGGGATTACCCTTGACCAACTGCGGGCCGGGCGCCCCATCCCGCTGACCCTGCCCTCCGATCCCCCCTTCGCCGATCTGCAATTTCCCACGCCCAGCGGCAAAGTGGAGATGTTCTGCCAGGCGCTGGCCGAGCAGGGTCTCGACCCGCTGCCCGGTTTCACGCCCGACGAAGATGATGCGCCGCCGCCCGACGGCTGCGACCCCGCCGACGCCCTGCGCCTGGTCAGCGGCGCGTCGCACCATTTCGTCAGCAGCAGCATGGCCAACGTCGCCAGTCTGCGGGCGCTGGAAAAGGCGCCCATCCTCGAAATTCACCCGCTCGATGCGGCTGCCCGGCGCATCACACATGGCGACATGGTGATCGTCGAGAATCGGCGCGGCAGTTGCCATCTGCGGGCAGTCGTCAGCGACGCGGTGCGACCCGGCGTCGTCGTTTCGCCCAAAGGTCACTGGCGCCAGCACCATCAGGGCTGCAATGTCAACAGCACCACTTCGGCGACCCTGGGCGACTTCGCCGGACAGAGCACCTTTCACTGCAATCGGGTGTGGATACGACCCATGCCCTCCAACCCCGGCGCCCCAGCCGTCTGAAAAGCCGTTGTGCGTGGAGAATTCGCATGAAAACTGGTCGCGGCGCGCTCATTGCCGGCAGCGCCTATGTGTTGTGGGGCTTCTTCCCCATCTACTGGAAGTTCTTGCAGCAGGTCTCGCCCCTGGAAATCTTGATCCACCGCATTCTCTGGTCGTTCGTCGTCGTCGCCCTGCTGCTCGGCGTCCAGGGACAGTGGCAGTGGCTGCGCCAGGGTCAGGCGCAGCCGGCCATGCTGCGCGTCTTTGCACTGACCGGCGTCCTGCTGGCCATCAACTGGCTGGTCTACATCTGGGCCAACAACAACGGGCACATCGTCGAAGCGAGCCTGGGCTATTTCATCACCCCCCTGGTCAACGTGGTGCTCGGCATGGTGTTTCTGCACGAGCGTCTGCGGCCGGTGCAGTGGGTCGCAGTCAGCACGGCGACGGCAGGCGTTCTCTATCTGCTGCTCAACTCCGGCGGCTTGCTCTGGATTTCGCTGACGCTGGCGCTCAGCTTTGGCTTCTACGGGCTGCTGCGCAAGACGGCCAAACTCGGCTCGCTGCCAGGGCTGACCGTCGAAATGGCTGTGCTGTTACTGCCCGCGCTCGCCTACGCCCTATTCCTGCAATTCAGCGGACGCGCCGCCTTTGGTCATGAATCTATCACTGTGACGCTGCTGCTGGCGTTTTCGGGCGTCGTCACCGCCGTGCCACTGCTGCTCTTTGCGGCCGGCGCCCGCCGCGTCACGCTGACCAGCCTGGGCGTGCTGCAATACATCGCGCCGACCATGCAATTCTTGATCGGCGTGCTCCTCTACGGTGAGCGTTTCACAACGCACCGCGTGATCGGTTTCAGCATCATCTGGCTGGCGCTGGTGATCTATGCCTGGGACAGCTATCAACTGGCGCGGCGCTATTCAAGCTGATAGGGACGTCAGGGCGCCGGCGACGGTTGCCGCCGATGGACAGACTATGCTATACTTACCCCGGCGCGGCGCACAATCGCCGGTTTGTGAGATTTCAAGGAGTGAAAGCTGATGATTGCCACCAAGAGTCTGACCGCCAGACCAGACCCGTGGGCGGAACCGGCCTGGGAGATCGCTTCGCTCTTCCCTGAAAAGGGGGGCTGGAGCGAAAAAGAATACCTGAAGCTGGACATCAATCGCCTGGTCGAATTCACTCATGGCCGCCTGGAGGTGTTGCCAATGCCCAGCGACATGCATCAAGCCCTGGTAGGTTACATCTACACCATCTTCCTCGCATTTGCACAGCGCATTGGCGGAACTGTGCGCTTTGCACCGCTGCGTCTGCGCCTGTGGCCCGGCAAGATTCGCGAGCCGGACGTCATGTTCATCGCCGACGCGGCCGATCCGCGACGTCAGCAGGCCTATTGGTCAGGCGCCGACCTGGTCGTCGAGGTGTTGAGCGAGGATGACCCCCTGCGCGATCTGTCGGTCAAACGGGCCGAGTATGCCCAGGCGCACATTCCCGAATACTGGATTGTAGACCCCGTCAGCGAAACCTTGACCGTGCTGGCGCTGCAAGGCGACGCGTATGAAGAACATGGCCGCTTCGGTCGCGGCGACATGGCCACCTCCGCCGCCTTCCCCGGCCTTGACATGGACACCGCTGCCCTCTTCGACGCCGGGTAAAGGCCCGGCGGCCGGCGCTCCTCACATCACCCTGGAACAAATCCATCTGTTTTGCGTACTATGTGCGAGGGGTCTCGCAGACGCCTCCGAGGCGTCTTATGTACAAAAAAGGAGATAACCACAATGTCATACACGGCCGAAATCAGCCGCAATCATCCGTCCTGTTTCTTGTTTCTGATTGACCAATCGGGTTCGATGTCCGATCCATTTGGCGGGCCGACCGGCAAACGCAAGGCCGACGGCGTCGCCGATGTCGTCAATCGTTTGCTGCAAAACCTGGTCATCAAGTGCGCCAAGTCCGAGGGTGTGCGCGACTACTACCATGTGGGCGTCATCGGCTATGGCGCCAAAGTCGGCCCGGCGTTGGGCGGCGCCCTGGCGGGGCGCGAACTGGTTCCGATCAGCGAGATTGCCAATTACCCCATCCGCATCGAAGAGCGCAAGCGTAAAATGGAAGACGGCGCCGGCGGCATCGTCGAGCAGTCGTTCAAGTTCCCCATCTGGCTCGAACCGACGGCGCAGGGCGGCACGCCGATGGTGCAGACCCTGACGCTGGCGCAGGGCGTCATCCAAAGCTGGCTCGACCAGCATCCGGACTGCTTCCCGCCGATCGTCATTCACATCACCGACGGCGAGTCAACCGACGGCGATCCGGCCAGCGCGGCCAGGACGCTGCAAAGCCTGGCCAGTTCCGACGGTCAGACGCTGTTGTTCAACGTGCACATCTCGTCGCAGCGCGCCAACCCGGTGGAGTTTCCCAGCGAAGCCGGCAGTTTGCCCGACGATTATGCGCGCAGCCTGTTTGCCATGTCTTCGACGTTGCCGCCCTACATGCAGGAAATTGCGACGCAAGAGAACTTCGTCGTGGCGCCCGACACGCGCGGCTTCGTTTTCAACGCCGACATGGTGGCGCTGATCCGTTTCCTGGACATCGGCACCCGTCCGAGCAACCTGCGCTGACGCTCTGGCGATCACCATCGTGCATTTGCAAGTCCATCATCTGGCTCTGCCCAAGGCGGGCAACAGCGTCAGCGATTACGAGGATGCAGCGTTTCCCACCGCAGCGCCGCCCCTCCGTGTGACGCGTCTGCGCGCCGCTGTGGCCGACGGCGCGACGGAAAGCTCTTTCGCCGCCTCCTGGGCGCGCCTGCTCGTCGAGGCCTTCGTGCAACGACGACTGCTGACACCCGGTCAACGGCTTCTGACACAGCTCGACGCGCTGCGCCAGGCCTGGCTGCAAGAAGCGACGGCCCGGCCGCTGCCCTGGTACGCTGAAGAAAAGCTGAACGATGGCGCGTTTTGCGCCTTCCTGGGGCTGGAACTGAGCGCCGGGCGCAGCGGCATGCGCTGGCGGGCCTGGGCCATTGGCGATTGCTGCCTGGTGCAGATGCGGGACGCGACGCTGCTCGCCGCCTTTCCGCTGACAAGCGCCGCCGCGTTCAACAGCCGCCCGCTGCTGTTGGGCAGCCAGGCGCGCCATCATGCCAGCGCCGTGCAGGCCATGCGCCGATTGCACGGCGACTGGCGGCCGGGCGACCGCTTCTACCTGATGACCGATGCGCTCGCCGCCTGGTTCCTGGCGGCGCACGCGGATGGCCAGAACCCGGCCGCAATCCTTGAGGGGTTGGCGGCGGCATCCGACGCACAAGCGCCGGCCCAGTGGCTGGCCGCACTGCGCCGCAGCCGCCAGATTCGCAATGACGATACCACGTTGTTGCGCATCATCGTGACTGACGCCGCCCACGCGCCGCCGGCCGGCCAGACCGCAGAACATCAGGCCGCCGGCGCGCAATCTGCCGCTCAGGCCGCCAACGGCGCGGCCTGAGCCGGCCGCCGCGCGGTGCAGCCCGCCGGCCCTGCCATCTTGACGCCTATGTCCATCGTTGCCCCTCAACCACACGAATACGACGAAGCGGTGCAAAATCCGCGCTTCTGCTTCACCGACCCGGAACTGCGGGGCGGCGTCGTGGAGACTTATCCGCCTGGCCGCGGCATCCCCGGTATGCCCTGGCCGCGCAGCGGCGCTTTTGGCCAGGCCTACCGCGTCGTTTCCAGCGGCGGCCAGCCGTGGGCCGTCAAATGCTTCACCCGCCTGCACGATGACCAGGAAACCCGCTACCGCGCCATCTCGCAACACCTCAAGCGCGCCAATCTGCCCTACATGGTGGATTTCGACTTCCAGCCGGCCGGCATGCGCGTCAAGGGCCAGAGCTACCCCCTGCTCAAGATGGCCTGGGTCGAAGGGGCGCCCCTGGACGATTTCATCGAAAAGCACTTGCACGAGCGAGACGCGCTGGAACGTCTGGGCAATCAGTGGCTGGCGCTGATCGAACGCCTGGAGACCGAGGGCATCGCACACGGCGATTTGCAGCATGGCAACATTCTGGTGGCCAACGGCGAACTGCGCCTGATTGACTACGACGGTATGTACGTGCCCGCCCTGCGCGGCCGGCCGAGTCACGAACTGGGGCACCGCAATTACCAACACCCGCAGCGCACCGAGCAGCACTTCGCCCCCGGACTCGACCGCTTCTCGGCCTGGGTCATCTATCTCTCGCTCCTGGCTCTGCGCGAGGAGCCGGAGCTTTGGGCGCGCTTTGGCGGCGGCGACGAAAAACTGATCTTCGAGGCCGACGACCTGAAAGCACCGGGGCGTTCGGCGCTGTTGCAGACGCTGAGCCATTCGCCCAAACCGCAGTTGCGCCCGCTCGCCGCCTTCATGCACGATCTTGTCCGCCTGCCGCCCACCAGCGTGACGTCGCTCGATGGCAACCTGGTGCGGCAGGCGATGGTGCAGGCCGGCGCGTCCTGGATTCGTGAAATGGCGGGACAGCCTGCGAGCACCGGGCCATCGCTGACGGCGGCGCTGCCGCCGGCCTCCCCGCAGCCTGCCCATCAACCGCCCGCTGCGCTCGCCCCCGCCCAGACCGCGGCCAGCCAGCCAGTCAGTCAACCGCCGCCGCTGGTCAAGCTCCCGCCCAAACCCTGGCTGCCGCAAGCCCTGTGGCCTTTACGGCTCGGCCTGGCGCTGCAACTGCTGACCAGCGCCGTGATCGGCTATCTGGCGTCGCTGGGCCTGCTCATGTCCGAAATCGCCGTGCTGTGGTTCGCCTCGACGCTGGCCATCACGGCGGTGCTGGTGAGCTATCGCTACGTCACGCTGGACGCGTTCCGCAAGCGTTCTGATCTGCTGACCGAGCGCGCCCACCTGCGCGGCACACAGAGACGAGCCGCCAAACGCCTGCGCACGTTGGAAACGCAATGGCAGCGTGAGGAGCGGCACGGGCAGGTCAATCTGCAGCGGCTGTTGGAGATGGAAACCGAGCGGCGCGACCGGCAGGCGCGTGCCATCAAAGCGGCGGCTGAGGAACTGCGGCAGCAGGAGGAAGCGCAGCTCGAACGGCTGCGCCAGCGAAAACTGCGCGAGGGGTTGGCCAGGGTGCGGCTGGCGCAAGAGTCCATCCCCAACATCGGCCCGCTGACGCTGCTACGGTTGGCGAAAGCCGGCGTCCTCACGGCGGCTGATGTTGACTCCGTGCGCGTGCGGGGTACAGCGGGCGTGGGCGAGCAGCGGGCGCAGAGCCTGTTGGCCTGGCGCCGGCAGGTGGAAATGCGCTTGCAGCCCACCTTGCCCACCACGCTGCCCGCCGATCAGGCGGCGGTGTTGCAAAGACAGGCGCAGCGCAAACGCGAACAGATCGAGCTGCGACACCGTAAACCGCTGGCCGGAGCGAGCGAGAAGCGTCAGCAGGCAGAACAGCGTCTGGCCGATCAGGCGCAGCGTGCACTGACCGCCATCGGCGACGCCAGGCGCCAACAGGGCGACCTGGCGCAGAATCTGCTCCAGGTCGAAAGCGAACTGACCGCCTACGAAACCTTGCGTTTCGTCACCTTCCTGCGCCGGTTGTTCTTCCTGCGCGGGTAAGAATCTACCTGACAAGCAACGATATCACATATCACATATCACATATCACATATCACATATCACATATCACATATCACATAT
>CAZOLV010000034.1:0-45102 GCA_964580725.1 uncultured Anaerolineae bacterium | reverse complement strand
TCTCCGAGGGAGGCGTGGTCGCCGCCAGGGTGGGCGTGGCGGTGGGCGTGGGGGTGATGGTCGGTGTGGGAGTGAAAGTGGGCGTGGGGGTGGGAACGAACAGAGGGCAGGCGCCAGCGTTCAGGGCGATGCGGAAAATATCGCCTACCAGGCCGCCGGGGTTGCCCATGTTGACGCCGCCCGTGCCGTCCAGGTTCGCCCGTGTGACTGTCTCGTTGCTGACGTTCGTGATGAACATCCTGTCGTTGGCCGTGTCCAGCGCGATGCCGAACGGTTGATTCAGCGTTCCGCCCAGGTTGCCCAGGCTGACCCCGCCCGTGCCGTCCAGGTTGGCCCGGCTGATGGTGTTGTTGAAGGTGTTGGTGACATACATCTTGCCAGCGGCGACATCGAGCGCAATGCCCGACGGTTGAGATAGCGTCCCGTTGAGGTTGCCCAGGCTGACTGCGCCCGTGCCGTCCAGGTTAGCCTGGATGATGACGTAGTTGCCGGCATTGGTGATGTACATCTTGCCGGCGGCCACATCCAGTGCAATGCCGCGCGGCCAGTTCACGAGGCCGCCGAGGTCGCCCAGGTTCTCCGCATTGGTCCCGTCCAGGTTCATGCGCACAATACGGCTGCTTACATAATTGACGATGTACGCTTTCCCGCCCGCGGTATCCACCGCTACATCGTAGTCGGAGTCCAGGAACGAAACCACTCCAAGGCTAACGCCGCCCGTCCCGTCGAGATTGCCCTGGATAATTTTCTGGTAGTAGGATGTACTCGAGATATACATCTTTCCATTCGACGCGTCCAGGCCAATGCCTGCGGGCCGCCACAACAAACCGCCGAAACCGCCCAGGTTGACGGGATCGGAGCCGTCCGAGCTGACGCGAACGATGCTGTTGTTGCCGTTGTCGGTCAAGTACAAACAGACAGGAGGCAGGATTGGCGTAGGCGTTGGGGTGGGCGTGAGTGTTGGGGTGGGCGTGAGTGTTGGGGTGGGCGTGAGTATTGGGGTGGGCGTTGGGGTGGGCGTTGGGGTGCATGGGCCGTTGGCGAGGGCGATGTCGGACGGATAGCCCAGGGTTCCGTTCAGACTGCCCAAACTCACGCCGCCCTGACCGTTCATCTCGGCTCGAAAGACCACGTCATAGTAATCAGTGATGTACATCTTGTTGGCCGCTATGTCCAGCGTAATGCTGGTTGGCCTGGCCAGCAAGCCGCCCAAGTTGCCCAGGTTTTCGGGGTTCGACCCATCCAGATCGGCGCGGATGATATTCTGACCACTGGAGTTGGCAATGTACATCTTGCCCGCGGCCAGGTCCAGAGCGATGTCTTGTGGGGTATTTAGAAAACCGCCGGGATTTCCCAGGTTTTCGGGATTCGTGCCGTCCAGGTTGGCGCGGATGATGTTCGATCCGGTGCGGTTGACGATGTACATCTTTCCCGCGCTGATGTCCAGCGTAATCCCCCAAGGGCCGTTGAGCAGGCCCCCCAGGTTGCCCAGGTTGACCGCGCCGCTGCCGTCTAGATTGGCATGGACGACGGTGCCGTTGATGTAATTGTTCACGAACATCTTGCCTGCGGCCAAATCCAGCGCAATGCCGGTCGGATAGTTCAGGTTCCCCCCCAGGTTGCCCAGGGTGACCGCGTCCGAACCGTCGAGGTTGGCTCGGCTGACGGTATGGTAGCTGTAATTGGTTATGTATATTTTGCCGGCGGTTGCGTCCAGCGCCAGACCATTAGAAGCGAACAGGGGGCTGTGGAGATCGCCCAGGTCCTCGCCGCCGCTGCCGTCCAGGTTGCCGCGGTTAATCTGACCTTGATCACCATCGGCAATGTACATTTTGCCGCTCGCCACATCCAGGGCAATGCCATAGGGGACATAGACATAGCCGTCGAGATCGCCCAGGTTGGTTCCGCCAGTGCCGTCCAGGTTGGCGCGCGCGACATAGCCGTATTCATCGGTAACGTACATCTTGCCGCCGACCACGTCCAGGGCAATGCCGGTCGGGTAACTCAGAATGCCGCCCAGGTCGCCGAGGTTTTCAGGGCTGGAACCATTCAGGTTGGCGCGGATGATGTTGGAGCCGCCATAGTTGGCGATATACATCTTGCCCGCGCTGATGTCCAGGGCAATATCATAAGGTGTGTTCAGATTGCCGCCAAGATTGCCCAGGTTTTCGGGACTTGAGCCGTCCAGGTTGGCGCGGATGATACTGTCGTTGGAATAGTTGACGATATACATCTTGCCCGCGCTGATGTCCAGGGCAATACCCAACGGCGATTGGAGAAATCCTCCCAGACTGCCCATGCTAACTGCGCCGGTTCCGTCCAGATTGGCGCGGACCACGGTGTCGTTTAAATAACTGGTCACGAACAACTTGCCCGCAGCCGTGTCCAGCGCAATGCCGTAAGGCCCGTCCATCAAGCTAGACAGGCCGCTCAGGACCTCGCCGCCGGTGCCGTCCAGATTAGCGCGATGGACTGTGTTGCTGTAATCACTCGTGACATACATCTTTCCGGCTGCCAAGTCCAGCGCTACGCCGTAAGGAACATTCACCGGAGGGTCGCCGAGGTTCTCAGCGCCGGAACCATCCCAGTCGGCCCGTGCGGCGGCGCGGCTGCTGCCATAATTGGCAATATACATGCACATAACGGACGGCGGCACGGTCACGCTCAGCGTGGGAGTGCTGGTGGGCGTGACCGTGCTGGTCGGTGTAGTAGTCACCGTGGGGGTAACAGTGGGAACGAAGGCGGGGCAGGCGCCGGCATTCAGGGCGACACGAAAGACGCCGCCCAGCAGACTGCCGGGATTGCCCATATTCACGCCGCCCGTGCCGTCCAGGAACGCCCGTGCGATGGTCTGGTTGCCAGTGTTCGTCACGTACATCACGCCGCCAGTTGTGTCCAGGGTGATGCCGAACGGTTCGTCCAGGCTGCCGCCCAGGTTGCCGAGGCTGACCCCACCCGTGCCGTCCAGGTTGGCCCGGCTGATGGTGTTGTTGAGGGTATTCGTGACGTACATTTTGCCAGCGCCGATGTCGAGCGCGATGCCCGATGGTTTGGACAGCGTTCCGTTGAGGTTGCCCAGGCTGACTGCCCCCGTGCCATCCAGGTTGGCCTGGATGACGACGCTGTTGTAATTGTTGACGATAACCATTTTCCCGGCGGTTACGTTCAACGCAATACCGCGCGGGGCAAGCAGGAGACCACTGAGATTGCCCAGGTTTTCTACATTCGTCCCATCCAGATTCATGCGGACGACCTGGTTTTGTGAGTTATTGACAACGTACAGTTTTCCGCCAGCGAGGTCCGCCGCCAAATCGTAGGTCACACCGAGGGACGGCATAGTTCCCAAAGAAACACCGCTCGTCCCATCCAGATTCCCCTGGATGATGCTTGAAACAATATGAGTTGTACTCGAGACATACATTTTGCCGTTGGCCGCATCCAGCCCGATACCGGAGGGCGCTGTCAACAAACCGTTGAAGTTGCCCAAGTTGACGGGATTGGAGCCGTTCGCATCGACGCGCACAATGCTGTGGTTACTGTTGTCCGTGATATACAGGCAGGCCGGAGAAAAGGTTGGCGTGACCGTTGGCGTTGGGGTGTTGGTTGCTGTTGGTGTGTTAGTCGGGGTTGGGGTGTCGGTTGGCGTTGGGGTCACGGTTGGCGTCGGGGTCACGGTTGGTGTCATGGTCGGCGTGGGGGTATTGGTGGGCGTCGGCGTGATGGTGGGCGTTGGGGTTTCAGTCGGCGTCGGCGTATCAGTGGGCGTTGGCGTGGACGTTGGCGTGGGTGTGGGCGCCACGTAGCCAAATACATACACCGAACCTGCATCGTCCAAGAGCCCATAGGTCTGCCAGGGCGCTGCCGCCGCCACAGTGTTTCCGCTGATCGCAACGGCATGGCCAAAATAATCATAGTCGAACCAATACGATGGCAGAAATTTCGATGTCTGGGTCAGATCGCCCGACCACCCGCCGCCGGGTTTCAGGTATTCATAGGCTGAGCCAGCGTCGAACGCGCCGCGCTCGTTGTCCCAGGGCGCTCCCACAATCACAATGTCGCCGCTAATAGCCACTGACATACCGAAGTAGTCACTCGTTGCCTTATCGGAGGCGGTGAGCCGGGCCGCTTCGGTCACATCCGACCATCCGCCGCCTGGTTTGACAAAAACGTAGGCCGCGCCCGCGTCGGTCACACTGCCGGGGTTGGCCATATAGGCCCCAACGACGGACACATCTCCGCTGATGGCGACGGCGTGGCCGAAATTGTCACCGGCCGCGCCGTTGGAGGCAGTCAAAATAGCGGTCTGGGTCAGAGATCCCAGCCACCCGCCGCCCGGTTTGTCGAAGATATAGGCCGCGCCGGCATTGCTGGTGCCGCCAGGATCCGCAAGACGCGCCCCTGCGACCACCGTGTCTCCACTGATGGCAACCGAGTTGCCGAGTTGGTCATTGATCGCGTTGTTGAATGCGGTCAACTTGGCGGTCTCAGTCAGACTCCCCGACCATCCGATGCCAGGCTTGGTGAACAGATACGCGGCGCCCGCGTCTGATGTGCCGCCGAGATCAGCATAGGGCGCCCCCCCCACCAACGCGTCTCCGCTGATGGCCACCGAGAAGCCGAAGTAGTCGTTGGTCGCTTTGTCCGATGCGGTCAGCTTGGCGTTCTCGGTCAGGGTTCCCGTCCAGACGCCGGGTTTCACGAACACATAAGTCGCGCCGGCTTCGTCTGCGCCGTCTGGGTCAGCATAAGGCGCCCCTACAACCACCACATCGCCGCTGATGCCGACGGAATAGCCGAACTGGTCGCCCCATGCCTTGTCCGAGGCGACGAGTTTGGCCGTGTGGGTCATATTGGTCCAGCCGCCGCCGGGCTTTTCGAACACATAGGCCGCGCCGGCATCGCCAGTGCTGTCAGGATCGGCCCAGGGCGCCCCCACCACCACGACATCGCCGCTGATAGCGACAGACCAACCCAATAGATCGTAACTCTGCTTGTCGCCCGCAGATAATCTGCCTTGCTCGACGAAGGGGTCTACGGTGATGGGATACTGCGCGTCGGCGATGTCCACGTGAATGGTGACTTCACTCCCGGCCGCCTTCCTGCCAGGAGAGGAGACGGTGAGCCACGCGGCCAGTTCGCGCCCTGCGGCATCGAAGGCGGTCAGGCCGCTGTAGCGCAGCGCCGTTCCTTCAGCGTTCGATACGGTCAAACCGCGCTTGTCTGCGCTGAGCTGCGCCTGCAGCCCTGGATCGAGCGCCAGCGCCAGAGTCAGGGTGTCGGACAGTGCCTGGAGGTCGGGAGAAGGAGCATGGATGGTGAACCCCTGCTGCACGCCCTGCGGGCCGTTGACATACCACTCGGTGAGCGCGCCGCGCCTGTACTCCACACGGTTTTCTGTGGCGTGCGGCGCCACGCTGGCAGCGGTTTGCAGTTGATTGCCAAAGCCCCAGGCGCGCAGCAGCAGATTCCAGGCCAACTCCCTGGTGCGCACGGTCGCCGCGTGGGCGGAGAAGGAGGCATCGAGCTGCTGGGCCGGATTGGTGAGCGTCAGACTGCCGTCATTGCGCACTGCCGTATGATACGCTGCCAGGTCGCGACCAACGACGGCTGAGATAGCAGCTTGCGCTGGCGTGGGCAAATCCGCCAGGGTTTGCACGGAGTCTGGCCGCGCCGCGACGTCTGCCTGGCTTGACCGGCCGGGCAGACCAATGAGCGTCACGGCCGGCAACGCCAGCCCGCTCAGCAGGGGCATGATGAAGACCAGCAGTAAGGGTATGCGCCTTATGTGGAGCAGACGGGCCAACGGGGCATGGCGACCTGAAACATGCATGAATCCAGCGTTCATTCGAGCCTCCAATCATCGTGTCGCATCACCGAATCTTGCGCCTACAGGCGCTCACGAAACCATTCGTGCGCCGGGCGTGGGGCGGCCCGCTGCCGCGCACCAGGCCGCCTCGCCCAGCTTGCGCCTGATGGCGGCAATGCCGGGGTCGTCGGGGTAGCTCAGTCACCGCTCGTGCCGCTGGCGACGCCGAATGCAACGATGTTCGATCGGGATGTGATGAGGGAGTGATTGGTTGGGACGCCAGGGATACTAAATCCCCGGCCGCACCAGTGAGGATTGGCGCTGCGGCTGTTGGGCGTAAGCATGATAATCCAGGACTGTATACTTGCGAATAGTACCTGTGTCTCAGGGGTTTGCATGTCGTTGATGTTGATGAAAGGGCCACCCACGCACAGGTCATCGTTGCTGGCGGCAAGGTGTTGGCAGAAGAGTCGGGCGAGCCGTTGCTGGCGCCGGCGGAAAAAGACAGAGCCGGCCACACGGCCGGCCCCGATCCCACGAAATAGATTGAGCGAATTTGATTCTCACAGCGGTAGTGCACACCCCTCAGCGGCCCAAAGGATGTTACGATGGGCGCGGCGTGCGGCGGGTGGCTGAGAGGGATGGAGCAGGGCGGCCGCGCAGGACGGAGATGATTTCGGCTATGATGCAAACGGCGATTTCGGCCGGCGTGCGGGCGCCAATGTCCAGGCCGATAGGCGCATGGACGCGGGCCAGCCTGGCGGGCGCAATGCCCTGCACGGCGGCCAGCAGCTTGAAGACGGCATCGACGCGGCGCTGCGAACCGATCATGCCGATGTAGGCCAACGGCGTATCGAGCACTTCGAGCAGGCACTCGATGTCGTGCTGATGGCCGCGCGTCACCAGCACGATGTAGGTATCCTTGTCCAACCGCCCATCCGCCGCCATTGCCCGCACCGTTGCCTGCAGCGGCGCCGCCAGCACTTGATCGGCCTGTGGGAACCGCTGACGGTTGGCAAACTGCGGGCGGTCGTCCAACACGGTCACCTTGAAGTCGCATAAGCTGCCCAGCGCCGCCAGCGGCGCGGCGATGTGTCCGGCCCCCACGATGACCAGGTGCGGCGGTTGGCGCTGTACTTCCACGAACAGGCGCAACGCAGCGCCCGCCTCGGCGCTGAAGTCCAGCACACGGTGCTGTTTGCCCTCCAACGCCTCGGCGGCGGCGGCCAGGATATGCGCTTCGAGCGCCTCTTGACCCAGCTCACCCAGGCGCAGATCGCTCAACGGCGTCTGGCCGAGTTGCACCAGCGCCCGCCGTCCCACACAACCCGCCAACGGCCCGGCGGCGGTGATGATGGTCACGAGCGCCGCGCCGCGCTTGTCGTCGAGCGCCTGCAGCAGTGCAGCCAGAATTGGTTCGTTCATGGCGCCCACCGTTCGACGAAAACGTTCATGATGCCGCCGCACACGCCCAGGCTCTGCATCGAAATATCCTCGGTCAGGTCAACGCGCACGAGTTGCGGCTGGCCGGTCTGAATGACATCGAGGGCGGCGCGGATCACGTCTGCCTCACCGCAGCCGCCGCCGATGGTGCCGACGTGCTGCCCCAAGGGGTGAATGATCATCTTGGCGCCCACTTCGCGGGGTACCGAGCCGCGCACCTGGGTGATGGTGGCAACGGCGACGGCGACGCCCTCGTCAAGCAGGCTGTTGAGTTTGTGATAGATCGTATCCATCGTGTGCGTTGGCGCTCACCTCTCGCTGATAATCTGCGGGGGTGTCCATGTCGCTCAAGATCGTGGGGCTTGCCACGGCGACATACTCGATCTGTGCGGCCAGCCTCTGCCAAAGCGAGCGCAGACTCTCCTGCCAGCTCAGGGCCAGAATTGCCGGCCAGACGCGGCGCGGCAGACAGATGGGGTGCCCGCGGCGCATCTGATAGCTTGGAATGACGATGCGCTGCGGCGTGCGCCGCCAGGCGTCCAGGACGGCCGTCGCCGTCTCGATCTGGATGCGGGGCTGATCGCCCACCGCCAGCAGCGCGCCCTCCGACTCCGGCTGCACGGCGCGCAAACCGACTTGGATCGAGGAGATCATCTCCCCCTGGGCAAAATCGGGATTGTAGACGACCCGCACCGGATAGGGCCGCAGCGCCGCTGCCAGCGCCTCGTGCTCGTGTCCGCTCACCACCAGCACCTGCGCCAACGACGCCGCCAGCAGCGTCGCCGTCACCTGTTCGATGACGGTGCGCTGCCCCCACGGCAACAGCGGCTTGAAGCGCCCCATGCGCGATGAGCGTCCGGCCGCCAGGATGATGCCTGTCACTGCTGCAACTGCGTTGTCCATGTCGTTGGGAATTATAGCCAGCCTGGGCGATCCTGCAACT
The DNA here is from genome assembly GCA_964580725.1 of uncultured Anaerolineae bacterium. Classification (GTDB taxonomy): domain Bacteria; phylum Chloroflexota; class Anaerolineae; order SSC4; family Amarolineaceae; genus Amarolinea. The sequence goes on along the minus strand of CAZOLV010000034.1, from coordinate 36,910 downwards.
CGTCACCTCGCCCCCTGCCCCCCAATTTTGGGGGATGAGGAGGCTGCCCGCCGTCGCACAGCGAGTCGCTGCGCAGCGCGTAGTTTGACAAAACCTGTGCGCCATGCGATAGTGCGTCGTGAGGAGAGCCACCCCCTCCTCGTTGGATCAATTTCTGAGGAAGTCGAAGGTTCAGCATGAACGATACTCAGCCGGTTCGCGTTTTGATCTTGACCTCGGATGCGGGCGCAGGCCACCGCAGCGCCGCCTATGCGCTGGATGGCGCCCTGCGCGCCTGCTTTGGCGCCAGCGTGATGACCGCCGTTGTCAATCCAATCCATGAGCCGCACGCCCCCCTGGCGTTTCGTGTGGCAGAAGAAAACTACCTGACGCAGGTGCAGGTTGCGCCCACGCTGTACCAGTGGCAACACGAAGCGACCGACGCCCCGCTGCCCGCCGCTTTTTTTGGCCTCTCGGCCCGTCTGTTGATGGCGCGCGCGATGAAACGCCTGCTGACCATCTGGCGCCCAGATGTGGTCATCTCGACCTATCTGCTCTTTGGCGAAGCGGTGGCTGCCGCCGGCGCACACCTGCGCCGGCCCACGCCGCACGTCACTGTCATCACCGATTTCGGCGCAACGGTGCACACCGTCTGGTTTTCGGCGCGCGACGCCCTGTGCATCGTGCCGTCGGAGACCGTGCGACGCAAGGCGCTGACCTGCGGGTTGGATGCGGAGCGTGTGGCCGTCGTGGGCATTCCGGTAGATCGGCGCTTTGGCCAGATCAGCGCGCCGGCCGGCCAGGTGCGCCAGGAACTGGGGTGGAATCCCGATCTTCCCGCGGTCCTGCTGATGAGCGGGGGCGCAGGCATTGGGCATGTGGCCGATCTGGCGGCGGCCCTGGATGCGGCGCATTTGCCCGGTCAACTGGCGATCGTGGCGGGCCGTAACGAGGAACTGGAACAGCGTCTGCGGGCCTATTCGTGGCGCGGTCTGACCCACATCTACGGCTTCACGCGTGAGGTGCCGGCCCTGATGCACGCCGCCGATGTGGTGGTGACGAAGGCGGGCGGCCTTTCGATCAGCGAGGCGTTGGCCGCGGGCCGGCCGATCATTTTGCACAGCGCCATTCAGGGGCAAGAAACCGGCAATGTGGAGCATGTGGTGAGCAACGGGGCCGGCGTGTGGGCGCCCACCACCAACGAAGTGACGGAGACGCTGCGCCGCTGGCTGGACTCCGATGCGGGCGCACTGCACCGTTTCACCGTTGCGGCGCAGGCGCTGGGTCGTCCACAGGCCGCCGATGAGATCTCCAGGCAGGTGTTTGCCATTGGACGCCAGGCCCAGGCGTCGTCACGTCAGAGGCGTGCGCAGGCCAGCGCGACGATGCGCCCCTTGCGCGTCTGGGCCAGGCGCCATGCGCGCCGGGTGTTAAGCCCCGAACTGCGCCGCCAACTCCGCCAGCGCGATGCGTGACGTCATGTCCAGGCTGAGCGGCGTCACCGCCACCAGGTGTTCGACGGCAAAGGCGTAGATGTCCGAATCTGGCTCCAGGCGGGCGTGGTCAACACGCACCTGGTAGGGCAGGCGCAGCTCCTCATCCAGGCGCCGGCGATTGCTGGCCAGCGTTTCGTAGTAGGGCAGGCGCGATTGACGCGCGAAACGCCAGGGCGTCTGCGGCGTGGCGACGGCGGGGATGTCCATCTTGAGCACATCCACGTCGGGCGGGAAGGGATGCGCCAGTGCCAGCAGCGTCAGTTGGCGGGTAAAGTGCCGGGCCGTGCTCCAATCAACATCGTAGCCCAGGCGGGCATGGTAGGCGTGATCGGTTTCCAGCGAAATGGCCAGCGCCGGTGTGCCCATGTCGGCGGCCTGCAACGCCGCCCCCACGGTGCCCGAAATCATGACGCTGCTGCCCACGTTTTCGCCGTAGTTGATGCCCGAAATCACCAGGTCGGGGCGTCGCTGGCGGCAGACCTCGAGCAAGCCGTAAAGCACCGCCTGCGCCGGCGAGCCAGACACCGAATAGGCCGGCGCATGGTCGCCGGGAAACTTCAGGTCTTCTGTGAAGATGGCGCCGTTCATGGCGCCCGGCATGGAGCGTCCCATGCCGCTTTGCTGTTCCTTCGGCGCCACCACCACCAGGTCGGCCAGGTCGTGCACTGCCTGCAGGGCAGCCAGCAGACCAGGGGAATGAACGCCGTCATCGTTGGTCACCAGAATCAATGGACGTGACATGGATTTTACTCGATCTTCCCTCTCTGTATCCTCTGTAACGCATGTCGAAGTTGCCTTCTTGCGCCGATTCTAGCGCAAAAGGGCGTCGTGGTCAATCGAGATTGTGGGCGCTGGGCGCCCTGAACCAGGTGTGTTTCCTTTGGTCGAAGGTTAATCTCAGGCGCACCTGCGCTGCATCTGGGGTCGCTGTTCGTGGATGCAAAGCCTCTCTGGGGTGGTCTGGCCGCCGGCGCCGTTCACCCGTGGGGTTCAGACGTCGGCGTGTCGGTCGGCAGCGGCATGAGCGTATCGGTCGGCGGTTCTGGCGTGGGCGTACGGGTGGGGGTGTGCGTCGGCGTCCTGGTGGGCGTGGGTGTGGCCGTGCGCGTACGGGTGGGAGTGATGGTGGGTGTGCGCGTATAGGTCGGCGTCGGTGTGCCAGGAATTCCAAATGTGACCGGGTTTTTGACTACAGAGATCACAAAGAACGCAGAGAAGCCACCAATTTGCGTCTGATCTGTCATTTCTTTGTGTTCTCTGTGCTCTCTGTGGTTGAATATGTGCTACATTTGGAACTGTTAGAGAAAAGAGGGAAAGCGGGGTGGGCAGGGCGAGGGGGGCGCACTGCCCACGGGTGCGATCTGGTCACGGTCGGCCGCCGGGCGGCGGTCGTGATGGGCGCTTGTCAGCGGCCGTTGCGGGCTGCGCGGCGGGTGTCAATGTCGTCGGGGTACATCAGCGCCTCGCGGCCGCTCTCGCCGGTGCGAATGCGGATGACATCCTCTACAGGGTAGATGAAGATCAGCCCATCGCCCTCTTTGCCGGTGCGGCTGGCGCCGATGATCGTTTCGATCGTCTTTTGCACGTTGTGATCGCTCAGCACGATGTTGACCTGCACCTTGGGCAGCAGATCCATGTGATAGGAAGTGCCCCGCCATGAAAGCTCGATGCCTCCCTGGCGCCCGTGCCCGCGTACCTCGATCACGTTCAGCCCCATGATGCCAATCGCACGCAAGGCATCCATCACATCGTTCAACGCCTCTTCACGGATGATGGCTTCGATTTTCTTGGTCATCGCTCTGTCCTTTCTGCTTCGTCTCGCATTGGCTCACTTGCTGGCGGCGGCGGCGCTTGGGCGAATGGCCGGGCGCGGCGTGCGGAAGTTGCCGCCTGGCATCAGCACATCCACGTTGGTGTAGCCGGGCGCACCCATCTCCGGCAGGTCGAGGCCGTGCAGCTCATGGGCCGGCTCACTGCGCAGCAGTTTGAGTCCATGCAGCGCCTTGAAGAAGACGTAGGAGAGACTTCCCACCACCGCGACGATGGCGGTTGCTTCCAGCAGTTGCGCCGTCAGTTGGCTGGAACCGCCGTAGAGTAGACCGCGCACAGGGCCGGCGACGCCGTTCCAACCATCGGTGGCCGGGTTACCGTTGGCAAAGATGCCGACGGCGAGCACGCCCCACAGGCCGTTGACGAAATGCACCGGCACCGCGCCCACGGGGTCGTCAATTTGCAGCTTTTCCAGGGCGAACGTGGCGGCGCAAACCAGCGCGCCGGCGGTCAGACCGATCAGCACGGCGGCAGGCGGGTCAACGAAGGCGCAGGAGGCGGTGATGGCCACCAGGCCCGCCAGGATGCCGTTGACCGAAAGGCCCGGATCGGGCTTCTTGCCAGGTCCTGCCAGCCACATGACCGTCATGGCGGCGACGCCGCCCGCGGCGCCGGCCAGCAGCGTGTTGATGGCCGCTGTCACCGCCAGCACGCGCCCGGCGCCCATGAAGGCCAGCGACGAACCGGGGTTGAAGCCAAACCAGCCGAAGAACAGGATGATTGTGCCGAGAACGCCCATGGGAATGTCATGGCCAGGCATGGCGTTGGCGCTGCCGTCCCGGTTGAAACGGCCGATGCGTGGGCCGATGACGAGGGCGCCGACCAGCGCCAGCGTGCCGCCGATCATGTGGACGACCCCGGACCCGGCGAAGTCCACCGCGCCGTTGCCCAGGCCGGCAAAACGGCCGAGGTTCTGCAGCCAACCGCCGCCCCAAACCCAACCGCCCACCAGGGGGTAGATGAACATGCTGACCCAGAGGCCCATCAGGATGAAGCCGCCGAATTTGAGCCGTTCGGCCATCGAGCCGGTGGGGATGGTGGCGGCGGTGTCCATGAAGACCATTTGGAACAGGAACAGGGTCAACACCGCGACATTGGGGCCGACGCCCATCAGCATGAAGCCGCTGCCGCCCAACAGCCCGACCTGACCAAAGCGCAAGAGCGGGGTGGCCAGCAGCCCGGAGAGGTCGCCCAGGGTGGTGGGTGCGTGCGCCCAGGCGGCGGCGGCGCCGACGGCGGGATAGGTGAAGTTGACTGCGCCAAACTGAAGCGCAAAACCGGTCAGCCAGTAGCCCAGGGCGCCGATGCAGAAGACCATCATGTTCATCATCATGGTGTGGGCGACGTTCTTGGAACGGGTAAAACCGGTTTCGACGAGGGCAAAGCCGGCCTGCATGAAGAAGACGAGAAAGCCGGCGATGAGCACCCACATCACGTTGAGGCCGACGGCGGGGTCATCGAGGGGGTCTACACCCTCGGCGGCGAGGACGTGGGGCGCCAACAGGTTGAAAAGCGCCACAACGGCCAGCAGCGCGCCGGCGCGCAGCAACAGACGAAAGAGTATCTTGTTCATCGAATCGAAAACCTCCTGGTAGATCGAGTGCGTCAGAACGCCTCAGCACGCCAGGAGGTTTAACACAAAATCGGGTTCCCCTACCACGTTCAGTCTGTACGAAACGTCTTTTCGACCCTTTGTGCACTCGCAAACGAACTAACCAAACAGCGCCAGCCGCGTTTGGGCAGTATGCCCAAAAACTGGGCCGAAGGGGCGGTGCGCAAGGCGCGGCTGCCCTGCGCACCGCAGGCCTCAAAGCTGCGGCGCCAGCCGCGCCAGCCGCTCGACGGCCCGCTCCAGGTCGCTCATCGCGGTCGCAATGCTGAAGCGCACATGCCCTTCGCCCGCCGCTCCGAATTCGACGCCAGGGGTGCAGGCAATGTCAGACTTGTCCAACAGAGCGCCGGCCAACTGCACGCTGTTCAGGCTGCTCTGCGGGAAGCGTGGAAAGAGGTAGAAGGCGCCTTGCGGCGGAGCACATTCGATGCCCGGAATCTCGTCGAACGCGCTCAGCATGAAGCGCCGCCGCGCCGCATACGACGCCACCATCTCCTGAATGCAGTCTTGCGGCCCATTCAACGCCGCAATTCCGGCTGCCATTACGAACGAACCCGCCGAGGTCACGCTGTGCGTTTGCAGCTTCATCGCCAGCTTGACCACCGGCTTGGGTGCGGCCAGCCAGCCCAGGCGCCAGCCTGTCATCGCATACGCCTTGCTGAACCCGTTGACTGTGATCGTGCGCTCGGCCATGCCCGGCTCCGCCGCCAGCGAGTAGTGCGTCGCTCCATCGAACAGCAGATATTCGTAAATCTCGTCGCTGATCACGTAAATATCTGCCTCGTTCGCCACCCGTACAATGGCATCTACCTCGGCCCGCGTCAACACACGACCGGTCGGATTGCTCGGACTGTTGACCATCATCACTTTGGTCTTGGGTGAGATGTGGCGGCGCAGCAGTTCTTCTGTCACCAGGAAGTCTTGTGCGCTGGGCAGACTGACATGCACCGGCGTCGCGCCGTTGATCGTCACGATCGGATCGTAGCTGACCCAGGCCGGCTCCAGGATCATCACCTCGTCGCCGGGATTGGTCAGTGCGGCGATGGCCAGATAGAGCGCCCATTTGCCGCCCGGCGTGACGATGACCTGATCCGGGCTGACTTCGACGCCGTTCTCGCGCGCCAGCTTGGCCGCGACCGCTTCCAGCAGTTTGGGTTTGCCCTGGGCGGGCGGATAATTGGTGTCGCCCGCGTGCATGGCCTTGACCGCCGCCTCGATGATGTGCTGTGGCGTCTTGAAATCGGGATCGCCGCCCGCCAGGGCGATGATGTCGCGGCCTTGCGCTTTGAGCGCACGCGCCTTGTCCGAAATGGCCACCGTGGCCGAAGCGGGGATGCCGTGCAATAGTGTCGAAAGGTCTTTCATGCGTTTCTCCGTCAGCGAAAGTTAGGGGCGCATATCTATTGTAAATCACACGCGGGTAACGTGCAAAGCGCAGAGCAGCGGCGCAGAACGTCCTGGCCCGGTCGCAACCATGCATGAGCGGGATTCGTCCCGCGCTCGTTTACCGCCATTCGTTGCCTTGTCTTAACAGAATCTCTACCTGCGCTTGACCAAAAGCCAGGGTAGAACGGGTATGATAGGCCGCGTGCCCATGTGGGCGCCTGGCGCAACAGCGCCGGCCAGCGGCAGAGCAGCGTCGCTCGACTGATCCGCAAATCGAATATCAGAATTTCCAAACACCAGAAGATCACGGGGGTACCAACGACTGATGAAATCGCAGACGAATCGCCGAGCGATGATGATTTCGGCCGCGCTGACTGTCTTCGTCCTGACGGCCGCAACGATTGGGTTGCTGCTGTTCCGCCAGGCGCCGCCGCCGCCGGCCGCCGCCAATACAGCGCCGGCCAGCCTGGTTGCACAGCCGGCAGCAGGCGCAACCGGCGCCGCGGTCGCCAGTTCCGATGCCAGCGCCCTCGCCGCCTGCCAGGTCGAATTACAGGCTGCCAATCAGGCGCTGGAAGAGGCCTATGCACAACTCGACGCCATCCAGGTCGCGCAGGAACGCTTTGGCCTGGGCGTGTGGCCCGGATACGAACATGAACATGAATATCGTGAATATCAAGGAGAGTATCATCATGACTGATGCTGTCAACCCGACGCCAAAGGGACGCCGTCCGCCCGGCGCCGGCGTGACTTGGAAAAGCGGCATTCTGACGCTTAGCCTGGCCGGCGTTTTGGCCGGCAGTGCGCTCGTCGCACGCCTCGATCAACTGGCGCCGCAGACAGAGACAAGCGCCGCCAGCCCCGCTGTCGCCACGGTTCAGCCGGGCGCATCTACCAGCGGCTCGACGCAAACGCAGACCCGCCGCGCGACGCGCCTGTCGCCGTCGCAGCCTGGCTCGGTCTTTCAACAGCCCGTCACCCGCACGCGCCGCTCGTAGATGCTGCACCAGATCCACTTTCGCGCCATGAACACCGATGTCGGCGTCTGGCTGTGGAGCCAGGCGCCGGCTGTTGCCGTCCCGCTGCAGGAAGCAGTGCAACGCTTCGCCGCCATCGAGGCCGAACTGAGCCGTTTTCGCCCCGATTCGGGCTTGAGTCGCCTGAACGCCGCCGCTGGCGCCGGCTCGCAGCCCGTTTCCAATCTGCTGTGGGATGTCATCGTGGCCGCGCTGGATGCCGCACAGCGCAGCGACGGTCTGTTCGACCCCACACTGCTGCGCCCGCTGCAACGCGCCGGCTACGGGCGCAGTTTCGAGCAGTTGGCGCCCGATGTTCCGGCCGGCACTGCCCCCCGCACGGCCGATTGGGGCTATCGCCAGGTCCGGCTGGAGCGCACAGCGAGAACGGTGACGCTGCCCTCCGGTCTGGGACTCGATCTCGGCGGCATTGGCAAGGGGTGGGCCGTGGACGTAGCGGCCAGCGCGTTGGCGGCGCATGGGCCGCTTCTGGTAGACGCCGGCGGCGACATGCGCGCCATCGGCCTGCCGGCGGGCGAACCCTGGCCGGTCGCCGTGCAGGACCCCTTCGACGCACAGCGCGACCTGCTGACGCTGGCGCTGTCGGACGGCGCCGTCGCCACCAGCAGCATTGGCGGCCGCCGCTGGCTGCAGAATGGGCGCCCCATGCACCATCTGCTCGACCCTCGCAGCGGGCAGCCGAGCGCCAGCGATCTGCACACCGTCACCGTGTTGGCGCCCACCGCAACTGTGGCCGATACGGCGGCCAAAGTGGCGCTCATCCTGGGCAGCCGGCGCGGCTGCGCCTATCTGGCCGACCGCGGCCTGAGCGGGCTGCTCATCGAACGCACTGGCGAGCGACATGTCGTTGGCCGCCTGCCGCTCAGCCATCTGACGGCGCGGCCAACTTGAGATCACCAGATCACAAGATCGCAAGATCACCAGATCACAAGATCGCAAGATCACAAGATCATAAGATCGCAAGATCGCAAGATCACAAGATCACAAGATCACAAGATCACAAGATCACAAGATCACAAGATAGCAAGATAAGGCAAATGATGCGATGAACTATTCTGCTGAATCCTCGGGCGCAACGGCCCTGCCTCCCACGACAACACTGGACGATGAGACCTTCGGGGGCGTCATCCTCGGTTCGCTCATCGGTCTGGCCCTGGGCGGCGCCGGCCTGATCATAGCCCTGGGCGTCGTCGGTCTGAGCGCCAATACCCAGTCGTACTGGTATTTGAGCCGCTCCGCCGGCTTCGTCGCCTACCTGCTGCTGTGGGGTTCGGTCGTGTGGGGCTTGCTGCTCAGCTCTGGCATTGGCAAGGGCGTTTTGCGTGCGCCGGCGCTGCTCGACGCCCACCAATTCTTGAGCAACATGGCGGTTGGTTTCACCCTCTTTCACAGCCTGGTGCTGTTGGGTGATCGCCACCTCAGCCTGCCCCTCAGCACGCTGTTGATTCCCTTCGCCAGCGACTACAAGCCGGCGCTGGTCGCCGCCGGTCAGATCGGCCTATGGCTCTCCCTGCTCGTCATCGTCAGCTTCTACGTGCGCAAGCAGCTCGGACAGCCGTTCTGGCGTGCGGTGCACTATGGCAGCTTCGTGGCCTATGCGGCGGCGCTGCTGCACGCCGTCGCCATGGGCAGCGACTCCTGGCATCCCTTCGTCCAGGCGCTCTACCTGGCCAGCGCCGGCGCCGTCCTCTTCCTGACGCTGTACCGCCTGCTGGCCAAAGATGACCGCACGGGCAAGCGGCCGGCGCCAGGCCCGGCGGGCAACGCCGAAACGACTCGCCAAACATCCCGCCCGTAAACTTGCCAGCGACGCATCGTGTGCTACAATCCCCTCTGAGTTTTCAGAGGGGAAATGATGCAATGTCTGATCGTCCAGTTCGAGTTCGCTTTGCCCCCAGCCCCACCGGCTATCTGCACATCGGCGGGGCGCGTTCGGCGCTTTTCAACTACCTCTTTGCCCGTCGTCACGCCGGCGCTTTCATCCTGCGCATCGAAGATACCGACCAGAAACGCTTCGTGGCCGATTCGGTGCAAAACCTCATGACCAACCTGCGCTGGCTCGGTTTGGATTGGGACGAAGGCCCCGATGTCGGCGGCCCCTTTGGCCCCTACACCCAGACCGAGCGTGCGGCGCTGTATCAGGAATGGGCCGCCTGGTTGGTGGAACACGGTCACGCCTATCGCTGTTACTGCACGGCGGAACGGCTGGAGGCGATGCGCGCCGAACAGATGGCCAACAAACAGCCGCCCGGCTATGATCGCCGCTGTCGCCATCTCAGCGCCGAGGAGCGGCGCACTCTGGAAGAAGCCGGAACTCCCTTCGTCATCCGCTTCGTCACGCCGCTTGCCGGTGAGACCATCGTGCATGACGCCGTGCGCGGCGATATGGTTTTCCAGAACAGCAGTCTCGACGATGTCGTGCTGCTCAAGTCGGACGGGCTGCCCACCTATCACCTGGCCGTGGTGATTGACGATCACTTCATGCAGATCAGCCACATTCTGCGCGCCGACGAATGGATCGCCTCTTCGCCGCGGCATGTGCTGCTCTACCGCGCCTTTGGCTGGGAAATCCCGATCATGGCCCATCTGCCGGTCATCCTCGATCCAAGCGGCAAGGGCAAGATGAGCAAGCGCAAGGTGCGTGTGGGCGACAAGGAATACCCCGTTTTCGTCGAAGAACTGCGCAGCGAGGGCTATCTGCCCGAAGCCGTCTTCAACCTGCTGGCGACGGTTGGCTGGTCGTTGGGCGGCGACCGTGAAGTGTTCAGCAAGGAAGAAGCGATCGCCAATTTCGATCTGGCGGGCATCAACGTGGCGCCGGCGGCGATGCCCTACGGCAAGCTCGAATGGCTGAACGGCGTCTACATGCGCGCCTTGGCGCCGGCGGACCTCAAGCAGCGGCTGGTGGCCCATCTGGCGCCGGCGCTTGGCCTGGACGAGGCGGCCCTGGCCATCAGCCCCGCGCTGGACACCCTGTTGGCTGATGTGCAGGAGCGCATCAAGACGCTGGCCGAAGCGGTGGGGATGCTCGATTTCGTGCTGCTGGACGAATTGCCCGTTTATGACAGCAAGCTGTTGATCGCCAAGAAGCTCGACGCCCGCGCCTCGCGCCAGGCGCTGAGTGCGGCGCGGGACGCCTTGCTTGGCATGGGCGATCTGCAGGAGAGCGAGCAGGTGGAAAGCGCCTTGCGCGACCTGGCGACGGCGCGCCAGCTCAGCGCGGGGCAGTTGTTCGGCATCTTGCGCATTGCCGTCAGCGGCAAGCCGGTGACGCCGCCGCTCTTCACGAGCATGAAGGCGTTGGGTCGTGCAAGGGTGCTGGCGCGCATCGAGGCGGCGCTGGCCAAATTGGCCGAGTTGGAATCATGACCGGTTGACTTGAATCAAGATCAAGGAGGTTTTCGACATGGATGCAACAGTGTTGGCGCACGAATTGAGGGGCAACGGCCCGGAGAAGGTCATTGTGATGGGCGGCTGGTTGGGCGACCGGGGCGTCTTCCGGCCCATTCAGCATCTGCTGAACGAGGAAAAGTTCACCTACTGTTTTGCCGACCCGCGTGGCTATGGCGGCTCCAGCGCGATGGCGGGCAATCACACCAACGCCGAGGTGGCCGCCGATGTCGTTGCGCTGGCCGATGCGCTTGGCTGGCAGGAGTTCTTCTACATTGGCCACTCGATGATGGGCAAGGTTGCGCAGTACCTGTGCGCCCATTACGGCGACCGGCTCAAGGCGGCGGTGGGTGTTTGCCCCGTGCCCGCCTGCCGTATCGAGCTGGACGAGGGCGGCTATCAGTTGTTCTCCAACGCCTGGGAAATCCCGGCCAACCGCGGAACGGTGCTCATGGTCACCACCGGCAACCGGCTGACGCGCTCCTGGGAACAGCACATGCTGCGCGAATCGCTGCGCACCACCACCCCAGAGGCGTTTCGCGACTACTTCTTCATGTGGGCCGCCGAGGATTTTGCGGCGGACGTCAAGGGGTGCACGGTTCCCTTCCTGGCCATGACCGGCGAGTTCGACCTGGGGGTGCCCACCGAGTTCGTCAAGAATACCGTCGTTCAGTGGATGCCCAAGGCCGAGCTGCACGTCGTGAGCAATGCGGGTCATTATCCCATGCAGGAGACGCCGGTCCACTTCGTCACAATGACCGAATCGTTCATGGAGCGTTTTGCCGGCTGATGCACGTCGTTCGAGGAACTAACTGAACGAACCCTGGCGATTTGTCACACAACCGACGTTGTGTTAAAATTTGCCCGTACTGCCCACTGGTCTTGGGGGATCGTCTAATAGGCAGGACAGCAGACTCTGGATCTGCGTGTTGGGGTTCGAGTCCCTATCCCCCAGCCTGAACGAAGAGACGCCGGGAATTGCTCCCGGCGTCTTTTTTCATGCGTTGCGACAACCGGCCGGCAGCGCCGGCTGGGTGCTACGGCGGTGGCGTCAGGCTGGCGCGACGCGGCGCGTCAACTGGCGATAGACCAATGTCCAGGTGGACGAGGTGTAGGTCTGGAAGACGGCGCCGATCAGGCCGAAGATGACGAACAAGATCAGCAGCCCGCTGCAAATGGCGGCGATGCCCAGACCCGACGGCTCGCTGCTGCCAAAGACGGCCACCGCCGGCAGCAGCAGCGCCATGAAGCCGCCAACTGCGATCGCCGCAAAGATGGCGCCCAGGATCAGGAAGACGAACCAGAAGACGACCGTGGGGCCGAAGTTGGCCCTGAGCACCTCCCAACCGCGCTTGAAAGCCTCGATCCAACCCTTGCCCTCCAGCATGGCGGCGCGATCGGCGTAGATGCGAATCTGTTCGAGCACGATGGCCAGGATCACAACGAGGCAAACAAGCGGGATGAGACAGGCCAGCGTCGGCAGGATGACGGCCAGGGCGCGCTCTGGCATGGAGTCGAGGTCGGTCAGGACACCCCACCCCGACCCGGCCACAACGGCCACGCCGCCGATGATGATCACCAGGACGAGGACGATGATCGGCAGCGCCGTCAAGACGCCGATGCCAAACAATGTCCAGAAACGGCTGAGACCGGCCCGCCATGCGCTGCCAAAGCTGGTCTGGCCTTCGTCTTCCACCTGCTGCACGCCGGCAATCAACGCACCGCGACTGACGATGGAAAGCGCCCACAGGGCCAGCATCAGGATGAACACCACACAGGCCAGGCCGATCAGCAACGCCCCGATTTCGGGCGAGAAATCGAAATCTGGCATGTTACCCGGCCCGCGTGGGCTGTCGCCTGGCAATGAAAAGTTGCTGCCGCCGCCGCTCCCGCCACCGCCGTTGCCAAGCGACGCCAGGAAACCAAAGACCCAAAGAACCTTCCAGCGCCAGGTCACCTGCCAGGCGCGACTGAGAATCTTGCCGTAGTCCATCTGAGAATCTCCTTCTTGAACAGAACACCTCTTTGCGAAACTGCCGCCTAGAATGTCTCCAGGAAGCGTTGGATCTGGTCGAACCGGAAAACCGGGCCGTCCTGGCAGATGTACTGGTCGCCCACGTTGCAGCGCCCACATTTGCCCAGGCCGCACTTCATCTTACCTTCGAGCGTGGTGATGATCTGCTGCGGCTGGAAACCGAGTCGCGCCAGTTCCTTCAATACGAATTTTATCATAATTGGCGGCCCACAGGTAATTGCCGTCGCACCCTGTGGACTGGGCGCGACGCGCGCCAGCGCCTCGGTGATCAGACCGACATCGCCCTGCCAGGCGGCGTCGCCGCGGTCAACCGTCACGTGGACGACTGTGCGCGGGGCGGCGGCCCATTCGGCGTACTCGTCACGGAAACAGAGCAGCGCAGGCGCCCGCGCCGCACAGAAGATTTCGAGATCGCCGAACTCGTCGCGCCGGTCGAGCATTTCCTGGATGAGCGGCCGCAACGGCGCCAGGCCGATGCCGCCGCCCAGGATGATGATGCGCTGGCCCTTCAGTTCGTCCAACGGGAAGCCATGCCCCATGGGGCCGCGCACGCCCACCAGATCGCCGGGGTGCATTTCATGCAGCGCCTGCGTGACGGTGCCGATGCGCTGAACGGCGAATTCGATCTGCCCTTGACTGCGCCGTTCGCTGACCGCCAACCCAAAGGGCGCTTCGCCCACGCCTAAGGCTGAGAGAAAACCAAACTGCCCCGGTGCGTAGTGAAAGCTGGGCGCCGTTTGCTCCACGAACCGGCAGCGGAAGAGCTTGATGCCGCTGGCCAGGTCGTGTACGCCCGTCAGTTCGGCCAGATGTGGAAGATATGGATTGTTCATGGTTGCACCTCGGCGGTCTGTCGTGCTGCGTTGGCGGCGGCGACGTAGGCGATGACTTCGCGTATATCAATGTTGACGGGACACTGTTCGACGCAGCGCCCGCAGCCGACGCACAGCGGCGTCCCCTCACGTTCCGGGTAGTAGAGGAATTTGTGCATGTACCGCTGGCGCTGACGGGCCGCCTGCGTGGGGCGGGGATTGTGACCGCCAGCAATGGCGAAGCAAAGCGCCCCCTGACACGAGTCCCAACAACGTAGGCGTTCGATGGCGCCGCTGGCCGTGACGCGATCACGCACATCGAAGCAGTAGCAGACCGGGCAATCGTAGGTGCAGACGCGACAGCCCAGGCAGCGTTCGGCGATTTCGGCCCAGTAGGGCGCATCGAACTGGGCGCGCCAGGCGGGAGAGGGCGGCAAGGTCAGCGGGCCATCCTGGCCCCCCGGTGCGGGAATGACGGACGCTGCTGGCAGCGTGAGGTCTGCGGTTGCCAACGCCGCACCGCTCTGTTCCAGCAGTTGGCGCCCCTTGTCGCTGACGATGTCTATGGCGAAGCGGTCGCCGCAGGGGGTCAGAAGAACGTCGAGGTGTTGGCGGTCCATTGGCCCGCCGCCCAGGGTGGTGCAGAAGCAGCCGGGCCAGGGGCCGTCGCTGCACGCCAGGCCGATGAGGATCGTCTGGGCGCGCCGGTCGGCGTAGTAGGGGTCTACCGGCTCATCCAGGAAGAGGCGGTCGAGCACGGCCAGGGCGTGGGCGTCGCAGGGGCGTGCGCCGAAGATCACCTGCGGACGCGGCAGTCGCACCGTTTCGATCTGCAGGCCGTTGAGGCCAGGCCGCAGGGTGATGATGGCCTCGCTGGCGGGCAGGAAGTAGTCTTTGGCCGATCCATCCGTGCGCCCGGCGTGCCAGGCAATGTCGCTCGGCTGGCGGATAGGCGCAAAGACGACCTGGCTTCCCTGGCGCTGCGGCGCGATGACGTCGTGCGTGGCGAGCAGGTTGGCCAGCAGCGTCTCCAGGGCCGCTTGGGTCATGCTGAGGGTGTTCATGGTTGACTTGCCTCCAGGCTTTCATCACGGCGGAAGGCGGCCAGCGGCAGAATGGCGTCAGGGCTGGCGCCGGCGGTGAAGCCATCGAACAGGCGGGCCGTTTCTTGGGCGACTTTGCGGTTGAGCAGATAGAGGGGGACGCCAAGCGGGCAGGCCTGGCTGCAGGCCTGACAATCGCCGCAGCGGCCGGCCAGGTGGAAGGCGCGCATGACATGGAAGAAGGTCTTTTCCTGCAGGTCAATGGCGATGCTCTGCCAGGCCGGGTCGAGCTGTTCCGACAGACATTCGGTACAGTAGCAGAGCGGGCAGGCCTGGCGGCAGGCGTAGCAGCGTTGGCAGTGGCTGAATTGCACCTGCCAGAACTCGGCGCGGCGCGCCGCGGGCCAGGCCTCGACATCGGCGACGGTCAGCCCTGCTGCGGGGGCGCGGTGGGCAGGCGGCGCCGGTAGGGGTAGCACGGCGTCGTAAGATTGGGGCGCGGCTGCGTCCAAACCGATGAGCAACAGGCTGCCGCGCTCGCACTGACCTTCGCTCAGGAGCACGTTGAGTGTGCGCAGATCGTTGGGGCTGACGACCAGCGCGACGCGTTGGCCGCGCAGGTTGCGCAGGTAGTTGACGAGATTGAGCGGCGTGCCGATGTTGATCATGAGCCGCTGCGCCTGTTCTGGTGTGCGTGCAAAGAGGGGCCGCGGGCGCAGACTCCCCTGCTCCCAGCCAAGCACGACCTCGGCGCGTTGCTCGCTGAGCAACTGGCCGGCCAGATCACGCAGGGCCTGGTTGGCGGCTGCGGCGCCGGCAGGGGCGCTGGCCAGATCAGCGAGCGGCGCGCCGCCGGCGCCCGGCGGCTGGTCGAGCCAGGAGAGCGCGGCGGTCGAACCCGTGCGCTGCCAGGGGCCAAGCCGGCGCACCTGTTCGGTGAATGCGGCGACGACGTTGGCAAAACGGGCGCCCTCGCTGGCGCTGACCCAGTCCAGGCGCACGCGTGCGCGCTCGAAGCCGAGGAAGAGGAGCAGTTCTTGCATGACGGCAAAGCGGCGCCGGGCGATGAAGTTGCCCTCGCTGTAATGGCAGTCGCCGGGATGACAGCCGAGGACGAGAACGCCGTCGGCGCCCTCCTTGAAGGCGCGGGCGACGAAGAGGGGATCGACGCGGCCCGAACAGGGCACGCGCACGATACGCAGGTTGGGCGGATAGCTCAGGCGGCTGACGCCGGCCAGGTCGGCGCCGGCGTAGCTGCACCAATTACAGAGAAAGCCGACGATCCTGGGTTCGAACCGCTCGTTTGTTACGCTTGTCGCGCTTGTCGCGCTGATTGCGTTTGTCGTGTTGATCGGATTCATCGCGTCCCTCCGTTTGCCAGGGGGACGAGCTGGTCGCTGCGCAGCCAGGGGGGCGGGCAGAAGAGCGCATCTACTTCGGCCAGTAGTTGTTGGTCGCTGAAGCCGTGCAGGAAGAGCGCATGCCCACGACAGCCGGCGACGCAGAGGCCACAGCCTTTGCAGACGGCCGGGTTGACCTGGGCCACCTGGCGACCGTCACGCAGCGCGACGAAACTGATGGCGCTGAAGGGGCAGACTTCTTCGCACAGGTGACAGGCGACGCAGCGCCTTGTCTCCACTTCGGCGATGGTCGGCTCGGTTTCGATGAAGGGGCGAGCGAAGAGGCCGGCGACTTTCACGGCGGCGGCGCTGGCCTGGGCGACAGTTTCGGGGATATCCTTCGGCCCGGCCACGCAGCCCGCCAGGTAGATGCCGGCGGTGTTGGTTTCCACCGGGCGCAGTTTGACGTGCGCCTCGTTGACGAAGCCATACTGATCGTAGGAGATGCCCAGGGTTTGCATCAGTTCGACGGCGCCCTCGGCGGCGGTGACGCCAACCGCCAGGACGACCAGATCGGCGCTGATTTCGACGGGGCGACCAAGCAGGCTGTCGAAGCCCTGGACGACCAGTCGTTCACCCTGGCGGTAGATGCGACTGACGCGTCCGCGCAGGTACTGCGTTCCATAGGCCTGCTGCGCCCGCCGAATGAATTCATCATAGCTGCGCCCGCCGGCGCGAATGTCCATATAGAAGACATAACTCTGCACCGCCGGATCGTGCTCGCGCAACATGATGGCCTGTTTGGCTGTGACCATGCAGCAGATTTTGGAACAGTAGGGGCGTCCTACTTTCTCGTCGCGCGAGCCGACGCAGGCGATGAAGACGACGGTGTGCGGATGTTTGCCGTCGGAGGGGCGCACGATTTCGCCTTTGGTGGGGCCGGAGGCGTTCATCAGCCGCTCGAGCTGCATGGTGGTGATGACATCGGGCAGTTGGCCGTAGCCATACTCGCCATAGGCGCGCAGCGGTGCGCCGGCGGCGTGTGTGGCCGCCTGCGATTGCGGCAGGGTGCTGCCAACCCGGAAAAGGTCATAGCCGCTGGCGACGATGATGGCGCCAAAGCGTTGTGTGATGATTTCGTCGCTTTGATCCCAGGAGATGGCGCCGGTGGGGCACATCTTCTGGCAAATCTGACACTGGGGCAGGCGCTTGCCGTCGGGGCCAATCGGCTTGAACTGGGCGGCCTGGGCGGGCGTCTGCCCGGCGGCGGCGGCCTGTTCGATCTGCGCCTGGCGATAAGCCAGATAACGACAGTTGGCGGCGTCAATGACCGGCTTGTTGGGGATGGCCTGCGGGAATGGAATGTAGATGGCGCTGCGCGTGCCCAGGCCCTGTTCGAACTCGGCGGGAATGTCCTTGACGGGGCACTTGCTCCAACAGGTGCCGCAGCCGGTGCAGAGCGTATGATCTACGAAACGGGCGCGCTGGCGCATGGTCACATCGAAGTTGCCCACGAAGCCGTGCACCTCTGCCACCTCGCAGCAGGTGCGCAGGGTGATGTTGGGGTGCTGCGCCACATCCACCATGAGCGGGGTGAGGATGCAGGCCGAGCAGTCGAGGGTGGGGAAGGTTTTGTCGAGCATTGCCATCTTGCCGCCGATGGTGGGGGTGCGCTCGACCAGCGTCACCTCATAACCGGCATTGGCCACGTCGAGGGCGGCCTGAATGCCGGCAATGCCGCCGCCGATGACGAGCAGACGCTTGCTCAGTTCGGCGCGCCCGGTTTGCAGCGCCTCGTTGTGCGCCGTTTTGGCCACCAGCATCGCCACGATCTCGATGGCTTTGGCGGTGGCAACGCTGCGGTCGCTGTGCACCCATGAGACCTGTTCGCGCAGGTTGGCCATTTCGACGCGATAGGGGTTGAGTCCGGCGGCGGCGGCGGCGCGGCGGAAAGTCGGCTCGTGCATGCGGGGGGAGCACGACGCCACCACGACGCCGTCCAGATGTTCGGCGCCGATCTTTTCCTGGATCAGCCGCTGGCCCGGCTCTGAGCACATGTACTTGTAATCGGTGGCAAAGACGACATGCGGCATCTGCCGCGCTGCCTCGGCCACGGCGGCGCAGTCAACCGTGGCGGCGATGTTGGTGCCGCAGTGACAGACGAAAACGCCAATTCTAGCCATGACTCACCTCCAGCGGCGTGGGGGGAGCGATGCGAGTCAGGAGGGCTTCGGCCTCGGTGACGTGGCGGGAAATGCCCAGGCGGCCCGCATCGAAGCCGAGGGCGAGGCCGACCAACTCGGTGATGTAGTAGATGGGCAGGTGAAAATCGCCCTTGTGCGCTCGCCGAATCTGACCCTGCCGCGTATCCAGGTTGCTGTGACACATGGGGCAGGCGGCGACGATGGCGTCGGCGCCGGCGGCTGTGGCCCAGGCCAGCAAACGACCGCTCAGGTCATGCACCAGGTCGGAGCGGCCGATGGCCAGGCTGGCGCCGCAGCAGGCGGTCTTGCCTGGCCAGGCGACGACTTCGGCGCCCAGGGCGCACAGCAGTTGGTCGAGCGTTTGCGGGTCTTCGGGATCGTCGAACTGTGTCACGGCGGGCGGGCGGGTGAGCAGGCAGCCGTAATAGGGCGCCAGCTTGAGGCCGGCCAGCGGGCGCGCCTGGCGCGTCTGCAGGCGGGCCAGGATAGCCGGCTGGCACAGGACGGCCAGCAGCGACTCGATCTGCAGATCGGCGGGCACCTCGGCGCCCACGATGTAGGCGACCTGGGCCGCCGTGTTGTGATCCTGTAGGGCGTGCTGCGTTTCTTTGAAGCGGGCAAAGCAGGCGGCGCAGGGCAGCATCATCTGGCGCAGGCCGGTCTCTTGCGCCAGGCGCAAGTTGCGCCCAACCAGGCCCAGGCCCAGCCAGGGGTTGAGGGTGTGGGCCGACGAAGCCCCGCAGCAGTTCCAATCGGCCAGTTCGCGCAGCTCGATATCGAGGGCCTGGCAGACCAGGGCGGTGGAGTCGGCGTACTCTGACGCGGCGCCGTGCAGCGAGCAGCCGGGATAGTAGGCATAGGCGGTCATGCGTCGCCTCCTTTGGGAGTGGGAGCGCCGCACTCGTCTGCGGCCTGAGCGCCGCTGGGGTCGCTTGGGGCCAGTTCGCGCTGTCGCACCTCGGCGGCGCGGCGGAAGATGGCTGCAATTTCGGCTTGCGCCTGGACGCGCTGCGGCAGCGGTTTGATCTTGCCCTTGCGCAGCATGGCCGGGGCCAGGTCGAAGCCGCTGAAGAGCCGGCGCGATCGCAGGTTGAAACCGACAATCAGGCCGATTTCGTAGGCGCGGCCGGTCAGTGCGACCGATTCGAGGAAGACTTCGTGAAAGGTGAGAAGGTCACGCGGCGTCGGCGCCAGTCCGTGGGCGTCTGCCCATAGGCGCAGCGCATCCATGATGCGCGGCATTTCGACGTTGCAGGGGCAGCGCGTGGCGCAAGTTTGGCAGCCGACGCAGAGCCAGAGCGTGCGACTGTGCAGGGCCAATGCGGGCTGGCCGAGCTGTAACGCACGGATGATCTGGTGCGGCGCCAGGTCCATGGCGGCGGCCAGAGGGCAGCCGGCGGCGCACTTGGCGCATTGATAACAAGCCGCCAGCGATTGACCGCTGACGCGCTCGACGAAGACGGCGACTTCATGCCGGGCGGTCACTGGCGCGCCGTTGCCAGGCGTCGGATATGATGGCATGTGGGCCTCCTGCGAGATCACATGCTCCTGGTGGGCGTGGGCTTGTTTAGGGTGTCGTTGAACGCTGCTGGCCGGGGAGGGCACATGTCTGGCCAGGCGGCGGTTGCCACGTCCATGGGGCAGATGTTCGGATCAATTGCTCGCGTGTCATTATAGCGCAGTCGCAAGCGGCGCCGTATGACCTATGTCAGACTGGAGGGTTTTGGGTGAAGAGACGAGATGGTCAGCTCAGGTCGGCTGGCGAAGCGGCGGTTTGGAGCGCATCGAGGAAGCCGGGGATATCAGCGAAGATGCGGCGGGAGAAGGCGCGCACGACCCAGTTGTGGCTCATGGGTGAGATGGTCAGCACGGGGACGCCGCGGCGATAGGCGCTATGCATTTCCAGGGCGGTGCCCATGCTGGCGGTTGGCAAGTAGGCCACGACGAGATCACAGTCGCCGGCCAGGTCGGCCAGCGCCAACAGCGTTTCGGTGGCCTGCGCATCGTCGTAGTTGACGCTGTTGGGGTGCAGTTGCAACGGGTCAACGATGGTCGTGTCGGGCCAGCGTGCCGTCAGCGCACGGGCCAGCAGGCCGCGGTAGCCCTGATCGGTCAGGTTCGTGCCGTGATTGGATGCTTGAACGACGCCGCTGATGAAGATTCTCATGGTGTTTCTTGTCCTCTCTCGTGCTTTGCCAAGTTGGCAGATTATATTGATTTCGGCGGCGCTGCGCAAACCGGTCGGGGGTGTTCATGCGCGGGAACGCTTGACTTGGCCTGGAGCCTGGGGTAAGATTCGCAGAAGGCTCGAAAGTGTCGAGCCGAAGGCGAAACGGGGTGCGGACGAGAGGAGGGGGTGCGATGAGTCCATTTCGGATGGAACGGCTGGAGGCGGCGGTGCGCACTGTGCTGGCGTTCAACGAGGCGCTCAATCGTCACGATGTAGCGGGGATGATGGCGCTGATGAGCGATGATGTCGTTTTCGAGAATACCAACCCTGCGCCCGATGGTGAGGCGTACACGGGCAGGGAGGCTGTGACGCAGTTTTGGCTGGAGTTCTTGCGCCAGTCGCCCCAGGCGCATCTCACCGTCGAGGAGATTTTTGGCCTGGGGCTGCGCTGTGTCATGCGCTGGCGCTACGATTGGGTGGATGCCGACGGCGTGGCCGGCCACGTGCGCGGCGTAGACCTTTACCGGCTGCGCAACGGTCTGATTTGCGAGAAGTTGTCGTATGTCAAGGGGTAGTGCGCGGCGCACGATGTGGGAGAAGGGATGACGTACGCCTCTTCGACAGGCTCAGGGAACGGGTTTTCGCCCGCTGAGCCTGTCGAAGCCGGGGACGCTTCTGTTTAGGGCTGGCGGATTTCGACTTCGACGGTCTGTGCGCCTGATTTCTCGAAGGTCAGCGTCAGGCTGATTGTCTTGCCAACCTCGAATGCTTCGGTCTTGCCGATGCACATGACGTGCAGGCCGCCGGGCTTCAGTTCGACCACGCTCTTGGCGGCGACGGCCAGTTTGCCGCCTTCTACCGGGCGCATGCCCATCGTGCCATCTGCATTCATCAACGATTCGTGAATCTCGGTCACGTTGCAGGCGGCTGAACTCGCCTGGACGAGGGCGTCTGCCTCGGAGCCGCTGTTGTTCAGTTTCATGTAGAAAGCGCCGGTCATCATCATCTGCGGTGATGGACGGCCCCAGGCTTCTTCGACCTTGATCTGCGGTCCGGCCGGCGCGGCGTTACAGGCGTTGAGCGCCAGCAGCAGGATGACGATTGCGACGATTGTGCCTGCACAGCGGTGATTGTGTCTCATTGGTTCGAAAACTCCCTTCCGGGATTTTTGATTTGCGATTGGCGAATTTGGGCGCACGGGTCGGGCAATTCTGCAGTTGGCGATGCGAAGGTTGAGTGGAGGAATGGCAGAAATGGGGGAGATGCAAATTCCCCGGCGACGGGAGGCGGATCAGTGTCATGGCAGCTTGAGCAGGGCCTGGAGGTCGGCGGCGATCTCATCGCCGGAGGCGCCGAATGGCAGCAAGAGCCGCTGGCGGCCCTGGCGATCCAGCACGGTGACAGAGGCGGTGTGATCTACCAGGTAGCCGCTGGCGGCGCTGCCTTCATGCGCTCGATAGTGAATATCCAGCGGCGCGGCGGCGGCGGCGATCTCGTCGGGCGAGCCGGTGATGCCCAGGAATGACGGATGAAAGTTGACGACATACTCGGCTAACCGCTCCGGCGTGTCGCGTGGGGGGTCAACAGAGACGAAGATGACCTGAACTTCCTGCGCCTGCTCGCCCATCTGCTTCAGGGCGCGCGCTAGTTCGGACAGGGTGGTGGGACAGGCGTCAGGGCAGTAGGTGTAGCCGAAGTAGAGGGCGACGAGGTGACCGCGATAGTCACTGAGACGCACGGTGCGGTTGCCGGCGGCGGTCAGGCGAAAATCAACGGTGGCGGGGGATGGTTCCAGCAGCATGCCGAACCAGCGATGCGGCGGGTTGGCGTTGCGCCATGACAGGATTGACAGGATGGCGACGAGGAGCAGGACAAGGCTGAACAGGGCCGGCCAGAACCAGCGTGGGCGTGCGCTTGTGTTGGTCATGGGTTGCAGTATACCAGGTTGTCAAGAATCAACAAATTTGGTTGGGATCAGCGGCGTTTGATGACAGACGGGATGTAAACGGGCAGGGTGGTAGGGGGCGTTCCCTGGGCGAGTTTGAGATCACCGTTGGCGCCGTCGAAGTAGGCGGCGTAGGCGGTGTTGCCAGGTGCAAGCGCCAGGGAGACGAAACGCCCGACTTCGGGGGCGCTGTCGAGAGGCGTAATGTTCCAGTTGCCGCCGCGCGCCTGGGCCACTTTGAGATTGGCCGCATTGTCGTCGTAGAAGGCGATGAGCGGTGCGTTGCGGCTGTCGAGCGCCAGATCGGCGTAGCCAACCAAACCGGCGCCGGCGATGGTTTGGACGAGCCAGCTCACGCCGGTCGAACGGGCGTACTTGAGGGTGTACTGCGTCCAGTCGTAGTAGGCCAGGTGTGGGTTGCCCAACATGTCCACGGCCAGTGAGACATAGCCGCCTACGTCGCCGTCGCTATCCACGGTCTGGATGCTCCACGGTGTGTTGATTTTGCCCCGCGCCAATCTGAGGTCGCCGCTGTTCGAATCGTAGTAGCCCAGGTGAATGATGCCGGCGCCGTCAATGACCAGCGAAACGTAGCTGATGTAGCCGATGGTGTCAATGATCTGTAGATCCCAAAGGGCGCCAGTCCAGCGCACGTAGTTGAGCGTTTCGCTGAAGATGTCCACGTAGGCGATGTGGGGGTGATTGGCTGTGTCGAACGCAAGGGCCAACCCGCCACTCACGCCGCCGCTGCCGTCCACCGTTTGAATTTGCCAGGCGGCGCCGGTCCACTGCGCCAGCTTGAGGTTGCCGTTGGTGTCGTCCAGATAGGCAATGGCGGGCCGATCGCTGGCATCGAGGGCCAGGGCGGTCTCGCTGCCGACGGCGTCGCCGTTGGCGCCATCCACGGTGCTGAGCGACCAGCCGCTGCCTTCCCACCGTGCATACTTCAGATCGGCGGCGAAGCTGTCGTAGTAGCTGATATGCGGGCGCCCGCTGTGATCGAGGGCCAGTGAGGCGGCTTCGCCGACGCTGCTGGCGCTGTCAACCTGGGCGATGCTCCAGGCGGCGCCATCCCAGGTGGCCAAGCGCAGGCGGTTGTTGGTGGTATCGTAATAGGCGATGGTTGGCAGGAAGGCGCTGGTGAGGGCAATGGATGTGGCGGCGCCGGTGTCATCGGCGCTGTCTACGACTTGAATTGCCCAACCGCTGCCGGCGCGCCGTGCGTACTTCAGATCGCCGTTGGTCCAGTCGCGGTAGCTGATGTAGGCGCGATTGGCGCCATCCAGGGCGATGGAGGTGTCACCGCCAACGTCGGCGCTGCTGTCCACGGTTTCGATCTGCCAGGCGGCGCCGGTCCAGCGGGCGTACTTGAGAAGGCCATTGGCGCTGTCGTAGTAGCTGATGTGAGCGTGGCCGCTGGTGTCGAGCGCCAACGAGGTATCGCTGCCGACATCGCCGGCCGCCTCCACGGTTTGCACCAGCCAGTCGCTGCCGGTCCAGCGGGCATAGCGCAGATCGGCTGCATAGACCTCATGAAAGCTGATGTGGGCGTGATTGGCGGCGTCGAGGGCCAGGGAAATGTCGCGCATGACGCCGGTCTCGCTGCCGATGCTCTGAATTTCCCACTGAGCGCCGGTCCAGCGGGCATATTTGAGTTTGCCGCGCGTGTCGTCGTAGTAGCTGAAGTGTGGGCGTTCTTGACCGTCGAGCGCCAGCGAGGCGCTGTAACCGACGTCGCCGGCCGAGTCAACGGTTTGGATGAGCCACTGGCCGCTAGACTTGACGGCGTACTTGAGATCGAGGTTAACGCCGTCGTAATAGGCGATGTGCGGCTGGCCAGTGGCGGTCAACGCCAGGGAGGCGTAAGCGCCGGCGCGAGTGGCGACGTCTACAGTCTCATGTTGCCAGGCGGCGCCGTCGTACCAGGCATAGTAGAGATGATCGCCGCCATAGGCGACGTGCGGGCGGCCGCTGGCGTCCAGGCGCAGGCTGCGGCTGGTCAGTTCGTCAAAGAGCTTGGGACATTCGACGCAGCGTATGTCCCAGGTGTAGCCGTCGTGCGGGCCGGCGGTGGCGGGTGACGGGCCGGCGGCGGCGGGCTGACCGCTGAACAGCAGCACGAGCAACAGCGGCACAATGCGCGCCAGGCGCCTGGCCGAGAAGGCTGAACGGGTCTTCTGCTT
Source organism: uncultured Anaerolineae bacterium (assembly GCA_964580725.1). Classification (GTDB taxonomy): domain Bacteria; phylum Chloroflexota; class Anaerolineae; order SSC4; family Amarolineaceae; genus Amarolinea. The sequence goes on along the minus strand of CAZOLV010000034.1, from coordinate 12,448 downwards.
GTGGGCAAGAGTATGCGCAAGAGTATGTGCAAGGGTATGCGCAAGGGTGTGCGCAAGAGTATGCGCAAGAGATGAAAGGTGACGGCGTTGGGCGGTTGTGAAAAGCAGCGATGTCAGCGGCATCGTTCGTCTCCTGGGAGGTTGCATGTTTGTCTAACTGAAACGCCGGGCGCTTGCGAGCGCCCGGCGCCTGAAATCTGCCGATCGAACTCGATCCAGTTTTGGATCAATAGTCGAACATCACTTCGGCTGCATCAATTTTGATATGTTCGACATGCCCACCATCGCCGTCGGGGTCGCGGGTGACGAGGCGAATTTCGGTGCTGACCAGTTGGGCCAGAGTAGAAACGCGCCAGAGGTCGAAGGTGTAGTCGGTCTTGACATCCTTGTTCCAGAACGGTGGAACGATCGTGCCAAGTTGCACCAGACGGCCGTCGGGCAGCCGCTGGAAGGCGTCCAGAACGCCACCGTTGTAGAAGGTGTTGACGCGCACACGCACGCGCGGGCGCAGAATGTTGGTATTCGGATCGAGGCTGCCGGGACTCCAGCGCGTGACAATGATGGGCTGATCGAGCGTCATGTCCACATCGCCGCCGGCGCGCCGTAGCGCCGAGGTGACATCGTTGCCGCGATAGGTTGCGCGGGTCACGGCCGCTACGAAGGCCAGACCATAACCAATGCCTTCGCCCTCGTCGAGGGCTTCGGCCAGGTCTTCCAGGCGGCGGTACGTCGCATCGAGCTGCGAGGCGGGCGGGTCGAGCAGACTCTCGATTTCGGTCAAGACGCCGCCGATTGTGACGGCGGTGGTGAGATTGGGCAGGTTGACGGGGGTCCGCGTCATGAGCAGGCCGCTGGCCACATTGAGGCGCAGGGCGGCATAGACCTTGCGCGCTTTGTCCTCCTCGCGCGGCGCCGCATCGAAGATCGCATCCTCCAGGCTGACGAGTTCGGGGAAGATGCTCGAACTGTTCTGGGCGCTGGCGATGAAGGTGGCCACTTCGGCGGCCGTATAACGCGGGTGTCCGTTTTGACGGATTTCTTTCTTCCAGTCGGCGACGCCCATCGGCGCCACGACCAGAGGATCGAAATATCCCAGGTCGAGCGTGCGCGTTTCGCCGCCGATCAGGGCGAAGGCCAGCAGCGCGGGATCGAACGACGGCGTCCAGTTGGCCGGCAGCGTCAAGTCATCCAGAACAAGCACGTAGTTGCCAGGGGTCAGTTCGTTGAGCGTATAGAGGCCTTGGTTGTTGCTGGTTGCCTGAGCAGCGATCGGTTCGCCGCTGTCAACCAGGCGATTACCGTTGCTGTCATGATAGAGGGCCAGGGCCGCGTTGGGCAGAACGCCTTCGTCGGCGTCCATGATTTCGTCGCCGTCCAGATCTTTCCAGACGACGCCGCTGAGGCTGGCATTGCCGGCCCGGATGATGATTATGCCGACATCCTGACGCTGGATGCCGCCGCCGTTGCGGCTGATGATCGTGATTGGCCGTATGACCGGGGCGCTGATGGCGCCAGGCGGCTGCACGCGCACGGTGTATAGACCGGGCCACAGATTGGCGACGACGTAGTTGCCCTGGCTGTTGGTCACGTTCGAACCGGCCAGTGGTTCGCCGAGTTCGTACACTCCGTTGGCGTTGGTATCATGGAAGACTTCCACGAGCGCATCGGCGATGACTGCCTCACCCAGGCCGCGGATGCCATCCTGGTTGACGTCGTCGAAGATAGTGCCGCTGAGAGTGATGAGGAGCGTTCCGCCAAAGTCTACATTGCCAACGGGGTCGGCGACCACTGTGACTGTGCGGGCGGCGTTGGTCGTGCGGGTATAGCCGAGCGATTCCAGGCTGGTTTCGGTCACCACGTAGGTGTTCGGGTTGAGTCCTGTGAAGGCATAACTGCCGTCCAGGCCTGTGGTGGTAGTTGCCAGAAAGACCTGCCCCTGGGTGGCGGCGTCGCGCAGTTCGATGGTGAGGCCTGGGCCGACACCCTCGTCACCGCTATCGCGCACACCATCGGCATTGACGTCGAAGAAAACGATGCCTGTGACCGAACCTGTGCCGGTGGCCAGCGCATGAGGCGGCTGCGCCAACGGGAGCGCCGCAGAGAGCAGTAGCGTCGCCAGCAGGGTCAAACGAATGAAGTGATTCATAACATGGGCTTCCTTTGCTTGTTGCATTTGCCGGTTCGAGAGAGCCAGCCGCCGGGAGGATGTGAACGTTTCCATATTGACACTCTAATACTCTAACACGGCAACGCTTAGCGAGATAGCGTTTGAGCATGACTCCAGCTTACAGTTTGCTGACAGATGATCGTGCGGCCCTGCACTCGCTCGCATGGACGAATGCAGGGCCGCGATGTTTCAACCGATCTTGCGCACCTGGATGGCCGAAACGATCGGGTTCTTGGTGCCGCTGACCTTGACGAAGCTCATGTTGAGCACGCCATCGGTCACGGTAATCGTGTAAACCTTGTCGAGAGCCACGGCCTTACCCGCCTGCCCGTAGATGCTGATGGCGCTTTCGACGATCGTCGTTTCGAGTGTGATCTTCATGACGCGATCAGTTGACTTGTTGGACTCGAAATCGGCGAACTTCATCGTCACTTCGTAGGTGCCGCTGGGAACGGTAAATTTGTACTCGCCGGGATTGTCGCGCCATTTCTGGTACAACGGGTCATCGGTCGTGCCGGCGACGGCGGTGGTGGAGGACTTGGCTGTGCCGCCGGTATAGCCCCATCCGTTCGTTTGATACGCCTGGTCGGCGTTCCAGATCTGGCTGGAGCCGTCGGTGTACTGGGCGCCGCCCGCATTGACGCGCTGCGTGCTGTAAGGCGACGCGGTCGGCGTGTTGGTTGGCGTGAACGTCGGCGTTGGCGTGTGGGTTGGCGTGGCTGTGGGGCAGGTCGGGCAGGGCGTATTGGTCGGCGTGGCCGTCGGCGTAAAGGTCGGGGTGGGCGTCGAAGTGGGCGGTATCGCCTGGCGCACTTGAATCGCCGAGATGATGGGGCTGTAACGGCCGCCATTCTGGGCGAAGATGACGTTGAGCACACCGTCGCTGACGGCGATGGTGTACACCTTGTCGAGAGCCACGGCTTTACCGACCTGCCCGTAGACACTCAAGGCGCTTTCGACGATCGTCGTTTCCATCGTAATCTTCATGACCCGATCCGACGACTTGGTGACGGTGAATTCGGCGAATTTGAGCGTGACTTCGTAGGTCCCGTTGGGCACGGTGAAGCGGTATTCGCCCGGCGCTTCGCGATACTTCTGATAGAGCAGATCGTCAGTCGTGCCGGCGACGGCGGTGGTGGAGGATTTGGCGCTGCCGGCGCTATAACCCCACCCGTTCGTTTGATACGCCTGGTCGGCGTTCCAGATCTGGCTGGAGCCGTCGGTGAACTGGGTGCCGCCCGCATTGACGCGTTGCGTGCTGTAGGGCGGGGCAGTCGGAGTGTTGGTGGGCGTGAACGTCGGCGTTGGCGTGTGTGTGGGGGTCGCCGTGGGACAGGTCGGGCAGGGCGTATTGGTCGGCGTGGCCGTCGGCGTGTGCGTGGGGGTGGGTGTGGGGGGCGGCAACTGGCGCACGCCCACTGCCGAGACGATCGGCACATACGAGCCGCCGTTTTGCAGGAACATGACGTTGAGCACGCCGTCGCTGACGGTTGTCTGGTAGACGCGATCGAGCGCCTTGTATTGACCGACCAGGCTGTAGAGGTTGAGCGTGTTCTCGACGATGACGCCCTCGATCGTGATACGCATGATGCGTGCGCTGCTGGAGGTGGCGGTGAACTCGCAGAAGCGCAACGTCACTTCATATTCGCCGTTGGGGACGGTGAATTTGTACTCGCCTGGCGCCTCTCGATATTTCTGATACAGGGCATCGTCTGTGGTGTTGGTGACCGACTTAGTGGAGGACTTGGCCGTGCCGCCGGTGTAGCCCCAGGAACCGCTGGCGAAGGCCTTGTCAATGGCCCAGGTCAGCCCCTGGCTGTCGGTGAAGGCGGACGAACCGCCCGCATTGGCGCGCTGCACGTAGGGCGGGGATGTGGGGGTGGCGGTGGGCGTCCTGGTAGGCGTATGGGTGGGGGTGCTGGACGGCTCCGGCGTGGGGGTATGGGTCGGAGTGCCGGTTGGCGTCGCCGTGGGGGTGCTGGTTGGAGTGGGCGTCCAGGTCGCCGTTGGCGTGGCGGTGGGGGTGGGGGTCGGCGTATTGGTGAAGAGCGGTGTTGGCGTGACGGTTGGGGTGGGAGTGTAGGGCGTCCAGACTGCCGCGGCCGCCAGCGCTGCGCCGGCGTCAATCCGGCCATGCCCATAGTAGATGTCGAAGCCCGCTGCGCCCTTGTCTACGGCGGTTTGACGGATGATGGCGCGCACATCGTCCACCGAGAAGGTGGGATGCGCCGAGATGATGAGCGCGGCCAGGCCGGCGACGTGCGGCGCGGCCATCGAAGTGCCGCTCAAATACTGGTAGGTGTTGGGGTCGTAGGAGCGCCACCATGTGCTCCAAACCGTGTCGCCCGGCGCCGTGACTTCGATGTACGATCCGTAGTTCGAGAGCGTCCACCAGGTATCGTAGTAATCGGTGGCGCCGACGGCGATCACTTCGTTGTAGTAGGCGGGGTAGAAGTTCTGGTTCATGCCGTTGTTGCCGGACGATGCGACCATGACGACGCCGTGACCATAGGCGTAGGAGACCGCATCGGTCATCAGGTAGGAGGTGCCGGTACTGCCCAACGACATGTTGACGACTTTGGCCCCGTGATCTGTGGCATAGATCAGGCCGTCGGCCACCTTGACCCAACTGCCGTAACCGGTCTGATCGAGAACCTTGAGCGGCATGATCTTGACGCTGGGCGAGATGCCGGTATTGCCCTGGTTGTTGTTCATGGCGGCGGCGATGATACCGGCGACGTGGGTGCCGTGCCCTTCATCGTCGGCCGGGTCGCTATCGTTGTTGACGAAGTCGTAGGGAAAGACCAGGCGACCGCTGAATTCGGGGTGGGTTTGCGAGATGCCCGTGTCGAGCACCGCGACGATCAGGTTGGGGTCGCCGGTCGTCACATTCCAGGCGTTTTCGGCGTTGATCACCTGCGGCGCATAGACCAGGTTGACGTCGCTATAGTCGGGATCGTTGGGTGTCAGTCCGGCTTCGACGACGTAGTTCGGCTCGGCGTAGCGGACATCGGGGCGCTGGCGCAGGGCCTGAATCGTGGTAAGGGCCTGGCCGGGCCTGGTGCGCAGTACCAGGGCGTGCAGCGGCTCGATGGCGTGCACCTGTTCCAGCGAGTAGGCGCGCAGGATCTGGCCGATGGCCTTGTTGTTCAGTGTCTCGCTGAAACGTACGACAATCTGATCTGCCACGAAGGGCGTTGTGGTCGCCTGGCGCGACGGGAGCTTGGGCGTTGAATGTTGCATCGCACCGAACGACAGGTCGAAGGTTGCGCCCGGAGCGCCGACCTCGCCGCTGATGAGATCGAGCGGGGACTGCTGCGGCTCGCTGATGCCGCCCGGCGGCTGCACGCGCACCACGCGCGGGCCAGGCAGAAGCCCGGTGATGACGTAGTTGCCCTGGATATCGCTGCCGTCGGAGCCAAGTACCGGCTCGCCGATGTCAATGATGCCATTCAGGTTCAGGTCGGCGATGACTTCGACCAGGGCGTCAGGGATGCGGGCTTCGGTCAAGCCGCGCACGCCGTCGTGGTTGGCGTCATCGTAGATCGTACCGCTCAGGGTGCGGGCGAGGGTGTCCATGAAATCAACGTTCTCGACGATTGCGCCGGCGACGATGACGATCTGAGCGTTGGACGACGTGCTCACGAAGCCGGAGAGATCGGTTTCGATGACTTCGTAGGTGTTGTCGCTCAGGTTGAAGAAGCGATACATGCCATCGGGTGTGGTAGTGGTCGCTTCGTAATGGGTCTGCCCGCCGGTGGCCTGGTCGCGCAACTCGATCAGGATGCCGGCGATGCCGGTGTCTTGGGCGTCGCGCACGCCGTTGCCGTTGCGGTCGAAGAAGACAGAGCCTTTGATTTCGCCGGCGTCTGTGGGGGCGAGGGCTGCGATCGGGCGCGCATCGGAACGTACGGTCTGCGTCGCGGTCGCACCCAATGCCGCGACGGCGCCGGATGCAAGCAGGAAAATCGCCATGAAAGCGGCGATGGCAGGACTGGAAAAACTGGGAGAACTAAAAGGATAGAATCGGATTTTTCGTTGCATTGGGTCCTCCTGTCAGTAGTTCATAAAGTGCAGAACTACTGCTCCTGTAACAGAGATGACGAATCTACCTCGATATGATCGCACCAAAAAATAACGACCCGGATGACGGCTGCACGCCGCCGCTGCTCCTGGTGGTCATGGTTGCCTGCGAACCTCGATCCCTGCGAAGATGGGGACCTTGCGTCCGCCAGCCTGGGCGAATTGAATCGTCAGGATGCCGTCGCTGACTGCTGTTTCGTAGGTGCGGTCGAGCGCGGTCGCTTTGCCAACCAGGCCGTAGATGCTGAGCGCCGACTCGACAACGAAGCCCTCGATTTTGACCTGGATGAGACGATCGCTGGCCTTGTTGGAATCGAAGTCGGCGAAAGAGAGCATCACCTGGTATGTTCCGTTCGGTACGCTGAACTGGTATTGGCCCGGTCCTTCACGCCAACGCTGGTAGAGCGGGTCGTTGTTCGTCAGCGCCACCGGCTTCACTGTGAAGCGATAGGCGCCGCCAGTTCCGCCCCAGACGCCGTTCCAGGCCTGATCGGCGCTCCACAGACGGCCCTGCGTGTCTACATAGTTTGGCCCGGCCACGTTGACTCGCTGCAGGTATGGAATGGGCGTCGCCGTCGGCGTGGCGGTGGCCGTGGCAGCCGGCGTGGGTGATGGCGACGACGTGACGGTGGGCGTGGGCAAGCCCCAACTTTGCGCAGCGATCAGGGCGGCGCCGGCCTCGATGCGACCATGACCGAAGTTGCTGTCCCAGCCTGGAGCGCCGAGGTCGAGGGCTGTCTGTTCGATCAGGGTGCGCACGGTGGTTGCGTCCATGTCTGGGCGCAGCGAGACGATCAGCGCGGCCAAACCGGCCACGTGCGGGGCCGCGGTGGAGGTTCCGCTGGCGAATGCGTACGTCTGAGAATTGGCGGCTTGCCAATAGGTGCTCCAGATGGCGTCGCCTGGCGCGGCCAGGTCAATGAAGGGGCCAGTGCTCGACAGTTCCCAGCGGGTATCGGCGGCAGTGGTCGCGGCGACCGCCAGGGCCGCATCGTAGGCGGCGGGATAGGATGGCTGTTCCAGACCGGTGTTGCCCGCGGCGGTGATCACCAGTGCGTTGCGGCTGCTGGCGTAGAGTACGGCATCCTCCAACAGGATGGATGGGCTGCTGCCGCCAGACGATAGGTTGATGATGCGTGCGCCCTGGTCGGCGGCATAGACGATGCCGCTGGCAATGTCGGCATAGCTGCCAAAGTCGTAATTGTTGAGCACTTTGACCGGCAGAATCTGCACACCCGGCGCCAGGCCGGCGCTGCCTTGACCGTTGTTCATCGCGGCGGCGATGATGCCGGCGACATGGGTGCCATGCCCGCTATCGTCGCTTGGGTCGGCATCGTTGTTGACGAAATCCCAACCGGGCAGCAGCCGGCCGCTGAATTCGGGATGATCGAAAGAGACGCCGCTGTCCACGACTGCCACGATGACGTCGGCGCTGCCGGTGGTGATGTCCCAGGCCTGTTCGGCGTGAATGCGCTGCGGCGCATAAACGCGGGCCGGGTCGCGGTAGTCGGGATCGTTTGGCGTCAGGAATCCTGTCGCCAGATAATTTAGCTCGACATAACGCACGGCGGGGTCGCGCTGCAACTGCGCCGCCAGGTCAATCTTGAGATCGGAGGGCGCTTGCACAAGCACGGCGCCGAGCGCCGGCCATTGTCCGAGCGGGGCCAGCCCGTAGGCGGCGAGCAAGCCGCGGCTGGCATCGGCGTCTGCGGCGTGATGAAAGCCGATGATCAGCTCATTGGCGCGGGACGGGGCCGCGGCGGGGGCGGTCGGCCCGCCGGTTGCCTGGCTGGAAGCGGCTCCGCCCCAGGCGCTGATTATCAAGACGAGGATGCCGGCCAGTTTGAGGGCCAGATGATGGCGCCGTTTCATGTAGATCGCCTTTCTTTGGCGGCGCGGGGATGCAGGGTCGCGGAGTGCGGTGATGGACGATTCGTTGGCGGGGAAACGCGGCGACGCCGCGCCCGCCTGTACGGATCCGGGCGTATTGTCAGGACACACGGCGCACCTCGATCCCGCCAACCATCGGGGAGAGTTTGCCGCCATTCTTGATGAAGGCGATATTCAGGATGCCATCGCTGACGGCGACCTGGTAGACTCTGTCCAGAGCGGTTGCTGTTCCCACGAGGCTGTGGACGTTGAGCGTGTTTTCGACGACGGCGCCCTCGATGGTGATCTTCATGGTGCGTGTGGAGCGTGCGCTGGCTTCGAATTCGGCAAAACGTAGTTTGACCTCGTACGTGCCGTTGGCGACAGTGAACTTGTACTCGACTGGATCACTGCGCCATTTTTGGTACAGGGCGTCATCGTTGGTGCCCGCCACTGCCTGGGTGGTAGATTTGGCCGAGCCGCTGGTGTAGCCCCACGAGCCGTTGGCAAAGGCTTTGTCGGCCGCCCAGCTCTGGCCAGCGCCGTCGGTGTAGATGGCGCCGCCGTTGTTGGCCCGTTGGGCATAGGCCGCGGCGGTTGGCGTCGCGGTTGGCGGTGTGGTGGGGGTGGCCGTTGGACAGCCGACGCACGGGGTTTGGGTCGGTGTCGGTGTGCGGGTGGGAGTCGGCGAGGGTGTGGGCGTGGGGGGCATTACCTGCGAGATGCTGATAGCCGATACGATCGGCGGTTGGCTGCTGCTGGCGTTGGCAAATTCGATATTCAACTGGCCGTCATTGACTGTGGCCTGATAGGTCTTGTCCAGCGCCGCATAGCGCCCGACCTGACCGAAGATGCTCAGCGCACTCTCGACGACGACTCCTTCGATGGTGATGCGCATCTTGCGGCTGTTGGTGTTGGTCACGTCGAACTCGGCAAAACGCAGTGTGACCTGGTAGTTGCCGTTGGGAAGCGTGAACCGATACTGACCAGGGTTTTCGCGGCGCTTCTGATACAGGGCGTCGTCGTTCGTGTTGGCGACGGCCCTCGTCGAGGATTTGGCGGCGCCGTCGGCGGCGCCCCAGTTTCCGTCCCACAATTGATCGGCCTGCCAGGTCTGGCCCGCGCTATCCACGAAGTAGGTTCCGCCGCTGTTGGTGTAATGCGCGAATGGGACAGGCGTGGGGGTGTTGGTCGGCGTTAGCGTCGGTGTGGGTGTCGTCGTTGGCGTGTTCGTTGCAGTGGGCGTTGGCGTTGCCGTGGCAGCAGGGGTTTCGGTCGGGGTTGGCGTATTCGTTGGCGTATTCGTTGGCGTGTTCGTCGGGGTTGGCGTATTCGTTGGCGTGTTCGTTGGAGTCGGTGTGGGCGTGACCAGCACCCAGCTGGCGCTGGCGCCGAGCGCCCGTCCGGCATCAATACGTCCCCAACCGGAATAGACGTTGGGCTGCGGTTGGCTCAGGACATCGGCGCTCTGCTGCATCAGCAAACGGATGTCGGCTGGTTCGAAATCTGGGCGGTAGGAGAGAATCAGCGCCGCCAGGCCGCTGGCGAAGGGGGCGGCCATGGAGGTGCCGCTCTGAAAAGCGTACGCGCCGGGCGTCATGCCGTCCCAGGCGGTGCTCCAGATTTCGACGCCGGGTGCGACCAGGTCAATCGCGTCGCTATAGTTGGAGAATTCCCAGACCTGGCCATTGGCGCCAACGGCGCCGATGGCCAGGGTCTGAGGGTAGTAGGCCGGATAGAAGGGGGTGTTGACGCCAGAGTTGCCGGCGCCGGTGACAACCAGCACTTGATGTTGGTCGGCGTATTCGATGGCGGCTTCGAGCAACGACGATGCGATGGGGCCGCCGAGCGATAGATTGATGATGTTGGCGCCGTGGTCTACGGCGTAGAGGATGCCGTTGGCAATTTCGCTCCAACTGCCGCTGCCGGAGGCGTTGAGCACCTTGACAGGCAAAATCGTGACGCCAGGCGCCATGCCGGCGACGCCCTGCCCATTGTTCAAGGCGGCGGCCAGAATACCGGCGACGTGTGTGCCGTGGCCGTTGTCGTCGCTGGGGTCGTTGTCGTTGTTCGAGAAGTCGTAGCCTGGCAGGAAATTGGTTTGATCGAACTCCGGGTGCGAGAAGTCAATACCGCTATCTACCAGCGCCACCACGACCGTTGTGATCCCGGTGGTGGCTTCCCAGGCCCCTTCGGCGTCGATCTGCTGCGGTCCGTACACCAGGCTCGGATTGTTGTAGTCTGTGTCGTTGGGGTGCAAGGTACCGCCGACGATGTAGTTGAGATCAACCCAGGAAACGACCGGTTCCAGTGCCAGGACGGCTGCCAGCGTTTCGAGGTCGTCGCTGTCGCTTTCGTACAGGTAGATGTCAAGGCTGGCGAAATACTCTTCGACGCGCAAGGCATAGCGCGTTTCGATGTCCAAGATTTCGGCAGGTGTCGTCCCGGCGACGTAGGCTAGAAGGATCTCGTCCTCTCGGCTTGGGTGTCTGGCCGCGCCGAAGTTGTTGCCGGTTTCGACGACGCCCATCCCATCGAAGGCGACCGCATGCCGGTTGTCGGTCGTCAATGCCAAAGCGCGTGGCAACGAGGTGGTATCAACGTCCAGAGCAAAGGAGCCGTCTGCGCCAACCATAAAAATGAAGGGGCCTTGTCCGGTCTTCTGCGCAGCGACCAGCAAATCGCCTGCATTGGGCATCTGGTTGCCGTCCAGGTCGCGGTATAGACGCACCGTGGCGTTGTTGATACCGGTTTCGACAGCCGGATCGAAGATGCCGTCGCGGTTGACGTCCTTGAACACCATGCCGGTGATGGCGTTGGCCTGGCTGCCCTGGCAGGTCAAGGCCCGGTAGTTTGCGCCGTTGTCGAGCAGGCGGGCGTTCGACGCTGTGCCGGTTGCGGGGTTGATGTCGTAGAGATGGCCATCCTGATTGACGGCAAAGAGGTTGCCCCGTGCGGTGAAGGCCAGCCCTTCGATCTGTGCGACGCCCATGCCGCCGATGATGTTCACGGCGCCGCTGCCCGTTTCGACGCTGAACAGCCCGCTGAGGCCATCGGCGCCGGCGGCGACGCCGATCACGCGCCCGTCGAAGGGGCGGATGGCGATGTCGGCGGCGGGCTGCCAGCCAGCCGGCATTTGCAGAACGAGATAGTCAACCAGCTTGCCGAAGGCCGAGGCAACCAGCGCACCTGAACGTGGGTCAAGTTCGATCAGGAGTGAATACGAATTGCTGTGCGTCAGCCCAAACAGCCTGCCAGAGAGCGGATCGAAACTCAACCCCTGGATGCGATCCAGAGGCACACGGCCCAGTGGGCCGTCCCCTTCGCCAATGGTTCGATTGAATGAGATAAAAAGGCCTGTGGCGGTGTCGAGTTGGCCCATCTTGCCGTTTTCGACGGTCAAGAGCCGCTCGCTGCCAGGCTGCCAGGCCAGGGCAGCGGCCTGAAAGGTGCCGGTTCCAGCGCCAATGGTGGTTTCGTTGGATGTAGGGTCGGAATCGGCAGGGGAGACCGAGGTCAGCACGTTATCCCCATTGCTGCCCCCTGTTTCGGCCAGAGCGTAGCAATGCTGTTCCTCTACGATGGAGGCCTCCGGGCGTGACAGCGGCAGCCACGCAAGGAGAAGGCCCATCAGAAGCGGAATGTTCAGGAACACTCGTAACTTCATTTTTCATTCTCCGCTGCGATCGGCGTAGGGCAACGCCGATCTTTTATCTGGGGGACTCTACCTGCCGACCATTCTAGCACCGCGACCTGACGAAATTCCTTACAGAAACCTTGCGATTCGGACATTTCTCGGCATGGAACGTCCAGAGCGCCGGGAGTTGGCCAGAATACGGACAAAAAAACGAGAACAACAGATCGTTGCTCTCGTAGGCTTGCGCACGCTGCGCTGACAGTGTCTGATCAGTCAACCTGACGCCTGACGCAGCGCCCGTGGCACATCGAATGCGCCACGGCCATGGGAGAGCTTCGCCGTGTAAGATCCTGGTTGGTGAACGAACAATAGATGAATATCAGGAATCTATACTGTGATTCTAACACGGGGGATGCTGTTTTGCAAAGTCACCGGGCGATTGAAATCGCACGTGGGCGATTGAAATCGCCCCTGAGGGGCCTGCGGCCGGGCGTCCACCTGCGTAGACGCGTGTGGTGGGGTGAAATTCGCCCTGCCCGATACTGATCGGCGCAGGCTGACCTTGTGGCGGAACGCCCCTGAGCGCCGAATTCATTCGGCAAGCGACCTGGAGGGCGGCGGGGCGCCCTCCAGGTCAGAGGCGAGGGAGTGTTAGCGGCGCAGGAAGGGCACGTACAACTGCATGCCCCAGA
>CAZOLV010000033.1:36558-45291 GCA_964580725.1 uncultured Anaerolineae bacterium | reverse complement strand
CAATCAATCAATCAATCAATCAATCAATCAATCAATCAATCAATCAATCAATCAATGGTAGTACACCTTGACCGCGGCGTAATCCAGGCTGAAGTCGCGGTCGGTGATGGAGGCGACGGAGGTGATGAGCACGCGGAAGCTGGCATTGCTGAGCTGACTGGCGCTCCAGGTGCGGCCCCAGGCGTCACTGCTCCCGCCCAGAAGGTAGGTCGCTTCGCTCGTTCCCAACGGAGCACTGGCCTTGCCCGTCGTCCAGGTGACGCCGCCGTCCGCCGAGAGTTGGACGCAGAAGAACGGCGCGCCTGTCACACTGTCGGCCTTGCCGTCGAGGCGCACCTCGATGCCCTGAACCACGGCGCCGCCTGGCAAGGTGATGCTGTAACTGGCGTAGGCGTGCCGATCCTTGCGCGGGGAGGTGCAGCTAGTGCTGGCGCCTGTGCCGCTGTTGAAGTCGGCGGCGAAGAGCCCGTCGTCGCTGTAGGCCTGCGCCGGGTTGACCTCGAAACCGTTGCCGTCGCCGCCGGTCATGACCTGGTTGGCGGTAGGACTCAGGAAGCCGGTGTCGAAGACCGGCGGTGTGGGCGTCGGCGTGGGCGACGGGCCAGCGGTTGGAGTCCGTGTCGGCGTGGCGGTTGGGGTGTGCGTCTTGGTCGGTTTGGGGGTGCGTGTCGGCGTACGCGTCGGCGTCGGCGATGGGCCGAAGGTCGGCGTGCGCGTGGGGGTGGGCGATGGGCCGCTGGTTGGCGTGAATGTGGGCGTCCCGGCGATCCCGGTGGGGGTTGGGGTGCGCGTCTTGGTCGGTTTGGGCGTGCGCGTCGGCGTGCGCGTGGGCGTCGGCGTGTGAGTCGCTGTGTTGGTGGGTGTATTCGTGGGCGCCGGCGTTGCTGTCTCCGTCGCCGTTGGTGTGGGCGTTGCGGTCAGGGCAGGAGTCGGCGTGGGCGTGGGCGTGGCGGACTGTACGACCACCTGACCGGGCGTCGTGCTGGTCGTCAGAACAAGGGCAGCGTGATCTGTCAGCAGGTTGTGATCGAAGTCGAGGCCGCTGGCGCCGGGCGCCTCGGCGTGCAGGGTGAGGGTGGCGAGCACACCGCCGCCGTCAGGACCGGGGGGCGCGGCGCCCAGGGTGTAGCCGCCGAAGGCAACCCGTCCGGCGCCGTTTTCGATGTGAGGCCCCAGGGCGTAGGCGGGACGCCCGCTGCTGCCCAGCCAGGGGCCGAGCTGCACGCTGGTCACCGTGACCACGGCGGGATTGAAGGTCAGTTCGAACTCGAAAGCGCCCAGGTCGGCGACCGTGGCGATGACGACATCCACATCGAAGGTGACGCCAGGGGTTGTTTGCACAAGGGCCGGTTGAATGCTGAGCTGCGCCGTGTAGGGCGCCGCGCCCGGCGCGGTGGTGTCAGGCCCAGAACGCAGAAGCGACGGGCGAGCCAGCAGGATCGAGACAGCAGCGATGGCGAGCAACGCTCCGCAAGCGATGAAGGTGAGTCTCTTCGACATGGTGGTTGGTTCCTTTCGCGATCTGCGCTGCGTCTCTGGGCCAATGTGCAGCGCTCCTACACGAAGTGTTTGTCAAGAAACGGCTTCCCGTTCTTGTCCATGTTCTGCCAAGACAAAACGGGGACTTGTTACTTGATCACTTAATACTTGTCCAAGTATAATTTCCCGATCTCTGGCCGTATTCCCCAAGGGAAAAGCGGAAGTTATTCTTGGACGGCTACTTAATGAAACGGGCCTATTGTAGCACGTCTGCGCCACAGGGAAAATTGAGGGGAGCGCGACGGCATGGCAGATTTGACGCAAGTCTGGCGTGTGACTATCATACCCTCTATGGCACACAAGAAAAGTTCCGCCAGCCTGGACGTGATTCGCCCCGAAGTGCGTTTGCGCCCCACGGCGGGGCCGCTGCTTGGATCGTCGCCTGACCTCTCCCTCTACCAGCTCAAACTGATGGCTGCTCGCTTGCAGTTGGTGGCCGGTTTCGACGAACTGCTGGCGCTGAGCGCCATCCGCTTTGCACCTTTCGACTACCAGGTGCGGGCGGCGCGCACGGCGCTGCGCCGATTGCGCGGCCGCGGCCTGCTGGCCGATGAGGTGGGCCTGGGCAAAACCATCGAGGCCGGTCTGGTGTTGAAAGAGTACCTGGTGCGCCAGATGGCGACCCGCGTCCTGATCTTGACGCCGCCTGGCCTGGTGGAGCAGTGGCAGGAAGAACTGGCCACCAAGTTCGATCTGCCCGATTTTGTGACCAGCAATCATCCCGATTTTCGCGCCCTGGGGGCGCAGGCCTGGAGCCATTTTCCCTACGTCATCGCATCACTGGCCACGGCGCGACGCACCGAACACCTGGCCGCGGTGACGGCGCAGGAGTATGACCTGGTGATCGTGGACGAGGCGCATCATCTCAAGAACCGCACTTCGGCCTCCTGGCAGCTCGTCAACGGTTTGCAGAAGAAGTACATCCTCCTGCTGACGGCTACGCCGGTGCAAAACCGCCTGACCGAACTGTACAACCTGGTGACGGTGCTCAAACCGGGCCAGTTGAAAAGCCCCAAGGAGTTCACGCAGCAGTTCGTGGTGCGCGGCGACCCACGTCTGCCCCGCAATCGGGCGCTTTTGCGCGAACTGCTGGCCGATGTAATGGTGCGCCATACTCGCAGCCAGATCAGCTTGAAGCTGCCGCCCCGCCGCGCTCACACGATCCGAATCAAGCTGCACGCCGATGAGCAGGCGTTCTACGACGAACTCGAAATTCTGCTGCGTCGCATGGTGGAAGATCGCATCACGCCGGCGCACCGCTTTGGCATCGTCACGCTGCTGTGCGAGGCGGGCAGCAGCGCCGCCGCCGCCGTTTCCACGCTGCGTTCGCTGGCCGAGATTGCGGCCCTGGCGCATTACCGCGACGCGCTGCTGCGGTTGGCCGCACGGGCGCATGACATCGGCGCATCGGCCAAGACCGATGCCCTGCTCAAACTCCTCTCCGCACAGCTAACGGCGGGACGCGGCGACAAAGTAATCGTCTTCACGCAGTTTCGCGCCACGCAAGAGATGTTGGCCATGCGCCTGCAGCAGGAGGGCGTGCCGTTCGTACTCTATCACGGCGGGCTGACCATCATGCAGAAGGACGAGGCCATTCGCTCCTTTCACGAGAGCCTGCCGGTGCTCCTTTCGACCGAGGCGGCGGGCGAGGGACGCAATTTGCAGTTCTGCCGCGCCCTGGTCAACTTCGACCTGCCGTGGAACCCGATGCGTATCGAACAGCGCGTGGGGCGCATCCACCGTGTGGGGCAGGATCGGCCGGTGGATATCTTCAACCTGACCGCCGAAGGCACCTTCGAAGACTTCATGCTCGACATCCTTGATCGCAAGCTCAACATGTTCGAACTGGTGATCGGCGAAGTGGACATGATTCTGGGACAGCTCGAAGACGAGCGCGACTTCGAAGACATCATCTTCGGGATCTGGGCGCAGGCGCGCTCGCGTGATGACCTGCGCGCCGGCATGACCGGCCTGGGCGATGAGCTGGTCAAGGCGCGCACCGCCTATCAGCAGGCCCAGGCGTACGACGAGGCGTTGTTTGGAGAGGACTTCAACACGCAATGAGCGAGCAGGGGCAGGCCGAGCATTTCGATCTGGCGCGTTTCGTCTTGGGCTACCTGGAACACGAGGGCAGCCTGATCGGCGCGCCGGCCTACGGTGTGCACGAAGTGGTGCTGCCCGATGCGCTGGCGGCGACGCTCAGGATCGAACCGTACCTCGAACTGGCGTTCGACGCCGAGGCGCCTGCCGGCGCCCCTCTGCGGTTGTCGGTCAACCACCCGCTGGTGGAGACGATGGCTGCCGCTGTGACTCGAAGACCCGGCTTTGCACAGTTGGCAATCAATCATGTGCGTCTGGAGAAGCGCGGCCTGTTCGATCTGGCCAGCAAGACCTGGGCGCTGCCCAATGCCCGCCTGACCCCCACGCGCGATGGGCAGGAACAGGCGGCGTTGCACCAATACCTGCGTTTCAACTTCAAGGCGACGTTTCTGAGCGACGAGAAGCAAGAACAGATCGTGTCGGTCGTGCTCGATGCGCAGGCCGGCCATGCGGTGAACGATGCGGAGAGGCTGGCGCGGCTCGTTTCCACTGAAACAGAGACGATCTACAGTCAGATGGCGCTGGCGCCGCTGCGCTGGCGCGGCGCCGATGCGACGCTGACCCCAGCGATGCAGCAGCGGCTGCTGGAGCGCGCTGTCACTGCGGTCGAGAAGCTGCTGACCGACCGGCTCGATACGCTGCAGTCGCATGTGCAGCGTTTGCTCGACCTGGATCGGGCGCGCCTGGAGGAGTATTACGATTCGCTGGCGCGTGACCTGCGCCAGCGGCTGGCGCGCAGCGAGGAGGACGACGCTGAGCGGCGCAGCAGCCTGAACGCCAAGTTGGAGGCGCTGAACGCCGAACGTCAGGTCAAACTGGCCGACGCCCAGGCCCGCCATCGCATTCGGCTGGAGCTGGAACTGATCAACGTGCTGCTCATCTTGCAGCCAAAGGTGCTGTTGCCGGTCAGCATCGCCAACCGCCGGGCGACGACGACGCGTTTTGCAGTGTGGGACCCCCTGGTGCACTGGTTGGAACCGTTGGTGTGCGATGCCTGCGGCGAAGCGGGCGACGAAATGCACCTGTGCACGCATGGACATCTCGTTCATCGGCGCTGTCTGGCGCCGCAGTGCAGCGAGTGCACGCGTACCTACTGCCAGCTTTGCGCCGATCAGATGCTGGCGTGTGCGGTGTGTCAACGGCCCATCTGCCGCGCCAGCGCCCGCGTCTGCGCCGATTGTGGGCGCATCACCTGCAACGAGCATCAGAAGATGTGTCATGCCGCCAACGGCGAGCCGCTGATCGCGACGCCCAAACCGCCTGCCGTCGAGACGGCGCCAGCGCTCCAAGCCGCCACGGCTGAAGGGGATGGCCCCGGCGCCCCGGCGCCGTCCGCGCCAAAACTCAAGCCGTCCAAAGGCAGGACGACGCTCACACCGCGGCCAGTCGTGGTGGCGCCCAAAACGGCCGGCGGCGCCAGCCGTCGCCCCGCGGCGCCGGTGCACCGGGCGATCAAGATCGTGGTCCAGGTGCATGAGGATCATCCGCTCATCGTGGCGTTCGTCCTGCGTTCCACCAACCGCACGCTGGCCACGCGCATCATTGATCTGCAAGAGCGCGGAATTCAGATCAGATGCAAGTGCGAAAAGCCCCAGTGTCTCAAGAATGGCTACATTCATCGCCCGATGCCGGCCTCCGGCATTCAGCGGCAGATTGAGGGATTCTTGCAGGAGTTGTGCGAAGAGTATTTCGTGCCCACCAAACGGGTCGAATACTTTCAGATGATAGGCGATCGGATGATCCAAAAGACGTCCAACCTGGTCTTGCCACCCTGCTGGTTGCAGGAGAATAAGCTCAGGGCCGCCCGCATCGAGTTCGATCTCCGGTCGTATGGTTGATCCAAACGCCGGGATGGCAGCGCATCCCGGCGCGCATCGCATTCAGGAGGCAGCAGCCATGCCCTGTCAATCAGATTTCATCTACGGTCTTCACGACCCCGGCGGCGAATGGGTCATGGAGCAGGCCGGCGCCAAAGGCTGGATTCTGTTCACCGAAGCCATCGGCTCTGATCCGAACGACCGCGGCGGCGGCGATTACAGCAGCTACTGCAGCCGCGGCTACGGCGTGATGGTGCGCTTGAACAACGGCTACGAGCCGGCCGGCACGATTCCGCGCGCCGATCGTTATCCTGACTTTGCCCGCCGCTGCGCCAATTTTGTGCAGAACTCGCGCGGTTGCGAAATCTGGATCATCGGCAACGAGATGAATCACCCGGTCGAACGGGCGGGCGGGCCTGGCGGCGAGCCGATTACGCCGGAAATGTACGCTCGCTGCTATCGTCTGTGCCGTGAAGCCATTCGACAGGTGCAGCCGCAGGCACAGGTGATCGTCGGTTCTGTCGCCCCCTGGAACCCTTCGACGCCCTATGCCGGCAACACCAACGGCGATTGGGTGCTCTATTTTGCCGACATCCTCAAGCTGCTTGGCCCGGCCAACTGCGACGGCTTCAGCCTGCACGCCTACACGCACGGCGACGATCCCAACCTCATTGCCGACGAAGCCAGGATGAACGCCCCCTTCCAGAACCGCCGCTATCATTTTCGCGCCTACCAGGACTTTCTCAACGCCGTCCCGGCCTCGATGCGCAGCCTGTCCTGCTACATCACGGAAACCGATCAGGGCGACATCGCCTGGACGAACCGTAATACGACCTGGGTGCAGCGCGCCTATGGCGAAATTGACTGGTGGAACCGCCAGCCGGGCAACCAGGTGATTCGTGCCTTGATCCTCTACCGCTGGCCGCAGGTGGCCGGCGATCGTTGGGGCATCGAAGGTAAGCAGGGAGTCGTCGAAGACCTGCGCGAGGCGATCAAGTGGCGCTACACCTGGCCGGACAAGCTGCAGAAGCGCCCGGAATACCAGGTGCGCTTCCTGGAGCAGAAGGTGCCGGCCGTCTTGCCCTCCGGTCAGTTGATCACAGTGTCGCTGCGATTGCGCAACGATGGCAGCAAGACCTGGCTCAAGGCGGGCGCCAACCCGGTGCGCTTGGGCTATCAATGGCTGGACGCGGGCGACGCCGAGGCGGCTTTCACGAACGCCGATCAGCGCACCGAACTGCCCAACGATGTGGCGCCAGGGGGCGAGGTCAGTTTCACGGCGGCCCGCCTGGCCACGCCGACGCAGCCGGGCAAATACACGCTGCGTTGGGATTTGGTGGAAGAGGGGGTGACCTGGTTCCGCGCCAGGGGCAGCCAGCCGCTGACGGTGGCTGTGGAGATCAAGGCGGCGCAGCCGGAAAAGCCGGAGGAGCAGGTTTTCCCCGAAACGGGGAAGACGGTGCGCGGCCCCTTCCTGGCGTGGTTCCGCCGTTATGGCCTGGATGTGGCCGGCTATCCGATCAGCGAAGAATTCAAGGATGCGGCGAGCGGGCTGCCCACGCAGTATTTCCAGCGCGTGGCGTTGGAGCTGTATCAGAACAACGTGCGCCTGCGCCTGACCGGCGCGCAAGCGTTCGAGGCGCAGCAGCAGTTGGCCCAGTTGCAGGCGCGCATCGCCCAGTTGGAGGAGCGAGTCAGGCAGGGGGGCGGCGGGCGCATTGCGCAGCCGCCGATCCAGGACATCACGCAGACACTTCCGCGCGACGCAGAGGCCATGACGGCCCGGCCGTTGAGCGATGTGCGCTTCATCGTTGTCAATCACACCGCTGTGCGCCCCGAAATCGGGGCCGATCGGGTGGCGGCCGCACATCGCAAACGCTGGCCGGCCATCGTCCATCAGTTTTTCATCACCGGCGACGGCGCCATTCAGCAGACCAACCCGCTGACGGAGGTGGTGTCGCGCACCGAAGATTACCTCTATGCAGCAATCAACGTGGCGCTGGCGGGCGATTTCACCGACACGATCCCCACCGAGGCGCAACTGGCGGCGGCGGCGGCGCTGATCGCCTGGCTGTTGCAAGAACTGAAACTGACGCCGGACGCCGCGGTCAAGGGGGTCAGTGAATTCATCGTGACCGGCTCGCCGGGCCGCCAGTGGCTGAGCGGGCAGGCTTACAAGCAGATGCTGCTGGACCGCATACAGGCGATCAAGCCGGAGGGCGGGACGGCCGGCCCCGATCAGAGCGCTGAGGTGAAGGCGCTGCGCGCCCAGTTGACCGAGTTGAGCGGTCAGTTGCAGGAGCGCCAGCGCCAGTTGGATGGCGTGCAGGCGCAGGCGGCGCTGTTGGCGGCGCAGGTCAAGGCGGCGCAAGACAAGGTGGATGCGCTGGCGGTGCAGGTCAAGGCGCGGCAAGAGCAGGTGGACGCGCTGACGCGTGCGGTGCAGGAGAAGGATGGACTGGTTGATGAACTGAACGGCGAGATCATCGGCCTGCAGATGGAAAATGACGCCCTGCGCGCCCGGTTGGCGGCGGGCGGCGGCGCGCCGCGTGGCCCTGGTCTGGTGGCTGTGCCGATCGTCGAAGATGTCAGCGGGCGTCTGCCGCGCACGCCGGCCGGTTACAAGACGCGCGATCTGGGGCGCATCAAATATGTGGTGATCAATCACACCGCCGTGGATGCCTCCGTGTCGGCGGAGCGGATCGCCCAGGCGCACATGCGGCGCTATCCCGGCATCACCTATCATTACTACATCCTGGCCGACGGCAAGATTCAGCAGACGAGCCACCTGCAGGAAACGGCGGACGATCAGCAGGCCTGGCTGGTCGAAGGGGCGCAGGTCTGCTTTGCTGGCAATTTTGGCACCACGACCCCGACAGAGGCGCAGATCGAGGCGGGGGGGCGCCTGTGCGCCTGGCTGCTGCAGCAGTTCAAGCTGCCGCGCGACGCCGTGAAGGGGGTCAGCGAATTCATCGTGACCGGCTCGCCGGGGGCGCAGTGGCTGCAAGGGGCCGCTTACAAGCAGACGCTTGCGAGCCGAATCCAGGCGGTGCAAGAAAGCGCGCCGCCCGACGGCGACGACGACGGCGGCGCTGAAGCTTCGGCGCTGCGCGCTCGGATCCAGCAGTTGGAGCAGGCGCTCTCTACCGCCCAGGCGGCATTGGCCAATGCCCAGACGGCGCTGGAGAGCACTCGCACGACGCTGACCGCCACTCAGACACAGTTGACCGCCGCACAGCAGAATGCAACACGTCTGCAGGCGCAGGTCACGACGTTG
>CAZOLV010000033.1:26967-36458 GCA_964580725.1 uncultured Anaerolineae bacterium | reverse complement strand
CAGGGCCAGGTGGCGCCCCTGCAGCAGCAGGTGACGACGCTGCAGCAGGAGAAGGTCGCCCTGCAGGCGCAGGTCACGACGTTGCAGGGCCAGGTGGCGCCCCTGCAGCAGCAGGTGACGACGCTGCAGCAGGAGAAGGCCGCCCTGCAGGCGCAGATCGTTGCGTTGCAGAAGCGGATTCAAGAGCTGACGGGTGGCGCTGGCGCACCGAAGCCGGTGGCCGTCGAGAAGCCCGAATTTGGGGTGGTGGTGAACGACCTGCCCAAGAGCGTCAAGCCGGGCAATGTTTACGATCGGCGTTCACGGTCGGCCATTACCCATCTGGTGGTGCATCACACGGCGGCGCCGGCGGAGGTGGGGCCGGATCGCCTGGCGGCCTATCATGTCAACAGTCGCGATTGGCCCGGCATCGGCTATCACTTCTTTGTGGGCGCCGACGGCAAGCTCTATCAAACCAACGATCTGGAGACGGTCTCGTATCAGACCGGCGGGCACAACCACTACAGCATGGGGGTGGTGTTTGCGGGCAACTTCACCGACACGCCGCCCACGCCGCTGCAGATCGAGCGGGGCGCACATTTGATCGCCTGGCTGGCCCAGGAGCTGAAGATTCCCAATAGCCAAATCATGGGGCACAAGGAGATGCCCGATCAGCAGACCGCCTGCCCTGGCAACCAGTGGATGGGGGGCCAGCAGTGGAAGAAGCTGCTCTTCCAGCGCATCCAGAGTCTGCAAAGCGGGGAGAGCCAGGCGCCGGCCAAGTTCATTCGGCACTATCTCTTGCTTTGGTGGCGCAGCCCGACGCTGTGGGCGGCGCCAGACTATCAGGGGGCGGCCAAATACATTGCGCGTTTCCAGCCTACGGTCGGATTTTCACCGGATGAGGCCAGGCTGGCCGACTACGTGACGATCGTGGGCGGCCCCGGCGGCACACCTGGCGATGTGGACGACAAGCTGCGTGCGGCGGGCGTCAAGGTGGAGCGCATCGCCGGCGCCGATTTCGAGGATACCAAACGCCAGCTCGACAGCCTGGCCGACAGCGGCCGCCGTTTTCGGAGTTTCGATGTCACAGCGTAGCGCGGGGTTCAGCGTCCAACAGGCGCCGGTGTTCGAGGGGCCGTTGGATCTGCTGCTACACCTGATCGAGCGCGAGCAGCTCGACATCACGGCGGTTTCGTTGGCGCAGGTGACCGATCAGTTCCTGGCGCGCCTGGCGCAGATGCAGGCGGAGCTGGCGGAGATCGAGGGGGACGTGCTGGCCGATTTCCTGGTTACGGCGGCGAAGTTGTTATGGATCAAGTCGCGGGCGCTGCTGCCCAAGCCGCCGCCGCCGGAGGTGGAAGAGGATGACCCGGCCGAAGTGTTGGCGGCGCAGTTGCGCGAGTATCGGCGGTTCAAGCTGGCGGCGCAGGCGTTGCGTGTCCTGGAGGAGGCACACCAGCGTTCGTTCGTGCGGACGGCGCCGCCCCCCACTTTGAACCGGCCGCCGGCGCCGGGCGCAGGAAGCCTGGCCGATCTACTACGGGCGGCGCAGCGCGCACTCCTCAGCGCACCGCCGCCGCCGCCGGTGGGCACGTTGGTCACGCCGCTGGCCTTCACCGTGCAGGACAAGATCGCCCTCATTCGAACCAGGGTCGCCGCCGCCGTCATCGTGCAGTTCGACGACCTGCTGCAAACCGCCAACTCGGCCGTCGAAATCGTGATCACCCTGCTGGCGCTGCTGGAACTCATGAAACAGCGTCAGGTTTTGGTCGAACAGACCGCCCTCTTCGA
The DNA here is from genome assembly GCA_964580725.1 of uncultured Anaerolineae bacterium. GTDB lineage: Bacteria > Chloroflexota > Anaerolineae > SSC4 > Amarolineaceae > Amarolinea. Next base: position 34,685 of record CAZOLV010000033.1, on the reverse strand, counting down.
TCGCATCTTCATCCGCGCCTGGCCGGCGAGTCCCGAATCAGGAAACGTCCCCGGCACGGTGCAGCAGATGGCAGCATGACCGAAACGCTTGCGCACCGTGCCGGGACGTGGGATGCGCAGTTTGTCAAGATTCGCCAACTCAAGGCGCAGTACTCCTCTCATGCCTAAGTTATTCTCCTCTCATTTCTAAGTTACTCTCCTCTCATTCCTAAGTTATTCTCCTCTCATTCCTTAGTTCTGTAGATTAGTGCTCCCACTCGCTGCTTTTTCATACGCCGCCAGGGTCAGCATGGCGGTTGCATGCCAGTTGAACTGGCGGGCGCGGGTCAGGCTGCGTACTCGTTGGGCGGCGCGCAGACCGTCGTCCACCAGCAGCCGCCGCATGACCGCCGCTATCTCCTCGCTCCGCTCCGGATCGAACAGCAGCGCCGGATCATTGCCGGCCACTTCGGGCAGGCTGGATGCGCTGCTGCAAACGACCGCCGCCCCGCAGGCCATCGCTTCGATCAACGGCAGCCCGTAACCCTCGTACAATGACGGCAGCACGAACAACTCAGCGCCGCTGTAGAGCGCCGGCAGATCCGCTTCGCCAATCGCGCCGAGCACCTTGATCTCTTCCTGCAGGCCGGCCTGGGCGATTTCTTGCCGGGCGCCGGTATAGCGCGGGTCTTCACGACCCGCCAACGCCAGTTGCACCGGCAGCCGTCCCTGCGCCTGCATCCTGACCCAGGCCTCGATCAGGCGCCGCAGGTTCTTGTGCGGCTTGTTGGCGCCGACGAAGAGGACGTAGCGTTCGCCCAACCCCAGGCGTTGGCGCAGATTGGCCACGGCGGCGGGGGCAGCGGGCCGGAAGCGGGCATCGGCCGCCGCCGGCGTCACGCTGATTCGCCGCGACGCCACGCCGTAGACGCGCTGCAGATCGTGCGCCGCCGAGTGTGAAAGGGTCAACACATGCGCCGAACGCGCCAACGCCAGGCGCGTCGTCAGCTCGAACAGCGCACGGTGCATGACCGACGGTAGATAGGCCGGGTAGATGTGCGAGATGATGTCGTAGATCGTCGTTACGATGCGGCGACGGGTCAGGTAGGGAAAGATGTAGTAGGGAAAATGCGCCAGGTCGGCGGGGGGTAGGCGCAGCCGTAGCTGTCCCTGCCACGAGAAGATGGCGGGCGCCGCCGGCCGCAGCGTCACGTTGGGCCAGCGCGCCAGGCTGGCCAGATCGAAGCGACTGTTGGCGGCCTGATTGGCCTGGATCAAGAAGGTGAAGCGCCAGCCGGGCGCGACCTCCGGCAGGACTTGCGCCAGTTCGAACGCATAGCGCCCGATGCCGGGGAAGTGATCGGAAACAACGCGCAGATCGAACAGGACATGCGGCCCTGGCGCCGTCATCGCGGCCGTCCTGGCGTGAACAGGAGCAGCGCCGCCAGCGCCAGCCGGGCGCCCGACCCGTAGTGACGCCGGTAGAACTGGCGCAGACTGGCGTAGTAGGCGGCGGGCGCCTGCCGGTTTTGACGCAGCGACTGGCCACCGATGTGCACCACCTGCGCCGCTGGCATCCGCCAGACCTGCCAACCGGCGCGGCGTGTGCGCAGGCACCACTCGTTGTCCTCGAAATACATGAACATCGCCTCGTCCAACCCGCCGATCTGTTCGTAGACGGCTCGCCGCGCCAGCAGACAGGCGCCGCTGACCCAATCTACGGTCGCGGCGGTCGTAGCGCCCCAGTCGTGCAGATGTCCGCGCCGCCAAAGGCGAGCCCAATTGCGCCGCGCCAGATAGCGCGGCGTGGGATCGTCGCCGAAAGCATAGGGCTGCGGCTCACCGTTGGGAAGGATCAAGGCTGGCCCCACAATGCCGGCCCGCGACTGTTCCTGTAAAAAGCGGACGAGGGCGGCCAGCGCGCCTGGCGCCGGTTCCGTGTCAGGATTGAGCAGCAGCAGAAAATCGCCCTGCGCTCGGCTCAGCCCCCGGTTGTTGGCCCTCGCATAGCCAGGATTGTCGGCATCGAAGATGTAAGTGGTAGCCGGGAAAGCGGCGGCGACGGCCTGCTCGCTGCCGTCGTGCGAGGCGTTGTCAACGACGATCGCTTCCCAGGTCAGCGGCGCACAGGCCGCCGGCAGATGCGCCAACGTGCGCAGCAGCAGCTCCTTGACGTTCCAGGTGACGATGATAATGGAAAGATCCAGGGTCATGACAGGCGCTCCAGTTGTCCTCAGCGGGCCGGCGAGGCGCCGCTGACCTCGCGAAAGAGGTTGGCCAGTTCAGCCGTAAGGCGACGGCGTTCGAACTGCTGTTGGGCGGCGGCGAAACCGGGCCAGGTTGCGCCCTGGGCGTGCAGCCGCAGCAGCCTCTCCAACGCCGCGGCGATGGCGATGGGATCATCCGGCGGCGCGGTCACGCCCAGGTCATACTGCTGCACGATGGCGGCGGCGGCGTTAGCGGCAGCCAGCGCCAGGATCGGTGCGCCGGCGCCGATGTAGTCGAACAGCTTGAGCGTCGCCACGCTGCGCTGACCGGGCGCGGTGATCAACAGCAGCCCATCGGCGTCGAGTTGCGCCTGGTGCGCCTCGCGCCGCGAGACCGGCGGCTCGAAACGCACGATCCCGCCGATCCCCTGCGCCGCGGCCGCCGCCTGCTCCGTCGGGCTGACATCGCCCACCACGACGACTTGCAGCGGCGCCTGGGGGTTGCGCTGCAGGAAACGGGCCAGGCCGGCCCAAAACGCCTCGGCCGACGTTCCCTGCCGGCTGGCGGCCAGCGCCCCGGTGTACACCAGCCGAAATTGACCATCGGGCGGGCGGCGGCGCTGCAGACCATCGAACTCGGCCGCGTCGAAGCCATTGGTGATGACGCGCACCCGCGCTGCCGCATAACGCTGGCGCAAATCGTCAGCGATGGGCGCGGTGGCAGTCACAACCATCTGCGCCGTCGTCGCCACGCTTTCTTCCAGGCGTCGTTCGATGGCGCGCCGCCAGGCTGACCGGCGCAGCGCGGCGTTGGGCGGTTCGAACAGCCAGCCGTCGCGCAGATCGGCCACCCACGGCAGCCGGTGACGGTGCGCCAGGCGCCGGGCGATTAGATGCGCCGTTTCTGGCGGTGATGTGCTGAAGATGAGGGCCGGGCGCAAATCAGCGGCGATCAATCGGTTGCCCAGGCGCGTCGCCGGATTCAGCCAGCCCACTTTGGTGTCTGGGATCATCATCTGATCGCGCAGGCGCCCAGGCCAGCTTTGGCTGTTGATGGTGGCGATACGAAACTGCGCCTCTTGCGCCTGGGCGGCGGCGCGCCGCCGCATGAAACTGAACGCGGTGTGCACCAGATCATCGGCGCGGTGCACCCGGCGCGCCGCATCGGCCGCCTGCCCGCCGTAGCGCCCGGTGGTCAGGATGACCGGCTCGAAGCCGAATGCGGGCAGATATTGCGCAAACTTCAGGATGCGCTCGGCGCCCGCCGACAGAATTGGCGGGTAGTCGTGCACGACGATCAAGACGGTGTTGTTCATGGGCCGCATCTTTCTGCCAGGCCAAAATTCGAGCCAGATTCAAGCCGGCGGCGCCGGCGGCTGGACGGAGCGCCGGCTGACGCTACGATAGAAAGCGACGGCGGTCAGGAAAATGGCGCTGTAGGCGATGGAGGAGGCGAGCGCAGCGCCGAGGATGCCCAGGCGCGGGATCAACCAGAGATCGCCCAGAACGGTGAGCGCCAACGCCAGCCCGGCGTTGATCGAATTATAGTGAAGAAAGCCGCGGCCGGCAATCTCGTTGGTCAGCACCTTGCCGCCGCCCAACAGAACGACGCCCGGCAGCAGCGCCAGCAGGGCAGGGTAGGCGGGCACGAACGCTGCGCCGTAGACCAGGCGCAGCAGCGGCTGGCCGAACAGCACCAGGCCGGCGCCCCCCAGGGCGGCGATGGCAAGCGTGGCCAGGACGATGCGTGGCGTCAGGCGGTTCATGTCGGCGGGACGCAAGGCCGCTGCCGTGGGGAAGATGACGAAACTGACGGCGTGGGGCAGACGCCAGAGCAGTTCGGCCAGCATCACGGCGGCGCCATAGAGACCAACCGCCGTCGGGCCGAGCATTGCGCCGACGATGAAGACATCCAGACGGTAGTTGAAGAATTGCAGCAGGTTGCCCACGTAGCCGCGCATACCAAAGGTCAACGTCTGGCGCAGCAGCGGTGGGTCGAGGCGCGGGCGCAGCAGGCCCCCCTCCTGCCGCACCTGGCGGGCAAACAGGCTCAGCGCCAGCAGCGATGCGCCGGCGCTGGCCAGCGTCGCTCCCCACAGGCCCCAACCAAAGCCGATGACCAGCAGCGCCGTCAGCATGAGCAGCGCGCCGCTCTGCAGGAACGTGATCAGGTTGACGGTGCGCAGGCGCTGTGCGCCCTGCAAAACGGCGCTCAGGCAACTGCCCAGGAGATCGCTGGGCAGGCTGAGCAGGGCCAGCGCGATCAGCGCGGCCGGCGCGCCAGGCGTCAGCCGCGGCAGGGTGCCGGTCAGCAGGCCGAGCGCGGCGATCAGCGCCCCGCCCAGGCTGGCCAGCAAGGTGAACAGAACGGCGTTTTGCGTTGCGGCGGCCACGGTCAGCCGGCGCGAACCGACGAGCCAGACGTTGGCCGCAGGCAGGCCGCCATTGAGGAAGAGCGCCAGCGTTGCCGGGACGAGCAGCGTCAGCGTCAGAATGCCTTTGCCCTCCAGGCCGAGCCAGCGCGCCGTCAGCGCGGCGTTGGCCACACCGATGAGCAGGGCGGCCATTTGCGCCAGGAAGGCGCTGGCGACGTTGCGCACGAAGACGCTGCGCAGCGCCAGCCGCCAGGAGGGCGGTTCAGGCGCCATCGTGCGGCGCCTGCGCGACCAGGATCAGGCCATCGCCCCAAAAAGGGCTGGCGCGGTAGAGGGCGGCGGCCAGCAGACGGCGGGGCAGCGTGCGCACGAAGCCGGTCAGGCGCCGGCCGAACGAGGGCTTGGGAGGGTTGGCGTCGCCAGCCGGGACGGGCGTCGCAGGCGCCACCGCCGCGCCGCGCCGCCTCGGCTGGCGCCGTCCAAACAGGTTCAGGGGCGGCTGCATCGTGTAGACGTAGACCTCCGTGACGTGCAGACCGCTCTTGCGCAGCAGGTTGACGGCGGTGACATACGAAAACCAGTAGTTGTGATCGGGATGAACGAACTCGACGCCGCGCAGCAGCCAGAGCAGCGTCTCGATGCGAAAGGCGTTGGGCACGGTGACGATCAGTTCGGTGCGTCCGGGGGTCAACAACTGGCGCGCTGCTTGCAGGAATTGCACCGGGTTGGGCAGATGTTCGACCACTTCGGTCGCCAACACCAGGTCGAACGACTGGCCGCTGAGCTGCGCCAACGTGGCCGGGTCGCAGATGTCGCCGGCGATGAGGTGGGGAAATCCCTGCGCCTGCAGAAATTCGATGCCGGCCTGGTCAATGTCGGCGCCCCACAGTTCGGCGGTCACGGCGGCCAGCTTTTGATGCAGCAGTTCGCCGCGCTGAAAACGCTCCTGCAGCAGGCCGGCGTCCACGCAGCCCAGGTGCAGGACGCGCCGGTCGCGTGCGCGCGCCAGGATCAGGTCTTGCCGGCCGGTCAGCAGCGGCGCGGCGGGCAATTTGGTGTATGGATCGAGTTGCTTCATCATGATTGGCCTTCGTTCCGAATCGGCGGCGGCTTGGGTTTCAAGATGGCCAGCCGGCGCGCGCCGTGCGCGTCTGACTCCAACACGCTTTGGTAGATCGCATCGAGGGTGTCGCCGATGGCGTCGGGTGAGAAACGGGCGGCGCGCCGCATCATTTCGTCGCGATCGAACTGCTCCAGGTTGGCCAGGGCGGCGGTGAGGGCAGCGGCCAGGGCGGCAGGGTCTGCGGGCGGCGTCAGGATGCCAACGTTGCGGTCAACCACTTCGGGGATGCCGCCGACGCTGGAGGCGACGATGGGCGTCCCGCTGGCCAACGCTTCCAGCAGGACGCAGGGGAGGTTTTCCCACTGGCTGGGCAGTACGAAGAGGTCGGCCTGACGCATGAAGGCGGCGACTTCCGGCTTGGGTCGTGCGCCGTGCAAGACGACGCGTTGGGCCAGCCCAAGTTCGGCCGCCAACGCCGTATAGGCGGCGCGCTGCGGTCCATCGCCTACGACATCGAGACGCCAGGGGGGCAGGGTGGCGTCCAATTGGCGCAACGCTGCCAGCAGGTCGGGCAGCCCCTTGACCGGTGTGAGTGAGCCGACGCTCAGCAGGCGCAGCGGGTCGCCGGTGTGATGCCGGCTGGCGGGCGGTTGGAAGAGGTCGGTATCCACGACGTTGCCCACGATTTGGAAGCGGGCCTGAATGCCGTAGCGTTCGATGCCAGACTGCAGGGCGCGGCTGACCGGCAGGACGCGTGCTGCCTGGCCGAAGGCGATGCGCGCTTTGGCCACTTCCAGCGGCGGCAGCGTCTGGCGCGGGAAGGAGGAGATGTGCTCGGTGACGATGAAGGGGCGTCGGTAGAGTTTGCTGACGGCGGCGGCGATGAAGCCGGCGTCATAAACATGGGCGTGCAGGAGGTCGGGCCGAAAGCCGCTGCGGCGCAGGGCGCTGACGGCCTGCAGCACGGCCAGCAGCCGCCAGACCATCGTCCACTGCCGCGGGCGCGCCCGGCGATACCAGGCGCGCCATGTGGGTAAGCCCGCCGTCAGGGCAGGGTCGGTTTCCGCTGCCGCTTGCCAGGCGCGGGGCAGACCTTCCTGCGGGCCGGGGCAGTGAATGACGGCCACGTCATGGCGTCGGGCGACGGCCAGGGCGTGTTCGCGCACGAAAACGCCGTCGTAGGAGACGGCGCGCTGCGGATACCAGGCGGTGATGAAGAGGATGCGTAGACGGCGGTTGTGCGTGACCAGGTTGATCGTCATCGAAGGCGGTTGGCTCAGGCTGGCGGGGCGAATTCGTCCCGGCTGACGTCACGCACGTATCTGGCGGGCGATCCCATCACCAGCGTGGCGGGCGTCACATGGCGCGTGACGATGGAGCCGGCCGCCACAAAGGCTTCTGCACCCACCTCGACATTGGGCAGCAGGGTGACGTTGGCGCCGATGCGGGCGCCGCGGCGGATGGTGCAGCCGCCGCGCTCGGCGAAGCGCCGCTCGGTGCGGCCCATGTAGTTGTCGTTGGTGGTGACGACACAAGGCGCAATGAAACAGTGGTCCTCGATCGTCACCCAGGCGCAAAGATAGACGCCCGTTTGCAGCTTGGTGTAGTCGCCGATCGTGACTTCGTTCTCGATGGTCACATGACTGCCGACGATGACGAAGCTGCCGATCTGGCAGCGGTCGCGCACGAACGCGTGGTCGCCGATCATCGTCCGCTCGCCGATCGTCGTGCCGCTGTAGACCACTGCGCCCGTACCGATGATGCAGTCCGCGCCAATCTGCAGCGGCGGCAGGTTGGGCGGGGTTTTGACGGCGCTGGTGGGCGCGGGCCGCGGCGGTCGCCCCACCACGGCCTGATCGCCCACCCAGGTCCTGTCGCCGATGACGGCGCCGGCGTGCACGACCACATGGTGGCCCAGGGTCACGCCGTCGCCCAACACGACTTTGGCCTCGATGACGACGAACTCGCCCACGGTCACGTTGGAGCCGAGCACGGCGGTTGGATCAATGATGGTTGTCAAGGATGTCTCCCATAAGTGCAGAGTGCAGAGTGCGACCGGGGCATGACCGATCTTGAGTCTTCCATCTCCGGTCT
>CAZOLV010000033.1:15304-26867 GCA_964580725.1 uncultured Anaerolineae bacterium | reverse complement strand
CTCGTCTCCGGTCTCTCGTCTCCGGTCTCTCGTCTCCGGTCTCTCGTCTCCGGTCTCTCGTCTCCGGTCAGGAATTCCAAATGTGACCGGGTTTTTGACCACAGAGATCACAAAGAACGCAGAGAAGCCACCAATTTGCGTCTGATCTGTCATTTCTTTGTGTTCTCTGCGCTCTCTGTGGTTGAATATGTGCTACATTTGGAACTGCTAGTCTCAAGTCTCTAGTATATCTCGATCTACCCCTCTCCGACAGGCTGCCGGTCTCCGGTCTCTGGTCATTATACTCCGCTCAAGACGCAGTGTCCAACCTCTTGGGCGGCAGGGATTGCAGGCGCTCGTTGACGGTAGCAATCCACCACTCCGTGCCCGCTATGGTTGCGGCCAGGGCGAGGGCCTGGCGGTAGTGCTTTTGGGCGTCGGCGTGCTGGTTGAGGAAGGCTTCCACCTCGGCCAGCCCCACGAGGCAGTGGGCTTCGGCGAGGCGGTCGAGGTGAGGCTGTAGATGGATCTTCTAGCATGGCGTTGATCTCCCGGGTCAGGGCATCGCGCAGATGGCGCCGGTCGCTGAATTCGAGCAGGTGTTGCACCTTCTCCGATACCCTGGCCCGCAGCAAAGGTCGTCAGCGCCGGCTGGAAATCGTCGTGGTCATAGCAAAACTGAATCAACGCCTGCTCAGCGAAAATTTCCAGCAGGCGCTGCCGCAGCTCCGGCGTGTCGGTTGTAGGCTCAATGATGGCGGTCAAGAGATGCTCCTGTGAAAGCGATTCTACCACAGTCAGTGCATAAGTCGAATTTGTGGCGATACAACTCTCGCAGGAGTACGTGACATCTCCTTGCCCAGACTGGAGGCTGCTCGAATCCGCACCGCGCAGAGGTGAAAGGGTCAGGGGATGAGGAGCGGCCCCAGCCGCGCCTCCGCGGCCCCATCGCTCAAGGGCACAATCTGCCCGGCGTCGTCCACCAGGGCGACGGCCAGCGTGTACGCGGCCGCGGGCGCGTCGGGCGGCAGGGCCAGGCTGCGCCAGACGATGAACCGCTCGCCGGCGGCCCATTCCGCCGGGCGGTAGCCCAGGGGAGTCTCCACGCCGGCCCAGGGCTGCTCGCCCGCCAGCAGGGCAATGCGCAGCTTGAAGGCTCCTGTGGGCGCAGCGGGCAAAGCGACGATCTGCCACGTCAGGCTGACGGTTTGTGTGGCGCCAGGCTGCGGCACAGGCGTCACGGCGACGTGGGTCAGGGTCAGGCCGTTGACAAAGATAACGGGCGCTGCCAGCCCCGGCGACAGGTCCTCTGCCGCCGCGCCGATGACGGTGGTCGCGGGCTGACCGTCCGGCGCCTGGTCGGCGTGGATGATCTGCCGCTGCGGCAGCCAGGTGTCGAGCGCCGCCTGCGCCTGACCGCTGAAGACGTACACGCCGCGCTGGCCGGCCGGCGGCAGCACCAGCGCCTGGCGCGCATCGAACCAGTGCAGGTTGGCGTTGCGATGGCTGAAGAACTCGGTCAGCGGCGTCTGTTCCAGCAGAAACATGATGACCGGATGACGATACAGATCAGCGCTGAGGTAAACCGGCGCTGACTGTGGATGCCGCGCCAGCCACAGGGCGCTAGCCGTCTCGTGCCCATCGAACGCCTCGAACGCCGCCGCCGACGGCCCCCACACGCCAAAGTAGTCACGCACCGCCAATCCGCCATGCAGACCAGGCGCCAACAACGCCGCCGTCAGCGCCAGTCCCGGCCCAAGACGGGCTTGCCAGGCCGCGCCGAGACGATCCGGCAACCGGCAAGCCCGGCCCAAGACGGGCTTGCCGGCGCGCAGAAATGCGCGCTCGATCATCGCCTCCAACCCCAGGGCGGCCCACACGAAGATGCCCGGCATCACCCCCAGTGCGCGCGGCAGGGTGGGAAAGCGGTCAACCGCCAGGAAGGTCGGGATCAGCATCAGCGGCGGCCAGAGCAGCAGAAAGAGGAAGATTGGCTGCCGCCGGCGGCGCACACAGACCAGCAGGCCAAGCAGGGTCAGCGCGGCGGTCAGCGGGTCGAAGACGGCGCGGCCCGGCAGGTTGTAGAAGGCGGCCGGGTCGCCCTGGCCTGGCGCAAAGAACTGCACGATGTTGGCGATGGCCGCCTGTGCGATGCGCCCCCACGGGTTGCCCTGCGCGCTGGCGCCATCGAAGGCCGAAACGGCGGCGGCGCGCGCGGTGAAACTGCCGGGATGGGCGATGAAGTAGAGACCAAGCGGCGCGGCGACCAGGGCCGCCGTCAGCCCTGCCCACAGCAGCGGCCGCCAGAAGCGGCGCACAAGCGGCGCATCACGCCCGGCATGGCCCGCAGCGCCGGGCCTGCGTCTGACCCAGAGGGCGAGCGCCGCCTCCAGCAGCAAAAAGACGATCAAAACGAAGGGCGTAAAGCGGCTGGCGGTGTAGAAATGCACGCCAGCGCCCAGGCAGAGGCCGCTGACGATGAACCAGTGCGTGCGCCGGCGGTTGACGCCGCGCCAGAACGCGGCAAAGGCCAGCGCGGTCCACAGCGGCGTGAAGATGCCGCGGATGCCGAAACGACTGAAGTGCAGATGCCAGTAGGAAGCGGCGGTGAAGGCGGCAATCAGGACGGGCAGCCAGGCGTCGAGCGGGCGCAGCGCCATGTCACACCGGCGCGCCGCCACGATCTCACGACCGAGCCAGGCCGCCGCGGCGACGGTCAGGACGCCGGCTGCGATGGATGGCAGCCGCACCGCCACGGGCGTCACGCCGAAGAGGCGCAGGGCGGCGGCGACCAGCCAGATGTGGGCGCCTTCACGCCCGAAGTTGGCTGGGAAGAAAACGGCGCCGCGGCCGGCCAGGACATCGAGTGCATCCAGGCCGTTGACCGCCTCATCGCCGAAGAGACCAGGGGGGAAGCGTTCGATCTGCCACAGGCGCAGGAAGGCGGCCAGGGCCACAACACCCAGCAAAGCCCAGGTCGCCGGGTGTTTGGCGAGCGGATGCTTCATGCCGACGACGCGCAGACTTCATCTACGACCACGCGCCAGCCAGGCAGGACGGCCGACGCAGCGATCTCACCCTGGCCCCACGTGCCCAACGCCAGGTACGCGCCGTTTTCCAGGCTGTAGACTTCGATGAGCATGCGGGCCGGGTCAACCAGCCACAGTTCCTGTACACCGGCTTTTTCGTACGCGGCGTACTTGATCAGCCGGTCATGACGCGCCGTGCCTGGCGATGAAATCTCGACCACCAGGTCGGGTGCGCCAACGATCATCTTGGGCGTTACGATGTCTGTGATGCGCGCCTGGCGGACGAAGAGAAGATCGGGCTGCACCGGCGTGGCGACGCCTGGCAGGACGACATCGAACGGCGCATACAGGACCAGTCCTGATTTGTGCTGCTTGACGAAGGTCATCAGTCTGAATCCTAATTCGGCCGATGCCTGCTGATGGCCCAGGGTGGGAGACGGGGGCATGTATAACACGCCTTCGATGACTTCGTACCGATTGCCGTCGTCTGGCAGGCGCGCATAGTCTTCATACGTCCATTGACCCGGCGCCGGCCAGGTCGTTGGCGGCAGCAAAGTCAACGCGGGGGTGGTGCGAATCACCCGCGGTGGTCGTTCGACTGCGATGGTCATGCCTTGCCTCCGTTTTCTCCTCGTCCCCTCGTCCTCTCGTCCCCTTGTCCCCTCGTCGCCTTGTCCCCTCGTCGCCTTGTCCCCTCGTCGCCTTGTCCCCTCGTCCCCTCGTCGCCTTGTCCCCTCGTCGCCTTGTCCCCTTGTCTCCTTGCTTACGCCGCCACGGTCCCAACGACGTAGCGATGGTGCGCCCAAATCGCCTTGACTTGCCAGGGCAGCGGCGCCTGATCGAGCCAGGCGTAGCGCATCACCCGTTGGTAGAGATCGGGCTGCTGGCCCAGATAATAGGCCATGGTTGACCATGTCCAGTTGTCGCCGGTGAACTGGTTTTCCAGTTTGGCTGAACGGATGCCCAGGCGCTTGAGCACCTCGTTGGCCGGCATGACGGTATCGGGCCAGGGGGGCGTATCGAGCACGCCGCGCTCCACCACACGCACGCCGTGGCCGGTCAATGTCCGTTCGATCAGGCTCAGTTCGACCCAACGCTCGTCCACGGTGCGGAAGAAATCACGATCGAGCGCCAGCTTGCGCAGCCAATAGCCGACCTGCAGGTTGTTGGGCATCGCCACGAAGACCACGCGCCGGCTCACGCGCGCCAGTTCGCGCAGCAGGCTGGCCGCTGCCGGCAGATACCAGAGCGCCGCCCAACACCAGGCCAGATCGAAGCTGCCGTCGGCGAAGGGCAGCGCCCCCCAACTGCCGCCGTCGCGAATCAACACCGGCGCCAGCGGCAGGTTCAGCTCGCCCCAGATGCGCTGAACGCCCGCCAGCCGTTCCGGGTTGTCATCCACCAGCGTGACTTGACAGCCGGCCTGCGCCAGCGCCACGCTGTTGATGCCGCTGACGCCCGCCATGCCGTAGAGCGGCGCCTCCAACACCGTCTCGATGCCGTAACGCGCCCGCAGGTCGTGCAAGAAATCGTTGAGCACGAACCGCTCGTAGACCAGGCCAAGCCCTTCGTTGTAATCGCGCAGATACTTGCGCCAGACGGGATCACTCATGGTTCATCGCCGCCTTTTCGGCTTTGGCGCCGCTGCCGTTTTGGAAGATGACAACCAGCCGGTCATCCTCGTAGCGGGCGCCGGTCACCGGCAGGTTGGCCAGAGCGCGAGGCAGGCTGAGGTTGCGCTTCCAGTTGCCGATATGCACGATCAACTCATCGGCCAGGCTGCGCGTCAGCTTGATCTGGTTGCGCTCGACGAAGGGCAGCGGCAGACTCAAGCGGTAAGCGCCGTTTTCCAGCGTCACCTCTTGCGCCTTGCCCAGGTAGAAGATGTGCGTCGGATCCACCGTCTCGCCGAAGATCGCCGCCGCCATGCGGCGCAGCATCGGCAGCCCCACCACCTCCTGATCGAAGAGCGGCGCATCGAAGATGGGCAGCGGCTCGAACGACTGCTGCACCAGGTCATGATAACGCGCCTGCGCCTGTTTCCAGGCCGTGAAGTAGGCGTCATCAATCGTGGCGGGCAGCATCCGGTTGCAGATCACCGCATCGGTCGCATAGCCGTAGAGGTTCAGGTAGGTGTAGGCGCGCTGCGCCTCCTTGATGACCATCTTTTCGGGGTTGAGTACCAGGCGCACCGTCGTCGTTTGGGCGTTGGTCAGCAGTTTGCTGATCTTCTCCAACTGCACGATCAGGTCTTCGGCCGATTCGAAGAACTCCTCGTTGGGCAGCGGCATGTCGGTCATGCGCTTGATGACCGGCGCCGCCGCTTTGAGCATGCGCCGTTCCCACGGGAAGATTTTATCCAGATACCAGCGCGCCAGTTCGGGAAAGGCCAGCAGTTGCAGCGTTGCGCCGGTCGGCGCACAGTCCACGACGATCACATCATAATCGCCCGCATCGGCCAGCCAGTTGATCTGCATCAGACTGGCCAGTTCTTCCATGCCCGGCAGGACGCTCGTTTCTTCAGCCACCAGTTCGTCCATGCCTCGCCAGGCAAAGATGGCCGAGATGTAGCCTTGCACCTTGCCCCAGTGACGATCCATCTGGTGCAGCAGATCAATCTCCTGCGCCCACAGGTTGGGCGCGATCTGCATCGGCTCGTTGCTCAGCGGCAGATCGAACGAATCGCCCAGGCTGTGGGCCGGATCGGTGCTCAAAACAATCGTGCGCAGGCCGCGGTCGGCGCAATGCAGGGCCGTGGCGGCGCTGATGCTCGTCTTGCCGACGCCTCCCTTGCCCGTATAGAGAATGACTCTCACCTTCTAATGATCCTTTTGGTTTGGTTTGGTTTGACTTGACTTATTTCGAACCTGATGGGATTGGATTGGCCCGAAGAGATTCGGTTGAACCGAATTCAACCCAATCGAAGGCGACGTTCTGCACGTCGCCTGGTCATTCTACCGTATCATCTCAATCATTCGAGGCAAAGACCTGTCAGATTTTTCAAAACCTGACAAGTTTCCCTACTTATTGAGATGATACATTCTACCATAGGGCGGGCGAATGTACCAGTTTGCCGATTTTCACGGCTTGACTATACTTGATCTCACCCGTCCACTGTGCGTTCGATCCGTGTTGCAGGAGTCGCCTTGCCGGTCAGTCCAACGGGCGTTGGCCCATCGTCCCCCGTGCCGCTTTTATCGCCCCCCGTCTGGGCTGTGCCTTCGACGCGCGGGCGCCAACCCGCGCTGGCGCAGGTCAGGCTTTTCGGCGCGCTGACCATTCACGATCCTCCCCTCGATCTCGGCTCGCCCACGACCCGCTCGCTCTTTGCCTATCTTCTCCTGCATCAGGCGCACCCGTGCGACCGCCGCCAGTTGGCGCTGCTCTTTTGGCCCGATGCGCCCGAAACGGCGGCGCGGCGCAACCTGCGCCAGTACCTGCATCGCTTGCGCCGCGCTCTCGAACTCTTGCAAGGCCCCGCCGAACTCCTGTTGGTGGAGGGCAGCACTGTCCAGATGCAGCCCGACGCCCTGTTCGAGGTTGACCTCTGGCAGTTCGAACAGCATCTCGCCGCCGCCGAAACCGATCATCCTGCGCGTCCTGACGATGCGCCAGGCGTCGCCATCGCCCATCTGCAAGCGGCGGCAGACCTCTACCGCGACGACCTGCTGACCGATCTCGCCGACGACTGGTGCCAGCCGCGGCGTCAAGAGGCGCGCCAGCGTTGCATCCAGACCCTGGCCCGCCTGATCGAGCTGTACGAAGCGCGCGGCCAGCCGGCGCAGGCTATCGCCGCGGCAAACCGGTTGTTGGAACTGGAGCCGTGGCAGGAGGCCGTGCATGTGCGCCTGATGGCGCTGTACTACCTGGACGGGGCGCGCGCCCAGGCGCTCATGCAGTACGAACGTTGCCGGGCCGCGCTGGCCGAGGAGTTGGGCGCAGCGCCGCTGCCCTTCACCACCAGCCTGGCCGCCCAGATGCGCGCCGGCGCCTGGCAAAAACCGGCATCCTGGCCCCCCGCCCTGTTGCCCGGACCTGCGCCCGACTCAGCGCCCGGCCTTCCAGCCAGATTTCCGTCTGGCCCGCAGCCCGGACGACAGCCCGCGCCCGCGCCAGACTTGCCGGCGGCCAGCGCATGGCGCGCCCGCAGCGCCGGTGCCGCACGCCCGGCCGCGCCCGGCGGCGCGCCGTTCGTTGCACGCGCCGCCGATCTGGCCTTCCTGGCCGAGCGCATGGCGCACGCACAGGCCGGGCGCGGCAGCGTCGTCCTGATCGAAGGCGAATCGGGCATCGGCAAGACGCGCCTTTTGCAGGAGGCCTGGTGGCAGAGCGGCCAGACCCTGACGCTGCTTTCCGGCCTGAGCTGCGAGTTCGAGGGCATGATGCCCTTTCACCCCCTGCTCGACGCCCTGCGCAGCGGCCTGACGGCCATTGATTGGGCCTGGTTCACCCCGCCGCCCGCCTGGCTGGCGCCGGTGGCCGCCCTGCTGCCCGAAGTGGCCGCCCGTTTTTCCCATCTGCCCAAGCCCCAGGCCGAAGGCAACGAAGACCTGCGTCACCTGATCGAGGGCCTGGGTCGTTTTCTGTTGACCCTGGCCAGCCGCCGCCCGCTGCTGCTCCTGTTGGAAGATATGCACTGGGCCGACATGCCCACCTGGCAGTTTCTGGCCTATCTGGCGCGGCGCAGCCCCGGCGCGGCGACCCTGGTCGGGCTGACCTGCCAACCGGAGCTGCTGAGCGCCGAACAGGGCAGCCTGGTGCGCAGTATGCAGCGCCAGGGCTGGTTGCTGCGCTGGCCGCTGGCGCGCCTGAATCGAACCGAAACGACGCAGCTCATCCAGGCGCTCGATCCGAGTCTGAATCTGGGAAGCGTCTATCTGCAGCGGCTGTACGAAGAAACCGAGGGCAACCCGCTCTTCGTCGTGGAGACGGTCAAGGCGCTGCAGGAATCTGGCGCCGCCGAACTGACGGCCGCGCGCCAGCCAAGCCGAACGCCCGGACTCTTGTTTGGGCTGGGCGACACCGAAGCGGGCGGGCGGCGTTCTCCCTTTGCCCTGCCGCTACGCGTGCAGCATGTCATCGAGGCGCGGCTCGACCGTTTGCGGGATAGCAGCCGCCAGTTGCTCGGCGTCGCCGCGACGATTGGTCGCGCCTTCAGCTTTCGCACACTGCAAGCGGCCAGCGAGCAACCGGAGGCCGAAGTCATCGCCAGCCTGGAAGATTGGCTGCGTCGCGGCATCGTGCGCGAGCGCGAGGATGCGTCCGACACAGGCCAGGGCGGCCCGCGCTACGACTTCAGCCATCCCCAAATCCGCGCCGTGGCCTACAACGAGCTGAGCCGTGTGCGCCGCCGGTGGGTGCACCGTCGTGTGGCCCAGGCGCTGGAGACAAGCGCCGTCGGGCAGCAGCCGCTAGACGCCGCGCTGCTGGCCTATCACTACAGTCAAAGCGATGCGCCGTTGCAAGCGCTGCCCTACCTGATCCAGGCAGGAGATCAGGCGCTGCGGGCGCGTTCCTATGCCAGCGCGCGCGAGCTTGGGTTGCAGGCGGTTGGACTGCTCAAACAAGCGCCGCCGGCCGCACACGCCGCCACGCGTGTTGATCTGAATTTACAACTGGCCACCGCACACAGCTTTACACACGAACTGGCGCAGGCGCAAACCATCCTTCTGGAAACCGAACGGCTGGCCGCCGCCCTGGGCGATCCCTTGCGCCTGGGGCGCGTTCACCAGCGCATGGCGCAGGTCTGCTGGCTGCAGGGGCAGCCGGGGCTGGCCGGCGAGTATGCGCGGCGCAGTCAGCAGGCCGCCGAAAGCGCGGGTGACGCCGATCTGCTGCTGGCACCGCTGCGCATGTTGGCGCGGGCCGCCATCGCCGTTGGCGCCTTCGATGACGCCATCGTCTATCTGACCCGCTACTGCGATCTGGCGCAGCCGGAGATGCTTCATTCCGAATTGGCCATCGTGTGCGGCTATCTGGGTGTGGCCTGGGCGCGGGTGGGCGGCTGGCAGCGGGCCGTGGGCGAATGTCAGCGCGGCGTGGCGCTGGCGGAAATGGGCGGCAACACATCAGCGCTCATCGTGGCTCGCATGCAGCTCGCCTTCGTGCTGGCGGCGCAGCGTGACTTCGACGGCTGTCGCGACGCCCTGCGCCCCATCTGGCCTGCCTGCGACGAGACCGGCCTGTCGCCGCACTGTTTCATGGCGACCAACCTGTGGGGACGGGCGCTCTGTGCGCTGGAAGGGCTGGAGGCCGGCCAGCCCCATCTGCTGCGCGCTCTCAACTGGGCCGCCGAAAGCGGCTATCGCGTTTTCTTCTACCTGGCGCACCTCTTCCTGGCCGAGGCGCATCTGGCGGAAGGACAGGCCGCCGCCGCAGCGACCTGGGCGCAACAAGGACTCGACCTGGCCCGCCGTGCCGGCGACCGTTGGGCGGCGGGCGCGGCGCTGCGCCTGTATGGCGATGCGCTGGCGCGCCTGCCTGCACCCGACTGGCCGGCGGTCGAACAGACGCTGATCGCCAGTCTCGACCTGCTGCGCCAGATTCGCGCCCGTCCCGACCTGGCCCGCACCTACGTCAGCCTGCGGCGCCTCTACGACCGCACCGGTCAAATGGCCTGGGCAGTAGATTGTCACTTCCGCGCCGCCAGCATTTTCGATGAACTGAACATGCACGAGGAACTGCGGGAGATGCAGGGCGCCGCCGCACAGACCGGCCGGCCGGCGGTCGTCATCAGCGGGGCGGCGCTGCGCGGCCCGCACAGCAGCCCGTCCGCCGAGTTGGGCCGTGCGGCCGAGCCGAGACCATGACCCCATTCAACATCGGCGTCGCCTGCACCGACGCCCATCTGGCCACCCCGACCGCCAAGCGCATCGCCATGATCGCGGAAAACGCCGCCGCGCCCGGCGGCGCGTCGAGCATCACCTTTGCCGAACTGGCGGCGCAGACCAGCCGCTTTGCCCAGGCCCTGCGCCATCTTGATGTGGAAGCGGGCGCACGGGTGATGATTCGGCTGCCCAACTGCCTGGCCTACCCCATCGTCTTCCTGGGCGCGCTCAAGCGCGGGGCGATTCCTGTGCCCAGCGCCGTTCAACTGACCGCCGCCGAACTGATCTGGCTGCTCGACGACGCCGGCGCCGCCGTCCTGGCGACCGACGCCGCATCTTGGGCGCGCCTGGCGCCTGACCTGACTCAGGCCGGCCGGCGGGCGGCCGCGCTGCGCCACATCATCGTGACCGACGACCGGCATCCCGCCCGGTTTGGGCGACGGTGGGACAGGCCGGCGGTACACAGCCTGGAGGCGTTGTTGGCGGCCAACGGTCGCTGCGCCGTGCCGTGCGCGACTGACACCGATGCCGACGACCCGGCCTATCTCGTCTACACCAGCGGTTCGAGCGGATACCCGAAAGGGGTGCTGCACGCCCACCGGGCATTGTGGGGACGGCGGCCCGCCATGCGCGCCTGGTTCGACTTTCAGGAGAACGAGCGCGTACTGCACTCCGGCCGGCTCAACTGGACGTATGTCCTGGGCACGGCGCTGATGGACCCGCTCAGTCAGGGTCAGACGGCGATTGTGTGCGAAGGTCCGCCCGACGCCGCCCAGTGGATTCCGCGCATTGCCCGGCTGCAGGCGACGACGTTCATCGGGGTGCCGACGATCTACCGCCAGATCCTGCAAAAGACGCACTTCACCGCCGCCGATGCGCCCACGCTGCGTCACTGCATGTGCGCTGGCGAGCATCTGTCGGACGAGGTGCTGCGCGGCTGGCGGGCGCGCTTTGGCCAGGAGATCTACGAGGCGATTGGGATGTCGGAGTGTTCGTACTATCTGTCACAGCGCAAGGGGCTGCCTGTGCGGCCCGGTTCGGTCGGGATGCCGCAGCCGGGCCATCTGGTGGGGCTGCTGGACGACGACCTGAATCAGGTTCCCAACGATGTGGTGGGGCAACTGGCCATCCGCGAGGACGATCCTGGCCTGTTCCTGCGCTACTGGAATCGGCCGGAGGAGACCGCCCGTCTGCGCCGCAACGGCTGGTTTCTGACGGGGGATTATGCCCGCCGCGATGCAGATGGTTATTTCTGGTTCATGGGGCGGCGGGACGACATTCTGAAGAGCTTCGGCTACCGGGTTTCTCCGTTCGAAGTCGAGCGGGTGCTCAAGGATCACCCGGCTGTGGCCGATTGCGCCGTGGTGGGCGAGGAAGTGGGGCCGGACAAGACGATCATCGCCGCCTACGTGCTGCTGGCGGCGGGTCACCGCGCCGGCGCCGGGGAGATCATCGCCTTTGCCGGCGAGCGGCTGGCCAGCTACAAGTGCCCGCGTCTCGTGCATTTTGTCGCTGACCTGCCGCGCACCGCTAACGGCAAGATTTTGCGCCGCCTTCTGCGTGATCCGTCGGTATCATCTCAATAATTCGGGGCAAAGACCTGTCAGGTTTCCCTACTTATTGTGTCAGGTTTCCCTACTTATTGTGTCAAGTTTCCCTACTTATTGTGTCGAGTTTCCCTACTTATTGTGTCAGGTTTCCCTACTTATTGAGATGATACATCCGTTG
>CAZOLV010000033.1:0-15204 GCA_964580725.1 uncultured Anaerolineae bacterium | reverse complement strand
GTTTCCCTACTTATTGTGTCAGGTTTCCCTACTTATTGAGATGATACATCCGTTGATTGACTCGACGCGTTGATCCGATCAGGCGGCCATGCGCGCCGTCGTCGCCAGCAGGGTCATTTGCGCCAGATGGGTTGACTCATGCGCTGCGAAATAGCTGACCTGTTGGCGGATCGTTACCACGCCGAACTCCTCGTGCTGGCCTGTGCGCCACCAGGCGGCCAGCGGGATTTCGGCCAGGCGCGCCAACAGGCGAATGCGCAGGTCCAGGTACTCCTCGAAGATCTGCCGCGTCGTTGGCTGCTGTTCAGCGACGTTCTGCGCCCATTCGAACACGGCCAGGGAAGTGAGGGCGGGGTTGTCCTCCGCCAACATCAGTTCCAGCCGGCGAGCCAGCACTCCCTGTGCGTCGCGTAAATGACTGACGGCGTTGTACAGCGACCAGGCGCCAGGGGCCGGTTCGCGACACAGGGCCTCTTCGTCCAGCCCGGCCAGCAGGGCAGCTACGGCGTCCGGGGTCTGGCGCAGACGCGCCAGTGCGGCGGGCGGCTCCAGGTCGTTGAGCCAGTAGACCGGCGGCCAGCGTTGGAAGGTGGCGGCCCAGGCGCCGCAGGTGGGGCAGGGTTCCGGCGCCGCGCCCAGGGCTGCGTAACCGCAGGTGCGGCAGACGTAGACATCCGGCGTTTCATTGGCCTGCGTCAGCCGGCCTGTGGCCAGGGCGGCAGCGCCCACGCGCAGGGCGGCGACAAGATCGGCCCCGACGGCATTGAGGCGTGACGCCAGTTGTGCAGTTTCGGCGGCGAGGGTTTCCCGATCGGCGGGCAGTTCATGGGCAAAGGCGGCCCGGCGCAGCAGCGCATCGGCGGCGGCGCGCGCCAACTTGGCGACGTTGTACTGCCCCTCACGCTCCAGACGGCTGGCCAGCGCCATCAGGCGCACCAGCACATCGGCATCCGTGGTCTGCGAGACATGGTTCATTGTTCGTCCTCTTCGTGTGAATTTGAAGGACCTGTCAGGTTTTGGAAAACCTGACAGATTTCCCCTACTTAATTACGACCGCTGCCAATGGCGTACTTGCGCTCCAGCGACCCGCCAGCGTTTGCCACGCGGCGTAAGAAGGCCATCATCACCAGGTGTGGCGCAATTTCATGGTAGGGTGCGGTTTTGAGCCGCGGCTGACCGTGCTGCCGCCAGAAAGCCAGAAATGCGTCGAGAAGACGCCGTGGGTCGAGGGCGCCGCTGGCTGTCAACCAGGTAGGGCGCAGCAACGGCAAAGAATCTTGAGCGCCGCTGGCCAGGATACGGGGAATGACCTCTCGATAGATCGGGTTGGCAATCACAAGCCCGGCCGCGGGATCACGCCTGACTAGACCGAGATCCATCACGAAGCGCCGATCATCGTCCGGGATGTCACCCAATGCCTGACCGGCCAGCATTGGCTCGATGATTCGACGCACGCGCGGCTCACGCAAACGCTGGGCCAGACTATCCAGATGGGTTTTCTGGCGTTGGATCAGAATCTCTTTGGCTTGCTCGATGATGGCGGGGCTGATTGGTTGTGCCGGGTCTTGCGCCAGCTCTTCGACAGCAACTTTGGCCAGGGTGTTGACCAGCCAGGGCTGACCGTGCGTCAACTCCATGGCCAAAGTCAGCGCCGCGGGCGCAAAAACCTGACCCGTGTCGTTCGTGTGCTGTTGGTAGAGCGCTGCCACTTCTTTGAGCGTGAAGTTGTCGAGAGTGAAAGAGCGGGTCTTGATGTTGAAGGGGCTGGCCGTGTTGAGTCGCTTGCTGCCGCCAGAGGCGACCTTGTCGTCGCGCACATCGCGCAGGCCGATCAGGGCAAGCGACCAGGGAAACCCATGCGGACGATCTGCATAACCAGAGCACAACTGGCGCCACACGGAGATCAGCGTGACGTCTTGCAGTGAGTCAATCTCATCAATGAACAACACGAGCGGTCGCGGCGCAGCCTGCGCCCAGCGCTGCAATGCCGCACGAATGCGCTGGCCCTCGGCTTCGGCCGGCCAGATGGGCGGCTGTAGATCAGCAGGCAGATGCAAACTGGCGGCGTTGCGCCATTCCCCCAGAATGGCCAGTTCGGCAGCGCCGGGACTGGTATCGAAGGCGGCGCCAACCTCGACCGAGAGCAGCACTGCCACATACTGGCCGCTGGCGGTCAGTTCGCGCACCAGCGCCATCATTGTCGTCGTTTTGCCAGTTTGCCGCGGGGCATGAAGCGTGAAGTAGGCTTGCTGC
This sequence comes from uncultured Anaerolineae bacterium, assembly GCA_964580725.1. Taxonomy (GTDB): domain Bacteria; phylum Chloroflexota; class Anaerolineae; order SSC4; family Amarolineaceae; genus Amarolinea. Next base: position 12,951 of record CAZOLV010000033.1, on the reverse strand, counting down.
TCGATCATCCGCCGTGCCCCTGGAACACGATTCGCTGCAGCCAACATATAGTGAATGTCAGGTTCGCACGGTCCGGCGGTATTGAACCAGCGTGGCATGATGATGATGATATCCTGCTATCACTCCAAACGAATTCCGCAGGCATTTTAGCACATTCCCCACGGCCTTCCAAACTTGCATCTTGTATCCCTGCGACCTGACGACCTGACTCCGCCCTGCGGTCCTGCCGATGAGCTGGCGAGAGATCGTGTCGAACCGAGAATTTCCGCTGATGTGCGCCGGCGTGGGCGGTTCAATGATCGGGAGGGCGCAGATGTTCGCTGAAGAATTCGATGCTGCGTTGCATCAGGAGCTGATCGGCGCTGCCGTCGAAGATGTGCCCCTGATCGGCGTAGGTGAAACAGACAACGGTCTTGCCCTGCGCCTGCACGCGGCTGCACAAATCCTGGGCGACGGCCAGCGGGATGCCGGCGTCATCGGCGCCGTGATGAATGCTGACGGCGCTCGTGATTCGTTCCAGGTGAAAGAGCGGCGAGATGTCGTACACCACCTCCGGCGGGGTGTGGTATTCGATCATGCCGCGCTGACCGCCGCTGGCCCGGTAGAGGTAGTCGTAGTTGCGCTGTTCGTCGCCGCTGAGAGCGGCGTAGAGCAGCACGGCGCGCGCCGCCGAACCGATGGTTGCGACGCGCAACGCCAGCCCGCCGCCCAGGCTGTGCCCCCATAGCCCGATGCTCTGCCCATCGGCGGCGGCCAACGGCCCGGCTTGCCCGCCCTGCGCCTGGACGATGGCGATCAGATTGAGGATGTCGGCCGTCATGCCGGTGCGGAAGGTGTCCGGGCCTTCGTCCGAGGGGGGGAAGTTGCGCAGGTTGGGGTGAATGACCAGGAAGCCGGCCCGCGCCAGAGCGTCGGCGTAGCGGGTGGTGTAGGTCATGATGCCGTACTGCGCCGGCTCGACATAACCATGCAAGACGATGATGACCGGAAAGGGGCCGGGGCCGCGCGGCGTGTTCATGAAACCGTAGATCGTCAGGCTGTCGCTTGGGTAGGTCACGATGGCGCGGGTGAAAGCCGCCGTCCCGTCCATCTCCTCGTGCAGGAGCAGCGCGCCGCCGCCGTACGTGCGCGCCGCCATCTCGGCAATCGTCCACGCGCCGGCGGGGGGCGCTGTCGCCAGCGCGCTTGGCCGCGGCGTGGCTGTGGCCGGCCGCGGCGTGGCTGTGGCCGTAGGCGTGTGGGGTCGCGGCGTTGCTGTTGGAGGGGAGACGTCGTCTGCGGGCTGATCCGGCTTTGCAGTGGGCGCGGCGGCGCTGCGATCGGTGTTCGCCTCGGCTGCCGGCGCGGCGGCGGTTCGACTCTCGCCAGGCTCCGAAGTGGGTGTGGCGGTGTTTTCACTGCCGCTGCTCGTGGACGTGGGTGCGACGGTGCTTTCGGCGCTCTCACGCACAGAGGGCGTGGCGGCATCTGGCGTGCGGCATCCCGCCAGCAGCAGCGCCAGCAGCGTCAGGCCGAGCGCTCCGCAGACGCCGATCCGCCAACGGCGAGCCGTCATGTCGTTTCCTCTTCCCATCCCAATTCCAACCCGCCGGGCCAGAATGTCCCCGTGTCTCATTCGGCGCATTCGTGATCGAGATAGTAGAGCCATTCGGCGATCTCGTGTGGGGCCAGCAGTCCGCCGGCGTCAGCGGCCAGCGAACGCACGCGTGGCGCGGTGTAGCGGTCGAGCAGCAGGACAAAGACGCCGGTTGGATCGGCGCCGATGTAATCGGCAATGCGTTGTTTCACGGCGCCGTCCGCGTCGGCCAGGGTGCGCTGACCGCCGGCAAACTCGTGCGCCCACGCGTGGGCGCCCGCGCTGTCGCCGGGCAGGATGTTGATCAGGCTGGCGTTGGTGTCGGCGTAGGGACGCCGGGGCGGGGCGGTTGATGGCCCTTGCGCCGCTGACGCCGCATCGGTGTGCGCCAGTTGGCGGGCGAAGCCGGCGCACACCAGGCAGTCATGCGCATGGGCGAAGAAGATCGTCGTCTTTTGGCGCCCGCGCAGCGTGCTGAGGCGGAAGATGGCGCCATTGGCGTCGGGCAGCGCAAAATCGGGCAGCGGCCGGTCGGCCAATGCGCCGTGATATTGCAGGGCGGTTGGCGCTGTCCAGGCGATGCCGGCGGCGCTGAGCCAATCTTGCAACTGCTGCAACGTCGGTTCGGCCAGCGGCGGCTGGTGATCGCCGGCCAGCATGAGCGTGGGCGTGATGCGAAAACCCCGGTTGATCTCTTCCACCAGCCGGCCGGCCGCAGGGTCTTGCGTGACGTCAATTTCGCTGAAAGGGACGCCAAGCGTGCGCAGCCGCTCCCGGACCAGCGCCGTATCCTCGCAGGTCGGCGCTCCGTAGATGGTCAATGGTGTGGTCATGGTCAGATCTCCACAGTCAGTCTGATGGGGGTGTCTGTCCCATCCCCCCAATTTGGGGGGATGGGGGGCGTCTATCGCTTGGCCCCGGCGGCGGCGCCGAGGAGCGCCAGCCCGATCATCCAGACCATCTGCTGGAGGTGGAGGAGGACGGCGAAGGCGGTCAGGCCGGCGCGGTCGAAGCCGAGTAGGGCCAGTGGCAGCACCAGGGCGGCGTGATAGATGCCGGGCTGCGTGGGCGCGGAGGGGGGCGCAAGGGCGAGGGCGCCCAGCGCCAGCGCCGGCCAGGCCGATTGCGGCAGGTTGGCCTGGCCAAGCGCCGCCAACGTCAGCAGATGAAAAACCCAAAAACAGCCCCAGGTGAGCAGCGACCAGAACAGGGTGCGCGTGATTTGGCCTGACGCGCTGGCCTGCTGAAAGCCGTGCAGCGTGTTGGCCAGCCCGCGGCGGATGCGTTCCTCGCGCAGCGAAGCTGTCGAGCCGCGCGTGAGGGGCAGGCGCGCCAGCAGGGCAGGAACAGTCGCCAACAGCCGCTCTGGATGGCGCAAGGCCCAGGCGATCAGGCCGACGATGAGCAGGAACAGGGCCAGGCTGCCGCTCAGCGCCAGGGAAGAGAACTCGAGCCGCAGGCCGAGCAGCAGCGCGCTGCCCAACGCCAGCAGGCGCAGCACCTGTTCGGAGAGACGTTCGACCACCACGCTGGCGGTGATTTCGCCCAGGGGCAGTTGGGCCGACTTGCCAAGCAGGGCGATGCGAGCCGCTTCGCCGGCGCGCAGGGGAGCCAGGATGTTGAGGGCGTGACCGGCGTTGGCGGCGTTGAACACAGGCAGAAATGCGGCGCGATTGATTAACAGCATCCGCCAGCGTTGCGCATAGGCGGTCAGCCCCAAGAGAAAGGCGAGCGAAGCAAGCGTTCCCAGGCGCCAATCGGCCTGGCGAATGGCGGCGAGCGCGGCGTTCACATCCACGAACTGAACGAACAGCAGGGCAATCAGGATGAGCAGCACCAGGCTGCCGATCCAGCGGGTTTGCGCGGTCATGATAGGCGATAGCTCCTTGTCAGGGGGCGTCATGGGCGTGAGTGTAGCACAACCGGTTGGCTGGTGTCCAGAATGGACGCAGGGTCGGCGGCGGCGATGCAGCGATGAGACGGGAATGCGGCCGGCCGCACGCGTCCAATGCAGTGGTGTGCGCAAAATTCTGCGACGGCGCGCCGCTGTGGTAAAATGCCCGCCGCAATCTTCCTCTATGGTGATTGCTGGTGGTTGATGGTGATTGCTGGTGGTTGATGGAACGGCAATGAGCTTGAAATTCACGACAGCGGGTAACATGTATTTCGTCGCGATCGCGGGCAACATCGGCGTTGGCAAGTCAACCCTGACCGGGCTGCTGACCGAGCGGCTTGGATGGGAACCGGTTTTCGAGGCGGTGGAGGAAAACCCCTACCTGCCCGATTTTTACGCCGACATGCCCCGCTGGAGCTTTCATTCACAGGCGTTCTTCCTGTCACGGCGCTTGCAGCAGCACTCTCATCTGTTGCAGTGCAACCGGTCGGTGATCCAGGATCGCACGGTCTACGAGGACGCCGAGGTCTTTGCCCGCAACCTCTACCTGCAAGGGCATCTGAGCGCACGCGATTGGGACACCTACTACGCCCTCTTCAGCACGTTGTCGCTCTTGCTGCCGCCGCCCAACCTGGTCGTCTACCTGCGCGCTTCGACGCCGGCGCTGATGCGACGCATCGCCCGCCGCGGTCGCGATTACGAACAGTCCATGTCGCCCGATTATCTATCTCACTTGAACGATCTGTACGAACGTTGGGTCGCCAGTTTCACCCTCTGCCCGGTGCTCGTCATCGAAACCGACAATTTGGACTATGTGCAGCACACTTCGCATCTCGACCTGGTGGCGCAGCGCATCGAGGACCGGTTGCACGGCAAGGAGACGTTGGTGTTTTGACAAACGGCAGAGGATGTTGGATGGGAGGTGTGCGATGCCTGTGATGCCTGCGATGCCTTCATGGAAGAAAGCGATCTATGGCGCCGGCGATTCTGGCTTTTCACTGACCTCGACGGCGCTGGCCCTGCTCTACCTGGACTTTCTGGTGAGCGTCGTCGGGCTTGATCCGCGCCTGGCGGGCATTTCCATCGGCCTGGGCCGTTTGTGGGACGCTTTCAACGACCTGTTGATTGGCACCCTCAGCGATCGCACTCGCAGCCGTTGGGGTCGCCGCCGCCCCTACCTGCTGTTTGGCGCCCTGCCCTTTGGCCTTAGCTTCATCTTGATGTGGGTCGTCCCGGCCATCTCCAACCAGACGATGCTGCTGCTCTACTACACGGCCATGTACGTGCTGTTCGACACCTTGTTCACCCTGGTCAATGTGCCCTACATCGCCTTGACGCCGGAGCTGGCGCCCAGCTACGATGATCGCACATCGCTCCACTCCTACCGCATGGCCTTTTCGATTGCCTTTGGCCTGGTCGGCGCCGTGGCGCCGCTGGCCCTGGTAGACGCCATCGCCGGGCCGGGCGCCAGCGGCCCGGCCCGCCATCAGGCCTATCTGGTCATGGCGGCCATTCTGGGCATTGCCAGCGTGCTGCCGATCTGGCTCACCTTCGCCGTGACGCGTGAACGGCCTGAGTTCCAGAACCTGCCGGCGCCAGGGCTGGTCGAGTCGTTTCGCATTGCGGTCAGCAACAAGGCCTTCCTGATCGCCGCCGGCGTCTACCTGCTGACCTGGATGCCGATTGATCTGATTCAGTTCATCCTCGTTTTCTTGATTCGCGACTACTTCGGCCTGGACAGCCAGGCGCGCGATCTGATCTTTTTGCTGCTCTTTGGCGTGGGCGTGCTGGCGCTGCCGCTGTGGGTGTGGGTAGCGCATCGGCTGGACAAGGCGCGCGCCTACCAACTGGGCATGGTGTTCCTGGCCGCGGTGCTGGTGATGCTCAGCTTCATGCCGTCGGGGCGCGTCAACCTGGTGTTTCTGCTGGCGGCGCTGGCGGGCATCGGGGTGTCGGCGGCGCACGCCATCCCGTTGGCAATCTTGCCCGATGTGATTGATTGGGACGAGTTGCGCCGGGCCTATCGTCAGGAGGCCGCCTACTACAGCGTCATCACCCTGATTCAGAAATTCGTCGGCGCCGCCACGATTGCGATCACCGGCTGGTTGCTGGCGGCCAATGGCTACATCGCCGGCGCCGATCGAATCGGCGCAGCGCAGCCTGCCAGCGCGTTGGCTGCCATTCGCTTCCTGGCCGGGCCGCTGCCTGCCGTCTTTTTCGTGGCGGGCATCGTGTTGGTGTCGTTCTACCCGATCAGCCGGGCGCGCCATGCCCGCATTCTCGACCTGCTGGAGAGACGGCGCGCCCAACGCGCCGCGCGCACGGTCTGACCATTACTTGCGCCGCTTCCTGGTTTACCGTATAATCCAGGCCCGCGGCGATCTGGGCCGTCAGGCTGCCACGCTGGCACGGCGGCCAGGCGGACGTGAGCGGTGAGCGCAGCAAGCGCTGCTTGTAATCGGTGAACGCGGCAAGCACTGCTTGTGATCGCGATGGCCATCACCAACAATTGCCCCGATAACTGCCGCCAATAACTGGAAGAATGGGAACACGGCATGCTCGAAAAACTGCTCGGCATTGATCTGGGTACGGTGAACCTGCTCGTCTACATGAAGGGTAAGGGCATCGTCCTGCAGGAACCTTCGGTGGTCGCTATTGCCACCCGCGACAGCAAGATTGTGGCGGTGGGACAGGAGGCGGCCGATATGCTCGGCCGCACGCCGCAGAGCATCGAGGTAGCGCGCCCGATGCGCGATGGCGTCATCGCCGACTTCGTTGTGACCGAGGCGATGCTGCGCTACTTCATCCGCCGCACTTGCGGTCGCAATCCGCTGTTCAAGCCGCGCGTCATGATCTCCACGCCCAAGGGCGTCACCAGCGTCGAAAGCCGCGCCGTGCACGATGCGACGATCCAGGCCGGAGCGCGAGAGGCGTACCTGATCCCAGAACCGCTGGCCGCCGCCTATGGAGCCGGTTTGCCCATTGATACGCCCACCGGCAACATGGTGGTGGACATCGGCGGAGGCACGACCGAAGCGGCCGTGGTTTCGATGTACGACATCGTCGTCTGGAGCGCCATCCGCATCGGGGGCAATCGCATAGACGACGCCATCGTGAACTACGTGCGCAAGAAGTATAATTTGCTCATCGGCGATCAGACGGCGGAAGAGATCAAGATCAAGATCGGCAGCGCCACGATGATGCCGGAAAATATGTCCATGGAAGTGCGCGGCCGCGATCAGGTGGCCGGTTTGCCCAAGACGATCATCATCACGTCGGAGGAAGTGACCGAAGCGATCACCGAGCCGATGCAGGCCATCGTGGGCACCGTCAAGGCGACGCTGGAAAAAACGCCGCCCGAACTGGCCGCCGACATCATTGACCGCGGCATGGTGATGACCGGCGGGGGGGCGTTGTTGCGCAACATTGACAAACTGCTGACCAAAGAGACCGGGGTGCCCTGTTACACCGCCGAAAACCCCATCGCCTGCGTGGCCATCGGCGCCGGCAAGGCGCTGGAGAATTACGCCATCATGCGCCGCAGCCTGATGCAGATCTGAAGGAGTTTCGATGTCTTACGGTCGCAAACTCGATCCTGAACCGATGCCCAACACGCTCAGCGTGGCCGACCTGGTGGATCATTATTTCCTGGCCTACAATGCGGCGCGCCTGCGCGAGGCGTGCCGGCTCTTCGTCAGCAAGATGCTCGCACCCGATGTGACCATCGGCGTCACTCTTTCCGGGGCTTTGACGCCAACCGGGTTGGGACACGCCGCCCTGACACCCTTGATCGAAGCCGGCATGATTGACTGGATCATCAGCACCGGCGCCAACCTCTACCATGATCTGCACCGCTCGCTCGGCTTCGAACTGTTCCAGACCTCGCCGTTTACCGATGATGTGGCGCTGCGTGAGCAGAAGATTATCCGCATCTACGACATCGTGTTCGATCAAGAAGTGCTGCTCAAGTCGGACGCTTTTTTGCGACGCGTGCTGGCGGCGCCAGAATTTCAGCGCCGCATGAGCACCGCCGAACTGCACTATCGCCTGGGCGCCTACGTGCGGGCGCGTGAACAGCATTTGGGGTTGTCGCACCGCAGCGTGCTCGGCGCTGCCTTCGAGGCCGGCGTGCCGGTCTACACCTCCAGCCCCGGCGATTCGACCATCGGCATGAATGTCGCTGCACTGCGCCTGGCGGGCGGCCAGCTCGGCTTCGACCCGGAGGCGGACGTCAACGAGACGACGGCCATCGTCTACGACGCCAAGGCGGGCGGCGGCAAGAGCGCCGTTCTGATCCTGGGCGGCGGCAGCCCCAAGAATTTCATCTTGCAGACCGAACCGCAGATTCAAGAGATCATGGGGATTGATGAGAAGGGTCACGACTACTTCGTGCAGATCACCGACGCCCGCCCCGACACAGGCGGGCTGAGCGGCGCAACGCCATCGGAAGCGGTGACGTGGGGCAAGGTTGATCCTGATCAATTGCCGGACAGCATCGTCTGCTATCTCGACAGCACCGTGGCGTTGCCGATCCTGGCGGCCTACGCCCTGTCCAAACATGCGCCGCGTCCGCGTAAACGGCTGTACGACCGGCGTGAGACGCTGCTGGCCAGGTTGGGCGAGGCCTACCGGCAGAATCGCCCCGACGATTCAGACATCTGAAACGAGGCGTGCATGATGGCTGGCTACGAATTCTTACCGCCTGACAATTTCCTGGGGCTGGCGCCTGAGGCGACCGACTATGCGAGCAGTCGCGCCGTCGTTCTGCCGATCCCCTACGAGGCGACGGTCAGCTACGGCGGTGGGACGCGCTTTGGCCCGCGCGCCATTCTGCAGGCCTCGACGCAGGTCGAACTGCTCGACCGAGAGTTCGACGAGGAGATGGCGCTGCGCTGGGGTATTCACACGTTGCCGGCGCTGGCGCCCAATATGGCCGGCCCGGCAGCCATGGTGGATGAGATTCAGGCGGCCGTGGCCGAACAAGCGGCGGCGGGCAAATTCGTGGTCTGTCTGGGCGGCGAGCACACCGTCAGCGCCGGCGTGGCGCGTGGTCTGGCGCAGGTATTTTGCGCCGATGGCGCTCCGCTCTACACGGTGCAGATTGACGCACACAGCGATCTGCGCGCCAGCTACGAAGGTTCCGAGTATAGCCATGCCTGTGCGGCCCGCCATTTCCATGCGCTCGGCCCCGTCGCCCAGATCGGTATTCGCTCCGTCTGCCGCGAGGAGACCGACTTCATACGCGCCCATCCCCAGACGATGCGCACCTTCTTTGCGGAAGAGGTGCACGCCGGGCCAGCCTACTTGCAAGAACTGGCGGCGTGGGTCAAGGGGCGCCGGGTTTTCTTGACGATTGATGTGGATGGTCTCGACCCGACCCTGGTTCCGGCCACCGGCACACCGGAGCCGGGCGGTCTAAGTTGGCAGCAAACTCTGGCCGCGGTGCGCACCGTGGCACAGAATGCCCAGATCATCGGTTTCGATGTCGTGGAGTTAGCGCCCATCCCTGGCTACCACGCCGCCGATTTCACCATCGCCAAACTCACTTACAAGACGCTGGCGCTCGCCCTCGCCTAGCGGCGAATCGCATCTGCCCATCCGGCGTCGTCCTTCACCCAGGCGAATCTTTCGCCGTCCCCGTGCTCTTTGCTGCAGCGACGCTGATAGTGATCGCTGGCCAGCCAGCGCAGCACCCCATTCACCCGCATTGCCACCCGTTGACCACCCGCCTGGTAATACTTCGTGATCGTCGTGCTGCTGCCGCTCGTCGTCTTCTCATAGTAGGCGCCGACGTAGACTGTTGTGCTGCTCCCCATCACCGCCGTCACCCGGTTGCCATCCGCATCATAGGTGTAGCTGGCCAGCACCGTACTTCCCTGCTTCACCTGCTGCAAGCGGTTCTCGGCGTCATAGACCAGACTGTAGGTCACGCCGCCCACGGTGCGCCCGATCATGTTTCCGTTGCAGTCATAGCTGTAGGCGCCGCTGCCCGCCGTCACCACCGCATGCGGTTTGGTCGCCTGTGTCCCCGCCCGGCAATTTCCCGGCGACGACGCACCATACGCATAGCTTCCCACACTCGACTTGCTCACCGTGCAGTTCTCCCTGCTTGAGTTGTACATTGAGTTCAGCCACTGAAGTCTCTCGGGCCTCGTTGGCACACAGGACTTAGTCGACGCTCGCACACCGACGACCGCCGGGCGATGAATCGCCCGGCTACAGCGTTGCGCCCCGTCAACGGGGCTTGCCCCTGGGCACATCAGCTCATTGCAACGGATGTCGCTGTGCTGCCTGCCCACCTTACTTGTCTGCACTGTAACTACTGTTTCTGCTTGTACTTCTCCCGTAACGCCTCATAGCGCGCTAGCCAGTGACGGCGCAAAAAGTGTAGCGGCCAGAACAGCACAAAGCCGATACCCATCATCCAGTATGTGCCAGTGCTGATCGTGACACGACCCGGCAACAACACGAGCGACAGCAGAACTAGAATGGGCAAGCCGATACCGGCGCCTAACGCAAGACTCCAGATAAGCATCACCAGATTGTAAGTGGTCTGTGTGTCTGCGTGCTCGTCCAACTCCTTGAGGCGCGTTTGGTGTTGTTCAGCGCCGTTGCTGGTTGCACTATCGTCAGTCATGGCGTTGTGCCTTTCAGCTTCATCATGGCGCAGCCTTGAAACAAGGTGATGTTAGACATGGAGATGGGGGTGATAGATAGGTGCGAGTATCCTTGTAGTCCACTTGCAGTTGATAGTGAATACTAACCCCTTCATTGATAGCCACTCCGATATCTGCTACGAATAAGGCTGTTCCGACTGGTCCGCTTAGAAGTGCTTTCACAGCGCCCTTTGTCCCCCATCGAATCGCTGCATAGGCAACGCCCGTGAGAGAAGGTATAGAGCTGCTGGCTCCCCAGTTTATTGACACATCGGTATACGCATAGCTCACCAGTCGCATGTATCCCGTGAATTCCGGTCCCTGTGCGGTGTAGTTGTAGAGTGGTTGCTCCCATGTCAGGCCGATGTTTTCGTCTGTGCCCACAACAAGGTGCTCACTTGCCACTGCTTGCACCGAAAAGCCTTCTCGAAATTGCCGATTCGGCATCTCCAGGGCATACGGGCCGCGTCCCTGGTAGAGCCATAACTCGGCGCCATTCTCAGACGTGAAGTTAAAACTTCCATCCTTGGCACCAAAAGAACCCACTCCCAGACTCGTAGTCGGTGCGTAGAGGCGATCACCATTCTTTGCCGCGCGCAGCATCGCCCAAAACACTTTGTCAGCTCGCCAGGCATCCCAGTATCTCTGCCAGAATTCAGGGTACAAATCCCGCAAATACTGCTCAATCTCCGGTTCTTCGTAATATCCCGTTGGATCGGAAAACCTGAGCGGGTTTCCGAGGGCGTAAGAGTATCTGTTGAGATTTTGCGGATTTCCAGGATTAGGCACAATCGTATCGGCCTGAGCAAACCTCCCCAGCGCCGGATCGTAGTACCTGGCGTTGTAAAAATACAACCCGCCCGCCACCTCGTCCAGCACCTGCCCGGTGAAGCGGCGCTGCGTCGGCGTCGTACCGAAGGGAATGCCACGACTCTCCCCCCAGGGCTTGTAGCGCAGCTCTGACATGCGTGCGCCGGTCTCGCTCGCCGTGATGCTGGTCGAACCCAGGTGATCGGTCGCCAACCAGCGCACCACCCCATTCACCCGCATTGCCACCCGCTGGCCGCCCGCCTGGTAATACTTCGTGATCGTCGTGCTGCTGCCGCTCGTCGTCTTCTCGTAGTAGGCGCCGATATAGACGGTTGTGCTGCTCCCCATCACCGCCTTGACCCGGTGGCCGTCCGCATCATAGGTGTAACTGGCCAGCACCGTGCTTCCCTGCTTCACCTGCTGCAAGCGGTTCTCGGCGTCGTGGACCAGGCTGTAGGTCACGCCGCCCACCGTGCGCCCGGTCATGTTGCCGTTGCAGTCGTAGCTGTAGACGTTGCTCCCAGCCTGCTGCACCGCATGCGGCTTCGTCGTCTGTGTCCCCGCCTGGCAATTCCCCGGCGACGACGCACCGTACACATAACTTCCCACACTCGACTTGCTCTCCAGGTTGCCATTCGGAGTGTACCTGTAGTCTTCATCGTACGGCCCGTTGCCAACCGACGTGTAGCCCATGCAGTTGTCGCCGGCCGTCTCGTTGACCCGCTTGCCGTCTCCGTCGTACACGTAGCTCGCCGTGATGCTGCCGCTCATATCGGTCAGCCGGTTTTCGGCATCCCTTCGACTGCGCTCAGGGTAAACTCCGGTCCACGTGTAGACGCTGCCGCTGATCGTACGCCGTCGAGTTTTCCGTTTCATTCTGGGTTCTTGCCATACAACAATCGAATGGCAATGAAAAGTATTTGACATACCATTATCGGTAGTACAACCAATAAAGGCCATCCCACGCTATCCGCCAAGCGGGACCACTCAGAATTTGTAGCTATCATGAACGTGAACACCAATAGCTGAATCGCTGCGAGCAGTTGCATGCTACCGGCTATTCTCCAGCCTGGTCGGTTGCGATTCCTGTCGCGTAGAAAATACCACGCCCCATAGACATAGAGAACTGTAAAACCAGCGAAAAGAATGACACCAAACGTATGCTGCGTCATGGCTGGACTCCTCTGGGAGGGCTCAGGTGTATCTGCCAGGGTGAGCGCGTCATAATGCGATCATAATAGACCGCTGGATATGCAGCATTGATAGGTCCAAGTTCGCGACCAAGTAAATCAGCTATCAGACCAGCGACATCAACTCCAAGTGCACTCAGAGTAAGCAAGGCGGGGCCTGACGCTGACCAACTGGCTATTGTTATTCCTGCGAATGCCCACCACCAACCATTGTAATCCATGTAGTTGGAGAAGTGGTAGTTCGCCGATTCTGGCCTCTTGCGCAGACTCCAGATCCCATCGATGCTGGACAGATTCTTCACCCAGGCGTCGCCTACCCAGGCCTCGGCCTGCCGGCGCGCCATGCCCTCCCAAGAATTGCCGCTCACGCCGTAGGCAGCCAGGGTGGCAGCTTGCTGCGCGGACTGCCAACGCAGCGGCATGTCCGCACCTTGCCCACTCAGGCCCCACAATCCAGCGTAGTAGCCGCTGGAGCCGTCATCGCTGTTGGTCAGCAAGACGAACATGGCGGCATTGGTTACTCCTTGCTCGTTGCCCATGAAAAGCACATCCCCCCAGGTGATCGGCGTCTCCCACAGCAGATCGAACAATGAGCCAAGCGCGGCCTGGGCCATCGCTTCCCATTGATCCTTGTCTGCTCCACAATCAACGAAGTAGGTGCAAATCTCGTCGGCGGTGAAATGTCCCGTCGGATCTGTGAACCTGACAGAATTATTGGCCGCGTAGGTGTATCTGTTGAAACTTTGCGGATTTCCCGGATTGGGGATCAGCGTATCGGCCTGAGCAAACCTCCCCAGCGCCGGGTCGTAGTATCTCGCATTGTAG
>CAZOLV010000032.1:0-47248 GCA_964580725.1 uncultured Anaerolineae bacterium | reverse complement strand
GTCAGCGCCGCCTTCAGTGCTCCCACCGCCGTCCGCCTGACCGGCGCCCGCTCCGTCTCTGCCTCTTTCTCCTCCGTCAGCGCCATCACCGTCGCCGTCTTCATCGCCGCCGCCTGGATGATGAAGCGGCGGCGGCGTCCGGTCGTCGCCAACTGTCAGGATTGAACTGGCGGTACGCATCACGTTCGCAGCGCCGGTCGGCAACCGGCGCTACGGCGTTTCCAGGACAGGCGCGGTGCTCCGGCGACGGTCATCACGAATGTCAGTACATAGCTCCTGTGAGTTTCCGCAAGTTCCCGCCAATTCTCATGATTTCCTGCAGGCCATCTTCGTTCTCGCATCTGGCCCCAATGGGTCATTGACATCCTGGGCAGCAGCAACTAATCTGGTAATGCCAACTAGATTCATTGGCGCGTTGCACGTGCGCTGCCGGCCGCTCAGTTGCCTCAACCGGTCTTCGGTTGCTTCGGACATCACATCGTTCGTTGCGCAGCGAGACATCGGCTGAATGAGCACGTCGCAGTTCCATCCTGACCTGATTCCCAGATCTGCAAGGAGTTTCCAAATGCCAGTTATCATCCATCCTTCGTTGACTGCCGTCTTCACCGCGTGGCTGCCACAGAAACACCATCCTGCTGGAAACCGCAATCGTTTTCTGACTGTGGTGGTGCTTCTTCTCACAGTCATCATGAGCCATTTCTTTCCTGCGCTACCCGTTTCCGCCGCAGGAACATTGAGCATCACCATCATCGCCGCGCCCAATCTAGTCGTGGATTCGAACGCGCTTTCGCCCTCCACCTACGCGCCCAAAGTGGCGACGGTCATCGGTAAAATCTGCAATCCCGGAGATACGACGGTCAGTAATGTCACCGCCTATATCGGCGACTATACCGGCAGTGGCGCGGTGCTTGGCACGCCCGGCACTTATCCGGTCAAGACCAACGTCACCATCGGCGGGCAGCTCTATTCCGGTTCATATAGCTTTACACATCTTGGGGGTAGCGCGGATGCTGCGCGCGCAACGCCCCCTTTGGCGGCAGGCGAATGTCGCTATCAGTACTGGTCGTTCGAATACCCACACCTGGCGAATGGCGGGACCATCCCCACGTGGGGTAATTCCGTCAAACCGGACGACGACCTCTATCTGGATTTCGATATTTGGGCAATCGGCTATGAAGGCGCGACACAGCGCACCGCCAACGCCACGCACACCGCGACCTTGCGCAACGAAATCTCGGCGATGGCAAACAAAATCAAGCCCAATGGCAACCCCGCCGGACAATGGTTCAATACCGATACCAGCACCGTTCTGCCCGGCGAACCCATCACCACGAACGGGATCCTCTATCGGCTCGGCAATGTGAACCAGGGCTTTGATAATAATGACGACGGCGTGCCGGATTACAACGCGTGGGTGCAGCCGTTTGGCGACCCGTCGTACGACCCTTCTTGCTTTCGCCTCATTGGCGCGAGCGGCGTACTGACCGTAACGCGCAGCGCGGGCAACCCCGACCTCATTATTCCTTTTCAAGACACACTCTACTTTACCGACTTGCCCACCGACAATACCGACGTGCGCGGCGAAGTCTATTATAAATTCATGGCCCAAAAGCCCGGCTGTACGATTCCCATTTCGCCGTACCAAGAAGTTGCTTCCGGCAGCGACAATGAAAAATTCAACGGCGACTATGGCGCGGGCGTGCCATTCCCGATGAGCTCTGCCGCCCAAGTCGTCACGAGCAAAAGCGCGCCCGGTTCGCAAGCGGAAAGCACGACATTCACCTATCAGATTCCGTTCCAAAATAATTCGACGACCACCCAAGCCGGTCTGACGCTCTCTTCGGGCGGCGTGAACGCGGGACTGATGATTAGCGACACCGTCCCGGTCGGTTTGCAGTACGTCGGCGGCAGCGCGTCTAGCAGTAACAGTGTCCCCACCGGCAACAGCGTCAGCATCCGTTATTCCACTGACAGCGGCGTGACGTGGAGCAGCACCGACCCCGGCACGACGCTCAGCAGTTCCGGCGCGCAGGTCATGCTTCAATGGTGGCTCAATGAACCATTAGACGTGAGTGGCAGCGGCAAAAATTCAGGATACGTGCGCTTGCAAGCCACCATCCCGTCCGGCTATATCACCGGCGGCGGCGCGCCCTTTGTCGAAAATTGTTCCGCCGCGAGTTTTGGCGAAGGCGCGCCGTTTGACAGCGACTGCGCCACGACGATGGTGCAAGGCACCGCCACAATTGGCGATCGCGTGTGGGCGGACGTCAATCGCGACGGCGACCAGACCAGTGAGAGCAGCATCGCCAACATTACAGTTTGGTTGTACTGGGACAAGAACGGCAACGGCGCATTGGACAGCAACGACGTGCTGGTCAGCACGCAAACAACTACGGCGGCCAATCCGAACTATGATTTCACCTCTCTACCGGCAGGCAACTATATCGTCAAGGTAGATTCATCCGACACAGATCTCGCGGACGGTTACAGCCCGACCACACCCACAACCCACGCCGTCACGTTGAGCGCAGGACAAGATTACAACAACGCCGACTTTGGTTTTGGACCGACGTTGGCGATAGATAAGCGGCTGAGCTCGCTCGATCCGGCGTATGTGGGCGAAACCATTACCCACACCATCGAGCTGCGCAACCAACTTCCGGGCGATGGCACAGCGAATGGTTATTGCAAATACACGCTATGGGCTTCCATCGCGAATCAGACCGGCTCGGGCAGCCCGCCCGGAGGCAGTACTGTCGGTAAACAGTGGTCGAACACCAGCACTGCGCTGGGCGCTCTGAACGGCGCATACGCATCTACCGACATGGCTGACGCCGATGAGTTACTGGGACTGGATGGTTTCAACCTCAGCGACCAAGGCGGTAGTATCACCAAAGTAGAGCTATTGATTTTCTTTCGTGAGGGGCAGAATTTCATTTCCAGTTCAACGCTCCACGCGCACGTCTGGGATGACACGCTGGGCGTAGGTAACCCCCTTGGCACGTACAATTATGACGATACGTACTTTAGCGGGTCAGGTGGAACGACTTATGTGATTCTTCAGGATGTGTCCTCTTTGCGACCGGACGGCGGGGATGCCGACACCTACCCGGATTGGTACTGGTCGCATTTTGCAGCGGACCGAACGGGCTTGCAGTTGGAAGCGGATAAAGGTTCGGGTCCAGACGGTGGAGAGTCGGAAGTAGATGCAGCAGCTTTTATTATCACGACCAACCAGACGAGTTGCGGCGGCGCGGATAAAACGATTGACCCCTTGCCGTTGACCGATACCTACGACTCGACCTACTTGCAGTACGTCTCTGCCGACCCACGACCATCCAGCCAAAGCGCAGGCACAATTGTCTGGGACAATTTGGATCCGCTCTATGCGGGCGGCACCAAAACAATTACCATAACCTTCACCGCGCTCGCCACCGTCGCCAGCACCACCAACACCGCCTCCGTCACCACCGCAACCTTCGCCAACGGGCGCAACATGAATGACGTGAACGATAGCGCGACAGTTGGCATCAATGCTTCCGGCTCGATTGCAGGCACCGTTTTTGCCGATAATCACACCACAGGCACCTGGACGAGCGGCACTGGCTATAGCGCGAGCGATACTTTTATCCCCGGTGTCACAGTGCAACTGTGGGGCTGTTTTAGCACGAATACCGGCTTGCTCATCAACGCCAGCACAGCGGGCAATACCGGCAAATCTTGTACTGACAGCAGCAACAGCGGCGAATGGCGGCAAATCACTACACAGGTGACAAACAGCAGCGGCGCGTACACGTTTAGCGGACTGCGCGACGGCTACTATAACGTCAAGGTGGACACCACCACGCTGCCCACCGATTTCACCACCAACAGCGTCGAAACCAACGCGACAGGCAATGGCGCGGGCGGCGCGGGCGGTGACAGTTTGTGGAATACCGAATCCGCTAACTTGAGTACCTTTAACAATATCGTCAATGGCGGTTCGGGCGAAAATATCACCGCCGTGAGCTTTGGCTACATAGATGGCGGCGGCACCACCGGACAGGGCGCAGTCATCGGCTATGTTTGGAATGACCGCGACGGCGACGGCACGTGGGACAGCGGCGAAGAACCCATTCCCGGCGTCACGATTTATCGCTGCACGAGCGCGGTGAATCCCTGCAATACCAGCGCCACCACCGCCACCACCGATACCAATGGTCGCTATTTCTTTGGCAATGTCACACCGGGCAGCTATCGCACCGGCGTTGACACGACCGATGTGCCGGGCATGACTCAATCGGGCGACCCCGACCAAGTGGGCGTAACTTGCTCCACGTGCGATAACCAAACCACCACCGCATTCACTGTGAGCGCGAATGCCATTAGCGGTTCGTACAATTACGGCTACACCGGCGGCTTGAGCATTGGCGATACCGTGTATGCCGATTGGAACGGCGACGGCGACCAGGACAGCGGCGAAGAAGGCATCGCCAACGTCACCGTCCGACTCTATCGCGACATTGACGGTGACGGCGTCATTGATTCGGGCGACACGCTGCTCGGTACGACCACCACCAATTCCAGCGGCAACTTTTCCTTTAGCAATCTCGCGGGCAACGGGAACAAATATATCGTACAGGTTAACACTGCCACCGTCCCAAGCGGCTACAGTCAGACCGGCGACCCCGACCAGGCAGGCACATGCACCACGTGCGATTCCAAAGCGTCGGTCACGCTCAACACCACCAACGTCACCACCGCCGATTTCGGTTATCAGCCGCGCGGCTTTAGTTCCATTGGCGATACGGTGTGGAACGACGCGGACGCGAATGGCGCGATTGGTTCGAGTGAGAGTGGCATCGCCAGCGTCACTGTCAATCTGTACCAAGACCAGAACGGCGACGGCGTGATTGACGCCGAAGACGCGCTCGTCGGCACGCGCGCCACGCTCGGCTATACCGTCATTGACGGCTATATTGACATTAGCGGCAACAGCAGCATCGGAACAGATGACGATTACACCTCACTGCACGGCGTCAATGTCATTGACGGCGGCTTGGACATTGACGGCAATGGCAGCATCAACTCGAATGACGACGGCGCGTTCGTGGGCTATGCGGTCATTGACGGGCGCATTGACATTAACGCCAGCGGCAGCGTCAGCACCGCCGACGACGGCAATCTAAAAGGTCGCTACCAATTCCTCAATCTCGCAGCGGGCAATTACATCGTTCAAATTCCGAGCAGCAATTTTTCAAGCGGTCAGCCGCTCGATGACTTGACGCAATCGTATGATCAAGACAGCACGACCACGCGTGACAATCAAGACAAGGTGACACTGGGCGCGAGCGAAACGTACACCAGCGGCGATTTTGGTTACACTTCGAGCAGCATCGGCGATTTCATCTGGCAAGACAATGACGGCGACGGCATTTGGGACAGCGGCGAACCGGGCATCAACGGCGTCTTGGTCGAATTGTATCTCGACGCCAACAACGACGGCACGGCGGACGGCGGGGCGATTGCGTCAGCCACCACCGCCAACAACAGCGAAGGCGACCCCGGCTATTATCTGTTCGGCGGCTTGAGCGCCAACAACTATATCGTCAAGGTCGCAGCCAGTAACTTTTCAGGCGGCGGCGCGCTGCAAAACTATACACTCACCGGCGACCCGAACTCGTACAACACCAGTTCCACATCGCTCTCGTGTTTGACCGCAGGCGCAACACTTTGCGACAACATCAACTGGCTCAAAGGCGTCACCGTCGGCAGTACGTTTTTCCCCGGCTTGCAGCTGGGCCAAAACGACATGAGCAGCGATTTTGGCTATCAACCCAACAGCGGCGTGATTGGCGACACGGTTTGGATTGACAGCGACAATGACGGCACGCGCGACGCGGACGAATTGGGCATCGCTTACATCACCGTGTGGCTCTGCGCCGATTCGGGCTGCTCGAGCGTTTTGCAAACGACGGCCACCGACGAAAACGGTTACTATTCCTTTAGCGGCTTGTCCAACGGCACATCCTACTATGTCAAGGTGGATACCAGCGACCCGGATTTTCCATTCGGCTTGACCGCGACGTACGACCGCGACGGCACTGCCAACAGCGTCATCAACAACATCATTCTCACGAGCGGGCATGTCAGCAGCGTCAACAGCGTCGCTTGCTCGAACTGCGACCTCGAAATGGATTTCGGCTATCGCTTTAGCGGGAGCAATACGATTCAAGGCACCGCGTGGCACGACACCGACAGCGGCGGACAAACCGGCGGCGTTGGCGATATTGACGTCGGCGAGACCACGCGCTATGGCGACATACCGGTTTACTTGTGGCGCTGCGTCGGCGGCTGCGGCGGCAGCGATGATATTCTCGTCAGTCAGACCACCACCAACAGCAGCGGTCAGTACAGTTTTACATCGCTCGCCGACGGCGACTATCGCGTGGTTGCCAATAGCAACGCGTACAGTATTCAAGGCACGACGACCACCACGCCCATGTCGTACAGCAGCATCACGCTTTCCGGCAGCACGACAGCGCAACGCGATTTCGGTTTCCTTTCGGCAATGGACCTGGGCGACCTGCCCTCTTCGTACAACAATACCCTGTTAGCCGAAAACGGCGCGCGCCACAGCATCAGCGGACCTTATCTCGGTACAAGCCCCACGACCGACGCAGACGGTCAAGAAAGCGCGACCGCTGCCGGCGACACCGACAATGGCGTGACCGTGACAAGCACGCCCTGGTCGAACGGCACAAACGGCGGCGCGGTGAGTGTCATTGTGGGCGGATGCACCGGCGCCTGCTATTTGAGCGCGTGGCTGGACTGGAATCAAGACGGCGATCTTCTTGATAGCGGCGATCGCATCTTGCTCGACCAAAGCGTCACGAATAACGGCGGCTCGCCGCAAACGATCACCTTCGACGTTCCATCCGGTACGTTTACCGGCAGCGGCTCCAACCTGATACTCAACACCCGCTTCCGGTTATATTCGGGCAGCACTGACGGCCGGGCGCAGCCGACGGGACTGGCCAACGAGGGTGAAGTGGAGGATTACCAGTGGGAATTCACGCCGACCGGCAATTATGTTCCCCTCAGCGCAGTCCTGGCCGGTTTCGACGCTCAGCAGCAGGGCGCCGCCATCCTGGTCAACTGGGAAACGGTCAGCGAGATCGGCAATCTCGGCTTCAACCTCTGGCGCGGCGTCTCGCCCACCGCCCCCGACCTGCTGCTCAACAGCGCCCTCATCCCCTCGGCCGCGCCCGGCAGCAGCCAGGGCTTCAGCTACGAATGGCTCGACAGCAATGACCTCGTCGGCGGGACAACCTACTACTACTGGCTGGAGGATGTGGACAGCAGCGGCGCCGTCACCCGTCACGGCCCCGTCAGCGCCGCCTTCAGTGCTCCCACCGCCGTCCGCCTGACCGGCGCCGAGGCCAATCCCCCCGGTCAACCGCTCCTCTGGCTCGCCCTTCTCGGCCTCATCGCCCTTGCCCCTCGCCTGCGTCGCCGCCATCGCACGAACTAACCGCAGCGCCCCCTTCGACAGGCTCCGACAGGCTCAGGAAACGGCTTCCCGCCGGCCGAGCCTGTCGAGGCCGAGCCGGCGCAGGCTGAGCCGGCGCAGGCTGAGCCTATCGAAGCCTGTCGGCGCAGGCCGACCTCTCGGCGGAACGCCGGCTGGACCGAGCTCGCCGAGGTCTTTCAGCCCCGAATTCATTCGGAATTCATTCGAACGGCTACTCCACGGCGTAAATCCGGCGCACGACCCCGTCATCGCGCAGAAGTTCGCGTTCCAGGCGCATACCGATCTTCTCCGCCACCCGCTGCGAGCCGACGTTGTGCGGGTCAATGATGGCGATCAACCGGGTCAGGCCGAAGACCTCGGCGGCGTATTGGCGGATGGCGTGCGCCATCTCCGTCGCATAGCCCTTGCCCCAGACCGATGGGTCGAACACGTAGGTCAGGTCATACTCGGTCTGGCCGGCAACCTCTTTGTCCAGCAGACCGCAGTGACCAACGAGACGGCCGCTCGCTCTCTCCACCACCGGCCAGAGGTCGAAACGGTCGGCAAACGGTTCGGCGGCAGTCGCCTCGAAGACCGTCTGCAGCCAGGCGCGTTCGCGCGGGCCGCCCGTGTAGCGCGTCGCCTCCGGGTCGGCCCAGAGATTGACGAGAAAGGGCACGTCCTCCGCCTGCTGATGGCGCAGCGTCAGACGTTCGGTTTCCAGGATGATCCAGGGTGGTTGATTGTGTTCCATGATTCAAGCATCTCCTTCTTCGATGTTACGAGTCTCCCCTCACCTCCTCGCCCACCTCCCGCAAGCCAGCCGTGCCGAACCCCTCGCTTAACCAGCCGTAGCACCCGGCCAGCGCCTGGCGTGCGGCGGCTTTGGCAACAGTATACCAGTTTGGAGCAAAATCGGCGTGATACGTATCGCCAAACGTTGCGATCAATAGAGTCTCACACCTGTGGGTGGACATGAACTGGCAAATCGTAACAGCCAAACGCCCATCATCACCAATCTTGCCACCGTCACCGGCAACACCACGAACAGCTACCACGTGGTCACCGGCGCGACCGGCGCGACGCTGGACGGCTTTACCATTACAGCGGGCAATGCCAATGGCAGTAGTACCAGCAGCTATGGCGGCGGGATGTATAACGACTCCAGCAATCCGACGCTGGCGGACGTCACCTTCCGTGGCAACTCGGCACTGGATGACGGCGGCGGGATGCGCAACTACTTCAACAGCAATCCGACGCTGGCGGACGTCACCTTCCGTGGCAACTCGGCACTGGATGACGGCGGCGGGATGCGCAACTACTTCAACAGCAATCCGACGCTGACGAACGTCACCTTCAGCGACAACTCGGCATCCGTCGGCGGCGGGATGTCCAACGTCTCCAGCAGTCCGACGCTGACCAAAGTCACCTTCAGCGGCAACTCAGCCAGCACAGCCGGCGGGATGCACAACATCTTCAGCAATCCGACGCTGACCAACGTCACCTTCAGCGGCAACTCGGTCAGCACAGGCGGCGGTGGGACTGCCAGGCGAGGGTCGCTGTCTTCCCTTTCGCCGCAACCGAGAAACAAAACAAGAGCCGCCGCTTGCACAGCGACGGCTCTCTCTCATGCCCCTGGTCCGACTCGAACGGACACGCCCAACCGGGCCCAGGCCCTCAACCTGGTGTGTATGCCAATTCCACCACAGGGGCGCAGCTCACACAACGGGGCGTATTATACCAGAAAGCAGAAAGTTGTCAACCATGCCAGTTTTGGTATACTGAGCGCCGCGACGCCGCGCTCGATTCGTCCATTGACAAATCATCCAGCGTCGCACTACCCGCAACGCAATCATCTCTTTTTGTCAACGAGGGAAGCCGTTATGGTTCATGTTGTCTGCGACTCCAGCAATTCGCTGCCCGATGCGCTGATCAGTCGCCTGAAAATTGTCGAAGTGCTCGCCATGGTCAACGTGACGACGCCGCAGGGCATCAAAAGCTACCGCAACAAGGTCGAGATCACGATCGAAGAGTTCTACCGCATCCTTCTGACCGCCGAAAAGCTCCCCACCACATCACAGCCGACACCGCAGCACTTCCTGGATGCTTTCCAGCAGTTGCCGCCCGGCGACGACATCCTCTGCATGACCGTCTCCGCCGCGATGAGCGGCACCTTCGCCTCGGCCTCTGCCGCCCAGGCCATGCTGCCGGAGCGCAAGATCGTCGTATGGGACGCCAAGGGCGCCTCCATGGACAGCGGATGGCAAATCGTGATTGCCGCCGAAATGGCGCAACAGGGTGCCAGCCTGGACGAAATCCTGGCCCAACTGCCCACCGTGCGCGCCAATACGCACACCTTCTTCACAACCGAAACGCTCAAGTACCTGGCGGCCAGCGGGCGCGTTCCGCGCCTCAGCGCCGGCATCGGCAACCTGCTCGACGTCAAGCCAATCCTGCGCTTCATGCACGACGGCACCATCCAACCTGTGGCGCGTGTGCGCGGACGTAAGCGGTCGCTGGATGACATTCTCAGCCGCGCCCAGGAGACCTTTGGCGGCCGGCCGCTGCGCGTAGCGGTCGTCAATGCCCGCTGCGCACCTGACGCCGAACAATTCGCCAACGAGGTGCGCCAGCGGCTCAACGTCGTAGAAATGCAGGTCATCGAAATCGGGCCTGTGCTGGCCGCCCTGGCCGGCCCTGGCGCCATCGGACTGGCCGCTTACGGGCAATGAACAGGCCGCCTGCGCTTGATGAGCAGGCCGCCTGCGCTTGATGAGCAGGCCGCCTGCGCTTGATGAGCCCGCCCCTGCGCCCGATCAGGCGCCTGCGTAGCTTTTGCCGCTGCGACGGGTTATAGGAGAATGTTGTGAAAATTGCACTCGACATCATGGGCGGCGACCATGCGCCCGCAGTGACGGTGGCAGGAGCCGTGCAGGCCGCACGTGAGTTTGGGATCGAGGTGATCCTCGTCGGCCCCGAAGAAACGGCCCGCCGCGAACTGGCCAAACACCGCACCGGCGGGCTGAAACTGCCGGTCGTGCACGCCAGCCAGGTCTTGGAGATGACAGATCATCCCGCCACGGCGGCGCGCACCAAGCGCGATTCCTCCATGGCGGTCGGCGTCGGCCTGGTCAAGCGGGGCGAGGCCGACGCCTTCGTCACCTGCGGCAATACCGGGGGGGCGCTGGCAACGGGCCTGTTCGTTTTGGGGCGCATCCCGGGCATTAAACGCCCGGCGCTGACCACTCTGTTTCCAAGCGGCGACGCGTTCTGCCTGCTGCTCGACATCGGCGCCAATACCGAGGTCAGGCCGGAGTACCTGCACCAGTTTGCCCTGATGGGCAGCCTGTACGCCACACGCGTCTTTCACATCGAGCGGCCGCGCGTGGCCATCGTCTCCAACGGCGAGGAAGAGGGCAAGGGCAGCGAACTGGTCAAAGAAACAACGCCGCTTCTGCGGGCCGACAGCCGGCTCAATTTCGTGGGCAATGTCGAGGGCAAAGACATCGTGGCCGGCATGGCCGATGTGGTGGTGACCGACGGTTTTACCGGCAATGTCATCATCAAGTTCGGCGAAGGAGTGGTCAAGCTGCTGCTCGGCACGGTCAAGCGCCAGTTGAAAGCCAACCTGCTGCGCAATCTAGCCATCGGTCTGCTGCCCAGCTTTGCCCTGGCTGCGCTGACGGCCAGCAGTTGGAGCGATTTCTTGCTGCGCCTGGGGATTGGGTTGGCCGCCGGGTTGGCACTGCCGGCGGCGCTTCTGATTCCGGGCCTGCGCCAGGTGGCGCGCCGGCTCGACTATACCGAGTACGGCGCCGCCCCACTGTTGGGGTTGGATGGCCTCCTGCTTGTGGGTCATGGGCGCTCGAACGTCAAGGCGGTGCGCGGCGCCCTGCGCGCCGCCAAACAGGCCGTGGAGAACAACACGTTGGCAGCCTTGCGCGCCGGCGTGCAGACGGAAGCCCTGTCCGATCTCCCTGCTGCGCAAGATGCCGTGCCAGGCACCGAACTGCGATCATGATTTCTGAAGGGATGATGAATAGAGCGATGACCTCCAAGTTACGCCAACAAGTGAGCCGTCTTTCCGCACCCGTGCGCGCGGCCCTGCTGCGGCTGCTGGCCGATGATCTGAGCAGCGATCAACTGCATGACCAACCAGCGGTGGACGAACAGACACTGCAAGAGGCGCTGGCCTCGTTGCACGCCCCGCCCGAAACACGCGCCCGCGTCGTCGTCACCGGACTGGGCGCAGTGACACCGGTGGGCCATTCGGCGCCAGCCTCGTGGGAGGCGTTCGTGGCCGGACGTTCTGGCGTCGGCCCCGTGACCCTCTTCGACGCCAGCGCCTACGAATGTCAGATCGCCGCCGAAATCAAGGATTTCGACCCGACGACGGCCGGCATTCCCGCCAAAGAAGCCAAACGCATGGCGCGCTGTTCGCAAGTCAGCGTGGCGGCGGCGGCGGAAGCGTTACAAGACGCCGATCTGCGCTGGGACGACGACGAAGCGGCGCAGGTGGGCGTCTGTATGGGCACCGGCCTGGGTGGTTTCGACGTGGCCGAAGAGATCTTTCGCACGCTGCTGAGCAAGGGGCCGGGACGCGTCAAGCCGCACATGGTGACGGAGGCGCTGCCCAACATGCCGGCGTTTCACCTGAGCCAGGTCTACAACTGCAAAGGCCCGCTGGCGACGGTGGTGACGGCCTGCGCCGCCGGTACACAGGCGTTGGGCGAAGCGACCGAGATGATCCGCCGCGGCGCGGCGCAAATCATGCTGGCCGGCGGTGTCGAGGCGTTGATTGGTCACACCTTCTTCAGCGGCTTCAGCGCCATGCGCGCCATCACACGTCGCAACGACCGGCCCGAAGCCGCCAGCCGTCCGTTCGACGCCGATCGCGACGGTTTTGTCATCGGCGAAGGAGCAGGCATCATGGTGTTGGAGCGTCTCGAACACGCCCTCGAACGCGGCGCTCGCATCTACGCCGAAATCGTCGGCCAGTCGGCCAGCGCCGACGCCTATCACGTGGCGGCGCCAGAGCCGGAAGGCGCCGGCGCAGCGCGCGCGATGGCGGCGGCGGTCAATGACGCCGGTCTGCACCCGCAGGATGTTGACTACATCAACGCCCACGGCACCTCGACCCCCATCGGCGATCCCACCGAGACGCGCGCGATCAAGCAGGTTTTTGGCGAACACGCCTACGACCTGGCGATCAGTTCGACCAAATCTATGATCGGTCACACCTTTGGCGCCGCCGGGGCGATCGAGGCCATGGCCTGCGTCTACAGCGTCGTGCACGACCTGATTCACCCCACCATCAACCTGGAAAAACCCGACCCGGAGTGCGACCTGGACTATGTTCCACAGCGCGCCCGGCGCACACCGGTGCGTGTGGCGCTTTCCAACTCGTTCGGCCTGGGTGGGCAAAACGCCTGCCTGGTCATCGCTAAATACACCCCCTGAACTCCATCACCAGGACTGTCGAGGTTCTGGATTCTCATGAGGCTTCTGCGACTGCATGCAAATCTATCTGAATCAGGACTATATCAAACGCCGGGCAACCATTGGCAAATGGACGACCGGCGTCGCGCTGGTAGTGCTGTTGGCCGGCAGCATCATCTCCTTCAGCGGGACCGTCAATCTACTGCCGGTTGCTCTCGTCTGTCTGTTGATTGGCTTCATCGGCGCCAACATGGGGTCGTACTATATGCGCCGCTTCGTGCGCAAACCGCGGCCCGATGAGGTCATCGCCAACAGCCTAAAAGGGCTGGATGATCGTTACGAATTCTTCGCCTGGACGCTGCCGGCGGCCAACGTGCTGCTCAGCCCGGCCGGCCTGTACGTCATGGTGACGCGCGACCAGCAGGGCGCCATCACAGCCTCCGGCAATCGGTGGCGACAGCCCTTCAGCCTGTTGCGCTTCATGGCGACATTTTCACAGGAGGCCCTGGGCAACCCCGGACGCGAGGCGCAGGAAGAGGCGGCGCGTGTCAAAAAGTGGCTACAGCAGCGCAATCCAGAGCTGCAGATCGAACCGCAGCCGCTCGTCGTCTTCATTGCCGACAAGACGCAACTGACGCTCGAAAATCCAGACACGCCGGCGCTGCTTGTCAAGGATTTGAAGGATTTCCTGCGCAAGAAAGCGCAAGAAAAAGAGACCCGCCTGCCAGACGCTGTGCGCAAGCTGGCCAGACAAACGTTCTCTTCTCCGGCCAGCGCGTGATACCGGCGAGCACACCAGGTTACAGATGTTAGAACACATCGCCATTCAAGGCTTCAAGTCCCTCAGCCAGGTCGAGCCGCTAGAATTGCCGCGCCTGGTCGTGCTCTTTGGGCCGAACGCCGCCGGCAAATCGAACTTCCTCGACGCAATTCAGGCGCTCTCCCGCATTGGCGTGAGCCGAACGCTGTTGGGCGCCTTGCAAGACCCCATTCGAGGCTATCCGGTCGAGGTCTTCACCCTTCCCGCGGGCGGATTGACAGAACTGCTCGATCAGTCATCGGCGCAGTTCACCCTGGAGGAGAGATCAAAACCCCAGCGCTCGCTCTTTCATACTGACAAAGCGTTGGTGGCCGATGACGACGTGATCGAGCACTTCGATGTCGAGCAGGCGCCCCGCTTCGACGATGGCGCGGGTGACGCGCACATCCTCCGTCGAAGGCGCCGGGTCGCCGCTTGGATGGTTGTGCGCGATGATGAGGGCGGCGGCGTTGGCCTTGATGGCTTGCCGGAACAGCTCACCCACCCGCACCGAGGCGCTGTTGAGCGATCCCTGATAGATCGTGGGAATGGCGATCACCGTATTGCGCGTATCGAGTAGGATCGTGCGCAACTGCTCCTGTTCCAACAGGCTCATCTCGCTCATGAGCAGATCGGCCGCCTCGGCCGGCGAACGCACCTGCGGCCGGTCGAGCGGCGAAGAGACCAACAGGCGCCGCCCCAGTTCCAACGCCGCCTTGATCTGCGTCACCTTGGCCGGCCCCAAACCCTTCTCCTGACACAACTCGTCGAAATTGGCGCGCGCCAGGCCGGGCAAGCCGTCATATTTGCTCAACAGGCGCTGGCCCACATGCAGCGCGCTCTCCCCCTCCAGCCCCACACGCAGCAAAATCGCCAGCAGTTCGGATGTCGCCAACGCCGCGGCGCCGTAGTATTGCAGCCGCTCCCGCGGCCGTTCGTTCGTGGGCATGTTGCGAATCATCAGGCGATACTCGATCGTTGCATTCTCAGCCATTCACTGGTCCCCCTTTCTCGCTGTGACCGATCGTCTGTACCTTGCGCTCAACGGCGCATCACGCCCAATCTTCGCGCGCCTGGCGCCCAAAATCGGGCCAGACGCGCAACCAGTTGCCCGCCTCGAACGTTATAGCCAGCATTGGCGACGCCTTGCTCAATCATCTGGATTGGGGTATAATGCCCCGCAGTGAGAAAATGACACGAGGAGACTCTGAATGTCGTCTGATTTGTTGAATACCATCGGAACGGCGCTGCAAACGGTCGTGGCCGTCTTTGGCGCCCTCCTGGTCGCCTTCTGGATCGCCCTGGTCATCTGGACGTTCCGCGACATGCGCGCACGCTCGCGCGACTTCCTGGCCACGCTCCTGGCCTCCCTCTTGACGCTGCTCTTCGGCCCCGTGGGCCTGGGACTCTACCTCCTGCTGCGACCGCGCGACACGCTGGCCGCACAATACGAGCGCATGCTCGAAGAAGAAGCCCTCCTGCGTGACATGGAAGAACAACCGGTCTGCCCCATCTGCCAGCACAAGACACAAACCGACTGGATGCTCTGCCCGCACTGCACTGCGCAACTGCGCCGGCCCTGCACCTCCTGCGGTCGCCTGCTCGACCTGGGTTGGCAGATCTGCCCCTACTGCGCGCAAACCCCCACCGCCGCCACCCCGGCGGCATTGCCGGCCACCGTCGCCATGCCCGTCGCGCCGCCGCCGGCCGCCTCACCCGAACGACGCTGGGCCAGACCCACTCAAGCGACAGCAGCGCCCGCCGCCGTTCCATCCGAACAGCCGCTGCCGCGCTGAATTCGAGGAGCCAAACATGAGCAAGAGTAAAGTTGCCGTCTTGACCACTCGCCCCGCCACTGTGCTGGCCGATTATCATCGCCTGCTCAATCTGGCCGGGTATCAGGATGTCATCGCCAAAGACGCCGACACGGCGCTCAAGGTCAACATTTCCTGGCACTTCTTCTTCCCCGGCAGTTCCACCACCCCCTGGCAGCTCGAAGGCGTCATTCGCGCCATGAAACAGGATGGCTACGACCCCAACCTGATCCACGCCTGCCACAATCGCACCGTCGTCATAGACGCGCATCTGGGTGAGCGTGAAAACAAACAGGTCAACGTCGTCGAGGCGCACGGGCTGCGCAATGTGCACCTGTACGAAGGCGAAGAATGGATCAATGTGCGCGATGCCGTGGGCGACCTGGCCAACCAGTTCCTGGTGCTCAACGCCGTCTATCCGCAGGGGTTCAGCATCCCCAAACGGTTCATCGGCGAAAATATCATCCACCTGCCGACAATCAAGACCCACATCTTCACCACCACTACCGGCGCCATGAAGAACGCCTTCGGCGGCCTGCTCAACGAACGCCGTCACTGGACGCATCCGGTCATCCATGAAACCCTGGTTGACCTGCTGATGATCCAGAAGAAGATCCATCGCGGCCTCTTTGCCGTCATGGATGGCACCTTTGCCGGCGATGGGCCAGGGCCGCGCTGCATGATTCCCCACAACAAGAACATCATCCTGGCCAGCGCCGATCAAGTCGCCATTGATGCGATGGCCGCCAAGCTGATGGGCTTCGACCCGCTTTCCATCAAATACATCCGCCTGGCGCACGAGCGCGGCCTGGGCTGCGGCGACCCACGCGAGATCGAAATCGTGGGCGATGTGGCCGCCGCCCAGCAAAACTGGCGCTTCGACGGGCCGTTCAAGCAGATGACCTTTGCCTCGCGCATGCAGCACAAAATCTATTGGGGGCCGCTCAAGAAACCGATCGAATGGTCGCTCAAGACCGTGCTGGCGCCCTGGTCGTACATGGCCTCGGTACTCTATCACGACAGCTTCTGGTATCCCTTCCTGGGCAAGAAGAAGATGGCCGAGGCGCTCGACAGCGATTGGGGGCATCTCTTCCGAAACTGGGAGCATTTGCAGCCAACCGCCGCCGGCTTCCCAACGGTGGGCGAATCGGCCGCCGAGTACAAGCGTTCCGGCATGGCGGCTTTCTGGCGCTCGTTCGGCATCCTCTGGATGGCGCTCAAGGAAGCGCCCGAAGTCGCCGCCGCCCGCCGCCGGCAGCCCCACGCACACGCACACGAGTAGCACGGCTATGCTGCGATTCCTCACCGCAGGCGAATCGCACGGCCCCTGTCTGACCGCGATCCTGGAGGGGATGCCGGCTGGCATCCCCATCACCCTGGCAGCCATCGAACAGGACCTGGCGCGCCGCCAGACGGCCTATGGCGCCGGCGGACGTATGAAGATCGAACAAGATCGGGCCAGCCTGACCGCCGGCGTGACGGCAGGCGTCACCACCGGCGCACCCATCGCCATCGTCATCGCCAACCGTGACTACGCCAACTGGCGCCACAAGCGCATCCCACCCATGACCATCCCGCGCCCCGGTCACGCTGATTTGACCGGAGCGATCAAATACGGTTATCGCGACCTGCGCCTGGCTCTGGAACGGGCCAGCGCCCGTGAAACGGCGGCGCGCGTGGCGGTTGGGGCGCTGTGTAAACAGCTCCTGGCCGAATTTGGCGTCAGCATCGGCAGTTATGTCACCATGATCGGCGGCGTCAGCGCCGGCGATCTGAGCGATCTTGCCTACCCACAGCGATTCGCATTGGCCGAAACCAACGATGTGCGCTGTCCCGACACCGCCGCGGCCGCCGCGATGCGCCAGCGCATCTGGCAGATCATGCAGGCAAAGGATACCGCGGGCGGCGTGTTCGAAGTCGTGGCGCTGGGCGTCCCGCCTGGCCTCGGTTCGCACGTACACTGGGATCGGCGCCTGAGCGCCCGTTTGATCGGCGCCCTGGCCAGCATCCACGCCATCAAGGGAGTCGAAATTGGCGATGCCTTCGCCAACGCTGCCCGTCCCGGCACCGAAGTGCACGACGAGTTCTTTCTGGATCAAGCCGGACAGATCACCCGTCACAGCAACCGGGCCGGCGGGCTGGAGGGCGGCATCGCCACCGGCCAGCCCATCGTGCTGCGCGCAGCGATGAAGCCCATTGCCACCACCCTCGATCCCCGCCGCTCGGTTGATCTGGCCAGCGGCGCTGCTACGCAGACAGTGTACGAACGCTCCGATTTCAGCGCCGCGCCGCGCGCCGCTATCGTGGGCGAGGCAATGATGGCCTTCGTGCTGGCCGATGCGCTGCTCGAAAAACTGGGCGGCGACAGCCTGGCCGAGATGCGGCCGCGCTGCGAGGCGCTGCGCCAGGCGCGCCTCGACGATCTGCCGATGGACAATGCGCCCTGGCAGTTCGACTACCTCCTGGCAGAATGAATGAGAGACCTGGCATGACGATCCCGATCCTCTCTCCAACTCTGTTGGCCACGCCGGCATCCAATCCCAACATCGTTCTGGCCGGTTTCATGGGCGCAGGCAAGAGCAGCGTGGGGCGCTATGTCGCTGAACGTCTGAAGCGCCCGTTCGTTGACATGGACGCGCTGATCGAGCAACGGCAGGAGCGCTCGATTGCGCAGATTTTCGCCGCCGACGGCGAGGCGGCGTTTCGACGTTGGGAAAGCGCCCTGGCGCAGGAGTTGGCGGAACAGCAGGGGCTGGTCATTGCGGCGGGCGGCGGCGCCCTGCTCGACGCAGAAAGTCGCACGGCTTTTCTGCGCAGCAGCATCGTGGTTTGCCTGCAGGCGAACGTGGACGAACTGCTGCGGCGCATCGGCGCCAACGGCGTGCGCCCGCTGCTGCATGTGGAAAATCCACGCCAGCGCATTCAGCAGCTCCTGACTGAGCGCAGCGCCGCCTACAACACCATCCCGCTACAACTCGACACCAACGGGCTGACGGTCAGCGCGGCGGGTGACCGGGTCATCGCCCTGGCGCTTGGTCTGCACGATGGGGAGTTCTACGCCCAACCGCTGCACGCCCCCGGCGCCGACTATGCGATTATCATCGGTGATGGCGCCAGCGCCCATCTGGCCATCCTGCTAGCCGACAGGGGCCTCGATCCCCGTGTCGCCCTGGCGACGAACGCGACGCTGGCGCCGCTGCACGGCCCGGCGGTCAGCCAGGCGCTGCAACGCGCTGGCCTGACGCCCATCCTCTGCACAGTGCCCGACGGCGAGTCGTTCAAGACGTTGGAGACGGTGAGCCGGCTCTATGCGCAATTTGCCCAGGCACAGCTCGAACGTAACAGCGCCGTCATCGCCCTGGGCGGCGGTGTGATGGGCGACATGGCTGGATTTGCCGCTGCCACCTATCTGCGCGGGTTGCCCTTCGTCCAACTGCCCACGACGCTGCTGGCGATGGTGGATGCCAGCGTGGGAGGCAAAGTTGGCGTTGACCTGCCGGGCGTGGGCAAGAATCTGGTTGGCGCCTTCAAGCAGCCGCTGTTGGTCGTGGCCGATACGGCGCTGCTGGCCACCCTGCCGGCCGCCGAGTTCCGCGCTGGTCTGGCCGAGGTGGTCAAACATGGCATCCTGGGGGCGCCCGACCTCTTCGCCACACTGGAAGGCGTAGGGCCGCGCTCGCTGCCGTGGCTGGTGAACGAGGCGCTGCGCGTCAAGGTGCGCATTGTCGAGGCTGATCCGTTCGAGAGGAATGTGCGAGCGCACCTCAATTTGGGGCACACTTTCGCACATGCGTTGGAACTGGCGTCGAACTTCACGATCCGTCACGGCGAGGCGGTGGCGATCGGCATCGCCGCGGCCAGTCACCTCGGCTTGACGCTTGGGCTGTGCGAAGATGCCGTACAGGCGCGCATCGTGCGTCTGTTGCAGCGGTTGGGCCTGCCCATCCGCATCCCCGCGGCGTTGGCGCGGCCGGCCACAGACCTGATGGCGGCGATGAGCAGCGACAAGAAGAAGGAACGCGGCCGCCTGCGCCTCGTCATTCCACGCCAGATCGGTCAGGTGGAACTGCGCGACGACGCGTCCCCCGCGCACATTCTCGACGCCTGGCGCGCCATCGGCGCTGTGTGAGGCGCCTACTGTTACTTTTACTTTCGCATTTGGGCGGGAATGGTCAGGGCGTGATCGAGAGGGTCGCCGCGGCGCAAGATGTAGCTGACGATGCCGCTGGCGAGAAGCTCGGTCATCACGCCGTCGCTCGCAACGCTTGGCCCAAAACTGGCGGCGTCCACTACCACCGCCACGCTGTAGACCCCGCGCCGCTGCAAGTCGCGCAGGGCGGCAACCCATGTCAAATCGGGCGACGAGGTGATCACGATCAGCGTCGTGTGACGTGACAGCGCCTGCCCTTCGCCGGTCAGCACCTGTGCAAACGGCAGATTACCCAACGCCTCGATGACCGCCAGCGTTTCCAGAATCTTCGTCAACTGGCGTTCGCCGCGGTCGGCCTGCACCACCTCACGACGGCGGCTGTGAGCCACCAAACCGACCGAGCGGTTGCGCATGATGAAATGTCGCGCCAGCGACGCCGCCGCCGACACGGCGTATTCCTCAGTGTTCGGCGCCAGCGTCACACTGCGCCGGCTCTCCTTCCATAGAATTGCCGGCCCCTCGTCGCGTTCCAGCGGCTGCCACGGCGCCCGTACATGCACGTTGCGATCCATGTCCACCATCAGCCACAGGTCGGCGGTCGGGTCCAATTCGAACTCCTTGACCACCAAACGGCCGGTGCGCGCCACCGATTTCCAGTGGATGCGGTTGAAACTGTCGCCCGGTTCGTAGTCACGCACCCCGGCGACGTTGGTCGTCACATAGTGCGTGCGCCGGCGCATCGCATCGCCGCCGGTGAGCAGACCGATGGGCGGGCTGAAGGCCGGAATCTCCACCGTAATCGGATAGACGACAATTGGCGAAGTGGCGGGCAGCACGCGGCTGAAACGGAACAACCCCAGCGGGTCGCCGCTGGTCAGTTGCAGGGGACCAAGCATGAAGCGCCCGCGCTGTTGGCACAGCGTGCGCACGATCCAGCGTTGGCGGCGCAGGCCACCCAGCGAACTGACCACGTGACTGACGTGGTGTCCGGGCAGCGTGGAAAAATCGCGCACCTCGAGCCACAGCTTGGGCCAGCGGCTCAAGTTACGCACCTCGAACTGTTCTTCGGCCATCTTGCCCACCTGCGCCCGGCGGGCGCGCGTGTAGCGCCCCACACGCACCCAGTTCACATTGGCGTATGCCCACAAAGCGCTCAGCGCAATCGTGGCGGTGAGCAGGTAGAAGATGTTCCAGGCCAGATCGCGCCCGGTGTTGAGCGCAAAGGCCAGGCTCAAGAGCCAGGCCAGGAGAATTCCCCAAAGACGGCGCATGGCAAAATCGGCTCCCTCGAATGACCGCGTGGCAGGTTCAGCGCGCCCGCACGCGCGTTCCCGGAATCGGCGTCGAATCCAGCACCTCGCCCATGATCGCACGGGCATCCACATTCTTGATGCGCGCCGACGGGCTGATAATGATGCGGTGCGAGAGCGTGAAATCGGCCAGCGCCTTGATATCATCGGGAATCACATAGTTGCGACTCTCCATCGCCGCGCGGGCGCGGGCCGTCTTGAACAGCGCCAGGCTGCCGCGCGGGCTGGCGCCGAGATAGACATCTGGATGCTTGCGCGTGGCGTTGGTCAACTGCACGATGTACTCCTTGATCAGATCGTCCATGTAGACCTCTTTGGCCGCCTGCTGCGCCAGCACCAGTTCTTCCGCCGAAACGACCTGTCCAATGTCTTCGATCGGGTGATGCGTCTGTTGCGAGTTGAGAACGGCGATCTCATCGGCCTGCGTTGGATAGCCCAGGCTGATGCGCAGCATGAAACGGTCCACCTGCGCCTCGGGCAAGGGGAACGTGCCTTCATATTCGATCGGATTCTGCGTCGCCAACACCAGGAAGGGGCGCTGCAAGATATGAGTCACGCCATCCACCGTCACCTGGCGTTCTTCCATCGCCTCGAGCAACGCCGCCTGCGTTTTGGGGGTGGCGCGGTTGATTTCGTCGGCCAGGACGATCTGCGCCATGATGGGGCCGGGGCGAAACTCGAACTCACGATCCCGTTGGTTGAACACCGACACGCCGGTCACATCGCTCGGCAGCATATCGGGCGTAAACTGAATGCGCTTGAAGCTGCAGCCAATGGAGCGGGCGATGGCGCGCGCCAGCATCGTCTTACCAACTCCAGGCACATCTTCGATCAACAAATGGCCTTCGCACAGCAGCCCGATCAAAGTGCTCTTCACCTCGTCGCGCTTACCGATGATCACTTTTTCAACGTTGGCCACCACCTGGTTGGCCAGCGACTCCACTGGGTTCATACCTCTCCTTTTGGCTTGCCCTCACATGATGCTTTGGAAACGGGCGCATTATAGCAGGCGTCGCCGATTTTGCCAGTAAAAAGCTACCATTCATCTATCTTCTAATCAGTTCTTCATGTTTTTTGGGGGGGCCGCATCTTCCCCGCGTCCACCGCTATGGCGCATTTTTTAATCAGTTTTTCATCTTTTCGATTTCCATCTTCCCCGCGCCCTATGCTATAATCAGCGTCGTGTCCAGGATACCCATTCACAACCTTTCGCTCAATTACGAAGCCAGCGGCCAGGGAACGTCCGTGCTCTGTTTGCACGGTTGGGCCAGTTCGGCGCAGATGTGGCAACGCACCGATCAGCGTCTGGCGCCCAACTATCGCGTCATCAGGCTCGACCTGCCCGGGTTTGGGGATTCCAACCGGCTGGCGCCCGGTTTCGACTTCAGCATGCGCAGTTACGCCGCCGTCGTGCGCGCCTTCCTGCGCGAGGTATCGCCCAAACCGGCCATCGTCGTCGCCCATTCGATGGGCTGCCTGGTGGCCCTGCAACTGACGCTCGACGCACCTGACCTGGTGCAGGGCCTGGTGCTTTGCAACCCTGTCGTGTCTGGCCGCATCGGGCCTGGCCTCGATGTCTTCGTGCGCTGGCGTTTGGGTCAACGCGTGCTGCGCGTTTCGCAGCAATCGCATGCGCTGGCGCGGCTTGGACAGCAGGCCTTCTTCGCCAATGTGCGCTACTTCCGGGGCGTGGCAGTGCAGCGTAACGTCGTTGATCTCTCCCGCGCCGCACCCGAAGCCATCATCGGCTGCCTGCACGCTATCCTGCAGACCAACCTAAGTCCCCATCTCTCTGAAATTCAGGCACCGACATTGCTCATCACCGGCATCCATGACCGCACCGTCCCCGTGGCCGAGGCGCGCCTGGCCGCCCGCCGCATCCCCGGCGCTCACCTGGCGATTGTGCCACGCGCCAGCCATCTGCCCATGGACGAGCAGCCAATCCTGTTCGACCGTCTCCTGGAAGGTTTTCTCGCCCGCTACGCCCCCGCACCAACGTTCGAGGCATCATGACCGATCGCATTCTTGTCGTCGAAGACGAACCCAAAATCGCCAATCTGCTACGCCGCGGCCTTCTCTATGAAGGCTATGCCGTGGATGTCGCCAACGATGGCGAAACCGGCTTGCAGATCGCGCGCGACAATCCGCCCTCGCTCGTCATCCTGGACATCATGCTGCCAGGCATTGACGGGCTGGAGGTCTGCCGGCGCCTTCGCGCCGCCAGCGACGTGCCCATCGTCATGCTGACGGCCAAAGACTCGATCCCGGACCGCGTCGCCGGCCTGGACAGCGGCGCCGACGGCTACATCTCCAAGCCGTTCAGCTTCGAAGAACTGCTGGCGCGCATTCGCGCCCTTCTGCGCCGTGTGCGCGTCAACACCGCCCCGCGCGAAGAAATCCGTTTTGCCGATCTGACTCTCAACTACGGCACGCGCGAAGTCTTCCGCGGCGCCCGCCGCCTTGACCTGACCGCCAAAGAGTTCGACGTCCTGCAGCTCTTCATGCAGCATCCACGCCAGGTGTTGACGCGTGACATCATCTACGAACGAATCTGGGACTACGACTTCGGCGGCGAATCCAACATCATCGAGGTCTACGTGCGCTATCTGCGCACCAAACTGGAAGCCAACGGCGAACCGCGCCTGTTGCAGACAGTGCGCGGCGTCGGCTACGTCCTGCGTGAAGAATGACGCCGCCGCCCACCGGTTCGGATGAGAGAGACGCCATGTCCATTCGCCTACGCCTGACCATCTGGTACAGCGCCCTTTTGGGCGCCCTGCTCTTCATGTTCAGCTTTGGCCTCTACTACTACCTGGCCAACTCCCTCATGCGCGACGTGCGCGCCACCCTGCAAAGTCAAGGTCAGCGCGCCGCCGCCCTCATCGAACGTCAGATTGATCCCATGGAATCGCTCAGCCGCGACGCCATCTCGTTGCGTCCCCAGGTGATCTTCGACGCCCAGGTCTACGTTCAGGTCTTGACCCCCTCCGGCGCCGTCTACGAACGCTCCGCCAACCTGCAAGAAGTTGACCAGATCCTACCCATCAACCAGGAAATGCTCGACCAAACCCTGGCCGGCGCCACCAACTTCTACACCCTGCACCAAAACGGCGCCCCCATCCATATCTACGTCCTTCCCATCCATCAGGCCGATGACAAGATCGTCGGCGTTCTCCAAATCGGCCAATCCCTCGCCGATGTCAATCACATGCTTGGCCGCGTGCGCACCACCCTTTACGTCCTGCCCGTGCTCACCCTCGTCGCCGCCGCCTTCGGCGGTTCCATCATCGCCCGCCGCGCCCTGCGCCCCATCGCCGACATTACCGACACCGCCCGTCGTATCGGGCGCACAGAGCACCTCGCCGAACGCATCACCATCCCCGACTCGGGCGACGAGATCAGTCGTCTCGCCGAAACCTTCAACGAAATGCTCGCCCGCCTCGATCACCTCTTTCAGACCCAACAGCGTCTCGTCGGCGATGTCTCGCACGAATTGCGCACCCCCCTCACCACCATTCAGGGCAATCTCGACCTGCTCAAGCGCGGCGCCATCCACGACCCCGAAATGCGCACCGAGGCGCTCGACGAAATCGAAACCGAAACCCGCCGCATGACCCGCATGGTCGGCGATCTGCTCCTCCTCGCCCAGGCGGACGCCGGCCATGCCCTGCACAAGGTCCCCGTCGAGCTAGACACCCTCCTGCTCGAAGTCTACCGCCAGGCGCTGACGATCGCACAGGGCAAGGTCGAAGTACGCCTCGCCCACGAAGACCAGGCCCAGATCATCGGCGACGCCGACCGGCTCTACCAGCTCCTGCTCAACCTGGTGGACAACGCCATCAAATACACCCCCGCCGGCGGCAAGGTCACCCTGGGTTTGTACCGTCAAGCGAACGAGATCTCCATCGTCGTCACCGATACCGGCCTCGGTATCGCCCCCGCCGATCTCCCACACATCTTCGAACGCTTCTACCGCGCCGATCGCGCCCGCTCGCGCCGCCTGGGCGGGGCCGGGCTTGGCCTCTCCATCGCCCAATGGGTGGCCCAGGCGCATGGCGGCCGCATCGAAGTGCAAAGCGAGGCGGGCCAGGGCAGCGTCTTCACCCTCTGGCTGCCCCTGGGTCAAACGGCGACGGCCTGAATCAGCCGGCCGCTGTGCGCCGCGCCTGCCGTTTGTACAGCTTCGGCGCTGCGTGGTATCATCTGCCGCCGCAAGCGTGATCGCGCCCCTGGCCCAACAAGGCGCACGTCGAAAAACGAAATGAGAACAACATCTTGAGCATTGAACAACAAGTTGGCCGCTTGTTGCTGGCGCAGGGCCTGACCCTGGCGCTGGCCGAATCATGCACCGGCGGGCAGATCGGCGATCGCCTGACCAATCAGCCCGGCAGCAGCGCCTATTTTCTCGGCAGCGCCGTCACCTACGCCTATTCCGCCAAGGAGCATCTGCTCGGCGTGGATCACAACATGCTGTTGACCCTGGGCGCCGTCAGCGCCGAAGTGGCGCGGCAGATGGCGCAAGGCGCACGGCGCATCTTTGGCGCCGACATCGGCGTGGCCGTCACCGGCATCGCCGGGCCGGGCGGCGGCACGCCGGACAAGCCCGTCGGCCTGGCGCACCTGCACCTGTCCGCCCCCAACACCGAATGGCCCGAACGTCACGTCTGGTCGCAGGATCGCCTGGGCAACAAGCGTCTTTCGGCCGACGCCGCCCTGGCCCTCCTGCTGCGCTATCTCCAACTGCGAGAAGGATCATCTATGACACAAGAAGATGCCGCGCCCGCCGCCAACTGGACGCCAACCGCCGTGGATGCCTGGCGCACGCCAGATGGCGAAGTGCACGTGCGCGCCTTTACCTGGCGCGGCGCCCTGCACATCGTCGCCGCCGCCGGCCGCCGTTGGCAAGAGGAGAACGCCGAGGGCATCTGGCGCTGCGTACTCGTCCAAACAGCCGCCGGCGACACCTTCGAACTGCGCTACCAGCCCGCCAGCGACCGCTGGCTGATCTCCGGCGCCTGGCTGCGCCCCCGCGTCGCCTGAAAAAAACGTCCGCGCAATCTTTTTCATTTTAGCAAGTCCTATGGTATAATCGCGACGATTGTCACAATGCTTACTGGTTGCTGTCAAGGCGTCTTTGGTCGTTCAGCGTCTGCCGCAGAACCGGTCAGCAAATCCACTCCATGACCCTGGTGAGGACGCCTATGAATCTTGAAACTTATGCCTTTGTCGGAATCCTCTCAGCCGTCGGTATTGGCTTCCCCATTCTTGGCATCATTGTTGCCCGGCTATTAGGCCCCAAGAAGCCCAATCCCCTCAAGCTCACCACCTACGAATGTGGCGTCGAGACGATGGGCGATACCTGGGTACAGTTCAAAGCCCAATACTACCTGTTTGCCCTGATCTTCGTCATCTTCGACATCGAAGCCGTTTTTCTCTTTCCCTGGGCCGTCGCCTACAACCGGCTCGACCTCTGGGCCTTCTTCGAAGTCGTCATCTTCGTTCTCATCCTCGTCGGCGGCCTGGCCTATGCCTGGCGCAAGAACGCGTTGGAGTGGCAATAGCACATGGACATCATCCTGAACCCGTCTCGTCTTGGTGAATGGCTCGAAGGCGTCCTCATCGGTTGGGGGCTTGCCCCTGGCCTCGCCGTCTTCATCAACCTCGCCATTGGCGCCACCGCCATCTTGATCTTTGCCCTAACCCTCGTGCTCGGCCTCATCTGGCTCGAACGCAAGGTCGCTGGCCGCATTCAAGATCGCCTCGGCCCCAACCGCGCCGGCCCCTATGGCCTGCTGCAAACCATCGCCGACGCCCTCAAACTCCTGACCAAAGAAGACGTGACGCCCGCCGCCGCCGACAAATTCACCTTCAACGTGGCGCCCGTACTCGCCGTCTTCACCGTCATCATGCTCTTTGGCGTCATCCCGCTCGCCCCCCGCTTCGTCGGCGCAGATGTCAACATCGGCGTGCTCTACATCGTCGCCCTCGGCTCCATCGCCATCATGTCCATCCTCATGGCCGGTTGGGGTTCCAACAACAAATACGCCCTGCTTGGCGGTTTTCGCGTCGTCGCCCAACTGCTCAGCTACGAAGTACCGATGATTCTCGCCATGCTCAGCGTCGTCATCGCCGCCGGCACCATGTCCATGAACGGCATCGCCGGGCAGCAGAACAGCCTCTTGGGCTTCGGGTGGTACATCTTCGTCATGCCGCTCTCCTTCCTGCTCTACTTCATCTCCGCCCTCGCCGAAGGCGAGCGCGCCCCCTTCGAC
Source organism: uncultured Anaerolineae bacterium (assembly GCA_964580725.1). Classification (GTDB taxonomy): domain Bacteria; phylum Chloroflexota; class Anaerolineae; order SSC4; family Amarolineaceae; genus Amarolinea. The sequence continues at coordinate 19,972 of CAZOLV010000032.1, read as the reverse complement.
CTGCTCGAAGCCGAATCGGAAATCGTCTCCGGCTACAACGTCGAATACAGCGGCATGAAATTTGCCTGGTTCTACCTGGCCTTCTTCCTCAACACCTTCATCCTCAGCGCCATCGCCGCCACCCTTTTCCTGGGCGGCTGGCAGGGACCTTTCGTCGAGCAGGTACCGATCCTGGGTATCTTCTATTTCGGCGTCAAGGTCATCTTCGTCATGTACCTCAACATGTGGGTACGTGCCACCTTCCCCCGCCTGCGCATTGACCAGATGATGAACCTGGCCTGGAAGATCATGGTGCCCATGGGCCTGCTGGCCGTCTTCACCGTCGCCCTCGCCGTCAAACTTCCAGGCGGCCCCATCGTGCAGACCATGGCCCTCGCCATTCTACAGATCGGCGGTCTGCTCTTCAGCCTGGGCATCGTCGGGCGTTCGCTGCGCCTCAGCGCCGCCAAAACGCCCCATCCCGCCCCCCTGCGCGCCTGAGGTCATGCGAGTCGTGTCGTCAACGCCTGGTCATCGTCACGCCAACGTCGTCGGCGCCGCCGCCCACCGCCCATCGGCGACCGATCACTGACCGCTGTTCACTGACAAGAGGAGTTACCATGCCCACTCTCCCCTTCCCATTACCAACCGTCCAACAAGCCATCTTTCTTGGCATGGCTGCCTTCGTCATCCTGGCCGCCCTGCTCACCGTACTCTTGCGCAACCTGTTTCACGCCTCCCTCTTCCTGACAGCCGCCTTCTTCGGCATCGCCGGCGTCTACGTGCTGCTCGAAGCTGAGTTCCTCGCCGTGACCCAGGTGCTGGTCTACATCGGCGCCATCGCCACGCTCATCGTCTTCGCCATCATGCTCAGCCGTGGCATCACCAACCAGGCCGGGCGACTCAACGGGCAATGGTCGGCCGTCGCTCTGGGCGCGCTCTTTCTCTTCGTCTTTCTCAACGCAACCGTCGGCGCCATCGCCTGGCCCGTCAGCACACAGACACCCTCCGCCGACGCCATCGCCCGCCTCGGCGCTGATTTCGTCGGCAGCTACCTCGTCCCCTTCGAGGTCGTCTCCGTGCTGCTCCTCGCCGCCCTCATCGGCGCCGTCATGATTGCACGTGAACGTGAATGACACAAGCAAAACCCTGGTCAACTCCCCCGTGAATCCTGTCTTCGAAGAAAGGTCGCCATGGTTCCACTTTCCTGGTATCTAACGCTCTCTGCCGCCTTGTTTGCCATCGGTCTTTTTGGCGCCCTGGCTCGCCGCAACGCCGTTGGCGTCTTGATGGGCATCGAACTGATCCTCAATGCCGTCAATATCAATTTTATCGCCTTCTGGCGCTTCGGCGATCCACAGGCAATGACCGGCCAGGTGTTCGCCATCTTCGTCATCGCCATTGCCGCCGCCGAAGCCGCCGTGGGCCTGGCCCTGATCATCGCCATTTACCGCGCCCGCGGCACCGTCAACCTGGATGAACTCGACCTGCTCAAGGGCTAGTCCAACGCCGCCACGCCGCCAGACACACCGACCATGACGCCAAACAAGCGCAGCCTGCCACCTTCAACCACTGCCGATCTCGAAACGGCCTATCAACACGCCCTCAGCTATCTGCACAAGGGCGCCTACAGTCATGCCGGCAAGCTCTTTCGCCAAATCGAGACCGTGCAGCTCGGTTATGCCGACGTCGCCGCCCTCATTCGCATCTGCGACGAAGGCAAGCGCGCCCAACGCTTCGTCCAGTGGAGCGCCATCGCCTTCACATTCGTCGTTTTCTGCCTGCTTTGGTTCTTCTGGCGACAGTCCGACTTTTGGACATTGGTCATCTGCGGCCTGGCTCTCGTCGCCGGCGTCAAGCTCTCCGAGCAGATCTACGCCCGTTTCCTGGCCCCACCCCCCGCCGTCGAGCAACCCAGGCCATGAAACAGCTCAACCGCAGCCTGCGCTGCCCCATGCAACCTGCCCCCAACCACCACAAAAGTCGAGGTAGCTGATGCTCAATCTTTCGTGGCTCATTCCCGTCTTCCCGCTGCTCGCCTTCGCCGTCATCACCCTGGTCACCAACCAGGACGAGACGCGTGCCCCCGCCAACTTGAAGAAAACCAGCTCCGCCATCGCCATCGGCGCCATGGCCCTCAGTTGGCTCTTCTCGCTGTTGGTCGTCGTCATCCCAACCCTGGCCCACTACCACGAGTTCGCCGAACACCCGGCCCAGTTCCCCCTCCTGGCCATCCCCACCGGCATCACCAGCTTCAGCTATTTCGGCGTCGCCGTAGATCCGCTGACAGCCGCCATGCTCTTCATGGTTCCCCTCGTCTGTCTCATGATCTTCATCTACGCCCGCGGCTACATGACCTGGCCCCATCATCTCGACCCGGCCCGGGCCTACACCACCCAGAACACCGCTTCCAAAGAGCTTGACCCGCGCTACAGCCGCTTCTTCGCTTACGTCTCGCTCTTCGGCGCCGGCATGTTGGGGCTTGTCGTCGCCAACAATCTCTTCATGCTCTTCGTATTCTGGGAACTGATGGGCCTGTGCTCTTATCTCCTGATCTCATTCTGGTTCGAGAAGAAGTATTACAACCCCGATCAGATCACACCCAAAGGCGCCGGCCTCAAGGCCTTCCTCACCACCCGCATCGGCGACACCATCATGTTCGCCGGCATGGCCGTGCTCTTCGTCAACGCCGGCACACTCAACTTCGATGAAATCTTCCGCAACCCCGAAATGATGAGACACCTGACCGAATCCATCGTGCCAGGCCTGGGCATCTCGGTCGCCGCTCTCACCGCCTTCCTCATCTTCTGGGGCGCCATCGGCAAAAGCTCGCAGTTCCCGCTGCACGTCTGGCTGCCCGACGCCATGGAAGGCCCCACCCCCGTCAGCGCACTGATCCACGCCGCCACCATGGTCTCCGCCGGCGTCTATCTCATCATTCGCATGTTCCCCCTCTTCCACGCCGCCGCCGAAGGCGCACCCTGGCTGCTCAGCTTCGTCGCCGGCATCGGCGCCTTCACCGCCATCTTTGCCGCCACCATCGCCGTCGCCCAGAACGACATCAAGAAAGTCCTGGCCTACTCCACCATCAGCCAGCTCGGCTACATGTTCGCCGCCCTCGGCATCGGCGCCTACGTCGCCGCAACCTTCCACCTCCTCACCCACGCCTTCTTCAAGGCACTGCTCTTCCTCGGCTCCGGCGCCGTCATTCACGCCGTCGAACATGGCGAACATCATCTTCACAGCCATAATAGCGCCCACGGCCAGCATGACGCCCATGCCGCCGATCATCATGACAGTCACGGTCAGCACGACAGCCACAGCCATGACGATGGCCCCCCCTTCGACCCCCAAGACATGCTCAACATGGGCGGCCTCTGGTCACGCATCCCCCGCGTCGCCTGGACATTCCTCATCGGCGGTCTCGCCCTCAGCGGCTTCCCCATCGTCACCGCCGGCTTCTGGAGCAAAGACGAAATCCTGGCCAACGCCTTCGAACTCAACTCCCTCGTCTTCTGGACACTCGCCGCTTCTGCCTTGCTCACCGCCTTCTACACCGGCCGCCAGATCTTTCTCACCTTCTTCGGCCAGCCGCGCAGCGAAGCCGCCGCCCATGCCAGCCTGCCCACCAGGTTGGAGCAGACCGGCCTGCGCATGCACGACCTGATGACCTGGCCGCTGATCGTCCTCTCCTTCTTCGCCATCGCCGGCGGTTGGATTGGCATCCCCGAAAAATTCCCCGTCCTGGGCGAGCTGCTCAAGAACCCCTTCGAACACATCATCGGCGGTCTCGAAGAAGCGCTGACCCACTCCCTGCACGTGCCAGAGTTCAACACCTTCCCCCTCATGGTCTCCATCGTCGCCGCCCTCGGCGGCCTCACTCTGGCCTGGCTCGTCTACGGCCTGCGCCCACTCAAGGCCGGTCAGGTTGACCCGGTCAAGCGCCTGCTTGGCCCCGTCTGGACGCTGCTCAACCGCAAGTATTACATGGATGAGCTGTACCAGGGCACCGTCGTCGCCTTCGCCCTCTGGCTCTCCGAAATGGCCTTCCGCTTCGACAACCGCTGGGTCATTGATCCCATCGTCAACGGCGTTGGCCGTCTGGGCCGCATCCTCTCCGACGGCCTGCGCGCCTTCTTCGACGAACCGATCATTGACGGCATCGTCAACGGCCTCGGAACCTTCACCAGCGGCCTGGGCGCAATCGCCCGCAAACTGCAAACCGGACAGGGACAAAACTACGTCCTCTTTGCCATTATGACCATCATGCTGTTGCTCGGCTTTTATTTGTACGCCTGAGCCGCCATCGTCGTATTCTGAAACGATATTTTGGAGGAAGCTGACATGACATTTCCACTTCTGACTGTCATCACGTTCACGCCGCTCTTTGGCGCGCTGGTAATTCTCTTTCTGTCCAAAGACAACGAGCGCACCATCAAGAACTGGTCCGTGCTGATCAGCCTGCTGCCGCTGGCCTTTTCCATTTACCTCTGGTTCGCCTACAACCAGGGCCTCGGCGGCTTCCAGTTCCAGGAGGTCTACACCTGGATCCCACAGCTCGGCTCGACGTACCACATGGCCGTAGATGGTCTCAGCGTGCCCCTCATCTTCCTGACCGCCCTGCTCACCACGCTCGGACTCTACTACTCCGCCTTCACCGTCAAGCGGCGCGTCAAAGAATTCTTCCTGCTCTTCCTGCTGCTGGAAATGGGCATGTTCGGCGTCTTCGTCTCGCTTGATTACGTCCTCTTCTACGTCTTCTGGGAAATCGGCCTGGTGCCGATGTACTTCCTCATCGCCATCTGGGGCCAACCCAAAGACAGACCGCAGTATGCCGCCATCAAGTTCTTCATCTACACCCTGGTCGGCTCGGTCGCCATGCTGCTCGCCATCCTTGCCATCTACTTCAACACCGGCACCTTCGACATCGTCAACTCGGCCCAGGCCAAACCCTTCGCCAACAACCTGCAACTCGGCTCGTTGGTCTTCTGGGGCTTGTTCCTGGGCTTCGCCATCAAGGTGCCTAGCTTCCCCTTCCACACCTGGTTGCCTGATGCTCACACCGCCGCTCCCACCGCCGGCTCCGTCATCCTGGCCGGCGTCCTCCTGAAGCTCGGTGCCTACGGCTTCCTGCGCATCGTCTTCCCCACCCTCCCCAACGCCTTCCAGGCCTGGTCGCTCGTCATCGTCCTGCTCGGCGTCGTCAGCATCATCTACGGCGCCTTCGTCTGTATGGCCCAGTGGGACCTCAAACGCCTCATCGCCTACTCCTCCGTCAGCCACATGGGTTATGTCATGCTTGGCATCGGCGCCGCCGCCTACGGCCTCGGTTTCAACGATGAACTGGCTCGCGCCAGCCAGGCCATGGCCATCAACGGCGCTGCCCTGCAGATGTTCAACCACGGCATTATCACCGGCGGCCTGTTCTTCATGGTCGGCGTCATCTACGAACGCGCCCACACCCGCGAACTGAAGAAGTTCGGCGGCCTCAGCGCCAAACTGCCCTACTTCTACGGCATCATGCTCGTCACCAGTTTCGCCTCCCTCGGCCTCCCCGGCCTGGCCGGCTTCTGGAGCGAGTTCCTGGTCTTCCGCGGCGCGTTCGATCTTGTGCGCGTCTACGCCGCCATCGGCGTCATCGGCATCGTCGTCACCGCCGCCTACATCCTCTGGAAGATCATCCAGTTCATGTTCCTCGGCGAGTTCGACGCCCATAAGTTGCACCACTGGACCAACCCCGCCACTGGCAAAGACGCCAACGATCCGAGCGATATGGCCACCTTCGAAAAAGTGACCATGTGGCCCCTGGTGGCCTTCATGGTTCTGTTCGGCATCTACCCCACGCCGCTGCTCAACTTCTTCAACCTGGCCGCCGTCGAACTTCTCAAAGGGCTGATGTAGCCGAAAGGAGCGCTGCACGTGAACTCTCTGCTGCTCCTGGCGCCTGAATTCATCATCTTTCTGACCGGACTGGTCGTCTTCGTCCTCGACCTGGTCTGGCGCGATCAGGCGCGCGCCAGCTACTATCAGGGCATCGCCCTGGTGGGCCTGGTCATCGCGCTGGTCGCCAGCCTCGCCCTCGGCGGGCAAAATGCCGTGACCCTGACCATGATGGCCGTGGATGGTTTCGCCATTTTCTTCAAGGTTCTGGTCATCGTCGGCATGATCCTCGTCATCGCCGCTGCCGGCGACTACATGAAAACGCGCAGCAAACACCTCGGTGAATTCTACGCGATGCTGCTGGTCGTCACCCTCGCCATGACCGTCGCCGTCAGCGCCAACAACCTGCTGCTCGTCTACCTCGGCATCGAATTCCTGAGCATCACCTCCTATGTCCTGACCGGCTTCATTCGCGGCGATCAACGCTCCAACGAAGCCGCCATCAAATACTTCCTGTACGGCTCAGTCGCTTCCGGCGTCATGATCTACGGCTTCTCACTGCTCTACGGCGCCACCGGCAGCATCTTCCTGACCGACATCGCCCAGGCCTTCGTCTCCACCAAAGGCCTCACCGCCAGCCTCGGCCTGCCCGCCGCCGTGCTCGCCATTGCCGGTTTCGGCTTCAAAGCCAGCCTGGCGCCATTCCATCAGTGGGCGCCCGACACCTACGACGGCGCCCCCACTCCCGTCACCACCTTCCTTTCGACCGCATCCAAAGCCACCGGCTTTGCCCTGTTGATGCGCTTCCTGCTGCTGGCCCTGCCCGCCGTGCAAAGTCAGTGGGTTGCCATCCTCGCCGGCATCTCCATGGCCACCATGACCCTGGGCAACCTGGGCGCCCTGCGCCAGACCAACGTCAAGCGTCTGCTCGCCTATTCCAGCATTGCCCAAGCCGGCTACATCTTGATCGGTCTCGTCACCGCCCATGCCGACCCAGAGAGTAGTTTCAACGGCGCCAACGGCGTCTTGATCTATCTGCTCGCCTACCTCTTCACCAACGTCGGCGCCTTCATCACCGTCGCCGCCGTCGAAGATGCCACCGGCAGCGTCGAACTCAAAGATTGGTCCGGCCTGATCACACGCCAGCCCTTCCTGGCCGTTGTCATGCTGATCTTCATGCTCTCACTGGCCGGCATTCCCCCCACCGCCGGCTTCATGGGCAAGTTCTTCGTCTTTGGCTCGGCCATTCGCACCAGCGCCTTCGTGCTCGCCGCCGTCGCCCTGGTCAACGCCGCCATTGCCGCCTTCTACTACTTGAACGTCGTGCGCTACATGTTCTTCGAAGCGCAAGCGACCCGGCCCGCTTTCCAGGTCGCGCGGCCCGTTCAGGCGGTCGTCGCCATCGCCGTTGTCATGACCCTGGTCATCGGCATCATGCCCGGCCCCTTCATCGCCTGGGCTACCGACGCCGTCACCCCCTTGCTCGCCGCCCTGTTGTAGGTGCATCGGTCGGAGGGGCGCACACAAGTGCGCCCCTTCAGACAACCATCGTCGGGCCGCATTCCCCGCCGTGCGTCCAGACTTCGCCCCCCTCCGAACTCAGGAACAGAAAGAATCATGCGACGAATCTGGCGCGAATACCGCGTCGAGTTGATCCTGGCCCTGGTCATCCTGACCGGCATCTTCCTCCTGGTCGAGCGGCTCAGTATCCGCCAGACCCTATGGCGTTGGCTCAGCACAGCAGGCGGCGCGCTCATCGCCGGCCTCACCTCGGCTCTTGACGCGCTCATCAGCTTCCTCTCCAACCGTACCATGTCCGACCTGACCGGCATTGTGCTGATCATTTTCGCCGTTGGTCTGCTGTTCTGGCGCGTCAGAAGGCGCATCATTCGCCTGCCCAGCCTGTCGGACAAGGCCTGCCCCAAGTGCGGCAGCGAACTGCATCGCATCCACCGCGCCGCCGGTGACCGCCTGATCGGCCTGTTCCTTCCCATGCGCCGCTACCGCTGCCGCAGCAGCGAATGCAACTGGACCGGCCTCCGCATCAGCTCGCCCCGTCGTCTCTCCTCCAAAAAGCCGTCCGAAGAACAAACCCCGGCATAACGTCCGATTTCATCTTGCCCCCGTCCTGTCCAGCCCCCCGTCCTACCCAACCGGAACCGTCCACCGGCCCCCTGGTGCACTTCCGACCGCCATCCCCCCAACGGTATAGCGCCGGACAGAATCCGGCGCTACTACCCACAATGGAGGACATTTATGTTCGATGATCGCCGGCAAGGATGCCTGGCTGGACTGCTTCAGCTCTTCCTGCTCGACGCCCTCTTCGACTGGCTGCAGAAGAACTTCGGCTTCGGTCGCGGCGCATCGTGCAGCGGCTGCGGCTGCGGCCTGCTCTTCCTGTTTCTCTTCCTCATCTTCGCCTGCCAAATCATCTTTGGTACCGACTGGTTCCGGCTCACCGGATGGCTGCAATCTCTCATCTAGCGCGGGCAACACCCCGCAACTGCCGACCACCGGGCCGGCCTGGCGTCAACTCGTCATCACCACAAGGCGCATAGCGTGCATCTCAGTCAGTTGATCTCGAATCTCTCCGCAACCCGTTTCGGCGCAGGCGACCCTGACATCGCCTTCATCACCGCCGATTCGCGGCGCGTAACCCCTGGCGCTCTCTTCGTCGCCGTGCACGGCGTCGCTGTAGATGGGCATCAGCACATCGGCCAGGCGTTGGCGCAAGGCGCCGCCGCTGTTGTTGGCGAACAGCCGCCCGCCGATCTCGGCATGGCCGACGGCCTGCCGATCCCTTATCTCCAGGTGGCCAGCAGCCGCAGCGCATTGGCCTGGCTGGCCGCCGCCTGGCACAACTTCCCGGCGCGCCAACTGACCGTCATCGGCATCACCGGCACCGACGGCAAAACCACCACTAGCAGCCTGATCGCACACATCCTGCGCAGCGCCGGGCGACGAACCGGCCTCATCACCACCGTGCAGGCCGAAATCGGCGATACCCAACTCGACACCGGTTTGCACGTCACCACCCCCGACGCGCCCGACATGCAACAGTACCTGGCGCAGATGGTCGCCGCCGGCTGCCAGTTGGCCGTTCTGGAAACCACTTCGCACGGCCTGCATCAACGCCGCGCCGACGCCTGCGAGTTCGATATCGCCGTTGTGACCAACATCACCCACGAGCATCTCGACTATCACGGCGATTGGGAACACTACGCCGCCGCCAAGACCATCCTCTTCCAACACCTCAGCGCCGCCATTGACAAACCGGGGCAACCCAAATCGGCGGTGCTCAACATCGAGGACGCCAGCTTCCCCCTGCTTGACGCCGCCCTCAACCGGGGCCGGACGGACGTGCGCCGCCTGACCTATGGTCTGCGCGGCGGCGGCATCCAGGCCACCGACATCCAGCACGCCCCCGGCCACACCACCTTCACCCTCGATCTTGGTCACGCCATTCGCGACCTGAACCTCTCTACGGCCCATCTGCGCACACCGCTCGTCACCAGTTTGATCGGCGATTTCAACCTCTACAACATCCTAGCCAGCGCCGGCGCCGTCCTGGCCGCCGGCATCGAGCCAACGGCTATCCAAACCGCCGTCGCCAGTTTTCAGGGCGTTGTTGGTCGCATGGAGCGCATCGTCGAAGGTCAGCCCTTCCTCGCCATCGTGGACTTCGCCCACTCCCCTGCTTCGTTGCAGCGCGCCCTGGACGCAGTGCGTCCCCTCGTCGCCCCCCAGGGACGCTTGATCACTGTTTTCGGCTCGGCCGGCCTGCGTGATCGCGCCAAACGCTACCTGATGGGTCACATCAGCGCCCGCCTGGCCGATGTCACCATCATCACCGCCGAAGATCCGCGCACCGAAGCGGTGACCGACATCTCCGCCGAGATTGCGCGCGGCTGCCTGGACGCCGGCGGCTTCGAAGACGCCGCGGGCGGCGCACGCGGCGCGTTCTGGCGTGTGGATGACCGGGCCGAGGCGTTGGCTTTCGCCTGTCGCCTGGCGCGCCCCGGCGATGTGGTGATCGCCTGCGGCAAGGGGCATGAACGTTCGATGTGCTTTGGCGTGACTGAGACGCCGTGGAACGAGCAAGAGGCAATGCGGGCGGCGCTGCGGGCGCTATGATCTCTTTTTCTTACGTCAACTTGAGATTGGGTTGCACGTCCAGGTCCCAACCGCTGCGCTGACCGGCCTGGAAACGGTGGAAACCGGCGCTGGCAATCATCGCCGCATTGTCGGTGCAAAGCCAAATGGGCGGGATGGCGTGCGGCACGGGCAGACGTTCCTGGAGTTGGCGGCGCAATTCGGCGTTGGCCGCTACACCGCCGCACACGCAAACCTGTTCGACCTTGAAATCTTCGATGGCGTACAGCAGCTTGGTCGTCAGGGCGTCGGCCACAGCCGCCTGAAAGCTGGCCGCCAGATCGGCCACGGGCAGCGCGCCCTGCCCATCCTGCGCCAGGCTTTGGGTCAGGCGCAAAACGGCGGTCTTCAAGCCGCTGAAACTGAAGTTGTAGCGGTGCTGTGCATCGTGCCGCAGCGCTACCGGCAAGTCGAAAGCGTGCGGGTTGCCAGTCGCCGCCGCTTTCTGCAGGGCCGGCCCGCCCGGATACTCCAGGCCAAGCAGTCGAGCCGCCTTGTCGAAGACCTCGCCGGCGGCGTCGTCCAGCGTTGCGCCCAGACGGGTGTAGCGCCCATGTGCGTGCATCAGGATCAGCTCGGTGTGCCCACCGCTGACGATCAGCACCAGCACCGGAAACTTGGCGGGCGGCGGCGTCTCGCCAACTCGCAGCCAGTTCGAGTAGATGTGCCCTTCCAGGTGGTTGACGCCGACCAACGGCAGATTGCGCGCCCACGCCAACCCCTTGGCCGCATTGACCCCGATCAGCAGTGAGCCAGCCAGGCCAGGGCCGAACGTCGCCGCAATCGCGCCGATCTCCGGCCAACCCACTTGCGCCTGCGCTAGCGCCTGCTGCACGACCGGGGTGATGGTCAAGATGTGCTGGCGCGAGGCCAGTTCGGGAAAAACTCCCCCGTAACGACGATGCAGATCGCTCTGCGTGGCGACGACATTGGCCAGAATCTGCTGGCCGTCGGCCACAACCGCCGCTGCGGTTTCGTCGCACGATGTTTCGATGCCGAGAATCAGTGTCGTCATACCGGTTTTGCTGTCATTGTCTTCCCTGCGGCCAGGCGCAATTGTACCCGGCCATGCCTGTTTGCGCCAATCTAGCGTACGCCCCGCCGGTAGACCGGAACGGCAGAAAGGAAATCGAGTCGTCATGAATGTGCTGATCGTGGGCGCCGGCGCCATCGGCTGCCTGGTGAGCGCCCGCCTGGCCCAAACCGGATGTCACGTCACCCTGCTCAGCCGTCCGGCCGCGGCCGCCGCCATGCAGGCGCGTGGCCTGACCCTGCGCCATGCCGGGCGCGCCGAACTGATCCCGGCTGTGTCCGTCGCGCACACCGGCCCGGCGCTGCCACCGCTGCGCGTGATTGCCTCGTTGGCAGAAGCGCCAGCAATGGACGCCCGCTTCGATCTAATCATCGTTGCCGTCAAGGCCTACGACACGGCCCAAGTGATCTCAGACCTGTGCGCCTGGCAAGCCGAACTGCCCCCCGTGCTGACGCTGCAAAACGGCGTGGGCAACGAGGAGATGCTGGCGCAGGCGTTTGGCGCTGGGCGCATCCTGGCCGGGGCCATCACCACCCCGGCGACGATCATCGAGCCGGGGGTGATCGAGATCACGCGGCGCGGCCGCATCGGGCTGGCGGCGCTGACGCCGAGTCAGCCGGCCTTTGCCCCTCTTTCGCTGGCGGTGATGTTCAGCCAGGCCGGCTGGCCGGCCCGCGTCTATGGCGATTACCGGGCGCTAAAGTGGACGAAGCTGTTGATGAATCAACTGGCCAATGCCGCCTGTGCCATCTTGGGCTGGACGCCGGCGCAGTTGATGGCCGATGCGCGCCTGGCCAACCTGGAGATCGAGGCCTGGCGCGAGACGCTGGCGGTGATGGCAGCGCAGGACATTCGCCCGGTGACCCTGGGCAACTACCCGTTTTCCTGGCTGGCGCCGCTCATCCGCACTTTTCCCACGACCCTGGTGCGCCGCGTCTTAGGGCCGTTCGTGGCGGGCGGCCGCGGCGGCAAACCGCCGTCCCTCTATCTCGATCTGGCCAGCGGCAAGGGGCGCAGCGAAGCGTCTTTCCTCAACGGCGCCGTGGCGGCGGCCAACACCGGCGTGCGCACTCCCGTCAATACGACCCTGGCCCAAACGATGCAAGCGTTGTGTACAGGCGAAACGGCGTGGATAGATTGGCGCAACCAGCCGGAGCGGCTGCTGCGTCGCGTCGAGGAGATGCGTGTGCGGTAACTGTCAGATCGCCGGCCGGCCCTGGGCGCAGCCGCGCCGTCAGCGCGACGCCAGCAGCCAGATCGCAGCGACGCCGGCCAGGCCGATTCCGGTGATTTCCAGGACAACGGCGCGGCGCCAAACCCCGGCCACGCCCTGTTGCGCCAGGCCAACCAGGACATAGAAGAAGAGCAGCATCGTCGAAGCGAGATGTAGACCGGGCAGTTGCGTGTAGTTCAGCGCCCAGGCGGCCTGACCGAGCAGCAGCCCGCAGAGCAGGCCGAACGTCAGCGCCTGGCGCAATGACTGCGCCGAGTTGCGCAGCAGTTCGATCGCCAACAGCGTGCTGACGAAGGCCGTCAGCGTTCCCGAAAACACCGTGCGCACACGCGCCTGGAAGAGGCTGTAGAAGAGCAGGAAAACAACGGCATAAACGATCAGGTTGAGCGTCACACGCGCCCGGCGATACAGGCGGTCGTCCTCATCGAGCGAATGATAGATCATCGTCGCAATCAGCGCCAGCAGCAGACCGGCCGCCACCAGACCCGCCAGCCAGGTCAAGCGCGCCTCGATGGCCGGCAGCAGTTGCGCTGCAACCAACGCCGCCGCACAGGGCAGCGACCACAGTACCCAACGGTGGGGCAAATCTCCCGCCGCCGCCCGCGGATGAGCGCCCACAATCGCCTCGACCCCACTCGCCGCCAGCACAAGCAGCGGAATTGCCAGCAGCGTCGCGCTGCTCACATCCACGCTCAGCGGCGTCCCGAAAATCATCCACGTCAACCGGCGCGCCGGCAGCTCCAACAACAACTCCACCGCCAACATCGCCAACATCACCCACAAAAACACCCCAACGCGATCCCGATAATCCGGCGCCCGCACTCCCCTCACTCCTCTCTCCTCAATCCCCACCCATCACCTCTCCCCCCTACTTCCTACTTCCTCTCCCCCTACTTCCTACTTCCTCTCCTCCTACTTCCTCTCCCCCTACTTCCTCTCCCCCTACTTCCTACTTCCTCTCCCCCTACTTCCTACTTCCTCTCCCCCTACTTCCTCTCCCCCCTACTTCCTACTTCCTCTCCCCCCTACTTCCTCTCCCCAATAGTTGCCATTCTACCGGTATCATCGTACAATGTCAAGCATCTCAATCGTGCGCCACGAGGTCGAAAGAATGCCCAGTCTCATCCTGATGATCCTGCTTGGGCTCCTGCTGGCCAATCTCACCGATGCCCTGGCCGAAGCTTGGCCCCACCTGAGCCGCGCCAACTTTCAGCGCGCCTGCCCCAACTGCCGACACCCCCTCACCGCGCGCCGCCTAATCTCTTTGCAGAGCGCCCTTCTCACGTGGATACGGTCGAGCGGACGCTGCCCCGCCTGCGGCAGTCGCCTCTCCTGGCGCGCACCCTTCATCGAATTGGCGTTGGTCAGCGGTCTGTCGCTCTTATGGCTCGCCAACGGCTGGAACCCTCGCCTGGCCCTCGAAGCGTTCTACCTGACCGCCGGCGTCCTGATCATCGCCATTGACATGGACCAGCTACGCATCCCCAACCTGATCGTCTATCCAATGTACCTGATCGCCGCGCTGGCGGCGGTCGCCGGTTACGGCCCGCGCCTGGCCCCTGGCGTCACCGGAACGCTGCGCAACGCCCTGGTCGGCGGCGGCGTGGCGCTGGCGATTTTTCTGGTCTTCTTTGTGGCTGGCCTGCTCTTTGCCGCCGTTCTGCGCGCCGGCACCGGGCCTGGTCTGGGCATGGGCGATGTCAAGCTGGCCGGTCTGGTCGGACTGATCACCGGCTACCCTGGGGTGATGCAAGCGCTGACCGCCACCGTCGCGTTGGGCGCCCTGGCGGCGCTGATGAACATCGGCTGGCAGATCATCCAGCGCCGTTACAAACCGGGGCGGGCGCTGCCCTACGGCCCCTTCCTGGTGTTTGGCGCCATTTATGCCGCCATCCTGCCAGGCTGACCCGGCGCCCGTTGCCGCAGCGTGAATCAGCAATTCAAAACAGAGGATCGAACAGGATCATGGGTTGGGACTTCGACGCATATCAGCAGGCAGCCCTGCGCACAGCCACAGCAGCAGGGCAGCGAACGCACAATGAACGGCTGGCCAACTGGGCCTTGGGCCTGACCGGCGAGGCCGGCGAGATCGCCGAAAGCATCAAGAAGCATCTCTTCCACGGGCATGAACTCAACCACGACGCCCTGGTCAAGGAGATGGGCGACGTGCTCTGGTACCTGGCGGTGTTGGCCAGCGAGATTGGCGTCGAGCTGCACGAGGTAGCCGAGACGAACATCGCCAAACTACGACGTCGTTACCCCGAAGGCTTCACGGCACAGCATAGCATTCACCGGCAAGAGGACTGACGCTCGTTTCCATCAGCGGCGGTGCAGCGCAGCGGCCAGCGCCTGGCCAAACTCCTTCACCGCAGTCACCGGATCGGGGCCGCCCGCCCGGCTGACGAGCGCCGTGCCAACGATGACCCCATCGGCCACCTGCGCCACCGCATGCGCCTGCACCGGGTTCGAGATGCCAAAGCCAACCGCCAGCGGCGTCGCCGTCAGCATACGCACGCGCTGCACGAAGGCCGCCAGATCGTCCGGCAACGCCTCTCGCGCCCCCGTGACCCCCGTCAGGCTGACCAGGTAGAGAAATCCTGCCGCCCGTTGCACCGTCAGCTCGATGCGCGCCGCGGTGCTCGTCGGCGCCAGAAAGTGGATCAGCGCCAACCCGTGGCGCCGACAGGCGTCGGCCAATTCGTCGCTCTCCTCCGGCGGCAGGTCAGGCACAATCACCCCATCCACCCCCGCCCCTGCTGCGTCCGCACAAAACCGCTCGACGCCATAGGCCAGGATCGGATTGAAATAGCCCATCAGGTTGAAGCCCGCCTTCACCCCGCGCGCCCGCAACGTCCGCGCCGCCGCCAGGCAAGTCGCCGTATTGACCCCCTGCGCCAACGCCTGTTGCGTCGCCCGCTGAATCACCGGCCCATCGGCCAGCGGATCAGAAAACGACATCCCCAACTCGAACAGGTCGGCCCCGGTCCCCGCCAACGCCTCCACCAGCGCCAACGACGTCTCCACGTCAGGGTAGCCGATCACCACATACGGCATAAAAACCGCCCGGCCCTCCCTCCGCGCCGCCTCGAACACCCCCCGCAACCGCTCCACCCCCTTCACCTCGTCCCCCTCATCCCTGACTTTCACCTCTCCCCCCTCATCCCTGACTTTCACCTCTCCCCTCTCATCCCTGACTTTCACCTCTCCCCTCTCATCCCTGACTTTTTCCTCTCCCCCCTCATCCCTGACTTTCACCTCTCCCCTCTCATCCCTGACTTTCTCCTCTCCCCCCTCCTGGTGGGGGAGACCTGACAGGTTCTTACCCCGGATTATTGAGAAGATACGTCCCCAAATCCTTATCCCCCCGCCCACTCACATTCACCAACACAATCTGATCCGGGCGCATCTTCGGCGCCAAATCCAACACATGAGCGATGGCATGGGCGCTCTCCAGCGCCGGAATGATCCCCTCAGAGCGACACAACGCCTTGAACCCCGCCAGCGCCTGTTCATCGGTCGCAAACGTGTAGCCAACCCGCTCCTGATCGCGCAGCCACGCGTGCTCCGGCCCAATCGCCGCATAGTCCAGCCCCGCCGAAATCGAATGGGTCAGGCTGATCTGGCCATCTGCATCCTGTAACACAAACGTGCGCGTGCCGTGCAGCACCCCCAACCGTCCCTTGACCGGATCGCCAAAGCGGGCCGCATGATCGCCGCTGGCGATCCCGCGTCCTCCCGCCTCGACCCCGATCAGCAGCACATCCTCGTCTGACAGGAACGGATGAAAGATGCCGATCGCATTGGAGCCGCCGCCGACGCAAGCCACGATCACATCGGGCAAGCGCCCGGCCTGCTCCAGAATCTGCCGTTTCGCCTCCACACCGATGATGCGTTGAAAATCGCGCACCATGCGCGGATAGGGATGCGGCCCCAGCGCCGAACCAAGCAGATAGTGCGTATTACGCACATTGGTCACCCAGTCGCGAATCGCCTCCGTGATCGCATCCTTGAGCGTCTGGCTGCCGCTGGTCACCGGGCGCACCTCAGCTCCTAAGAGCTGCATGCGCAGAACGTTGGGCTGCTGGCGGGCCATATCCACAACCCCCATGTAGACAACACACTCCAGACCGAGCAATGCACAGACAGTCGCCGACGCCACACCATGCTGACCAGCGCCCGTCTCGGCCACCACGCGCCGCTTACCCATGCGCCGGGCCAATAGCGCCTGTCCCAGGGCATTGTTGATCTTATGCGCACCCGAATGCGCCAGGTCCTCACGCTTCAGGTAAATTTGCGCCCCGCCCAGGTGCTGGCTCAAGCGGCGGGCATGCGTCAGCGGCGTTGGCCGGCCCACATAGGTTGCCAGCAGATGATCGAGTTCAGCGGTGAAGGCCGGATCGGCCAGCGCCGCCAGATAGGCCGCCTCCAGTTCATCCAGCGCCGGCATCAGCGTTTCGGGAACGAACTTGCCGCCATAGGGGCCAAAACGCCCCGCCGCATCGGGGTACACGGGCGTTGACGTTACGCTGCCAACCTTCGCTGGCGTCTTGTGATCGCTCATCGCGCCTCCTGTCACATCAGAAATGGCTCGGCCAGCAGCAGCGCCAGCGCGCTCTGCCCATCCTGCATTGCACCGCTGCGCGCCATGTGCAGCGCCTCTGCCGCCGGCAGCAGATGCGTCTCGATGATCTCCGTATTGTCCAGATGCTGCATTCCGTTCAACTGCACCCCCGTCGCCAGGAAGAAATGGGCGCGCATATTGCTCGACCCGATACCCGCATAGAAACTGCCCAACGCACGCCAATCCTGTGCCACGCCGCCCACCTCTTCGGCCAGCTCCTCCTGCGCCACCTGCAGCGGCGTCAGCCCTTCCTTGTTTCCCAGGCCGCCCGCCGGAATTTCCCACACCCACTCATCCACCGTATAGCGGTAAGAGCGAATCAACACGATCTGGCCATCGCTCGTCACCGGCACTACCGAAGCAAAACCGGGATGTTCGACCTGCGTGAACGTGATATCCTGGCCGCCCGGCAGGCGAATCTCGTCCTGGCGCACGTTGTACCAGTGACTCTGATACAGGTAGCGGCTGGCGCGCACCTGCCACCCCTGGCGCGCCGCATTGGGTTTGAAGTTCGAAGCAATCGTCGTCATGGTTCTCCTGCCTGGCAAAGTTGTTTTTGCAGAAAGCCGGGCCTGGCCTCAGAGACGGGCCTCGGCAATGAAACGGCGCATCTTGTCATGATCTTTACGGCCGGGCGTGCGCTCCACGCCGCTGCTCACATCCACGCCCCACGGATGCGTCTGGCGCACCGCCTGGCGCACGTTCTCCGGGTTCAACCCACCCGCCAGCAGGATGCGGTAGCGTGGCGTCAGCGCCGCCGCCAGCGTCCAATCGCCCAGTTGACCGGCCCCGCCGTATAGATGGGGGTGGAAGGCATCCAGTAGCAACTGCGGCCCCTCGGCCGGCCCCAGATCAGCGTACCACTCCGCCTCGATCGTCGCCTCCTCCAACGACGTCGGTCGCAGCGCCTTGAACGCGCGCGGGCGCAGTTGTTCGAGCAGATGGGGCGGCTCGTCTCCGTGCATCTGAATCAAATCGAAATCGCACAGTCTCCGCGTCGCCTCGATCACGGCCAGCGGCGCATCCACGAACAGACCGGTCATGCGCGGCGGCGGTGCGCCCCGTCTTTCAGCGTCGGCGCGCACCGCCGTCATGATCTCCGCCGCCTGCTCCGGCCTGACATTGCGCGGCGACGGTTGATAAAAAACGAACCCCAACAAATCGGCTCCCGCCTCCGCCGCCGCCAACGCATCCTCCACATTCGTCAACCCGCAAATCTTCACTCGCACCGTTCCCATTCGCTCCCCCATTCGTTGGCCCGATCCGTTATCACGCGTTATTATTCGTTGTCATTCGTTGATCGTTACAAACCAACCCCGAACATCTCCAACGCGACCACAATCAGCGGCGCCAGGAACACCGCCGGCATCAGATTACCAACCCGCACGCGGCGCAAATCGAGCAGCAGCAAGCAGATACCCAACACCAGCACACCGCCGGTCGCCGTCATTTCGATCACCCACGGCGTTTGGCGCGTCACATCCCCCAACGCCGAGCCGAGAAAAGCAGTCGCCAGCGTGATGCTGCCCTGCACCACCAACACCGTCAGCGCCGAGAGCACGACGCCCGGCCCCAACGTCGCCGCAAAGGCCAACGACGCAAAGCCATCCAGGAGCGATTTGACCGTTAATAGCTGGATGTCCCCCGTCAGCCCATCCTGGATCGAACCGAGGATCGTCATCGGGCCGATGCAGAAGACCAGGCTGGCAGTCACGAATGCGCGCGTCACGCTGCGCTGTCCCCCGCTCAACCTGGCGCCCACGCGGCGCTCCAACCAGCGTCCAAGCGCCTCCAGATGATCTTCCAGCCGCGCCGTCTCGCCGAGCACACCGCCCAACAGCACGCTGAACATCGGAATCAGCACATTGCGCGTCTGCAACGCCATACTGATCCCCACCACGCAGGTCATCAGCCCCAAACCGGCCAACACCGTTTCCCGCGTCTTGTCGGGCAAACGGTTGCCCAAGAGCGCCCCCAACCCGCTGCCAACGATGACTGTCGCCACATTGAGCAATGTTCCCGTCATCACGTCCCCGCCCTTCCCGCTGCGACCAATTCACGCACACGCGTCAGGCGGGTATCGGGCGCAGCCCGCACCAACGTTTCGCCCACCAACATCGCATCCACCTCCAACGCCCGCAGGCGTCGAACATCGTCCGGGGTACGAATGCCACTCTCCGCCGCCACAATCACATCGGGCGGAATGAGCGGCCGCAGGCGCTCGGTCGTCGTCAGGTCCACCTCGAACGTCCGCAGGTCACGGTTGTTGATACCAATGATGCGCGCCCCGGCCGCCAGTGCCCGCTGCGTCTCCTGCTCGTCGTGAACCTCGACCAGCGCCTCCATGTGCAGGCGGCGCGTCTCCGCCAGCAAATCACGCAACGCATGATCGCTCAGCGCCGCCACGATCAACAGCACCGCATCGGCGCCTGCCGCCCGCGCCGCCCACACCTGATAGGGATCGAAAATGAAATCCTTACGCAGCACCGGCGGCGCATCCGCTGCGCTCAACTGCTCTCGCACCTCGGCCAGGTGCGCCAAATCCCCCTGAAAGAAGCGGGCGTCCGTCAGCACCGAAATCGCCGCGGCGCCCCCCGCCTCATACACCGCAGCCAGCCGTCGCGGCTCGAAATCCCGGCACAGTAGCCCCTTCGAAGGAGAAGCCCGCTTCACCTCCGCAATCAACCGCACTTCCTGCGGCCGCGCTGGTTGTTGCAGCGACCCCACAGCCGGTTGTTGCAGCGACCCCGCAGCCGGTTGTTGCAGCGACCCCACAGCCGGTTGTCGTAGCGCACTCGCAAAATCACGCACCGCCGGCGCCGTCGCCGCCAGCGCCCGCACATCAGAAAACGGCATCTCCCGTCTCAGCCGCGCCAACTCCTCCCGCTTATACCCCATCACCTCCGCCAAAAACTCTCCCCGCCCCATCACCCTCTCCTGCCGCCCCATCTCCCGCTTCACACCCCCAGCTCCCATCTCACTCCCTCCCCTCGCCTCTTTCCTCTCTCCTCTCTCCTCTCTCCTATTTCCTATTTCCTCTCTCCTCTCTCCTATTTCCTCTCTCCTATTTCCT